>NZ_MRZN01000004.1 GCF_002614725.1 Staphylococcus edaphicus | reverse complement strand
TCTCAAGTTAACCAAAAGCTTTCAGAACCAGAAACTAAAAAAATCTATAGTCAAAGAAAAATTGACGTAGAACCAGTTTTTGGATTTATGAAGGCTATTTTGGGTTTCAATCGCATGTCGGTTCGAGGAATAAATAAGGTTAAACGAGAGCTTGGTTTTGTCTTAATGGCGCTAAACATAAGAAAAATAGTAGCTCAACGAGCTACAAAATTATATAAAAATAAAGAAAACGTCAATTTCTATATAATTTCAATAGAAATTGACGTTTATTCTTTAATCAGAAATGTTTATGTCCCGGACTCTTTTGATTTTGTATTAGTATGTGAGAATTAAATTTAAAATGGTCTTTTGGTAGATTTGATATTTGATGAAACAAACACACTTTGTATGTTCAAATACCTACGTAGTTTATAGTACCTCAGTACTTTGATGAATTTAGTATTAAATCACTATTATTGTGCGACAGTTACTGAGAACGGGACTTGTTTAAGCCATTTGTGTTCAGGCTTCTCATCGGTAATTACTTCAATAATATCAGAGGTTTTTGCGAATGAAAGCGTTGAAGATACATCAAATTTACTTTTATCAATAAGGGCAATGACATTTTCACTTTCTCTTACCATTTGTTTTTTTAATTGAACTTCAGGTAATGAAAAGTCGGTCAAGCCATTTTCCAAGGTAAAACCATTTGCAGATAAAAAGAAATAATCAATATGATACATTTCTAATATTTGAGAATCGATATTACCAGTTATCGCATTTGAATCTTGTGAAACAAATCCACCTACAACAAGGACAGTTAAATGTGGATTTTCTTTTAATAAAACGGCATTTTCTAAACCATTTGTAATAATTGTGAGTTCCATTGTAGTTTCCGAAAGTAGCTTTGCTAATTCATAAGTTGTTGAACTCGCATCAATCATAATGCACTGTTGTGGCTTGATTTTTTTTAATGCAGCCTTGCTTATTTTATATTTCTCATCGTGCTTTTGCGTTAAACGATAAGAAAAATTTAATTTAGATCCAATATTTTCTGCGACCTTAGCGCCACCATGCGTACGTGTTAATTTATTTTCACCTTCTAATCTTCTTAAATCGCTTCTAACTGTTGCTTCAGTAACGCTCAAGTAATCAGATAATTGTTTTACAGTTGCTCGTTTATGAGATTTGATATACGTATATATATGTTCTCTACGCTCGTCTGCATACATTTTCATGTGAATCACATCCTCTTTAGTTTCATATTTAATATTAACATAAAATCAATACAAATAAATCGAAATGAAATATAACGAAAATAAACGAAAAAATATTTGTGATAAATGAAAAAATATATTAGAATTGTGCCTATAGATGAAAGCGTTTTCTAAACAGGTAAAGGAGCGGTTAATTATGAATAAGAAAAATTATCCCGAAACAATGAATGCAGTCGTAGCTTACGCACCCGGAGAATATAAATATGAGACAGTTGCAACACCAACGATAGAACACCCCAAAGAAATTATCGTAAAGGTTGAGGCATGCGGTATATGTGCTGGTGATATTAAAGCTTACGGAGGGGCACCTAGTTTTTGGGGTGATGAAACACAACCATCATATATAAAAGCACCTATGATTCCAGGTCACGAATTTATTGCACGTATTGTAGAAAAAGGGGAAGATGTCACAGATTTTGATATTGGAGATCGTATAATTTCAGAACAAATCGTACCATGTTGGGACTGTAGATTCTGTAAGCGTGGAGAATATTGGATGTGCGAAAAACATGATTTATATGGCTTTCAAAATAATGTCAACGGTGGTATGGCGGAATATATGAAATTCACGAAGGAAGCAATTAATTACAAAGTGCCAGAAAATATGGCGTTGGAAAAAGCAATTTTGATAGAACCTTATGCATGTAGTTTACATGCTGTCCAACGCGCTAATATTAAGTTAGGTGATTTTGTTGTCTTATCTGGTGCAGGTACATTGGGTTTAGGAATGGTTGGCGCAGCTAAAAAAGCTGGCGCTGAAACATTAGTTGTATTAGACATGAAGGATGACCGTTTAGAATTAGCTAAATCATTCGGTGCTGATATTGTCATGAATCCTTCAAAAGTAGATGTAGTTAAGGAAATTAAAGACATGACAGAAGGTTATGGTTGTGATACTTATATTGAGGCAACAGGTCATCCAAAATCAGTGGAACAAGGTCTTAGTGCCATTAGAAAATTGGGACGTTTTGTAGAATTCTCTGTATTTGGAGACCCTGTTACAGTTGATTGGAGTATTATTTCTGATCGTAAGGAATTAGATCTAATGGGGAGTCATTTAGGACCTTATTGCTATCCATTAGTTATAGATGGAATACAAAAAGATGATTTTCCAACAGAAGGTGTAGTGACGCATCAATTGCCTTTAAAAGACTTTGAAGAAGGATTTGAATTGATGAAAAAAGGTGAGCAATCACTAAAAGTTGTTCTTGTACCATAATCATATATTTTGCAACATGATGGTGTAAAAGGAGAGTTATAAAATGAAAAAAATGATAAACAACCCGGACAATGTCATTGAGGAACTCATGGCTGGTTATTTGATTGCTTATCCAGAATATATAAGACGTTCTGAACTTCATAAAAGAGCACTCATTGGAAAAAAACGTGATGATAAAAGAAAAGTAAGTATCTTAATAGGTGGAGGCTCTGGTCATGAACCAGCATTTTTAGGCTATGTTGGTAAGGGTATGGCTGATGGTGTCGCGGTAGGCAACATTTTTGCTTCACCTTCGCCAATACCAATACAAGCTGTGACAAGAGAGGTGGATAAAGGGCATGGCGTGCTTTATATTTACGGAAATTACGCAGGAGATTTAATGAATTTTGAAATGGCAAGCGAAATGACAGAGGTAGAAGATGATATTATGACCAAAGCTGTAATTGGTAATGACGATGTCGCATCTTCCAAAGCGTTAGATGATCGAAGAGGCATCGCTGGCGAATTATTAGTCTATAAGGCTGCAGGTGCTGCTGCCGATTTTGGTTATGATTTAGAAGAAGTTAGACGTATTGCTCAATTGGCAAATGATCATACACGGTCGATGGGTATTGGTTTAAGTCCATGTTATTTACCGCAAACTGGAAAACCGAGTTTTGATTTAGAAGATGATGAAATGGAAATTGGTCTGGGTCATCATGGAGAACCTGGAATTGAAAAAACGACAATCCGTTCGGCTAACGAGACAGTTCAAGTCATTATGCAAAATATTTTAAAAGAAGGTTTATATCATGCCGAAGACGAAGTTGTCGTATTAATTAATGGACTTGGTGCTACGTCTCAAATGGAACTTTATATTATTAATAAAGCAGTCAATGAGATTTTGAAAGAGCATCATATCAACCCATATCGAACGTTTATAGGAAATTTTATTACCTCAATGGAAATGGGTGGTTTTTCAGTCACGTTGATGAAAGTAGACGATACATTGAAGGCTTGTATAGATCATCCTATAGATTGTCCAAATTTCAAGGTCATTTAGGAGGTCGTAATTATGACATTAACAAGTGAATTATTTAAAGAATATATATTAGCTTTAACCACATTATTTGAAAGTAAAAAAGACGAACTTTGTGAATTGGATAGAAAAATAGGTGATGGTGATCATGGTATAACTATGGATATTGGTTATCAAGCTGTTAAACAAACAATTCATAATGAATTGACAACACAAAAAGATATTTCAAAAATTAGCGTGGCTGTTGGCAAGCAATTCTTAGACGCTGTTGGTTCCTCTGTTGGTCCATTATACGCTTCAGGGTATTTGAAAGGTGCAGTCGCTGTTAAAAATAAGACAGCATTAGATGATGATGAGTTATATCAATTTTGGATTGCTTTTTGTAAAGGTATCAAAGATAGAGGGAAAGCAGAAATCGGTGATAAAACCATGATAGATACACTAGAACCTTTTTACAAATCTTTAACGCAATCACAACAATTAAGTAAGTCATTTGCAGATGCATATGAAGATGCATTAGATATGGCAAAAGAAGGCATGGAAAGTACTAAAGATATTGTATCTAATAAGGGTAGGTCAAAGCGATTGGGTTATCGTTCACAAGGCCATGTTGATCCTGGTGCTATGTCTGCCTATATGATGTTAGACACTTTTAAAACTTTTATTTAAAAGTATAAATCAAATTCGAGGAGGAATTATTAATGAAAATAGCAATTGGTGCAGACCATAATGGATATGATTTAAAAGAAGCAGTCAAAACACATGTAGAGAAATTAGGACATGTGGTGGAAGATTTTGGTTGTCATCAATGTGCAGAAACAGATTATCCTGATGTCGCTGCTGAGGTTGGGAAAAGCATTCAACAAGGGAACAATGAACGTGGTATCTTGATTTGTGGTACTGGTATTGGTGTAGCAATTACAGCAAACAAATTGAAAGGCATTCGTGCTGCATTAGCACACGATGTTTATTCTGCAGAGCGCGCGCAATTAAGCAATAATGCTCAAATTTTAACTATGGGAGCACAGATTATAGGTATCGAAGCTGCTAAGAAAAATGTTGAGGCGTATCTGAATGTGAGATGGGAAGGCGGCTCACAGCGTAAAGTTGATAAAATAGATGAAGTTGAAGAAAATGAAAATAAATAAAGTTAATAAATGAAAAATGATTATAATAGAAATTTAAAGACTAAGTATCCTTATGGAAAATAGGATGCTTAGTCTTTTGTTAGTTGTTATATCATAAATCAAAAAGGAATTATTTATATGATGAAAGTGAGTAATCCATAGCAATTATATATGTTTGTAGAATTGTCACTGTAATTTTTAAATAATTGTCATATAATATGCTTGAGGAGGATAATTTTATGCGTAGAGTATTATATGCTTTTTTAATTTATACTGTCTTAGGTTTACTAAGCGGTTTTTATTATCGTGAATTGACATTAGCACATCATTTCACTGGAGATACACAACTTGTTGTAGTACACACTCATACACTCATCTTAGGTATGTTTATGCATCTTATTCTATTACCGGTTGTGAAAATATTTAAATTAAGTAGTTATTATTTATTTAACTGGTTCTTTATTGTTTATAACATAGGCGTATTAACAACAATAGGTATGATGTTTACGAAAGGCACATATCAAGTAATTGGATTGCCTATTCCAGAATCTTTCGCAGGATTCGCAGGCATAGGCCATACGATTTTAACTGCTGGATTTATCCTGTTATTTTTCTTATTAAGAAATGCAATAGTAAAAGATCCAAGAGATTAATTAGCAAAGCTGCTAACAATAATGATTGATAAGTGCCCTCCAAATTTTTCATTTTTAAATGTCTACTTTGGAGGACGCTTATCATATTGTTGGCAGCTTTTTACTTTATTAATCTATATACACATATCTCAAGAAAATGATAAACGATGAATTTATATTATTTCTTTGATTTTAATGCATTGTAAAAAATATCTCGTTGTTTTTCTAAGGATAGTGGATCATTATATTGTGTTTCTGTAACATCAAATTTTATAACGTGTTTGTTTTTTACTGCAGTAAGATTATTCCAGTAGTTTCTATTTTCAAAGTCAGGAGACTGATTTCCATTTGTAGCGATTACTGCAAAATCGCCTATATAGTCATCAAAATTTTCTGGATTTATTGGTGTAGCAAATTTCTCTTGTGTAGCTTTTTCAAGTGCTTTAGGCTGTTTCATACCATAACCATCATATAGTATTTCTGTTCCTCTACCTAAATGGTCACTAAATGCCATGGTACCTTTAGGTGTTTGTTGTAATACTGAAATGGTTTTACCTTTGATTAAAGGTGTCAATTCTTTTTTGTCATCAGCCATTTGCTTATCCCAATCTTTAATCCACTGTTGTGCTTTTTCCTGTTCGTTGATTAAGGATGCTAATTTTTTAGTATGATCTTTATAAGTAGATTTTTCTGAATCGAAAGCAACTGTCGGTGCAACTTTTTGTAACTTTTTAATATTCTTATCTTGTATTGTAGTTATGATGAGGTCAGGTTTTTGTTTAGTAACTTGTTCAACACTCGTGTTATCAATACGCTGAATACCTTTAGTGGCATCGTTTAATACTTTGTTTTTATTTACAAATTCAGGTACAGCAACCGGCTTATGTCCAAATTTTACAAGCGCGCCAACATAAGTTGGATGTAAAACAGCTATTCTTTTAGGGACTTTAGGAATTTTAACTTCTTTATCTGTGTCATCTTTAAATACTTTCTCGGATGATTGATTTTCCGGATCGTTCTTTTTATTTGAATCTTCAGTACTACAGCCAACTATACATAAAAGCAGACAAATTAAAATAAATAGTAATTTTTTCACAATTTAGTAACTCCTAATACATGAATTTATGAAAATAAAAGGTTTTCATTGATAATCGTTATCAATTATAGCATAATATAGGAAAGACACAAGGCAAATTTGGGAGGATGCTTTATGGATGATGTTATTATAATTGGTGGTGGACCCGCAGGATTATATGCTAGTTTCTATTCAGGATTAAGGGGAATGCGAGTGCGCATTATTGACATCCAAGATAAGCTTGGTGGAAAGATGCATGTATATCCAGAGAAAATTATATGGGATATTGGAGGATTAGCACCAAAACCTTGTTTTGAAATTATTCAGGATACAGTTAATCAAGGTTTGCATTTCGAACCGGAAGTGAATCTAGGAGAAAGAGTAATTGATATTAGAAAAATATCAGAACAATATTTTGAAGTTGAGACTGATCAAGGCAATGTATTTGATGGGAAATCAGTTATTATTGCGATTGGTGGGGGTATCATTAACCCTAAACAGCTAGATATAAAAGATGCAGAACGATATAAATTGACAAACTTACATTATGTCGTCCAGTCATTAAAAAAATTCAAAGATAAAAATGTGTTGATTTCTGGAGCTGGTAACTCAGCTTTAGATTGGGCTAATGATTTAAGTGGTTATGCAAAAAGCGTCACACTGATATATAGAAAATCTGACATTAGAGGCTACGAAGCTATGAGAGAGAAAATGGAACAACTAAACGTAAAAAAATTGCCAAACACACACATTCATCAATTAATTGGTGACGAAACTCAAACGCAGATTGAGCAGGTTATCTTAGAGAACAATGAAACTGGCGAACATACTGTTAGAACATTTGATGATGTGATTATCAGCCATGGTTTTGATAGAGAAAATACATTACTTGAACAATCATCTGCCAAAGTAGATATGTTTAATGAATATAGCATAAAAGGATTTGGCAATACGTCAACAAGTATTGATGGACTTTACGCATGTGGTGATATCATTTATCACGAGGCTAAAGCGCACTTAATTGCCAGTGCTTTTAGTGATGCCGCAAATGCCGCAAATTTAGCTAAACTCTATATAGAGCCAAAAGCTACACCAGAAGGTTATGTATCAAGTCATAATGATATTTTTAAAGAATCTAATAAAGTAGTTATGAAAAAATATTTATAAATAAATTATTAATATAATTAAAATCGATAGCGAAACTAACGTTGTCGATTTTTTATTAATCTTTATTATTTAATGAATCATTGATTATTTGAGAATCATTTCGGACTATAGCATAATAATTAAGTGAAAATTTATAGGAGATGAATCATGATGATAGAAATAAAACATGCTGCGCCTCATGTGTCGGAGTATAGAAATTTACGTAAGGTGGCTGGGTTAAGTGAGAAATCTCAAAAAGCGGCAGAAAAGGGAATTGCAAATGCTTGTTTTGATGTAACGATCTATCATGAAGAAAATCTTATAGGCATGGGACGTGTTATTGGTGACGGTGGTACAGCATTTCAAATTATAGACATCGCAGTGGATCCTAAATTTCAAGGGCAAGGATACGGTAAAACAATTATGTCACATATTATGTCGTTTATAGAGGCCGAGGCTGAAGTAGGGACTTATGTTAGTTTAATTGCAGATTATCCAGCAGACCAATTATACGCTCAATATGGTTTCGTTACTACTGAGCCACAGTCATGTGGTATGTATATGAAGTATTAAGTTACTATTAAAGGGGTGAATCGCATGTTGGCGATTCACCCCTTTAAATTGTTATCTATTATTTGTTTTCATGAATATTTGCATCTGTGGCATTTGTTCTAGAACGTAAATCAGCTTCGATTTCTTCTAAACTACGCCCACGTGTTTCTGGTAAGTATTTGATGACAAAGATTAATGCACCAATACCAATCACAGCAAAGATTAAGAATACTTGCTCAACCGGTAGAATGTCAGTGAGCATTGGGAAGAACTGTGCAACAAGTAAACTACCTATTGATAGTACTAGCGCTGCAAAGCCTGTTGCAGCTCCACGAGCACGCATTGGGAATAATTCTGGCAACATAACCCATAGTACCGGTCCCCAAGTAAAACCAAAGAATATAATGAATAAGGTTAAACAAGCGACAATAATCCAAGCGGATGATTGAATACCAATCGTCCAAATTAGGATTGCCATAATTAACAATGAAGCAACCATACCGATATTACCTGTAACTAATAGACGTTTACGGTCAATTTTATCTATTATCATAATAGCAACAATAGTAATCAAGACATTGACTGTGCCAATTCCTACTGTTCCTAAAATTGAAGTGGCATCACCTAATCCAGCTTTACTGAAGATTGTAGGTGCATAATATATGATTGCATTGATACCAATAATTTGTTGGAGTAGTGCAAAAATACTTCCGATTATGAGCGTAGGTCTCAACCAAGGTGATTTCAAGACATTCCAAGTACTTTCAGAGATACTATTGATTTCTTTCATATCTGCGATTTCTTTATCAATTTCACTATCTTTAAATGTCAATTTCATAACGTCACGTGCTGCTTTTTCACTCTTATGTTCAAGTAACCATCTTGGACTTTCAGGCATAAATGCAACACCAACAAGTAAAATAGCAGAAGGAACGATAGCAAGACCTAACATCCATCTCCAGCCTTCTATAGGTGTGAATGCATAGTTAATTAAGTATGAGGATAAGATACCAATTGTAATCATTAATTGGTTTAACGAGCTTAGTGAGCCACGTTGTTCAGTAGGTGCCATTTCTGACAAGTAAACTGGAACAATAGCAGTAGAACCTCCTACAGCTAAACCAATGATTAGACGCCCGATAACTAATACAGGCATGGATGGTGCTAGTGCCAATATTAAAGATCCAACAATATATATAATCGCAATGATAAATACGACACGTCTACGGCCTAGCTTATCTGACAGTGGACCACTAGCACCTGAACCTACAATGGCACCAACTAACATTGATGAAACAACGAAACCTTTTGTAATGCTATTTAATGGTATGTCATCACTAATAAATAACAAAGCGCCAGAAATGACTCCCATGTCATAACCATAGAGTAACCCTCCCAATGCGCCCAAGAAAAAGATGAGTTTTTTATTCACTTTAATTCCCATAAAGACCCTCCTGATAATATTCGATAGAGATAAGTATACGCTTTCATATATTACTTGTAAATATTAAAATATAAGATTTTTATTTATTAATAACTATTTATATGAGATATAATTTTATTGAGATAGAAATAAAAAAGGCTTACGTTTAAATTAGTATAAAAATAAACCTTAACTACTTTAATGTAAAAAGAAGTTAAGGTTTAAGTTAAAATTATGCTTCAAAATCAATGACAACTCTACCTGAATTAGTATGTTCAAGAACTTGCTTGATATTATCTTCAAGTTCATTGAATTTGATTACTTTTTTAATATCGTGTAAGTGATTCGGTTTTAAATCTTTAGCTAAGCGACGCCAAATATGTTTACGTTGTCTCATCTCAGTATAAACAGAATCAATACCTATGATACTTGTACCTCTTAAGATAAATGGGAATACCGAGCTATCAAAATTTGTTCCTGCTGTCATACCGATAACAGCAACCATACCATTATAGTCTAATTGTTTAACGATTTGGCTTAAACTTTCGCCACCAACAGGGTCAATAACACCTTGCCAAGTTCGTTTGCCAAGGGCCTTATGATCACTGTTAGTGATGCGTGAAATAACTTCTTTAGCACCTAGTGCTTTCAATTTATCCTCTACACCACTTTTGCCAGTACTAGCAACGACGTCAAATCCAATTGAATCTAGCATCATAATAGCTAATGTACCAACGCCTCCAGTTGCACCACGAACAAGTATATCTTTCTTTTCAATTGAAAGTCCGTCATGTTCTAACTTTTCAATAGCTAATCCGGCTGTATATCCAGCTGTGCCATAGATCATAGCTTCTTCTAAAGTTAAATCTTTTGGTAAGGGTACAATCCATTCTTCTTTAACACGAGCATATTCACTAAAACCACCGAAATGGCTAGTACCTAAACCATAACCAGTAACTATGACTTCATCACCTTGTTCGAAAGCATGCGTATCTGAATGTTCTACAACACCAGCTAAATCAATGCCTGGAACCATTGGATAGGAAGAAACAATTTTTGAATTTTCCACTGTTGCAAGGGCATCTTTATAATTAATTCCAGAATATTTAACTTTAATAAGCACTTCACCTTCTGGAAGATCATCTATGGATATCTCTTTATATTGATTCGTTACTTTGCCGTCTTGTTCTTCGACTACAAAGGCTTTGAATGTGTTAGTCATTACTGAATAGCGCTCCTTATGAATAAATTTACGAACAATTAAAAAACTAGACCTACTTTATCACGTAATTGAATATTACACAATATGGCGAAACTATTGTAATTATAAGAAAGCGTTTTAATTTAAAAAAACTTTTAATTTGCATAGAATGTCATTGATAAAATGTCATCAGAGGCAATGATTAATTTAATAGGAAATGGTTTTTAACATAGTAACATAATGTCGATTTTAGTATAATTACAATAAACTGATAGTAAAGGGTGAATGAAAGATGGAGCAGTCAATTGAGTTAGTTAACACAGAAGAAGTTGAAGTATTACGAACGTTGAGTATCAATACGTTTAAGACAACGTTTGAGCATGGAGAATATACTGACGAAGACTTTAATGCTTATTTTAATGAAGCGTATGCAACCAAGCAATTGTTAAGCGAGTTACAAGATGATAATTCATTCACCTATTTTTTTAAAGATGATGATGAGATTGTTGGTTACTTTAAATTAAATATTAATGAGGCACAAACTGAAGCAAAAGGGGACGAATACCTTGAGGTTCAACGTATATATTTCTTACCACAAGCTCAAGGTGGGGGGAGAGGTAAACGTGTTTTAGCGTTTGCAACAAAAAAAGCACGTGAATTAAATAAAACTAAAATATGGTTAGGTGTATGGGAACATAATGTCCAAGCTTTTAATTTTTATAAAAATCAAGGACTACGTGTGACGGGTGAACATCAATTTTATACTGGTAATGTTGTGGATACCGACTTAATCATGGAGAAAAATATCTAACCATAGTGCATAAGATAATAATGTGTTGTTATTTAAACTGTTGTAAAGGTGTAATATATCTATATAAACTTAAAAATTGTTTTGATTTTGTTAAATTTATATTTTCTTTCGAAAGAATTTTGACAAAAGATGTTTATTTTTGAATTTATAGTGAATAACAAAATAATTCTCATTAAGCCTAATGGATAGAGAAAGATACATATTAAGTAAACTTTGGGTAATGAGTATTAAAAATTCAGGGAGGTTTTCGTATATGAAAAAATTATTAGCAGGTTTTCTGACTTTATCTTTAGCACTTGCTGCATGTTCAAATGGAAGTGATGATGACAGTAGTAAGAAGGATGATAATTCAAAAGACAAGCAATCTTCTGAGGACAAATCAAAAGATTCTAAGAACGATGATAAAAAGAACAATGATTCTGATAAAGACAAAGATTCAAACAAAAATTCAGATAGTAAATCTAATGACAGTAGTTCAAGTGATAGCAGTGATGACAATGATGCAAATAACTCAGATAATACATCAAGTGACAATGGAACTGATGAAAATGGTGACAGTTCAAGCTCAAATGCTAATGGCGATAATGCAACAAGTAATAATGATAATGCAAACAATGTTGCATCTTCAGAAAGTAATAGTAATTCGAATGATTCAACGAATGATGCCAATGGAAATGACTCAAACGGAAATGTAAATGCAAATGGCAACTCAACACAGTATGTAGCGCCATACCAAGGCCAAAATGCAGTACCTGTTGCACAAAATATCACATCTGGTAGTAACGATTCACAAGCTGCATTACAAAACTTACCAAACTTTCAAAATGCTTTAGATAATGCTACAAACGAAGTGAATCGTTTAAATGGCCAATCTAATCCATACAATGATTATGCAATAGAAGGAAGCGAAGGCAACTATAGCTATATCTTTAGTTTCCAAAATCAAGCACAACCAGGCACATATGCGATTGCTACTGTTGACCAACAAGGGACAGTTAGAGTGGTTGATCCAGCATATCAACAATAAAATAAGATATAAAAAAGTGAGTCAGACTTAACACAATGTCTGACTCACTTTTTAATTATATAGCTGTACAAAAACATTTATTGTTTGGATTTAATACATTTTTGAATGATATGAGAAATCGTTTCAAATGCGTGATTATCCTTATTGATAAATTCAGTATGATTGAGTTCTTTCATTTGATGGCTGATTAAATCATTTAACAGTGCCTTAGCGTCACTGTAGCGCACTGTAGACAATGCGTGCATAACGTCATCATATACGCCACGTTCTGATACATAATGTTCATGGTTTGGCGTATATTGACATACGATTTTGTCTATCGTTAAGGCATCAAAGATAATGGAAGAATAGTCTGTCAATACAATATCAGATACGAGCAATAAATCTTGTACTTCAATATGTGAAGGGGCAATGATTGCATTATCAGGAATATAATTTGATTGATCTTCAATATGACCTTTGAATATTACATTATATTTGTTGAGTAGCCCATCACTAATGGGTAATAAATCATTTTCGTCAAATTGCGAACGCCAAGTTGGTACATATAATAGCGTTTCTTTATCGGAATCTAATTTAAGTTCCTGCTTTATAAAAGAAATGTAATGCTTATCAGTTTCTTTGTCCAGTAAATATCTTACTCTTGGATAACCACAATTTAAAAGATGTGTGTGTTGTTGAGGAAACGCTGATTTAAAATGATCAATAATTGATGCACAATCACTGACGAAATAATCTTGTTGTAACCATTTATTATATTTACGAGCTCGGTAATTATAAATATTGAGATTTTGTGTTGGTTCAGGACTATCTAAGAATAGTTTTTTGATTGGTGTGCCATGCCATAATTGAATGATGGTACCGTTGGGTTTCAAATTATCAGGAATATAACTTTCCAATATAACAACTCGGGCACTTTCTATTAATAATTTGGCTTTAGGATCATCAGTTTTAATAAAATTCGGACCATTAACATCGTTTGTGATGAAATAGATCGGCAGTTTAGAAAAATGTTTTGCAAAGTGATTGAATAAGTAGCGTGAATTACCTCTGAATCCATAATCAAACCCTAAAAATACAATGTGGTCTTTGACTTTTGCTTCATCTTTTTTATAAATGTAACTCATATTTTGGTGTTTTTTTATAAAGTGATTGTGCGTCATTTTATAAAACCAATGCGGTATCATGAAATGTGTGTGCTTTAAACATTTATCTGTGAAACGCATTTGATCAGGAGCCAATACTTCATTTTGTTTAAACGGTACAGGGTGGTTATGTATATATGCCAATTTATTTAAATTGAATTTCGTTGTATTTAATAGTGTTAGTTTTTTGATATTGTGCCAAATGGCATTGCTTGTTATAAATTCAGAATGAAAGTTAAAAACGACATGGCTATCTGTAGAAACATCGTCTTGTATTAATGAGATAAGTGCTAAATCGAATATATTATTAATGTCAAAATGGTTTAATATAGTTTGCGTCGTTTCTATGTGAAATATGACATTAGGAAAATGATTAATATTTTCAATCCAATCATTGAAAGTGATTTCCGCTTTGCCGAAGTAAGTGCAATCATTAGCATATTGTTGTTCAACAGTATAATCGGGTACAATTGTACATGGTTTTATTTCCACAGCTTCAAGCATTGGTTGATATATTTCTATGGTGTCATTGATTAAGACGAAGTGTGTATAGCCTTCGTGTATTGCTTTCTCCAGCTCTGATTCTAAAAGTTGAACTGCAGTAATTTCAATTTGTTTTATCATTAATATCCCTCTACTTAAAAGTTAATAACCATATTTTACCACGATACGCGTTTGAGACAAAAGATAACACTGGATAAAAACACATGACAAAATAGTCTTTTTTTAAATTTAAACTTTACATCAATGTAAGATTAATGTAAATATATGAGATGTATCATTTTATTTAGAAATAAAATCACAAATTATTATTGAATTTGTCATAAAAAATGCTATAATTTAATTGTGAAAAAAATCACAATAACAAAGCTTTTTTATACTCAACAATAAATAAAGAAAGTAGAAGTGAGTCGAAATGTTCGTAGATACGTTTAACCCTTTTGATAACGTACTGTTATCATCAATTGTTGCAGCAGTACCTATTGTATTATTTCTTTTATGTTTAACTATTTTTAAAATGAAAGGGATTTATGCATCGATTACTACTGTAGTTGTTACGGTTATCATTGCGATAGTCTTTTTCAAACTTCCTGCAAATATTGCCTCAGGAGCTGTTGTAGAGGGATTTTTCCAGGGTATAATTCCGATTGGTTATATTGTTGTGATGGCAGTGTTACTTTATAAAATCACAAATGAGACAGGCCAATTTGATACGATACAAGATAGTATATCAAGTATTTCGCAAGATCAACGTATTCAATTGTTATTAATTGGATTTGCATTTAATGGATTTTTAGAAGGAGCAGCTGGATTTGGTGTTCCTATCGCTATTTGTGCGTTATTGCTTACACAATTAGGATTTGCACCATTACAAGCAGCCATGCTTTGTTTAATTGCAAATGCTTCAGCTGGTGCATTTGGTGCTATTGGTTTACCAGTAACAGTCATAGATACATTAGGCTTACCTGATAATGTGTCAGGGATGGCGGTTTCTTCTATGTCTGCTTTAACACTTGTTTTTATGAATATGCTTATACCATTTTTATTAATATGGATTATTGATGGCTTTAAAGGAATTAAAGAAACGCTACCAGCTATACTTGTGGTCTCTATTACATTCACGGTGCTACAAGCAATAATTACTGTGTTTATAGGTCCAGAATTAGCGGATATTATACCGCCATTAGGGGCAATGATGGCGCTTGCATTATTTTCTAAAAAATTCCAACCAAAACATATCTTCAGAATTAATAAAGACGAAAAGCCTCAAAAAATAAACAAACATCATCCTAAAGAAATTGTGTATGCATGGAGTCCTTTCGTTATTTTAACTGTCGTTGTCATGATTTGGAGCGCGCCTTATTTTAAATCTTTATTTGCGCCAGGTGGTGCTTTAGAAGCGTTAGTTTTCAATATATCATTACCAGGTACTTATAGTGAAATAGCTAATAAAGCCATTACATTACCACTCAATATAATCGGACAAACAGGAACAGCTATTCTACTCGTCATAATTATCACCATTTTGATGTCAAAAAAAGTTCAATTTAAAGATGGTGGACGTTTGTTTATCGTTGCATTTAAAGAGTTATGGTTACCAATTATTACTATTTGTTTTATTTTAGTTATTTCAAAATTAATGACCTATGCTGGTTTAAGTAATGCAGTAGGTGAAGGCATAGCTAAAACTGGTAGTATTTTCCCATTGTTATCACCAATACTAGGATGGATTGGTGTGTTCTTAACAGGTTCAGTAACGAATAATAATACATTATTTGCACCAATTCAATCAGCAGTTGCAAGTAATATTGGCGCGAGCGGTGCATTACTAGTGTCTGCAAATACTGTTGGTGGGGTTGCAGCAAAATTAATCTCACCTCAATCAATTGCTATTGCCACAGCTTCGGTACAACAAGTTGGTAAAGAATCAGAATTACTTAAAATGACACTGCGTTACAGTGTGGCTTTACTCATCTTTGTATGTATTTGGACATTCTTATTAAATATTTTTATATAGAATCACAGAGCTTTCAAGACAATTTACTTCTATAATAAATTATTGCTACAAAATCCCTCTAAGTAGACATTTACATGTCAGCTTGGAGGGATTTTAACTTATGTGTATAAAGATAAAATAATATAAAAGTCAGTACGATCAATATTATGTGTCAAGCATGTGTCTGAATGAGAGATATATGGCATCTGGTCCATAATTCTCAACTGTTTGATAACCATTTTCGATAATGACTTGATCTTTAAATTCTTGATTAATAAGGCGTCTTAATTTATTAGATAAAGCATTAACACTTTCATGTTCTACTAAATAGCCATTAACATTATTGTTAATAATAGAATCAGGTCCCACATTGCCATCAAAACTTATAACTACGCTACCTTGATTCATTGCTTCTAATATAACCATACCAAAGCCTTCATTACGTGAGGGAATGACTGTAAGTTCACTTTTTGATAATTGTTCATTCAATTGTTGTGTTGATCCTTGAAGAAAAATAATGTCTTGTAGATTATAGTTATGAATCAACTTGGATAAATTACCTTGTTCATGCCCCTCACCGTATATATGGACTTGGTAACCCAATTGTCTCACGTTTTGTTGAATAGGATTTATGCTTTCTATAAGTAGGTCAAATCCTTTTTCATATTCCAAACGTCCGGCAGCGCAAATACGTTTCTCTTTATTAGCATGTAAACGCGTTTCATTAATTATATTTGGAATTACAAAAGTTGGGATGTGTATATAATCTTGGTATTTTATTTTATCTGCTTCTGTTAATGTTGTTAATTTATCTAAATTTTTATAGGCATTTATGATTTCTTGTTGATAAGCTTCAGGATGTGCATCGAAATTCATGTGTTCCATACCAACTTTTTCACATTGTCTAGGTGCATGTTTAGAAATAAGAATATTGAAACTAGCACGTGTTCCAATTAAGACATCTGTATTGGTTTGTTTAATTGCTTTAATCATTTTCTTTTCTATATAATGTGAAAATTGATTAAGACCTGGTTCATATTGAGAAATATGTTTTGGTTTTGAAAATGGTGTCCATTTAGTAATACGATTAAAAAAGATGTCTTTAAAGTTAAAAGGATGAAATTGATAATTAATTATAGATTTAACTTTAATTGCTGGATTGATGTCGAAATAAGGTGAGGTATCTCCCTTGAATACGGAAACAATTTCTACATGATGTCCTTTTTCAGCCAGCACATTAGCCATTTGAGAGATAGATTTTACTGTTCCACCCATTGCATAAATGTTATGCATGAAAAAAGTGATTGATTTCATAAAAACCTCCAGTAGTACTTTACTTAAATTGAAATACATTATAGCACGAAATGTGTCGTTTATATGTATGTTTTAATATGTTTTGAAACATTGTATTAAATAAAGTATACCTTGTTTTAATAAGTATAATCATTAAATTATGATATATTCTAGTTAACACATATTAACAAAATTTGTGTAGAATTACTGAAAGCCCTTTTTTCATGTGCCAATTACGTATATAATTAAAGAGGTATGAAGTAATCGTATTATTGCATTACATACATAAATGACAATAAGACGAATTTTTTATTTTTAAGTTATAGAAAACGCTTTACTAATTTAATATATGAATTTTAAAAGTAAAGATAACGTTTCTATTAAACACATATAAAAGGGGGACTGTATTTGTTATGAGTACACAACATAGCAAAACAGATGTCATCTTAATTGGTGGCGGTATCATGAGCGCAACATTAGGAACGATTTTAAAAGAACTCGCACCTGAGAAAGAAATTAAGATGTTTGAAAGATTATCAACACCTGCAGAAGAAAGTTCTAATGCTTGGAATAATGCTGGAACAGGGCACTCTGCATTATGTGAATTAAACTATACAAGTGAAAATAAAGACGGCACAATTGATATTAAAAAAGCTGTTAAAATTAATGAGCAATTCCAAGTATCAAAACAGTTTTGGAGCTACCTTGTTAAACAGGGGCAACTCGACAACCCAGAAGCATTTATTAAGCCGGTACCGCATATGAGCTTTGTGCAAGGTGTTCAAAACGTAGACTTTTTAAAAAAACGTGTAGAAAGATTAAATAAAAATATATTGTTTAGAAATATGGTTTTGACTGATGATAAGGAGAAGATTGCTGAATGGACGCCTTTAATTATGGAAGGTCGTACATCTAATATTCCAATGGCGATGAGTTATGACAAAACAGGCACAGATGTTAACTTCAGTGCATTAACTAAAAAATTATTTGAAAATTTAGAAGATAAAAATGTAACTCTAAATTATAATCATGAAGTCGAAGACATTAAACAACGCAAAGATGGGGTATGGGAAGTTAAAGTTAAGCAACTTGACACTAACATTGTCGAAATTGTTGAAAGTGATTTTGTGTTTATTGGCGCAGGTGGCGCAAGTTTACGATTATTGCAAAAAACAGGTATTAAAGAATCAAAACATATTGGTGGTTTCCCAGTAAGTGGATTATTTTTAGTGTGTAGAGATGAAGCAATTACTAAAAAACATTTAGCGAAAGTATATGGTAAGGCACCAGTTGGCGCGCCGCCTATGTCTGTACCGCATTTGGATACAAGATATATAGATGGCAAACGTACTATTTTATTTGGACCGTTTGCTGGTTTTTCACCTAA
Source organism: Staphylococcus edaphicus (assembly GCF_002614725.1). Lineage (GTDB taxonomy): Bacteria > Bacillota > Bacilli > Staphylococcales > Staphylococcaceae > Staphylococcus > Staphylococcus edaphicus. Next base: position 167,904 of record NZ_MRZN01000004.1, on the reverse strand, counting down.
ATTTTTAAAAACAGGATCAAATATGGATTTAATTAAGTCTGTAAAACCAAATAACTTGATTACGATGTTATCTGCAGGAATTAAAGAAATGAGTTTAACTAAATATCTTATATCACAACTGACATTATCTAATGAAGAACGTATGGAAGATTTGCGTCAATTTGTTCCCAATGCCAAGAGTGAAGATTGGGAAATTGTTGTCGCAGGCCAAAGAGTTCAGGTGATTAAAGATACTGATCAAGGTAAAGGCACATTACAATTTGGTACAGAGGTGATTACTTCTGAAGATGGTTCGTTGTCTGCATTATTAGGTGCTTCACCAGGTGCTTCTACTGCAGTAGATATCATGTTAGATTTATTGAAACGTTGTTATAAAGATGATTTTAGTGGTTGGGAAGAAAAAATTAAAGAAATGGTTCCTTCTTATGGTATGAAATTATCCGATAATGAAGCGCTTTATACACAATTGAATAAAGAAATTACCAAATATTTGAAAATTAACTAATAGCATATTGAACTTACGGAATAGTATTTGAAGGGAGTTTATTTTCTATTTAATTAATAACAAAAAGGCTGAGACATTCAATGTCTCAGCCTTTTTGTTATTATATTGACAGTAGTTGACCGGATTGAACATTAATGCCTCACTTCTCAATTTATTGAGTTAGTGAGACTGATATATGCGTAGTAGCTCGGATAAACCTCTATCCTCGTCATCCATGTATGGGAGAAAGTTTTAAAATCAATCAGCTTTCTGTACGATTCCTATTTAATAGAGTAATTGTAAAAGTAGTGCCTTGATTTTTTTCACTTTCAACAGTTATCGTTCCGTTATGAAGTTCAAATATGACTTTAGCTATAGCTAAGCCTAGACCATTACTATTATCATGATTACTTGCCTTATAGAATCTTTCAAATAGACGAGTTTGCGTTTCTTCACTCATACCATGTCCATCATCAGTGATTTTACAAGTAATGGATTTAACAGTTTGGCTAAGTGTGATATCAATCGTGCCACCTATTTTAGAATATTTTATCGCATTCGTAATTAAATTTTGAAATGCTTGGTGCAATAAACGTTCATTACCATTAATGTGAACATCTTCTAAATCAGACATGATAATTAATTCTTTTTCATTTGCAGAGAATTGTTCATGTCTTATTATTTTTTTGAGCAGTTGATTTAATAGAATGTCATCTTCAAATTCTAAATGTGCACCATTATCTATTTCTGACAACAGCAATAACTCTTTTGTTAATTCACTGAGTTGCGTTGTAATTTGATATATTTCTTCAATATATTGTTCTCGTTCATCATCGGTTTTAGCAAATTTTAGTTGATCTAATAAATGATGGATGTGTGTTAAAGGCGTCTTGATTTCGTGTGACACATTTTGAACGAAGTGTTGTCTCATATCATCTAATTGTTTTAGAGAAAGACGCATTTTATCAAAACGATATTGTAACGTGCCAAATTCATCTTGGCGTGTGACGTGAATCGCTGTATCGAAGTTTCCTTGCATCAAACGGTCTGTCGCATGTTTTAACTGTTGTATAGGCTTGATAATACTATAAGTAGATGAGATGACCAATATAATAGAGAATAATAGTAATAATGAGATTAAAATAGCCAGAAATATTCTGAATTCACTAAATGTTTTACCTATGTCAGGACGCATAAAGACTGCATAAGTTTGGCCATTAGATTTATAAGAAATACCAACTGTATTTTTGGTAGTATTTTCAAAGAAACCAGTAATAATAGGGTTATAAGGTAAATCTTTAATACCATGATAGTCTTGGCCATGTATTACAGATTCAGCAGTTTTCTTACTAATATTATCTTTTCTAAATTTAGTACCATAATAAGTACGCTTACCATTTTCAGAAATTGTCATCACTTGGTAGTTTAGCTCTCCCAAATGGTTGAAAAAGGGAGCAGATGCCTCGATTTGAGATTTCTTTTGATAGTGAATTGCTCCTTTCAATGTACGCATGATTTTAGCATCATTATTTTCTTTTAAGTAATTATGATAAATGATATTCGTACAAAGAAAACTTGCAATGGCGCAGAATACCATCACTGTGATTGTGTAAATGGCTATACGTGTATAGAGTGATTTAAACATGATCATCCACCTTATAACCAAGACCTCTAACCGTGTGAATTGTAACAGAAGCATTTAATTTTTCTAGCCTTTTTCTAAGTCGTTTGATATGAACGTCAACAGTTCGTTCATCTCCTTCATAGTCAAAGCCCCATATCTTTTCAATTAAAGCATCACGATTGAAGACTTGTCTAGGATTAGAAGCAAGTAAAAAAAGTAAATGAAATTCTTTGTTTGGCAAATTCATGGATTTTGTTGAGGACTGAATTTCTAAATAAGCTTGATTCAATGTAAGATTTCCTATTGATATTTCATTGTTAGCATTAATATTGTAACGTTTAAGCACAGCTTTTATTCTAAAAATGAGTTCCTTAACCTCAAAAGGCTTTGTAACATAATCATCCGTGCCAGTTAAATAAGCTTGTTCTTTATCACTTAAAGCGTCACGAGCTGTTAGCATAATGACCGGCATGTCGAAGTCCTCTTTTAAAATTTTACATAGTTCAAACCCGCTCATGCCACTCATCATCACATCTACAATTGCAATATCGACTTGATGCGTTTCAAGGTATGTTAAAGCATTTTCTGCACTAGCTTGAACTATCGTTTTCAAGCCTTCTCGTTCAATGTAGTTTGAAACGTAGGCTAATATTTTTTTGTCATCATCGACAATTAGGCAAGTTGGCATACGCTAGGCCTCCTTCTCAAGTATTATTGCCATTATAAACGTAACTTGTTACCTATACAAATAACAAAAAATGAAATGATTAACAAAAGTTCATATTGAGTTCACATACTAAGCATAAACTCTAGATATAAGTTTTAGAGAAGGAGTGGGGATTGATGAAATTAGCTTGGCAAGAAATTAAATATTATAAATTCCGTTATATTTTAATTATGTTAATCATTTTATTATTAGGTATTATGGTGCTATTTATAAGTGGCTTAGCACAAGGGTTAGCAAGAGAAAACGTATCGATGTTAGACAACATGAAATCAGAAAAATATGTGTTGCAAGATAATAAGCAACCACAAATTGAGAAATCGATTATTAATTCGGAACAACAAAATAAAATTGAAGATATTACAGGTCAAAAACCGTTGAAAATTGCATCTCAAACATTAAAAGTTGATAAAAACGAAGAAGATGTATTGATGACTAATACGGTTGAAAATGAAAAACCAGAATTAAAAGAAGGTAAGTATCCTACTAAAAATAATGAAGTAGCAATAAATAATAAACTTACTGCTGATGATATTAAAGTAGGAGATGAAATAAAGATAAAAGATGGTAAATCATTAAAAGTATCGGGTGTACTCAATGATACAATGTATTCTCATAGCTCGGTTGTTATGATGAATAACAGTGGATTTGACGAATTAAATAAACAGGCTAGTACAATGTATCCTGTTAAAGATTTATCAAAATCACAACAAGACAAAGTTAACGATATCACTGGTGTAAAAGTCTTTAGTGAAGATGACATTACAAGTGAAATTCCAAGTTATCAAGCAGAACAAGCACCCTTGAATATGATGATTGTAAGTTTATTCGTTATTTCAGCAATTGTACTTAGTGCATTCTTCTACGTCATGACAATTCAAAAGATACCAGAAATAGGTATTTTAAAAGCAATTGGTATTAAAACGAAACATTTATTAAGTGCTTTAATTATACAAATATTAATTACAACTATGATTGGTGTGCTCATTTCTGTGGCTATCGTAAGTGGTTTGTCATTTGTGATGCCAGTCTCTATGCCGTTTCATGTTACAGCTTCTAATCTATTATTAGTTGTAGGTGTGTTTATTGTGGTAGCCATTATAGGGGCAGCATTATCATTCATCAAATTATTTAAAGTAGATCCTATCGAAGCTATTGGAGGTGGAGAATAATGAGTTTACAAGTCAAAGATATTAAAAAATCATTTGGGAAAGGCCAATCAGAAACACCGGTATTGAAAGGTATCCATTTCGAAGTGAATGAAGGCGAGTTCGTCATTCTTAATGGTGCGTCAGGATCAGGTAAAACGACATTATTAACTATTTTAGGTGGATTGCTTTCACAAAGTAGTGGAGAAATTCTTTATAATGATAAACCATTATTTGATGGAGAACAAAAAGCATCAGAATTAAGACTAAATGAAATTGGCTTTATATTTCAATCATCGCATTTAGTCCCTTATTTAAAAGTCAAAGCTCAGCTTACTACAATTGGTAAAGAAGCAGGTATGTCTAAAAAAGAGGCCGACAACAGAGCTGAAACATTGTTGAAACAAATTGGTCTAGAGCATCGTCTTAACGTATTTCCACATATGTTATCTGGTGGTGAGAAACAACGTGTGGCTATTATGAGAGCATTAATGAATAACCCTAAAATAATCCTTGCCGATGAACCAACAGCAAGTTTAGATGCTGAACGTGCAACGGATGTGATTGAAATGGTTAAAGACCAAATACAAAGTAAAAAAATGATTGGTATTATGATTACGCACGATAAACGTCTATTCGAATATGCTGATAAGGTAATTGAATTAGACGATGGTGTTATTACTAATGCTTAAAGCGTAAACATAAGTTTTGGTAAACATTGTAAAAGAACTGTCGCTGAAGTTAAACAAACTTTAGCGACAGTTCTTTTTTGACTAGAGTTATAAACGCATTTATGAAACATAGCATATTGTGAAATTCAGCAGTATTGTAGTAATTTATTTTTCATACATATAATCTATATATTGGGAATAAACCAATAGGCAATAATAGAAATGAAAAACAATGTTGCAAAATAAATCGTGAGTAACAATTTATATTGATACATTAATGCTAAGAAATCACGAATTAATGCAACTTCAAAAAAGTGGTAGGGTGTATGGCTACCGACACCAGTCAATTTTAAATTGTACTTTTGTCCAAACCGTAATGCGCGCATAATATGGAATTGGCTTGTGACACAGACGATTTTAGGAACAGTATCAAATTGACTATCAATGAGCGATTTTGTAAATTGAATATTTTCTGACGTACTTGTGGATTGGTCTTCTAATACAATTCGATCTGGTTTAACGCCTTGACTAATTAAATAGCGTTGCATGGCTAAAGCTTCGGAAATAGGTTCATCAGGCCCTTGTCCACCACTTAAAATAAACGTAGCTTGAGGTTGTTGTTTATATAGAGTTAGGGCTTGGTCCAAGCGGCTACCTAACATAGGTGTCACATGCTCAGTAAATATACCAGCACCTAAGACAAGAATTGTATCAAAATTATATTTAGGTTTATTATTTAAAAAGTTTGACGAACAACTCACGTAACAAATGAAAGTAAATATTGTACTAAAAGCTATAGCAGAAATCCATAAAAAAATCACATTAATACCAAATGGAATAAAACTAATGTAAAAACATGCCAGAGTGAATACGCTGAGTTTGAAAACCACATAATAAAGGCGTTTTAAGAAGCGCGCGCTCATGCGATGTTGCATTAAATGTTTATGTTTAATATGTAGTAATAAGGCACCTAAAAACGTTACAATAATTAAATCAATGGGGATGGCATGCTCACCAATATGTATAACAACGACGCTATATCCTAGTATTACATTAGCAATATAGGTTGAGAGATGCGCGGAAAATTTAAAGTTTAGAAACATACATAGATATATGATAAATATAACCGTACAAATAGATAAAGTTAACATGCTCATGCCTCGCTCCAGATTAATATAGTATATTAAATGTAGTGTAATCTTTAAAAATAATCAAATTTAATCATTAATGCACAAGTGAGTAAGTAAAAAAATGAAATAATAAACGTATAAATTGCAATTTTCGCCTTTTATATATAATAAAATATTGATATCATTAACATAATATAAAAAACAAAATTAAACGACTTGAACTAGGATTATAGGGGTGTAAGTTATGGTGAAAAATTTAGGTAATCATATTGAATTTATGGGTGAATTTATTGATGATGTTAATACGCTATTAGCAAAGTTACTAAAAGCATTGAGAGAGCAATATAATGTTTCAAAAGAACAAGCTAATGTGATTTTGATGTTAGAAAGTGAAAAAACGATGACATTGACCGAAATTACAGAGAAACAAGGTGTTAATAAAGCTGCTGTAAGTCGAAGAATAAAAAAATTAATTCAGGCAGAAGTTGTAGCATGGGACAAAGCAGAAGAGCGTACAGATCAACGGTTAAAATATATTAAATTAACTGAAAAGGGTAAGCAATTTAACCGAGAAAGTAAATCTATTATCAACGAAATCGTGAGTGATATGTTACACGATTTGTCTGATGAAGAAATAGAGCAGGCAAGATATGTACTTGAAATTATTGATCGACGACTTAAACATTTTAATATAAAAAACCAATCCTAATCATGTTTGAGCTCGTCTAATATCAACATATGGATAACCTTTTTAGGAAAAGTGAAATAATTGTGTCTAGGTCATTGAAACTGCACTATTAGACTAGCGATGTATATCATTTTATCTTTAGGTTACATATAATATGGTAAGTAATATAAAATCGATTGTCAGCGATGTGTCATTTATATTAATAAAATTAGTAGTAGCAAGCTTTCATATTGTTTCATTTTAATTTATGATAAAATGATATGATGATGTATGAATTCATAAGAAAAAAGAGGTGATAAAATGCAGAAATGTCCTAATTGTGGTGGGAATATGAGAAATGGACAAAGAAAATGTGCACATTGTGGGCATCACATCACTGATGACAACACAGAAAAACTAACACGTTCATCAAAAGATAGTAAAAAAAGTGCAAATATAAGAGCGCGTAAAATTATTCCCTGGGGAATTGCATTCTTTATCATTATCTTACTTATCATTATCTTCTTCTTATTAAAAAACTTCAATTCACCTGAAGCACAATCAGAAATATTAATAAATGCAGTTGATAATAATGACACGCAAAAGCTTTCAACAATCTTAAGTACGCAGAATAATAGTGTAGATGAAACAGAAGCAACTGCATATATTAAATATATAAAAAATGAAATTGGTATGAATAAATTTGTAAAAGATGTGAACCAAAAAATTAAGAAATTAAATGAGAGCGAAACAAAAGAGGCTGATTTTGTAACTGCCAAAAATGGAGAAAATGTATTACGAGTCAGCAAAAATGGTAGACGCTATTTAATTTTTGATAATATGAGTTTTACTGCACCTACGAAAGAAGCTATCGTTAAACCTAAATATGATACTATATATAAATTTAAGTCTGATGATAAGCAAAAGAAAGTAAAAGCTGATAAAAATAAAACAACTTCGTTGGGTAAATTTATTCCAGGTGATTATATACTTGAGACTAAAAAAGAGACAGATAATGGCCAATTTGAGGGTCAATTAAAATTCAACTTTAATAATAGCAATAATGAAACAATAGATGTCCGTGAAGATTTCAATGAAGCTTATCTTCAAGTTGAATTAAGTGGTGCATCTAAAATTGATAAAGATACCGTGAAAATAAAAGTGAATGATAAGACATACGATTATGCTAAGGCGAAAGAAATTGGTCCTTATCCAAAAACAAAAGATATTACTATTTCTGCTGAAGGTGAAGCTAAGAAGAAAACATTTAAATCTGCAGAAACAATTGTGAAGACAGATAATCTAAAAGATAAAACCAAAGTGACATTAAATTTTGATGATGATGAAATACAATCCTATGTAGATAAAAAAGAAAAAGAAGAGAATAGCTTCAGAAACAAGGTGGCGAGTTTTTTCGGTAATTTCACTACTGCGATGAATAGTGCACATAGCCAAAGTGACTTTTCTTTAGTGTCAACTTATTTAAAGAAAAATACAGATAATTATAAATCGACAAAAAGTGGTGTGAAGTCTAATCGTGTTTTCTATACACCACAACCTCAAATAACTGAGATTGTTAAACAAGGTCATACGTTTTATGTTACTGCCCAAGCTTTGAAAGAGAATGGTCAATACGGAGAAGTTGATTACGAATTAGAGGGCGATGGAGATGCAGATAATTTAAAAGTTGTAAAATATTCAGAGTGACACGATAAAACTTATTTAAATGTTCAGTTATGAGCATGTTTCATAGAAGTCTAATCTAATAAATGTGTTAAATACCAAAAAACGAGATTCAGAAATCCTAATTTATAAATGGGTTTCGGTCTCGTTTTTTTATTTAAAGTCATGAAATATGGAAGCAAGTGTTTAAAAGTATCGATGTTAAAGATATAATAATGATAATTAATATAAATAGATTGTATTAAACTTTTATATAAGTGATAAGAAGTAGATTACTTTGAGGGGAACTGAAATGATTAATAAACAAGAACAACATAAGCAGTCAATATTTTTTGTCGTTATTTTAGGGGCTTTAACGGCAATAGGTGCATTATCTATAGATATGTTTTTACCAGGATTGCCTCAAATACAATCGGATTTTAGTACGACAACCTCGAATGCACAATTAACTTTATCATTCTTTATGATTGGTTTAGCTCTAGGAAATTTATTTGTTGGTCCAATTTCTGATGCAATAGGACGAAAGACACCATTAATTGTGTCGATGTCATTGTTTACATTGGCAAGTATAGGCATTATTTTTGTCGATAATATTTGGCTCATGATTGCTTTAAGATTTGTTCAAGGCTTCTGTGGAGGTGCTGGTGCAGTTATATCAAGAGCCATATCAAGTGATTTATATAGCGGAAAACAATTAACAAAATTTTTGGCATTGCTTATGTTAGTTAATGGTGTTGCACCTGTCATAGCACCTGCTTTAGGTGGCGTTATACTATCATTTGCTACTTGGCGTATGGTTTTTGTTATTTTAACTATATTTGGCATTTTAATGTTATTAGGTTCGCTATTTAAAATACCTGAATCTTTAAAATCAGAAGATCGTGACAGCCCACATGTTGGGAGCATTTTTAAAAACTTCAAACAATTATTAGTCACGCCACGGTTTGTATTACCAATGTTGATTCAAGGTGTAACATTCATTATGTTGTTTAGTTATATTTCTGCATCTCCATTTATTACACAAAGAATTTATTTTATGTCGGCGCAACAATTTAGCATTATGTTTGCAGTTATCGGTATAAGCTTAATTATTTCTAGCCAACTGACAGGAAAAATGGTTGATTATATAGATCGTCAAACATTATTAAGAATATTAACTATTATACAGTTATTCGGTGTCTTAATCGTAACCATAACATTGACAACGCATTTATCAATTTGGGTGTTATTTATCGGGTTTATCACACTTGTGGCACCAGTTACCGGCGTTGCAACTTTAGGTTTTGCAATTGCGATGGAGGAACGTACAGGTGGTAATGGCAGTGCTTCTAGTTTATTGGGATTAGTACAATCTTTACTAGGGGGGATTGTTTCTCCAATAGTGGGGATGATGGGGGAAAAGAGCTATATTCCTTACGTTACAATCATTGTGTTAGCGGGGATTATGTTAATTATTTTGCAGTTTATAAATTATTACGTATTTAAACGCATACCATCTCAAAATAGTAGATAATCCAAAAAGTGCACGGAGCAAACAGAATAGGTTGCTTCGTGCACTTATATGTTAATGGGTATGCGTGCTTACCGTCTTAGTTTAATAGCATTGGCTAGTAAAATTTGCGCAAGTTCATCAGGTGTTTCGATACACCCCTCACGTATCCAAAAGTAGACAATACCTATTTGTCCGCCAATAGCATACGTAACGAATTGTTTTTTCTTTAGTATCGTTGTATAGTCCACAAGCATATTAGTATAGGTCTCTTTAGTGATCTTTACATAGTCTGTAAATAAATCTCGATTAGGATGCGAAACAAAAATAGCATGGAAAAAACCGTAATGACGTTTTATATATGATAATATAATTTTGAAAAATTGGTAGAGTTTGAAATGATTTATTTCATCTTTACCGAAACTGAAGTAAAGGGCATTTAATAATTTCTTATATTTTTGAAGATGATATGTTTGAATGGTAGATAAAAGATCATATTTATCAACAAAATAATCATAAAAGGTCGTTCGATTAATCCCACTATATGCACAAATCATTTTAATGGTTATATCTTCAAAAGGATGTTCTTCTAATAAAGTAACCATATTTCGGATAATCTTTTTTTTGGCTTTCTGTTTCATATTATCTCCCTCAAAAATTGTATAAACTAATGTACCCGACACATTTTATAGAAGTGTCGGTGTTTTTTTGTTTTATATGTATCTATAATATATAAAGTGAATTTTAAAAGCAAATAGGAGGAAAGAGTAATGAAGAAAATGGTATTAATTAACATCGTTACCATTGTAGTTCTTGTAATTATAGGAGTAGTCGGTTTCCATTTTTATAATCAAGCTACAGGATTTGTAAGTACTGATAATGCGAAAGTAGATGGGCAACAAATTAAAATATCTGCACCAGCATCAGGTGAAATCAAATCATTCGATGTAAAAAATAACGAAAAATTGAATAAAGGTGATAAAGTTGCTGAAATCGCAGCTAAAGGTGAAGATGGCCAATCACAAAATATGGATGTTAAAATGCCACAAGATGGTACAATCGTAAAAACAGATGGCATGGAAGGTTCTACGGCTCAAGCAGGGACTCCAATTGCTTATGCTTATAATTTAGATGATTCTTACATTACTGCAAATGTGGATGAAAAAGATATTGCAGATGTTGAAGAAGGCAAAGATGTAAATGTAAAACTTGACGGCGAAGATGCTGAACTTAAAGGTAAAGTAGAAGAAGTTGGTAAAGCTACAGCTTCAAGTTTCTCAATGATGCCTTCATCAAACACTGATGGTAATTATACAAAAGTATCTCAAGTTGTACCTGTGAAAATTTCACTTGATTCAAAACCATCTAATAATGTTGTTCCAGGAATGAACGCTGAAGTTAAAATTCATAAAAATTAAGGGGGGTCTTTAAATGACAATGGCCTTCATTATAATTTACGTAGTCATAGCGCTCATTTTAATTGGTTTACTCAATGTGTTTCTTTCAAAAAGAAAGCAAAATAAAGTAAGCCGACAAGTGGAACAAACAAAGCATGAAAGTAATATTTCTAATGAAAATTATCAATCTAAATTTAAAGTAAACGATACGGAAGATTCTGATGAATCATCCAAGGAGTCAAATTTAACAAGCGAAGTTGAGAACGAAAGTAAAAGCGAAAGTAAATCTTCAGATGATGAAGATAGCACGTTTGATTCTGTAATTAATGATACAGAAGTAGAACAGCAAAATGATTCAGATCACGAAGCGATTAATCCAAATTCTGAAGAAGCTAAAGTAAATGAAAAGCTAAAGGAGAAACATAGCTCATTTATGTTTGGTAAAGGTACGAGTCAAGGTAAAGTGCTGGTTGCCATGATTTTTGGTATGTTTATAGCGATATTGAACCAAACATTACTTAATGTAGCGCTACCTAAGATCAATACGGATTTCAATATTTCGGCTAATACTGGTCAATGGTTAATGACAGGGTTTATGTTAGTAAATGGTATCTTAATTCCTATCAGTGCCTACTTATTCAATAAGTATTCATATCGTAAACTGTTCTTAGTTGCCATGACCTTATTTACTATTGGTTCATTGGTATGTGGTCTTTCAGGATCATTTACCATTATGATGGTAGGTCGTGTATTACAAGCTATTGGTGCAGGCATATTGATGCCATTAGGTACAAACGTGTTTATGACGATTTTCCCACCTGAAAAACGAGGCGCGGCAATGGGAACACTTGGTATTGCCATGATTTTAGCACCAGCTATTGGTCCAACATTATCAGGTTATATTGTGGAAAATTATCACTGGAATGTAATGTTCTATGGTATGTTCATTATTGGTTTGGTATCTTTAGCAATTGCGTATATTTGGTTTAGAGTCTACCAAGTAACAACAAATCCAAAAGCAGATGTACCAGGAATTATTTTCAGTACCATTGGGTTTGGTGCGTTACTATATGGGTTCAGTGAAGCAGGTAACAATAGTTGGAGTTCACCAATCGTAGTGATTTCATTAATAGTAGGTGTAATCTTTATAATTGCCTTTGTAATCAGAGAACTTACGATGCGTGTGCCTATGTTAAGCATGGAAGTATTAAAATACTCAGGCTTTACGCTAACGACAGTAATCAATATGATCGTTACAATGAGTTTATTTGGTGGTATGATTCTCTTACCGCTATACTTACAAAACTTAAGAGGATTCACACCAATTCAATCTGGTTTATTATTATTGCCAGGTGCCTTAATAATGGGCGTTATGGGTCCAATTGCTGGTAAATTACTAGATACAATTGGTATAAAACCATTAGCCCTCGTAGGTACTGCAATAATGACATATGCTACATGGGAATTAACGAAATTAAATATGAACACAACTTACGGGCATTTAATGTTAATTTATATTATTCGTTCATTCGGTATGAGTTTTATCATGATGCCTATAATGACAGCAGGTATGAACTCATTACCGCAAAGGTTGATTGCGCATGGTAATGCATTATCAAATACGTTAAGACAACTTGCAGGTTCTATTGGTACAGCATTGTTAGTAACAGTTATGTCAACGCAAACTACGCAATATGCTGCGGGTTATGCGCAAGATTTAGATAAAACGAATCCATTTATTAAAGACCGTTTACAAGAAATGGCTCAAGCAATGGGTGGCGAACAATTAGCTACTTCTCAAGTGCTAGAATTTGTTCAAAAACTTGCTTCAATTAATGGTGTGAATAGTGCATTCTTAATTGCAACCGTGCTAAGTGCACTTGCATTTATTTTAAGTTTATTCTTAAGAGGTAAAGATCACTATATGTCTAAAGAAAGCTAAACGTGCCATATTTTATATGAAAGTTACGATTTAAAGTATTAACAAAAGCCGCCTCCAATATTCATTGGAAGCGGCTTTTTTCATGCTTATGTTTAGCTTATGTCATTTTAAGCTCGATTACGTATTTTACGATTTCTGAAAAACATACTAATTAACAGAAGTGCTATACTACATCCCAATAAGATAAATGCATTATGAATTGCATCTGCTTCCGTTAAGATTTGATTTGGTTTAACAGACATATAATATTGGTTCAGAGAATCTGAAATTCTTGAGGCGATATTTTTGATAAGATAAGAAAAACCAAATGTGATGACTAACATAATTATAATAACGAATATATTCACCACTTTTAAGACGGTTCTGTTAAATAATAGTGTAAAGAAAGTTAATACTAAACTTAAGATACAGGCAATGAAGAACACGTAAAATACTAGAATCAAGCGATCGATGCTTGTTTGTAAATTATCAATCGAGTCGACATTTATATTTAAGTTAGAAATATCATTAATTGTAGTTTGGAAATTAGTAAGCTTATGAAAATTGAATGATTCTTGCGCAAACACTAAATTGAAAATGGGCTCTTTATACATACTATAACCAGCTATTGCAACTAAAATAAATACAATAGTTTGAATGATTAGGCTAACCCATGATTTTTTCTTTTTTTCAAAATGTTTCCCACGTTGCATGGGTTCACTTGTTAGAGTATGTTCAAAATCTTTAAATTGATGATTTTTCTCTACCATTTGTTACTCCTTTCATTACTATAGAAATTAGCATCTATTTATTTTATGACTTTTGCTTTGTTATAATATGCAATAACTGTTACATTTGAATTATTGAAAGCTAAACATTAAATTAACTAATTTATATTATAACTGTATTTTTTTGTCATTGTATTAATTTTACCATATTATTAATTTTAGTTAGTAGGTAAGATGAACACATGCTTATAAGTTAAAGAATAAACAAAGACAGGATTGATTATAAATGAAATCAAGGCTAGCAACGAAGTTCGTAAATAAGTATTTATTGCCACATCGATCTATCATTTTTAATACAGATCAAGCGTTTGACCAATTTTTAAGTGATCATGAGAAAATTAATAAAAAAAAACATAAACAGCCAGAAACATTGAATGTTAAATCTGATTTAGACAAAGAAATGTTAGGGGATATGCAAGTTTTTCGGTTTCGTTTTAGACATAGTCATGAGAAAAAAATACTCTATATACCTGGGGGATATAATACATTACAACCATCGGCTTTTCATTGGAGATTCATGGACAAATTATCATTGAGTACGTTATGTGAAGTTGTGATGCCAATTTATCCTAAGGCACCTAGTTACCACATAGATGACACCTATGATGCTATTTTTGAAATGTACAATAAATTGTTAACTGAAGTTAATAGCGAAGATATCGTTGTAATGGGAGACGGTACTGGTGGTGCATTAGCGCTTAGTTTTATACAACAACTAAAAGCCAGCCATCAAGCACTACCAAGTAAATTGTATTTGATTTCACCACTATTAGATGCGCAATTAGATAATAAAGATATTACAGATTCATTAGATAAAAAGGATGTCATCCTTGATAAAACGGGTATCCAACGTATCTTAAGTGTATGGTCACAGAATCTGCCATTAGATGATTCCCGTATTTCGCCAATCTATGGCGAATTAACCGACTTGCCTCCAGTATATATGTTTGGTGGTGCATATGAAATTTATTTACCAGATATGCAAAGATTTGCTAATATCTTAGCGGACAATTCACAGGAAATTCACTTTTATGAGTACAAAAAAATGGTTCATGCTTTCCCATTATTACCTATAAGAGAGTCACATAAGGTTGTGAAACAAATTGTAGAGACGTTGAAACATTAAATGATTTATAGCTAAACACATTAAAACAGGCTGAGACTATTGAAGTCAAAGCTTGTTTTTTAGTTGTAACAAATGATGATGTAAGATAGCTTAACTATAGAGAGACGCTGAGTAATAGCTAAATTAAGTAGGTTGAATATTTTAATTGTAAAAGCATTGAAAATCTATCTTATTTGGCTATCATTTTGTGAACATATATTTAGAACGAATGATTTAAGATGGTTGAATGAATAGTGTCGATAATTAATTTTTGGCCCATTAATGTATAATGATGCGCTAAAACAGCATCATAATCTTCAGTAGGCTGTTCTAGATTTTTGAACTTGGTAGCTGATAATTCGAATTCTCTGATTATATTGGCGCTATATTCAGTGAAATTGAGTTTGAAAGACGTATCGTCAGAATAGTTTTTAAGTATCATATCTATCGCATCAATAGCTTTCTTCTGTCCTTGTAAATAACTTATATCTAAACCACGTTTAATTAACTTATTATCTGGTCCATTTAAGACGAGTTGCTTATTTTTATTTAATTCGCTCAGTTCATATTTGGTATCATCAAATAAATCATATAATTGTGATTCAACTGCTGTGTGTATACTTGTAGTCTTATTCATATCTAGTCTCCTTTTCTTGAAATACTGATACGATGGCCCAATTGTTTTGGCCAATCGATTAATTGTTGATTATCATAATAAGTGCTAATTTGTTGGGCGTATGATTCAGGAAATGGTGCAGTTTTTTTAGTAGACCGATTGATGCCCAACATGAGTGCTTCATTTGTAGCAACGATTGTTCCCTGTTCATTTGTCATAATAGAAAAGAAATGAACACTTTTTTCATTATAATCATATAAATGAATGGTAATATGATAGTTATCACACCTTTTTAATTCGAAAAGGTATGCAGTGTGTTCTTCAACTGTAAACAGCGTATAGTTCAATGTTTCACGTTCATCTAAAGATAGACCGTGTTGATAATTGAATTGGTTAATTGCATCGCTAAAGACAATATTATAGTGGGCATCGTGCATATGACCATTATGATCAATCATGTCCTCACTAACTTGTTGACTCACTGTAAAAGGATTTTCCATGAATACAACTCCTCATATTTTGAAAATATAATTAAAGTTTAACATGTTTTAAGTAATGTTTTACAAAAGAAATCTAAAACATAAACACTTGCTATTTTCATGGTAAAATAAAGAAAATGAATTCAGGAGGGAAATAATGAGTATAACAATTAAATATCAAACTTCTGAACAATCGTTAGTGCAGGTGGCACATTATAAAGAGATACCAAAAGAGGCTACAGTGATTTGGTATGATTTTAACGAGCCAACCGAAGCTGAAAATGATATTTTACAAGCGCATTTTAACTTTAATAAACTTGAAATTGAAGATACGATTAATGGTACACCGAGAGCAAAATATAAAGCGTACGAAACCTATCAATATCTAGTTTTTCATGGTCTTAATGCTCAATATAGTAGTGATAAGGCATTAAATTTATATATAAAAGATAATATATTGATTACATATCATCACAGACCTTTTGCGATATTAGAGGATGTAGAACAAATGATTGTGAATCAGTTTAATAAAGAATTAGATACATCTGATGTAGTTCTTTATATTTTAGATAAAATGGTAGATAACTATTTTAAGCATATTTATGATATAGAAGATAAAGTTTTTTCATTTGAGGATCAAAATATAAGTGGCCAATCAATTCAACATATCATGGAAGATGTATTTAAAATTCGAAGTAATATAATAAAAATGAAACGTATCATTTATCCGATGAATGAATTAATCGATAATATCCAAGAAAGTAAGCTATTGCTTGTAGATAATAAAAATCATATGTATATTCAACATATAGAAGACCATATAATCAAACAACAAAATATTTTAAAAACTGCACAAGAAATGACGAATGAGATAAGAGATAACTATTCTTCTTATACGTCTTTTAAAATGAATAGCATTATGCAAGTTCTTACATTAGTATCTGTAATTTTTTTACCATTAACGTTAATTACAGGCATATATGGTATGAATTTTATAAATATGCCTGAACTTAGGTGGCATTATGGATATTATATTGTTTTAGGCATCATGTTGGCGATTAGTCTAGGATGTATTTATTATTTTAAAAAAGAAAAATGGTTTTAATACGGAATTAGCAATGCTGTTTGATATAGCCGACACATTATAAATTGATTGAAAGTAGGAGTAGAAGATGAGCGATAATAAAAGAGAACAAAGAAAAAATGAACATGTAGAAATTGCTATGGCACAAAAGGATGCCACGATTTCGGATTTTGACGAAATACGATTTGTACATCATTCCATACCTAATATAGATGTAGATGATATAGATTTAACGAGTCATTTAAAAGACTTTACATTAGATCAACCCTTGTATATCAATGCCATGACAGGCGGTAGTGAATGGACTAAGCAAATAAATGAGAAATTGGCTGTCATAGCACGTGAAACAGGTATAGCAATGGCTGTAGGTTCTACACATGCAGCATTAAGAAACAGTAAAATGGCTTCATCTTTCAGCGTTGTTAGAGAAACGAACCCTGAGGGGATTATTTTCAGTAATGTCGGGGCAGATGTGCCAGTAGAGAAAGCAGTGGAGTCAGTAAAATTACTTGATGCACAAGCACTTCAAGTTCATGTGAACGCGCCACAAGAACTTGTTATGCCTGAAGGTAATAGAACATTCTCTACTTGGATGGACAATTTGGCTCAAATTGTCACGCGTGTCGATGTACCTGTTATTGTAAAAGAAGTTGGGTTTGGCATGAGCAAGGAAACGATTAAAGCGCTCAATGAAATAGGCGTGAAATATGTCGATGTCAGTGGTAGAGGTGGCACAAATTTCGTTGATATTGAGAATGAAAGACGCACATATAAAGATATGGATTATTTAGGTATGTGGGGACAAACGACTGTAGAATCATTGTTAGAGAGTACATCGTACCAACAAGATATGGATATCTTAGCAAGTGGTGGTGTTAGAACGCCTTTAGACGCAGTGAAATGTTTAGCACTAGGCGCAAGTGCTGTAGGGATGTCCCGCCCTTTTTTAAATCAAGTTGAAAATTATGGCATTACTGAAACGCTTAATTATACAGAACAATTCACTGATCATATGAAGAAAATTATGACGATGCTTGATGCCAAAACAATTAAAGATTTAACACAAGCACAAATGATATATAGTCCTAAGTTACAATCTTGGATTGAACAAAGAGGCTTGGATATTAGATAATTTGAAATGAAAATGGATTTTGTAAAACCTTAAAGAAATATACGAGAAAAAAGCAACGCCTATGTATGGACTATAGGTGTTGCTTTTCTTTGTTCAAATGTTCTGTAGTTTAGCTAAAGACATTTATAAATGTCGTCACAATTGGTACACCAAGTAAATCAATTAAGAAAGCTCCAACGATAGGTACTACGAGGTACGCCTTTGGTGATGCGCCATATTTTTTTGTGATAACATCTAAGTTGGCCATCGCATTTGGCGTTGCTCCTAAA
The DNA here is from genome assembly GCF_002614725.1 of Staphylococcus edaphicus. GTDB lineage: Bacteria > Bacillota > Bacilli > Staphylococcales > Staphylococcaceae > Staphylococcus > Staphylococcus edaphicus. The sequence continues at coordinate 149,493 of NZ_MRZN01000004.1, read as the reverse complement.
CCATGGCCAATAAAACCACCAACCATAACTGCAGCGTCATAGTTTCTTCCTAAACCGTGGAATAACACAAAAATCGAAAACAAGACGATAAATATAACTTGAACAAAGACGATGATAATTAAAGGTATTGCTAATTGATATATTTCGGTAAGCTGAATGCTCATTAATGCTATGGATAAAAACAAGCTAAGCGATATGTCACTTATACTATCGATGATTTTCATATCAATTATATTCAAGTTATTATATTCTGAAATGTTTCTAATAATCACAGCAATAAACATTGCACCAACATAAATTGGAATATTGATACCAGTTAACGCTGTAAATGTGTTTCCTAAATATGATCCGATAGCCATACAAATAGCAACAATTGAAAACTGTAATAAAAAAACTGTTGTGGGTGCCATGCGTTTATGTAGATGTTCATTGCTTTTATTCTCACCATAATCCTTTGTATGCGATTCTGCATATTCAGATTTTAAGTTGTATTTATTAATTAAAAATTTTACTACTGGGCCACCGATTAATCCACCTGCGACAAGACCGAGTGTCGCTGCTGCTAATGCTGCAGTTAATGCAGAATCAATCCCTGCCTGTTGTATTGTTTGACCATATGCCGCAGCATTACCATGGCCCCCTTCCATTGACATTGAGCCTGCTGTTAATCCGAGTAATGGCGGAATATTGAGTATTTTTGCTAAAGATACACCTATTAAATTTTGACAAACTGCTAATATGCCACAGAATACAAAATAAAATATAAGTACTTTACCACCTAATTTAAGCAATTTAAGTGAAGCACCTAAACCAATAGTTGTGAAAAAGGCTAACATAAAGAAATTTTGAATGAATTCTGAATCTAATTTTATTGTTAATAAGTTAGCTGACTGCAAAATTGCGACAACGATGGCAAATAATAAGCCCCCGATGACAGGTGCTGGGATACACAATTTTTTCAATATATGAACATGATTGACTATGTATACACCAAGTAGGTATAAAATACTTGCGAGTGCTAAAGTGGTAATTGCATCTAGCTCTAGCATTTTTAGTCCTCCTTAATACATTAAACAGGCATCATATATGGTATGAATACCGCTTTTAGTAAGCGCTTACAAAACCCCGTATTTTTCATTATACATTTTTAGAAAGCAGAATGATAGTTTCAACTACAATGAAGTATTAGATAGTTAATAATAATAGCAAATGAGTGAAAAAGCACAATTTACTATTCAGTACCTTGCAATGTACAGTAGTGTGTGGTATATTTTGTGGGCATACTACTGTACTATGTATAGTACTGATTTTGCTATAGGGAGGACTTCAATGAACAGTCAATTTAAAAAGGGTGCACTAGAACTTATTGTCTTATTAATAATTAAGAGAGAAGATCAGTATGGCTATTCACTGGTACAAAATGTTTCAAGGCACATGACAATTGCTGAGGGAACCGTATATCCGTTGCTTAGAAGATTAGTGAAAAGTGGAGAGTTAACGACATATTATCAACCGTCTACTGAAGGGCCATCAAGAAAATACTACCGAATTACAGAACAAGGAGAACAACGACTAAATTTACTATTGACGGAATGGCAAGCATTTTCAGGTGCTGTTAATCAATTTATAAGGGAGAGTGAATCTGATGCGTAGAACAGAATATCTTAAGCAACTAAATAAACATTTGAAGCATTTAGATGATACAGAACGTCAAGATATAATCAATGAATATGACACACATTTTTATAGTGGATTAGAAGAAGGTAAGACAGAAGAGCAAATCGCTGATGAACTTGGAAATCCAAGACAATTGGCAAAAGAATTAAATGCCACTGCTGCAATAGAAAAAGCAGAAATGAGCAATAAATTTGGTGATGTCGGTCACGCAGTATTGGCTGTGATGGGCTTGAGTTTATTAAATTTCTTTGTCATATTGATTCCTTTTATCATTCTTTTAAGCATAGTTATTTCAATGATAGTTACTACACTATCGCTCATACTTTCACCTATCGGTATAATAATTAAAGGCGCTGTAGAAGGGTTTCAATCAGTATTATTATTAGATATTTTCGTGACAGGAACAATGTTTGGCTTCGGTCTCATACTTTTTGTTATGACTTATCTCATTACTAAGGGCTTTTATTTATTATGTGTGAAATATTTAAAATGGAATATTCATGTAATGAAAGGAAGTGCTACTAAATGAAAAAACCATTGATATTGATATTTATCGTTGGCGTAATCATCACGACAGTATGTGCAGTCGGAGCCATTCAACAATTTAAGATAGAAAATAAAAAAGCAAATCAAATAACGACGAACTTTGATGAAACTTATAATAAGCAAAATATTAAAAAGTTAGATTTAGATTTAAACCATAGTAATGTGAAAATAAAAAAAGGCAAATCATTCAAAGTAGTATCTAAAGGATCAAGTAAAAGAATTAAAATGAATGCCAAAATAAAAGATGGCACATTAGTCGTGAATGATCACAAAGACAAGTCAAATATTGATATTTCATTTTTAGACATGAGGTATAACGATATTGTTATTACCCTTCCACAAAAATTAAGCAGTTTAAAAATTAAATCAGATAATGGCAGTACAGATTTGGTTGATATTGCTGCAGAAAAGACAAAACTGGATACAGATGCAGGTGATTTAACAATCAAACATGCAACATTCAAACAACTTGTGGCTTCTGGAGATACGTCAGATATAAATATAGCACACACGCAATTTCAACGTGGAGATTTTAAAACAGATACAGGAAATGTCTTGTTAAGAGGTACACCAGCAGATAAACCAATTCAGATCAGTACGGATACAGGTGATGTGCAATTGATATATGGCAAAGAGAAACCTAAAGATAGTCAAATTGACTTTAGCAGTGATACAGGGAATTTAAATATAGAGGATCGACGATTAAAAAATAAAGAGATTGGCAATGGTATGTATCGTATAGCTATTAAAACGGATACGGGAGATGCAACAATTAAATAGTGTCTCTATTTTCAAGAGATAGTGTCAATTCAATGACATTATCTCTTTTTTGATTTACTATATATATCATATAAAAATCCTAGGCTATAAGGAGTCAATTTATGGAACAATCGTTACGAAGTGAAAAACAATATGGTGCATTAGCATTATTGCCATTATTAATATTCTTGGCACTGTATATTGGCGTAGGTATTACTTTTACAATTATGGGCAAAGAAGATGCATTTGATCAGTTACCACGTCATGTTGCTATTTTAATTGGAATTGTGATTGCGTGGACTTGCTATGATAGAAAAACAGCATTCACAAAAAAAGTGCAAATTTTTACTGAACACGCAGGTAACTCAGGCATAGTAAATTTAGGATTAATATTACTACTTGCTGGTGCATTTTCAACTGTGACCTCTGAAATGGGTGGAAAAACAGCTATGGTTAATATGGGGCTGTCTGTCATTCCACCGAGTTTACTTATTCCTGGTATATTCATTATGAGTGGATTTGCTGCATTAACTTTAGGTACGTCAACAGGCGCACAGGCAGCATTTATACCAGTAGGTGTTGCAGTGGCACAAGCTGCAGATTTAAGTGTTGCGGCAGCAGGTGCAGCAGTCATTGCAGGGGCATATTTCGGCGACAACTTATCTATTATATCCGATACTACCATTGCGGCAACGAATGGCGTAGGGGCTAAAATGAGGGATAAGTTTAAGATGAACGTCTTAATTGCCTTGCCAGCAGCAATCATTACAGCAGTTTTTTATGCTATTGTAGGTGGTACTGGTAAGGTAGAAGGGGACTTGAATTTTAACTTTATTAATATTTTACCGTATATTTTTGTGTTGATAGCTGCTATTGCAGGACTTGATGTTATTCTTGTGTTAATTATTGGCATTATTATGGCTGGAATACTTGGTATGGTGCAAGGTCAATTGGGCGTATTCCAATTTACTAAAGCGATTGGTGACGGTATGGAGAGTATGTTCACCATATTCCTTGTGGCCTTCTTGGTATCTGGACTTGTAGCATTAATTCGTTATTATGGTGGCATAGATTGGATTATTAAAGCGATGAAGGCGAAAGCCAAAGGACGCAAAAGTGCTGAGTATGTTATCAGCTTAATGTCTGGTGTTCTTTCAGCTGCTTTATCTCATAATACATTAGCAATTATCATTTCTGCGCCAATAGCTAAAGAGATTGGTGACGAGTATAAAGTACCACCGAAACGCATGGCAAGCTTACTAGATATTTTTGCTTGTTGTGCATTAATGGTATTACCACATGATTCTGGCATGCTGATGGTAGAACAATACGGAGATGTATCGTACTTAGAAGTGTTAAAATATTCATTTTATCCCGTGATTTTTGTGATTTGTACAATAATGACGATTCAGTTTGGTCTTTTAGACCGAGTTAAAAAACAAGACTAATATAACGGTATCCTTATATCATTTGAATGTTATTCATTTTATAAATAACAAAATATAAAAAGAAGGGTAATTTGATATCAAGTTAATAAACTGATGTTAAATTACCCTTCTTTTTTTATGCGCGCCAGGTGGATGATGGCTGACGCATATCTGATTTTTTCATGCGTGAAACATAAGGATTACCGCTTACAGTAAATCTTAATCTTTTGTGGGTCCATTCCCCTTTATTAGGAATGCCAATACGAGCGCTTTCCTCGATTTTCTCAGGATATTTACGGTTTTTGGTATCAATTTTTAGGCGGCCTTCATTTAATTTGGAACCATCTAAATGTCTAGGTATATTAAAGGCTTTTGTCCATTTTCCTGGGCCATTAGTAAGTTCGAAACCCGTTTTACCGCGATAATAAGACATTAACTCAATGCCTTCATCAGGCTCTACAGCTCTAATAAGTACGCCTTCAGGTTGTCCTTCGACTTGTGTTACGAAATTAATAAGAAGATGCGTATGCATCACATGTGCATAAATTGTACCACCGTTCTTATATAATGATGTCACTTTAGGTGTTCTTTTACCATTGTAACCGTGGGCCGCACGGTCTTTTCTACCTAGATATGCTTCTGTTTCTACAATATAACCAGTCAGTGTTTGTTGTTCATCTTGATAAATCACACGAACACCGAGTAGGTCTTTAGCAATGGTTATGGTATCATGTTGTAAAAAATCCATTAACTGTCCTCCACTTTTAATGATATTTAATTAAATTTTTTTAATTGTTTTTAAAATATTTGTAAAATTGTGTTACTAGTCATAAGATTATTTGTTACACTATTTATTATAAGATTAGTAAGGATTTTAGATACTATCACACAAAGCATAGTATAAGATAAACCTAATTGAAAACAAAATTATTATGAAATGAGGGGAAATAATGGAACGAAGCATTGGATTTGGTCAGGCACTGAAATTATTTTGGAAAAACTATGTTAATTTTAAAGGACGGTCACGCCGTAGAGAATATTGGTATATGGCACTATGGCACCTTATATTTTTGCTGCCATCATTAATTCTAGCTGTAGCAGGATTGATTACGTTGGGCACGGGTGCAGCATCTTATTCAGACGCCGCTATGGGCACAGGCATTATTGTTATGTTCTTAGGATGGATATATTCAATCATTTATGGATTGGCGACAATTGTACCAAACTGGGCAATTTTGATTAGAAGGTTTCATGATACGGGGAGAACGATGCTTATTCCATTAATTAATCTAGGTGTTATCGTCGTAAGCTATCCGATTCTAATCGCAATAAGCGTTCGAGATCCCGATTATACGAATCCAATTAACATAGTACTTGTTGTTATTATTTACCTTGCTTATTTGGCAATAAACATTTATATGATTGTTATATGCTGTCTTGATAGTGAAAGAAAAACAAATAAATATGGTTCTAGTCATAAATATGGCAATCATATTCAAACATCAGATAATAGATTGAACTCAACTAGTTATAATGATGCTTCAAAGCATGAAGAAACAAGTGAAAATGTAATACAGACAAATAATAATGAAAATCATAACGATGAAGCGCATCATCGTAGTGTTGATGATAAAAAAGCGCCAAATAATGACAATCTCAAGTCATAATGGATATAGATAAGCATAAAAAGAGTCTGGGGCATAAATAGAAGCCCTAGACTCTTTTTACATTTGGATTGGATATTGACTGGGAGAAATTGCACTTAAACTAAGTTTTTCACACCTAATCATTCTTACTGTTGCTCAACGAAAACTTTATTAAGTAATTCAATTTCTGCCCCTCTCCCGTTTTGTTTTAATGAATGTAGGATAAATGAGGATAATCTTTACCTAGTAAATCGTGTAATGCTTTGTAGCGCTCAAATAAGTGTTGATATTGTTTTACCTTTAAATCATCTGGCTGTTTGCGATAATAAACGGGCTGTTTCATATGTTTTACTGTTTCTTTTAATGTAGGATATGCGCCACCTACATTAGCTCCTAGCATAGCTGCACCAAGTGCTGTGGCATTACTTGAGTCAATGACCACTACTTCTTTATTCAGCACATTGGCATAGATATCAACTAAGAGTTCACTTTTTATCGGAATACCACCAGCTGCATAAACTGTTTGTACAGGAATATGATTATTTTCAAACTGTTGCATAATCATTTTTGTTCCAAATGCAGTGGATTCTAAATAAGCTTTGTGAATCATTTCAAACGGAGTTTGTAGTGTTAACCCGAAAATACTACCGGTTAGGTTGCTATCACTTAAAATACTACGATTGCCATTATGCCAATCAAGCACAGTAACGTGCTGTTTCTTTATTGGTATATCAGCAGCTAGCTTTTCTAAATATTCAAGAATAGAGATACCTAATTGTGCTGCCTTGTCGACGTATGATTTAGGGGCGAGACTTGCAGAATAATTAAATAAATCGCCGACAGCAGCTTGTCCTGCTTCATAAGCGTATAGACCTGGAATAATTGCATCTTTAACTGAACCAGTAATGGCAGGTATTGGTTCTTGTTTAGGGTCGAGCATAAGATGACATGTACTTGTACCAATAACAGGCGTGAATTCACCTTGTTCAATTGCACCAACGCCTAGTACGCCTGAGTGTGCATCGATGATGTATGGAGAAATTTGTACTTGTTTTGTTAGGCCCCATAAATCTTGATAATAAGGGCTTAAACTACCTGCACTTTCACCTATATTTACAACAGGTGCTTCACATTTGGATTTAACAATATCTGGTAATTCTTGGTCTATAGCTTCAAAAAATGAATAATTAAATCCATCTGTTTCGTTGTAAAAGCCTTTAAAACCAATACCACAATTAGAACGAATATTTTTATTAGTTAATAAACTTACTAAATAATCGCCTGCTTCCATGATATAAGCACTGCGCTCTAATATTTCAGGGGACTTATTTTTAACTTCTAATATTTTAGGAATCATCCATTCGCTGTTCACACTGTGTCCGTAGAAATCTAACCAAGAAGGATTTAATTTGTCACTCACTTGTTTCATATATGTTGCTTCATCTTGCGCACCATGATGCTTCCACAATTTCACATAGGCGTGTGGGTTATCTTCTAAATCTGGATCTAAATGTAATGGTTTGAAATCTTTATCTAAAAAAACGATTGTACAACTTGTGAAGTCTATACCGATACCAATTACTGAAGCAGGATTGACCTGGCTTTCTGACAAAACATATTTAACGCCTTCTTCTAAAATAGAAGTGTAATCTTCTGCATGTTGTAAAAAATAATTGTGTGGTAACTCAGTTCCGTTTAATGACCCTGAAATGGTACCATGTGGATATGTTTTTATATATGTAGAAATAATTTCACCATTCGTTGTATCCACTAAAAATACACGACCAGAAGCGGTACCATAGTCGATGCCGATACTATAAGTCATAGTTGCATTGCCTCCTAATTGTTTTGTAAACATAAGTCAAACGACTTTATTTAACCTATGATAGTGCTTACATTTTATAATGTAAAGTTAAGCTCATTATGATAGTGATAAGATGATTATTATCATATCAATTTTACATATACGTATATATAGATTAGAAATTCATATTTTGTAGTACAAATGGTATGATCAAGTTAGACAATATATAAGAGGGTGTGGAAATAAAATGTCATTAATTATTGACCATGTAACCAAAAAATATAAAGATTTTACAGCAGTGAATGATATGTCACTATCTTTAGAAAAAGGGAAAATGTTAGGATTTTTAGGGAGAAACGGTGCAGGTAAAACGACAACTTTTAGAATGATTCTAGGATTGACACCAATTACAAAGGGGCACATCACCTACAATAATAAAGTGATAGATCGTTCTCTATACAATCGTATTGGTTATCTGCCAGAAGAACGTGGCTTGCATCCAAAGATGAAAGTAGAAGATGAATTACGGTATTTAGCAACATTAAAAGGAATGAAATCCAAAGACATTACAAATGCCATAGACTATTGGTTGAATCGATTTAATATTAAAGAAAATAGAGAAAAGAAAATAGAGGCACTTTCTAAAGGTAACCAACAGAAAATACAATTGCTGGCAAGTATGTTACATAATCCTGAGTTACTTATTCTTGATGAACCTTTTAGTGGTTTAGATCCTGTGAATGTCGAATTATTAAAGTCTGCAGTACAAGATTTAAACGATGCAGGCACAACGATTATATATAGTTCACATAGAATGGAACACGTTGAGGAGTTATGTGACAATGTTTGTATTTTAAATAGAGGAGAACTTGTAGTGTCAGGACCTATAGATGAAGTGAAATCTAATCACGGAAATAAGAGCGTGGTGATTGAAACACATCATGAAATGCCTGAAATTGATAAAATAGCCGGTGTATTAGAAGTAGATAGAAGTAAGAGAGAGATTAAAGCAAAGATTGAGACAGAAGTTGTTGCAGAAAAAATTTACGACATTGTGACACAATATGGTTTCGTTAAACGCTTTCAAGTAGTGGAACCATCACTCAATGAAATATTTATAGATAAAGTAGGTGACTTAAATGGATAAATTTTTAGCAACCTTCTCGTTAACATATAAGAGCAAAGTTAAAACAAAATCATTTATGATTTTTACTGGTATTGTTATCGTCTTAATGCTTGCAGCATCTAATATAAACAAAATTATTGATTTCTTTGATGATGGCCCAGATAAAGTAGGTGTAGTTACCTCTGATAAGGAAATCTATAATGTTCTAAAAAAACAGGGCAATCAACTGGATGAGGGTGCTAAGTTTAAAAGGGTTTCTGAGAAGCAAGCGAAAGCACAAGTAAAAAAAGAAAAACTAGATAAAGCATATCTTATTAAAATGACGGATGGTAATAAACTTTCGGGAAAAATTTTAAGTAAAGATACGACTTCAGCACAACAAAAGCAAAAATTAAAGGCCGCTTTATCTACGATTCAAACGCAACTTGTAGCGGCAAATTTGAATTTGTCACAAAATGAACTGAAGCAATTACAATCTCAAAGTGAAGTAACTTCAGAAGTAATCGCAGATAATGCGAATGATTCAAACTTAAGCGAAGCACAAAAAGGATTTAATACTATAATGGTTTATGCAGGACTGATGTTAATTTTCTTTATAGTATTTAATTATGCCAGTCAAGTAGCTATGGAGATTGCTACAGAAAAAACATCCAGAGTGATTGAAATGATTATTACAAGTGTATCACCAGTCACACATATCTTAGCTAAGATTTCTGGTGTGATTGCTGTAGCAATTACGCAAATCGTTATTTTTATTGGTGTAGGTTTCATATGCTTCTTTGCATTCGACATCAGTGACATGTTGAAAGGATTTAAAATTGAGCCAAATGAATTAACGATGCAAATATCGATCGTGGGTATTATTTCACTGATCATTGGTATCCTTTCATATGTGATATTGGCAGCAATTTTAGGGTCTATTACTGCACGTATTGAAGATATAAATCAAGCTCTAATGCCAATGACTTTATTTAGCATGATTGCGTTCTATATCTCGTTATTTAGTGTCACGAATCCTGACACACAACTTACAAAGATCACTAGTTTTATCCCGTTATTATCACCGTTTGTGATGTTTGTACGTGTTTCATCACCTGATGTTGCTATTTGGGAAATTGCTGTGAGCATTATTTTATCAATTATAACTATTTGCATTCTCTTATGGATTGCAGTAAGAAGTTATAAAAATACGATTTTAAGCTTCGATAAAGGTTTTATGAACGCAATGAAACGTATTTTCAAAATAAGTTAATTTATTTAAATTGTTAACTGTCAACGAAGTGGTTGGCAGTTTTTTAATATGTTGCTTTATACAAGTGATTTGTGCGTTGGATAGGGGATGATTTGTCAGAAATTAGGATGAAAATGGAAAAATATATAACATTTTTTAATATAGTTTGATAGAATTTACGATTAGTATAGATAAATATTTGAATAAATTGTTACAATATAAGAAAGTAATATTAAGAAATGCAAATTGGGTGACTACATTCAAATATTACATAATTACTTTTTATTTAATACAAATGTTTTTATGCATGAGGGAAGCATAAAATCTTGTATGTATATTATATGTGGTATTTCACTTGCGTGAGATAGTTTAGTGGTTTTGAGCGATAGAATGAAGATTATCTCGTATTAGTAAATTAAAGGATATTGAATGATGCCTCAATACTTGCTCAATACCCCTTGAGTAATGTATTTCGAAGGCTACATTTATGATTAAACTTTATTCATGAGAAAACTTAATTTTAAATTGTGGGTTTGAAAGGGAGTAATTAATGATGTTTGCAAAAGTTGAAAGTCAAAATAATGGTATTGATTTGATAAAAATTGATAATGAAGAAACAAAAATTGTCTTTACAAACTATGGTGCGCGAATAGTGTCATGGAAATATGATGATAACAATATTGTGTTAGGTAATGTCGTTGAAGCAGATGAATTTTATGAAGCGAATCCTTATAATTTTGGTGCAACGGTTGGACGTTATGGTGGAAGAATTGCAAATGCAACATTTGAGTTAGATGGCAAAACATATCATTTAGATGCCAATAACGGTGCACATAATATTCATGGTGGCCCTAAAGGCATAGATAAACGTTTCTTTGATTATAAAATTGAAGAACAAGTCGGCCAAGTTAAGGTCATATTTACTACTATTATTAAAAGTTCAGATGATCATTTTCCAGGTGATATAGATTTAGAAGTGATACATACTTATGATGTAGATCATAAGTGGACAATTGAATATAAAGCGACATCAACTGAGAAGACACTATTTAATCCTATGAATCATGTCTATTTTAATTTGAATAGAGATAATAATGTGATTGATAATCACATTATTTCAAGTTCTAAATTAGATATGTATTTATTAGACGACGATAATATCGTGAAAAATATGGAACCATTGGATTTAGTTGATACATTTCATGACCAAAATATTCAATTTAAAGATATCTTTGACAGTGAGTATCCAATTGTAAAAGAGCAAATGCAACGCTTCGGCGGCATAGACCATCCATTTGATATTGGTGGTAATGAAATGACTGTTGAAAATAAACATTTCATCTTAAAAGTGAATACGGATATGCCAAATATTGTTATTTTTACATTTAATGATACTACTGGTTGGGATAGTGACTTTAATATTTATAAAGCACACTCTGGCTTTACGTTAGAAACACAATCTATTCCAAATGATATTAACTTATTGGGTGACCAAGCTCCCTCCATTTTAGAAGCTAACAAACCTTTTTACTCTAAAACATCATATAAAATTTCTGAAAAACAAGTGGCTTCTTTATAGTAAGCCTATTTTAAATGCTATTTAAGGAGCAAGGTGGTCATTTAATATAGACAACATAATAGGGCAGATATCAAACATCAAATGCTTAAAGTTGATGTTTGATATCTGCCCTTTGTGTTTAAGTTATTCAAAAATAATAGGCTTAATGCTTTATATATTATTTTTGCGCACGTTTTAAAAAACGTTCAAACTTGGCAATTCTATCTTTTGTTAAATAAGGGTTGTTTAAAGCGTAATGTAAACGTTCAATGTTTTTATTATCATTGTAATAGATATCATTAAGGTCATAAACTGAAAGTATGGAGGCTTTATCAGCTGATTTGATTAATGTTAAGTGGTCATTGTCATGTACATAGCCTTCCTTTAACACGCGGAAATAGAATCCAGTTCTACAAGATGTCGACATTCTTTTGATTAAATCAGGTATTTTGTATTTTTCTTGAATTTTCCAACAAGGTTCTCTGATTTCTGAAACTTCTAAAATGGCTTCACCAAGTTGAAATTGATCACCAAAGTGTACATTTTGTTCGTCTAAATCTGTCGCGGTTAAGTTTTCACCAAACATTGCATAATTTGGTAAATTGGGGAGATCTTGTTCCCAAAGTAAATAATTTTTCTTACTGTATAGACAAACTGCTTTATTTAAACCGCCATGTCCTTTGTATTCCTGTTCATCTTCAGCGAATCCTGTATAGGTTAACCACATTTTCCCGGAAATTTTTTCTTTGTTTAACGCAGACCGCATCGGCTTTTTGGAACTATATGGTAAATCTTGTATTTTACCAGTAGATATAGCGTCTAACTCATATATCATAATTTGGCACCTCCAACAGTTGATTGATTATTATTTTAAAACAATCGGCTCATTATGCAAGTGAATATTTGAATTCATTTTGAAAATTAGTTTTCTGCCTATGTATTTTAATGAATCTCATGTACAATATAGATAAAAGTACAGTATAAAAAGGGGAAGCATGATGGATAAGAAACAGCTGAAAATGAGCACATTTAATGATGCATTAGACCAAATTAAAGATGGTATGATTGTTGGTATTGGCTCTGGAACAACGATTGAATTGCTTGTCCCAAAAATTGCAGAGAAGCTGGAACAAGAACAAATACATATTATTGGTGTATGTACCTCAAACAAGACCGCGTTGATAGCTAAAGAATTTGGCATTCAAGTTATTGAAGTCAATGATGTAGATCATATCGACATTGCGATTGATGGTGCGGATGAAATAGACCATGACTTGAACTTGATCAAAGGTGGTGGCGGTGCGTTATTCAGAGAAAAAGTGATAGACGCTATGGCCGATAGATTTGTAGTGCTAGCCGATGATAGTAAGTGTGTAGATTATCTTGGACAAACATTTAGGTTACCTGTAGAAGTAGATAAATTTAATTGGCTACTTGTAGAGAAATGTATAAAAGCATACAATGACTTAAAAGTAACGCGCAGAATGGTCGACGACGTACCATTTATCACTGATAATGGCAATTATATCTTAGATGTTGAATTAAATGAAGGTATTCAGCCTTTCGATATGCATGAATTTCTAATTCACCTTATAGGTGTATTAGAAACAGGCTATTTTTTAAATGTAACTGATCAAGCAATTATAGGGACACCTACTGGAGTGAAAATAAAAAATAAATACTCAAAATAGAAAAAGACATAGCGTTTATACATTTGAGCGCTATGTCTTTTTCTATTTTTAAAATTGTAATGTTATGGGTGTTTAAGTTATTAAATTAAAAACCAACACTACAGCTATGTAAGGTTAAAAGATAGCGAAGCGTTGGTTTATAAAAATTTACAAGTCAGTTAAATATTTTCACAGCACATATCTTTAACGACGATGTCCACGTTTACTTTTCAAATCGAATGGAGAACGTTCATGTTCAGTTTGAGTTGAAGTCTCTGTATCCTCAACTTCATTATCTTGCTGATCACTAGGATGATGTTGTGAATTTGGATGAGTTGATGCATCATCGTTGTCATTATCGGTCATTGTACTCGCATCAGATACGACGGATGACTTTCGATTAGATGCATAGCGTGCGTTTGTTTTTAATTCATCTTGAGATGATTCAGGATGTGCTTTTTCGGTAGATGCTTCTACCGCACTATTAGCACTTGTATTTGAATGGCTAGCATGATCTTTTATTGAATCATCTGAACTCAATTCTGATTTATTTAATGAAGCGCTTGGTGTATTTTCTTGGATGATATTTGAGCTACTGCTATCTTTATTTGAATGATCATGCTCAGCATCTTGTAATGACTTATGTGGTTCAGTTTGTTTTTGTGTATCAGGTACACTATTGTCATTTTCAAAAGATTGTTGCGTATCATTCGTTTGCGATGAATCAGCAGCAGAAGTGCTTGCAAAATCAGATGAGTCTTCTGTTTTGTTCGTTTGTTGATGCGTACCGTTGTCATCAAGTGAATCTTTTGTCTCTTCATCAGTTTCATTAACATGATCAAGGTAATTATTTTCCTCTACTTCGTCTAAATTCCGTTTGGTAAAGAAATAAAGGATTGTGCGGATGATTAGGCTGATCAAAATATAAAGCACAGCTACCGCAACGGTTGATAGAGCAATTACTTTCATGGCGAATATTTCGCCCAATTCTTCATTGAACAAGAATACAAGTCCAAATGACATGGCTGCATGGAATAGCGTTGCAATGTAAATCGTGCGGCCTTTCGTTGCACGTATTAACTCACCCACAATCATAGAAAATGCAAATGAATATAAAAAGCTATATATTGCAAAATCAAAACTAAAAGCAATGTTTACATTCCAAATTGCATACATAAAACCAACTATAATAGATGCGAAGAATGTGTTCATTTTAGTTTCGACAATATGTTGCAGGTAAGAACGGAAACCTAATTCTACTAAAAAGGCCATCACAACTTGTCCTATGATAATTGAAAAGATTGAAACAGATAAATCTTTAGATTGTAAAAGTACAAAGCTATCAGAAAAGATATTAAAGCTTGCCATAGCTATAATGAAAATAACAAGAGGTAAAATTAATGCTAAAATGGCACGTTCAATCACCTTTAAGCTAATTGTAAATTTTAAACTTGCTAGTTGAATACCTCTGTGTTGAAATACGACAATACAAATAAAAGCCGCTATGAATGGTGCTAGGGTACTCATATCAAAGACAAAACCTTTGAATGGGACAGAACCTTGTAAATCTTTAAGTATAATAGGTAATGCATAAGCAATAATAAAGAAAATAAATATCATCATTGCCCATTGAAAACCTGGTATACGTTTTGTATTCATTATGTAACCTCCAATAGGGTTCAGAAAAATCATTTGTACCTAATTATACATATTTATGGTAGAGAAATAAATTAAATTCCTGATTTATCATTGAAATGTAATAGTTTTAGATAATCTAACACAAAATTGAAATATTTATTACGAATTTTTGAAATTATAATAATAGTAAGTGGGTAAATATAATTATAAATTGAATTGAGAAAAATGTAAGCGTATACTTTTAGATGACCGTACATATTTAAAGGAGGAGAATTATGTATAAATTAGCACAACGTGATCTTTGGACTGGAAGAATTGATAGTGAAACGGATGAATCGCAATTTAGACACTTTCAAACAATAAATTTTCGTAATATTAAAGATAATTACAGTGAATCACGTCAAGGTGTAGGTATACTAGGTTATGCGGTAGACAAAGGAGTAGAATTAAATAAAGGACGTACTGGCGCAAAAGAAGGGCCAGATGCAATTAAAAAAATCTTTGCTAATTTGCCAGTAATTCGAAAGTGTAATGTATATGATTATGGCAATGTCGAACACGATCATAATAGATTAGAAGATACACAACAAGAATTTGCACATTACATTGCTAAGTCAATTAAAAACCATAAACAAACATTCTTGCTAGGAGGCGGACATGATATTGCCTATGCACAGTATTTAGGCACGAGAGAGGCATATCCTGATGCATCCATTGGTGTGATTAATATAGATGCACATTTTGATACGAGAGAAGAATCGGGTTCTACATCTGGCACAAGCTTTAGGCAAATTCTCGAGCAGGATAAAGCGGCAGATTATCTTGTGTTAGGAATACAGCAAGGCGGTAATACACAAGCGTTATTTGATTATGCTGAGTCAAAAAATATCGGTTATGTTTATTCAGAAGAATTACTTCACCAAATTTCTCCTCCAATTAAGGATAAGGTAGAACGTTTTGTACATGATCATGACGTTATCATGTTTACAATATGTATGGATGTGATAGATAGCGCCTTTGCACCAGGTGTTAGTGCAAGTGGTGTTCTTGGATTGTCTCCGCATATTGTACTTGAATTAGCTAAACGCATTATTCCAAATGACAAAGTATCAACGATTAGTATTGCCGAAACAAATCCAAAATATGACGTAGATAATAGAACGGCAAAATTATCAGCTAATTTCTTACATCATTTTATTCTTTAAAATTCCAGTAATGAACACATTGTTCTATGAAAGAAAGCACGCGAGACGAGTGCTTTCTTTTTTTTAAATAGTTGATATATATAGAGCGACTTAACGTAGGTCGTATATCTAATGCATCTAAATCTCTTGCATTAAACGATTGATAATAAACTCTCGGAATAACAGCATAGCCCAAACCTCTGTGCACAAAGTTTGTAGCAGCTTCAAATCGATCTGCTTCAATGATGATATTAGGATGTAAATTCATTCGGTTAAAATAGTCATCAAGATGTTTGCGCACTTGAGACCCTTTAGTGGGTAAGATTAACGGCAACGATGCAATAGAAGTCGTATGTGCATGAGGAAATGCATTTTTAGGTGTGAGTAACACATAGGATTCCTCATACAATGGAACAGACGTAATATCAACATGATTCATTTGTTCGTTGGAGAAAGCGACATGAATATCAAAGTTTATGAGCAATTCGATTATTTTACTTTGATCATGAATTTCAGACACAAGATAAGTTTGATCTGTATATTGTTTGGAATGTGCAGATAACACTTGTGAAAGCCATTGGTTCGTGGACTCTAATATAGATATTTTAATTTTAGGCGCATGTCCCATGTTAAGATCATACATTTTTTCGATGGTTTGGTGGTAGTTTTGTATAAGTTGTTGCGCGTAATTATAAAAATGAATCCCTTTTTCAGTGATTTTAATATCTTTCGTGGTGCGCATAAACAGATCATAACCGAGGTCAGCTTCCATTTTCTTAATGGTAGTTGTCAGTGAAGGTTGACTAATGTGTAAAAAATTAGCTGCCTTTGTAAAACTATTATATTTCACAACGGCAACGAAGTATTCTAACTGAATAATTTTCATGTGTGGTACTCCTTTAATATTTATCTTATAGCTTTAAACTATAAATAATTAGTTTATTTATATTGGTAGTCTATATAGTAACATACTATACTGTTCAATATAGAGGGAAACATATTTATATTACTTATCACGATGGCACGTTTACGAACGTATTTTGGCATAGTTAAACAAAGGATAAGTTCATTATAAACAAGGAGTGATTTTTCATGAGAAAAATAGTAGCAAAAAAAGGTTTAGACATTGAATGTAAAGGTTGGGAACAAGAGGCAGTACTTAGAATGCTATACAACAATTTGGATCCTGAGGTAGCTGAGCGTCCTGAAGATTTAGTCGTTTATGGTGGTATCGGTAAAGCTGCACGTAATTGGGAAGCATTTGAAGCTATCGAAGAAACATTACGTTCATTAGAAGCGGATGAGACGATGTTAGTACAATCTGGTAAACCGGTTGCTGTATTTAAAACACATGAAGAAGCACCACGCGTGTTAATTTCTAACTCAGTATTAGTTCCAGAATGGGCAAACTGGGATCATTTTAACGAATTAGATAAAAAAGGGTTAATGATGTATGGTCAAATGACGGCAGGTAGTTGGATTTATATCGGTTCACAAGGTATTGTACAAGGTACATATGAAACATTTGGAGAGCTTGCTAATCAACACTATAATGGGAAATTAAATGGCACAGTTACGTTGACGGCAGGTTTAGGCGGTATGGGCGGCGCTCAACCTTTAGCCGTTACGATGAATGGTGGTGTTGTCATCGGTGTCGATGTCGATGAAACACGCATTGATAAGCGTATTGAGACGCGCTATTGTGATGTTAAAACACATGATTTAGATGAAGCTTTACGTTTAGCAGATGAAGCGCGTAAAAAAGGCGAGCCTTTATCCATTGGTTTAGTAGGTAACGCTGTCGATACGCACAAAGCCATTTTAGACAAAGGGTTTAAAATTGATATCGTGACTGATCAAACAAGTGCACATGATCCACTTAATGGTTATGTACCTCAAGGTTATTCGTTAGCAGAAGCTGAAGCAATACGTGAAAAAGATCCTAAACAATATGTAAAGGAAGCGCAAGCTTCTATGAGAAAACATGTTGAACTGATGCTTGAATTCCATAAGAAAGGCGCAGTTGCTTTTGATTATGGTAACAATATTAGACAGGTTGCATACAATGACGGATTAGAAAATGCATTTGACTTCCCAGGATTTGTGCCTGCCTATATCAGACCGTTGTTCTGTGAAGGTAAAGGTCCATTCCGTTTTGCAGCGTTAAGCGGAGACCCAAAAGATATTGAGCGTGCAGATGAAGAAATGAGAAAAATTTTCCCAGATAACGAAAAATTAATTCGCTGGTTAGATTTAGCTCAAGAAAAAATCGCTTTCCAAGGTTTACCTTCACGAATTGCTTGGTTAGGTTATGAAGAGCGTGCCAAAATGGGGTTAGCATTAAATAAACTTGTGAGAGATGGTGAAATTTCAGCGCCAATCGTAATTGGCCGTGATCATTTAGATTCTGGCTCAGTTGCGAGTCCAAACCGTGAAACAGAAGGCATGAAAGACGGTTCTGATGCCGTAGGTGATTGGGCAATATTAAATGCATTGATAAATACAGCGGCTGGTGGTTCATGGATTTCTTTCCATCACGGTGGCGGTGTTGGTATGGGTTATTCCTTACATGCTGGTATGGTTGTAGTAGCTGATGGTTCAGAACGTGCAGACAGAAGATTAGGACGTGTATTAACTACAGATCCGGGTATGGGTGTAGTGAGACATGCTGACGCGGGGTATGAATCTGCTATTAATGTTGCAAAAGATAAAGGTATCAAAATACCGATGATTACAGGTAAAGGAGACAAATTATGAACGATTTAATCATTCAAAACATTAAAGAATTAATTTTACCAAAATCTACTGAACGGCCATTAAAAGGAAAAGAACTAGACGAATTGAATATAGTTAAAAATGGGACAGTTGTTGTTAAAGATGGCAAGATTGTCTATGCTGGAGAACATTCAGATGCTTATGAAGCAAATGAAACAATTGACGCTACAGATAAAGTAGTTTCACCAGCTTTAGTTGAAGCACATACACATCTTGTTCATGGAGGCTCACGTGAACATGAAATGTCACTAAAAAGACAAGGTGTTTCTTATTTAGAAATTCTTGAACAAGGTGGGGGCATCTTGTCTACAGTTGAAGCAACACGTGAAGCGACTGAAGAAGCATTGTTTAAAAAAGCTGAAAAAAATCTCTTAACAATGATTGAGCATGGTGTGTTAGCTGTTGAAAGTAAAAGTGGTTACGGATTAGATAAAGAAAATGAACTAAAACAATTACGTGTGTCTAATCGTTTAGCTGAAAAATACAACTTAGACATGAAACACACTTTCCTAGGTCCACACGCCGTACCAAAAGATGCTGAATCTAATCAAGTATTCTTACAGGAAATGATTGATTTATTACCAGAGGTTAAACCATATGCAGATTTTGCTGATATTTTCTGTGAAACTGGTGTATTTACAGTAGAAGAGTCAAAGAAATATATGGAAGCAGCCAAAACATTAGGTTTCGATGTGAAAATTCATGCAGATGAAATCGATCCTTTAGGTGGATTAGAGTTAGCAATTGATGAAAATGCAATCTCTGCAGACCATCTTGTGGCTTCCAGTGAAGAAGGTAAAGCTAAACTTAGACATAGCGATACAGTCGCAGTACTACTTCCAGGCACAACTTTCTATTTAGGTAAAGAATCTTATGCAGATGCACGAGGCATGTTAGACAATGGTGGAGCAATAGCTATAGCGACTGATTTTAACCCAGGTAGTTGTGTAACAAATAATTTACAACTTGTAATGTCGATTGCCGCTTTAAAACTAAAATTATCTCCAAATGAAATTTGGAATGCCGTTACAGTCAATGCTGCTAAAGCAATTGATGTAGACGCAGGTACAATCAATCAAGGAGATAAGGCGAATATTGTGATTTGGGACGCACCTAATCATGAATATATTCCTTATCACTATGGTATCAACCATGCTGAAAAAGTAATCAAAGATGGCAAAGTATTGATTGATAATCGTATAAACTTGATACAGTAAGTGATTAATGAAAAGCTGAGTCTTTAAGACTTAGCTTTTTTGATTCAAACATAGGCAGAGTTGATTAAATATTTCGACAATTATGATACCATATAATTAAAGCATTATGGAGGTGACAATGAATGTGCGTCACGTAAATTACATAAATCAATGGTATGGAGCATTAGTCACCAATATGCTTACAGGTATTCTGTTAGCACTTGCGTTATTACCAGGTGCCATTGCATTTTCCTTTATTGCGGGTGTTAGCCCAACAATAGGATTGTTGAGTACTGGTCTCATGATGCTAGTTATTAGTATTACTGGTAATCGCACACTAATGGTGTCTGCACCTAGTAGTGGTGTGTCATTAGTTGTTGCGCCCCTTATGGCAAGCCACGGGATGTCGGCAGTGATATTGGCTACGTTATTTATGGGAATGATACAAATTATTATTGGTATTTGTCGAACGAACAAATTGTTAGATTATATTCCTACTGGCGTGGTCATTGGTTTTATGAATGCATTAGGTGTTTTACTCTTTACATCGCAACTGAAGAACATATTTAATATTTCTAATGCGACCTACGTTATAGCGGTGGCATCTTTTTTAATTATTTGGATAGCCCAACGGTATATCAAACTCGTCCCGGCTCCCTTAATTGCCATTATTATCTTGACCATATGCGCATGGATGATTAAACAAGATATATTATATGTGCACCATCTGGCCCCAATACACACGCATATACCTACGTTATCTCTTCCAAATGCTTTATACGATATGGATACGATAGCTATATCATTATTATATGGTTTAACCATGGCAATCGTTGCTGTTGTACAAACCACATTAACTGCACGGATGATGGACGAGGTTACTTCCACTAAAAGTAACAAAAATAAAGAAACTATAGGTCAAGGTATTGCTAATGCAATCGTCGCTTTATTTGGCGGCTATGGTGGTAGTGCATTGGTGGGTCAGTCACGTTTTAATACAACGATGGGTGCTACTACGAGAGTATCCACAATGGTTACGGGTGCTTTTTTACTTATCAGTTTATTTGTTTTTGGAGATATCATTGGTCAAATACCAATGGCAGTGTTAGCGACAGTGTTAATTACCATTTCTCTTAATACGTTTGACAGAAGAACGATTTCATTTATAAAACTGTCACCGTTTACGAATGGCGGTATGGTTATTGTTACTATGATTATTATTTTAATTACGAATAACTTAGCCGCAGGCGTGGTTATTGTAAGTGTAATATATTATTTGATTCAAGGTTTTAAAAAAAAGAAAGGACGTGACATGTAATGCCACAATATGAAGATTATATAAATTGGAGAAGAACATTTCAC
This sequence comes from Staphylococcus edaphicus, assembly GCF_002614725.1. Lineage (GTDB taxonomy): Bacteria > Bacillota > Bacilli > Staphylococcales > Staphylococcaceae > Staphylococcus > Staphylococcus edaphicus. The sequence goes on along the minus strand of NZ_MRZN01000004.1, from coordinate 127,894 downwards.
CAATATCCAGAGTTATCTGATGCGGAATATGACACAACCAAACGAATCAGAGATATCTTGGAAGCATTAGATATTAAAGTTTTAGATTTACCCTTAGAAACCGGTCTTGTAGCAGAAATTGGCCAAGGTGATACACTAGTTGCGGTAAGAACAGATATCGATGCGCTGCCAATTGATGAGCAAGTAAAACATGAATTCACTTCTACAAATAAAGGTGTAATGCATGCGTGTGGACATGACATTCATATGGCTAGTGTCTTAGGTGTAGCCGCTAAGTTGAAAGAAATGGAAAACCTTTTAAATGGGCGTGTACGCATTATTTTCCAATCAGCAGAAGAGTTAGGTTATGGTGCTCTAAATATTGCTAATACAGGTGCTATAGATGGTGCGAAAGCAGTGTTAGGATATCATAATTATCCAACTTTAGATATCGGGGAGTTTGCGGTGAAATCAGGTGTTATTACCTCTTCTGTAGACCGCTTTGAATATAAAATCAAGGGTAAAGGTGCACATGCTGCCAAGCCAGAGCAAGGTAACGATCCGATGATTGTATTAGGTCAGTTGATCAACAGCGTTCAATCCATTGTCAGCAGAAATTTATCTGCGTTTGATAATGCAGTTGTGACAATTGGAGAAGTATCTTGTGGTAATACTTGGAATGTTATTGCAGACGAAGCTTATGTTCAAGGCACTGTAAGAAGCTTTGATGAAGATAAACGCTTATTAATTGAAGAGCGATTAAGATCGATTGGAAGAGGACTTTCAGAAGCATTTGGTGTAGAAATTGAAACACTTTATCATCGTTTACCAGGTGCTGTAATAAATGATGATAAATTAACTAATGATGCCATAGAGGTAGCCCAAGAGGTTGGCTATAACGTGAGTATCATGGACCAACCATTAACGATTGGCGAGGATTTTTCAGGTTTCTCGAACAAATATCCAAGTGTATTTGTCTTTATAGGTTCGAACAGTGAATATGATTTACATCATCCAAAATATGATCCAGATGAGCGTATTTTAGAAAAAGTACCGGACTATTTTGTTACATTTGTGCAGAAGCTTTTAGATGATAATGAACGATAAAGCCTTAAATAATGTATTAAGCTAAAGAAAAAGTGGGTATTTAATTATTAGTTCATAATTTAAGGAGTGTTCATAATGGCAAGCCAAGATCCAAGAACTAAATTTTCAAATAAAGATTTTCCAAAACAGGAACAACCAGTTCCAGGTTTGCAGAATAAATTAGAACCAAAGCCAGATTGTGGTGAAACGTCATATATTGGTTATGGCCGTTTGAAGGATTATAAGATGTTAGTAACCGGTGGAGATTCAGCAATCGGTAGAGCAGCTGCAATTGCCTATGCTAAAGAAGGTGCAGATGTTGCAATTAACTATCTTCCTGAGGAACAGCAAGATGCCGAAGAAGTGCAACAAGTTATTGAAGCAGCAGGGAGAAAAGCTGTTTTAATTCCAGGTGATATCAGGAATGAGCAATTTAATTACGATTTAGTTGAAGCGGCTTACAAAGCACTTGGTGGTTTAGATAATGTGACAATTGTTGCTGGCCATCAACAATATAGAGATAACATTAAAGGATTTGACACAGCTTCATTTTCAGAAACATTCGAGACCAATGTATATCCAATTTTTTGGACTGTTCAAAAAGCAATAGATTATTTACAAGCAGGTGCTACAATCACACTGACGTCATCAGTGCAAGGTTATCATCCTAGTCCAATCTTACATGATTATGCTGCTTCAAAAGCAGCAATCATTTCGTTAACAAAAAGTTTATCTGAAGAGCTGGGCGAAAGAGGCATACGTGTGAACTGCATAGCTCCAGGTCCATTTTGGTCTCCTTTACAAATTTCTGGTGGACAACCCCAATCAAAAATTCCAAACTTTGGACAAAAAGAAGTCATGGGAAGAGCGGGGCAACCCGTTGAACTGTCAGGTACGTATGTCCATTTAGCAGCTGAGGAATCTAGTTACACAACAGGACAAGTATATGGTGTGACTGGTGGAACACAATTAGATTAAGTTATGTTTATGTCATAAGTTTAGTTTAATGAATGGGAGTGGGATGAAATTGTGATGTCCCATCCGCTTATGGCTATCCATAAAAGTTGATTAACTATGTTCATGAAACGAGTATCAATTTGTGACATTGACCTATGAGTTATCGATGTGTGAGCGAGAATGAGAAATCAATTTAAATATTTGGTTTCTATCTCGCTTTTTCTTATTTTTGGGAAAGGAAGTAGACCAATTATGAAACAATATAATGCGAATGCATTAACCAAACAACAAAATTACAAATTGCTTAGTGGCAGCATTATCCCAAGACCCATTGCATTTGTAACTACGCAAGATAAAGACGGACGTTTAAATGCTGCGCCCTTTAGTTTTTTTAACGTAGTGTGTAGTGCGCCGCCTATGATTATGATCGCTACAACACGTTCGGAAGGGAGACGCAAAGATACATCTTTGAATATTGAAGATACAGCATCGTTTGTAGTGCATATTACAGATGAAGAGACGGTTGAACAAATTAATAAAACTGCTGCACCCATTGAGAGGACGCAAAATGAATTGGATCGAACACAATTAACATGTATTGAGTCGGAGTTAATCCCTGTTCCTGGTATTGAGCAAGCTAAGATCCGAATGGAATGCAAATTAGACAGAATCATTTCATTAGGCGATAAGCAAGAAGGTTCTGATTTAATTATTGGTGAAGTTGTGATGTATCATATAGATGAAACTGTCTATATTGATGATAGTAAAATAGATCCTCAAACGCTAAGTCCTGTGGCTCGTTTAGCTGGAAATGATTATGCATCACTAGGTAAATCATTTACGCTTAAGCGACCAACAGAATAATAAATCCAATGTGTGATAATGTAAGACGTAAATAGATGGATTAATGTTAAGATATATTAAAGTTTAGACAAGAATTAGGAACAGTAATTGACTAAATCTATTTAATACTGTACTGTAAAAAAATAAATTAAATAACTTATCAAGAGAAGTGGAGGGACTGGCCTGTTGATACTTCGGCAACATGATGATGCGTGTGCCAATTCCAGTAGCATTTTATGATGCTAGAAGATAAGAATAAATGTACAAAGTTTACTCTTTCTTCTGTGTAGAAAGAGTTTTTTTATTGTGTAAGTTTATTTAATGACAGAATAATGCATATTCAGGTTAAACTTAATAGAAAGTTGGTTTTGTATGGAGGAGACAAAGAAAGGCAATGCTTGGGCACTTATACCATTAATTATATTTGTTGGGATGTTTTTAGGTGTCGGTATTATTACAGGCGATTTCACTACAATGCCCCTAAACGTTGCTATATTAGTAGCTTCAATTGTGGGACTTGTATTAAATAGAAAAGAATCATTTCAAAAAAAGGTTGAGATTTTTACAAAGGGTGCAGGTCATTCTAATATTATTCTAATGATGCTCATTTTCTTACTAGCAGGCGCTTTTTCACAAACGACTGAAGATATGGGTGGCGTAAAATCTACAGTGAATTTAGGATTATCTTTGATTCCAGAGAATTTAATCATTGTAGGACTATTTGTTATTTGTATGTTTGTTTCATTATCAATGGGTACATCAGTAGGCACAGTAGCAGCTATCGCGCCTGTTGGGTTTGGACTAAGCCAAGCAACGGATGTATCTGCAGCAATAACAATGGCAACTGTTGTAGGTGGTGCGATGTTTGGTGACAACTTATCAATGATTTCAGATACGACCATAGCTGCGGTAAGAACGCAAAAGACCAAAATGAGTGACAAGTTTAAAGTGAATATTAAAATTGTACTACCAGGTGCTATAATTACGGTAATTGTACTTTGGTTTTTAACGAATGGTGCACAAATTGATGCGACTAAGAGCTATGATTATGATTTAATAAAAGTGATACCCTACTTATTTGTACTGATACTCGCATTATGTGGTGTCAATGTTATTATTGTACTAATTGGTGGTATCATGCTTTCTGCCATTATTGGTTTATTTTATGGTACATTTGATTGGACCGAATTATTGAGTTCCATTTCAAAAGGGATAATTGGTATGGAAGATATTGCTATTATTGCACTGTTAATTGGTGGCCTAGTGGCATTGATACAACACAATGGCGGCATAACATGGTTACTTAATTTTGTGCGAAATAGAGTGAAATCTAAGCGTGGCGCAGAGTTAGGGATTGCTAGTTTAGTTAGCGTTGCAGATATTTCAACAGCAAATAATACAATTTCTATATTAATGGCAGGCCCTTTAGCTAAAGATATTTCTGATGAATATGGTGTGGATCCCCGTAAATCAGCCAGTATTTTAGATATGTTTGCAAGCTGTTTCCAAGGGTTATTACCTTATAGCCCACAATTAATTGCTGCAGCAGGTGTAGCATCTATATCTCCATTTGAACTAGTACCGTTTGCTATTTATCCAATGATATTAGGTATTTGTGGCATCATCGCAATATGTTTCAGATTACCGAGATTAGATAAAAATTAAAAAAAGATTGAACAAGGTGCAAATATCAATTCAAACATACAGTTTATTATTTATTTTGGAATGCAAAATTTTGACGTTTACTGACTATTAACGATAAACTAGAGTTATTAAGGGCTTAATAAATGGATAGAAATGATTGAAATCTTAAGTTATTATAGTTAAGAAGTCTTACATCATGCGTTAAAATAGAAATAAGGGTGAAAGTAGGTGAACAATACATCATGGCTAAATATAATGTAGAGAATGAAAATGTTGAGATACGTCTTGAACGATTATTCAAAGTTGAACCAGAATTGTTATATCAAGCGTGGACGGATGAACGTTTTCTGAAGCAATGGTTTATGACATCGGAGAGAACAAATAAGTCTATCCAAGTAAACGCTGAGCAAAATGGTAACTATAAAATAATTGATGTCCGTAAAGGTAAAGAAAATATAGTTCAAGGATCTTATCTTACGTTAACGCCCTATGAATTTATTGAAATGACGATTGGTATGCCAGAGTTAAGTGATTCTGAAGATACGATTGAAGTGGAAATTTTCGAGAGAGAGCCAGGTATAACGCAAATGGTTTTTAGTTATACTGCATTTGTACCTAGAGAACGTAGGTTGACAACTTTAGAATACAAACAAAAGAAAAAAGAATATCATGATTCCACGGCACATGGTTTTGAAATGTTATTTGATCAACTACAAATTGCATTAGAAACATTTGAGGCAGATTTATAAAAGACATTAAACTTTATTTATCGTCATAAAATATTAAAGGACTTATAAGCACGCAGATACAATTGTGCTTGTAAGTCCTTTTTTTTATTCAAAACCTATCTGCGTTGAGTTCACCTTGCTCTTGACGTTCATTGTATTTACGTAATAATGTTTCGAAAAAGATGTGATAGCTGATAAAGCTTGAGTAATCTATACCATCTACAAGATAAAATGTATTACTAGATACATAGATATTATAATTCGCTTTTTGTGCGAGTGTATTATCTTTTAATGTTGTCACTGAGAAAAAATATTTTTGGCGTAGTTGTAGTAGGTTAGTGATGTCGGGCAATTGTTCAGTTTCACCAGAGAGTGAAATAATGAAAAAAATATCTTTCGGTGTTGTTTTATTTAACACCATTTTAAATTCATGTACATCATGTAAGACGATAATACTTTTATGAATTGTTAATAAAATACGTTGAGCTTCTTGAGCAACATTCATTTGTGCTAATCCTGTACCGTAAAGGTACACAGTTTCGGCTTGGTTAATTTTATTAGTAATCAGTTCATAATCAATGCGTTCTAAATAAGTAAAAGTATTCTCAATTTCTTGTTTAAATCCCTCGATAGAGTCAGAGGGTAATTGATGTGTTTGTTCCGTTTCAAATTTTAAATAAGATTTAAAATCACTGTAGCCATCAAAACCCAGCTTTCGAGTAAATCGATGAATAGTAGCATTGGATGCATGGGTATAAGTGGCTAGTTCATGTATTTTCATCGTTTTACATTGATTAATATGTGTATTAATAAAATGTGCGATATGCAAGTCATTTTCATTTAATTTACTAAAGTTGTTATTTACGCGTTCATCTAAAAACAATTGGTTCACCTCTTACTCTATGAAAATATTTTCAACTTTTGAAAATATAATCTGATTATACAAAATTATTCCGAATGGCGTCAAACCATTGTTTAAATGTAAGCGTTTCCTATAATGGTATGTGTAAGCAATTAAAATAAAAGTGAATGTATCAATGTGATATAAATTGTCGAAATTGAGAAGATTTTAATGGATAAGAAATGAGGGAATACAGTTATGAACACAATTAAACGATTTGGTAGTGCAATGATTGTACCTGTTTTAATGTTTGCTTTCTTCGGTATTGTACTAGGTTTTGCAACATTATTTAAAAACCCATCAATTATGGGGAGCATTGCTGAAGATGGAACGACGTGGTTTAAGATTTGGTCTGTAATTGAATCGGGTGGATGGACGATATTCAATCACATGGAAATCGTTTTTGTTGTAGGTTTGCCATTATCATTAGCTAAGAAAGCACCGGGACATGCTGCATTAGCAGCCTTAATGGGTTACTTAATGTTCAATACATTTATTAATGCTTTTCTTACACAATGGCCGCATACATTTGGGGCTAATTTGGAAAAGGGAGTTGAGAATGTAACCGGTCTTAAAGCAATTGCAGGTATTGAGACATTAGATACTAATATTTTAGGTGGTATTGTTATTTCAAGTATAGTGACTTGGATACATAATCGATATTATAGTAAACGTCTTCCTGAAATGTTGGGGGTATTCCAAGGACTAACATTTATCGTTACAATTTCATTTTTTGTCATGTTACCTCTTGCATTAATTACTTGTATTATTTGGCCTACTGTACAAAGTGGCATTTCTTCATTACAAGGATTTATTATTGGGTCAGGTTATATTGGCGTATGGTTATACCATTTCTTAGAGAGAGTGCTGATACCAACTGGTTTGCATCACTTCATTTATGCACCTATAGAAGTAGGGCCAGTAGTGGTTAATCACGGTTTGAAGGCAGAATGGTTTGAACATGTTAATGAGTTTGCTAAAAGTACTAAACCATTAAAAGAACAATTCCCTTATGGATTTATGTTGCAGGGTAATGGTAAAGTATTTGGAGCCATTGGTATCGCTTTAGCAATGTACTCAACAACACCTAAAGAGAATAAAAAGAAAATTGCTGCATTATTAATACCAGCAACACTAACTGCAGTGGTTGTAGGCATTACAGAGCCCTTAGAGTTTACATTTTTATTTATTGCACCATATCTATTTGTATTACACGCATTATTAGCTGCTACTATGGATACTTTAATGTATGGCTTTGGTCTCGTAGGTAATTTTGGTGGTGGACTGTTAGACTTTTTCGCAACAAACTGGATTCCATTAGCACAGAATCATTGGTTAACTTATGTATTCCAAATCATCATTGGACTAGTATTCACAGCAATTTATTACTTCTTGTTCAGATTTTTAATTTTGAAATTTAACATTCCACTTCCAGGACGCAAAAAAGACGAAGAAGATGTGAAATTGTATAGCAAACATGATTATAAAGATAAGAAAGTAGCCACGGAAACAACGTCATCTACAGGTAATGAATACAATGACAAAGCAATTTACTATCTAGAAGGATTAGGTGGCAAAGAGAATATTAAAGATGTAACAAACTGTACGACACGTTTAAGGTTGACAGTGAAGGATGCTGATAAAGTAGAGGATAGTGGCTATTTCACTCATAATCAAATGTCCCATGGGTTAGTTAAGCGAGGTACGAATGTGCAAGTGGTCGTAGGTATGTCTGTGCCTCAAGTGAGAGAAGCATTTGAAAATATTATCAATGATGTATAGTAATGAATAAGAAAAGTGCCTAAGACATTACATGATGTCGTAGGCACTTTTTATATTGGAATTAAGAAATTCTCACTTTGTGTAATAAGCGTGGTTGATAAACTGCTCCGAGAATGTCTATATTGTGTGTCGCAATTAAATTGATTAGTTTGGCAAATACAGATGGTGAACAAGAAACATTGATTTTGTTTCTATTGAAGGTATAAGATATATAGTCAGTTTGATTGAGTAGATTCATGATGTCGATGACTTTATCTTTTATAAATGCATCATGCAAACCATCTACGATTAGTTCAAAACGCTTAGATGATAATAACAAGTGATCTAATGCTAATAGTTCATCTGAATTGGCATTTTCAAGTATTTGATAAATGGCATAATTATGAAAACTTAAAAAGCTAATCATATAAGGCAACTGTTGCTTAGGTAAATTTATTTCTAAAGCATATAAATTGTTCTTTTTAAAAATTGTAAATTTAAAAGAATTACAAAATTGAATTTGTTTTAAAAGTTTTGATAAGTGTTTTCTTGTCGTGCGCTTATCAAGACCATCAATGTTTAACACAAACGTTTCGGTTCTATCTAAAAACATATTATACCCCCAATATCTATATAAAGTGTTTTATCGCTATTAATCATAATATTCTATTACGCTTAAATTTTTACAAGTTTATATTTCTATTAGATTGTACCACTCTTTTTTGAAGTAAGCACTAGGTCTTAAGAACGAAGTTGAATTTTTTTAACTAATATAGTTATTATTGAATTTAGAATATTTAGAATATTTAGTTGTTTAGCGGTTTAAAATATGATACATTTTTCTTTGTTAATACATAAAGGGAAGTGTTTAAAGATGTTATCAAAAGTTAGTAAGTTTGCCACCAACACATTCTTATTATGGATGTTGATTGCTGCAATTATTGGATTTATTTTTCCAAATCAGTTAGCTACATTAAGTGGATGGGTACCGTATTTGCTAGGTATTGTTATGTTAGGAATGGGGTTAACTATTGATCCAAAAGACTTTAAGATTGTATTTCAAGCACCACGTACAGTTATTATTGGTGTTATATTACAATATACAATCATGCCATTAACGGCGTTTTTAATCGCAAAACTGTTTCATTTGCCACCAGAAGTTGCTATAGGTGTTATTTTAGTAGGATGCTGTCCGGGAGGGACGTCGAGCAATGTGATGAGTTATTTGGCTAATGCCAACGTCGCTTTATCTGTCGCAATCACAAGTGTATCAACCTTGTTAGCACCGATTTTGACACCAGCATTAATATATTTGTTTGCGCATGAGTGGTTGCAAGTTTCATTTATGAGCATGTTCTGGTCAGTAATTCAAGTCATATTAATACCAATCATGATTGGTTTTATATTACAAAAAGTATTTAAAAACTTTGCGGCTAAATCTGCTACGGCTTTACCCATTGTATCTGTAGTTGCAATTTCATTGATTTTAGCTTCAGTGGTAGGCGGTAGTAAATCACAGATTCTTGAAACGGGCTTATTAATCTTTGCTGTTGTCATCTTACATAACATAGTAGGTTATACACTCGGCTATACGTTAGCACGTTTGTTCAAGCTTGATAGAGCAGATAAGAAAGCTGTTTCTATTGAAGTAGGTATGCAAAATTCTGGTTTAGCAGTGTCTTTAGCGACTGTCCATTTTAGTCCATTAGCCGCTGTGCCGGGTGCTGTATTTAGCCTTATACACAATATTACAGGACCAATCTTAGCAAAATATTGGAATAAACGTTAAAAGAGAAATTATATAAAATAGCGTAAGTACAAAATAAAACGCATTCATCATGTAGTTTGTTTATGTACTTACGTTTTTTTATGCTGCAAATAAGTAAGGTGAAAGAGATTAATTACTGCTGAAATTATGATAAGCTAACATTATATAGAAACTGTTTTAATTATTTAATAGTGAAGTGGTTATTGGAGGAATAGAGATGTATAAAGCAGTGGTGTTCGATTTTGATGGTACGATTGTTGATACAGAAAAACACTTATTTGAAGTTATCAATAAACATTTAGAACAACATAATTTAAAACAAATAAGCTTAGATTTTTATCGTCAATCTATTGGAGGTGCTGCAACAGCATTACATAATTATTTGGAAGAAGTACTTGGAATAAGCAAAAAAAATAAAATTTATGAAGAGCATAACCAAACGAGTGTAAATCTACCTATCATCAAATCTATACACATATTAATGGATTATTGTAAGCAACGACATATACCAATGGCAATCGCAACGAGTAGTTACCGTGAAGATATTCAACCAACTTTTACTAATTTAGGTTTAGGTGCTTATATTGATATCATTGTTGGACGTGAAGATGTTGCAGCAATTAAACCTAATCCAGATCCATATTTAACAGCAGTTCAAAAGCTAAATTATAATCCTACAAATTGTCTAGCAATCGAAGACTCTGTTAATGGAGCTACAGCTGCAGTTACTGCAGGTCTAGATGTCATTGTTAATACAAATGAAATGACAGAACTACAAGATTTTAGTGATGTTGCTTATTTCGGTAAAGATTTATCTGCAGAAGAAATTATAAAATTATGTTTTGAAAATAATAGAGGGTAATATAATGAATAATTATTTAATATTATTTTTTGTAGGAGGACCTATTGTATTAGCGATTGGAAATTTAGTATTAGGGCCTATTTTTAATAAAAAGATTCCGTTTCATATTCAATTTCGTTCATTTATGGTGGGCACGTTAGTATATTTATTATGTGCTGCAGTACTTTATTATTTTGTGTTACAAGATCAATTTTGACTATTAAAAATGGCTGCCGTGGTAAACACACGACAGCCATTTTATATGTTATTACTAATGTTGATTTCAAAAGTTTATTTAATACTTAACTATGATAAGAATTTGAATATGAGTGTCACTAATACAAGAACTAATAATATAGCATCAATTCCAACCATAATGGCAAAACGTGGATTCTTTTCACCTGATGCTTTTGACTTTTGAACAGCTTTTAGATTTGGAATTAAGCTTACCACTAATAAAATAATTACAACAATGCCTAATATAATACTCAATGACTATCACCACCATTTTTATTTTTTGCAATGAATTCCCATACATAACCGGCAGCAATACCGAGAATTAACCCAATCACTATGCCTGCTTTCATGGCAGAGAAAATGGCGCTAATAAGTATGGTAATGAGTAAAGCAATAGGGATTGTGATACCAAATTTATATTTTCTTTCAGGCGAGTTTACTATAGAGAATAGTGCATAATATAAAATGCCGAAGACAATAATGACAAGGACACTTTTTAATATCTGTTGCACAATTGAACTATCGGACCCACTAAAATAATTTATTATAAAAAATAATACACCAAAAATGATGGAAATCGTAAGTGTACGTTTCAGTAAGTAATGATTCATATATAACTCCTTTGTACTAAAGTCTATTAAAGATTATAACATACAAAGTATCAAAGCTAGTGTCTAACTGATTTACGTGAAACTTCATGATCGTATTGATGATGGTCATTTAAATAGGCATAGAATAAACCTATGATTAATCCACCGCCGATATAATTTCCAATGCCGGCTCCAATCAGATTGACAACGACAGGTATTAACGCTAACGCATTGCTATGATACACAATGCCACCAGCGAAAAGGACTGAATTGTACACAACGTGTTCATACCCCATAAATGCAAAAATGGATACTCCAAACATCATGACAAACATTTTGGCTAAAATATCATCAATTTGCATAGCGATAACTAAAGAAATATTTATGAAGAAATTTGCAAAAATACCTTTAATAAGAATAGCGATAAAGCCTGCCGATAACGTTTTATGTTCAATAGTTGTTTCCAGGTGAGTGAACATTTCAGCGGTCATGACATCAGATCCTCTTAAAATTAAAAAGAAAATCACACCACCTAAAACATTACCAATAAAACAAAGCATGAAAATTTTCAAAACACGACTTGGGCGTATTACACGATAATATAAACCAACTGTGAAATACATAAAATTGCTTGTAAGTAATTCTGAATTAGTAAACAGTATTAAGACTAGCGCAAAACTAAATGCAACAGCAGCAATTAAATTGATTAAACCTGCAGGAATATGTGTATCAAGCGAAGCTCTAATAAGTAATACAAATACAGTGATTACGCCTAATATAAAACCAGCCATAATGGCTCGGAGTAAATAACGTTTGAAATAAAAGCTTTGAAGAATATCTTTGGTTCTTATTGTATCTACGACATGTTTGATCCAAGCTTTACCATAGAAGACTTTATCCCATTTAACATTTTTATCATTCAATTTAACATCCTCGCTTTCTTTAATTAAGCATAAGTATACTACGATTAGGAATATTTGTGAGTGAATTCACATACTGTTCATTTATTTATGATTGAGCATAAAGCTAAATGTATTTTTACATAAAAGCAATTATGTCAGATGAGTCGTTTTGAAATGAATGTTCAATCTATATAAACCTATAGTCAAGTGATCATTACCATAGAAAAATATCGATTTATAGCTAAAAAAATAAAATAATAAAAAAAGACTTTGCTTTTTAATCTAAAATCGCATACAATTGATGACGGAATGTAAACACTTACATAATTCAAAATAATTGTTTTAATTTTTTGAATTTATAGTATAATAGCGACATAATAAGTGAATTGGATTTCACTTATAATTGAAAGAGATGGGGTTTGAAAGATGGAAGAAAATAATGAATTACAAAGGGGATTAGGTGCGCGCCAAATGCGTATGATAGCACTTGGTGGAACAATCGGCGTTGGATTGTTTATGGGGGCAACAAGCACTATAAAATGGACAGGCCCTTCTGTAATATTCGCTTATTTAATTGCAGGTATCTTTTTGTTTTTAGTAATGAGAGCAATGGGAGAAATGGTTTACTTACATCCAACTTCTGGTTCTTTTGCTAACTTTGCAAGTGATTACATACATCCAGTAGCTGGCTATCTAACAGCTTGGAGTAATATATTCCAATGGGTTGTCGTAGGTATGAGTGAGGTAATAGCTGTTGGGGAGTATATGAATTACTGGTTCCCAGATTTACCACAATGGATTCCAGGTGTAGTAGTTGTTGCACTTTTAGCAGGTGCGAACCTAGTATCTGTTAAGGCCTTTGGCGAGTTTGAATTCTGGTTTGCAATGATTAAAGTTGTAACTATTATATTAATGATTGTTGCTGGTTTCGGATTAATTTTCTTTGGACTAGGAAATGGTGGAGATGCAATTGGGCTCTCTAACTTATGGTCACATGGTGGCTTCATGCCAAATGGTTGGATTGGATTTTTCTTTGCATTGTCAATCGTTATTGGTTCGTATCAAGGTGTGGAATTAATCGGTATTACTGCTGGTGAAACGAAAGACCCACAGAAAAACATTAAAAGTGCGGTGAATGGTGTTATCTGGCGTATCTTGATTTTCTATATTGGTGCGATATTTGTAATCGTTACTGTTTATCCGTGGGATGAATTAGGCAATATTGGCAGTCCGTTTGTTGCAACATTTGCCAAAGTAGGTATTACATTTGCAGCTGGATTAATTAACTTTGTTGTATTGACTGCAGCAATGTCAGGGTGTAACTCAGGTATATTCAGTGCCAGTCGTATGACATTAAACTTATCTCAAAAAGGTATGCTACCTAAGTTCTTTGGTAAAGTTATGAAGAATGGTGTGCCATTATGGACAGTACTTGCTATTGCAATTGGTATTTTAATCGGTGCATTATTAAATGTTATCTTACCTTTATTTATTAAAGGCGCAGACAGTGTCTTTGTTTACGTTTATAGTGCATCCATCTTACCAGGTATGGTGCCATGGTTTATGATTTTAATTAGTCATTTAAGATTTAGAAAAAATCATCCAGAAGAATTAGAAGGCCACCCGTTTAAAATGCCAGGTGGCGCAATCACGAACTATATTACAATGGCATTCTTTGTAATGGTATTGATAGGTATGTTATTCAATAAAGAAACGGTTGTTTCTGTAGTCATTGGTATTATATTCTTACTGTTCATGACATTGTTCTTCTTCTTAAAAGGTTATCATAAATTAAATAAAGACAAACTTATATAAATGAATAAAACAATAAAATAAGTATAGCTTAATAAGCGATTATATAATGATACATCATTATATAATCGCTTTTCTTTTATTTATTCATATGAGTAAAAAATAAAGTAGCTGTTATGTATTATGATGGCATTTATATTCAAAATATAATTAATTTACAGAAAATTAACTATATTAAAATGTTCACTCAAAATTTGTGCTTTAAACTGAAGTAGTAGCATGATAATACATATTAAAGGAGTTATTAATTTATGAAGATATTCAATAGGTTAGCAACTATTACTGTAGCAAGTGCAATTGTGGCTGGTACGGCATTGGGGAGTGCACAACCAACCTATGCATCAGGTGGGGAACAAGAATCAAATCAAAATGATGAAGTTGCATATATGGGAAATACCAAAAACCCTAAAAATGTAATTTTTCTTGTTGGTGATGGTATGGGACCTTCATATAACTCTGCTTACCGTTATTTTGCGGATAATCCAGAAACTAAAGAAATGGAAAAAACAGCATTTGATAAATATTTGGCAGGTAATCAACGCACCAATCCAAATGATCCTAAAGAAAACGTAACTGATTCAGCAGCGGGAGCAACAGCTTTTAGTTCTGGTCATAAAACTTATAATGGTGCTATTGGTGTAGATGAAAACAAAAAGAATGTTAAAACAGTATTAGAACAAGCAAAAGAAAATGGTAAGTCTACTGGACTCGTTTCTACAGCTGAACTCACAGATGCTACGCCAGCTGCTTATGCATCGCACGTGGACGATCGTGATAAAAAAGATGAAATTGCACAACAATTTTATAATGATAAAATAAATGGCAAACATAAAGTGGATGTTCTGCTTGGTGGTGGTGCTGAATATTTTGGTAAAGATAATGGCGATTTAACGAAAAAATTCAAAAAAGATGGCTATGATATCGTGAAGAACAAAGCACAAATGCAAAATGCCAAAAGTAATCAAATGCTCGGTTTATTTGCTGATAATGATATGCCTCTACAACTTGATGCGCCTAAGAAAAATCCCAAACTTGTTGATATGACGGATACCGCGGTTAATAAGTTGAAGCAAAATGATAAAGGATTCTTCTTAATGGTAGAAGGTGCATCAATTGATAAATCAGGTCATCCAAATGATGTTACGGGTGTCATGTCAGAAATGCAAGGATTTGAGAAAGCTTTTGATTACGCAACACAATATGCTAAGGAAAATCCAGATACACTGGTCGTTGCAACTGCTGATCATTCAACAGGCGGTTTATCTATCGCGAAAGGTAAAGACTACGTGTGGAATCCAGATGCAATTCATTCGATGAAGCATTCAGGTGCGTATATGACTAAGCAAATTGCTGAAGGTAAAGATGCTGCAAAAGTAATTAATGAAGGTTATGGATTTGATGTGAAGCAAACACAAATTGATAAAATAAACGAAGAAGCTAAAAAAGTGAGAGATCTCGATGAAGATGATGAAAAATATAAAGACCAATTACAAAAACTTCAGGATGCTGTACAAAAACCTATAAATGATAAATCTAATACTGGGTGGACGACATATGGTCATACTGGAGAAGACGTGAATACTTACGCATATGGTCCAGGTAGTGAAAGATTCAAAGGCAACATTGATAATACTGATAATGCTAAAAACATCTTTGATTTTTTCAAAAATGAGCAACAATCTTAATTTGATTGCTATATAACTAAAGAAAACACTTTCGTTAAATCCACACAAGCATGTGAAGGATAACGAAAGTGTTTTTTTGTATTAGAAAAGCTAAAGTATACATAGATATTTCGCTATAAGCAGCTATGCCCTGGGAATTTAATGCTTAAATCGAATTGTTGATAAATGTTTTCGATAATTATCTAAAGCCATTTTGGATTGTGTAATGGAGTCAAGTGCACTTTGATAATTTAAGGCAATATAGCGATAATACAAAATATCAACAGTGAATAATTGAGCAAAGAGTGACGTAGTAGCAGCCATGCGTAATTCATTTTCATCTGTTGGACCATAAATGATGGTGAAATCAGATATTTTAGCAATCGGATTATCATTCGAACTAGAAATTGTAATGATGGGCACGCTATAATCTGTGGCTACTCTTGCCATAGATTGCATTTCACTGTGGTTACCTTGATTTGTCACAAAAATAATGCAGTCTCGTTCATCATGTGTAGCAAGTGTAGACATGAATAAATGTGTTTCTTGTATAAGACGTACATTCAGTCCTATTCGTGATAATTTTTGAAAAAGATCAGTGACCACTACGAGTGAGGCACCATAGCCAAATAAGAATATCGTACGTGCACGTTTCATTGTGTCGCAAATCATATCGATAATTTGATCATCGATATGATTAGAAACAAAATTCATTGTATCAGTCGCACGAGAAAGCATTTTGGATTTAAGCATATCTACTGATTCATTATCGACAAGTTCAAGATGACTATTGTTAATAGCATCATCAGGTAAATAACGAGATATAGCAATTTTAAGCTCTTGAAATCCTTTTTTCGTAATTTTTTTACTAAATCTAACTATTGATGCTGTACTTGTATCAATTTCTTTTGCTAAATCTTGGACAGACATATTGATTATTTTATGAGGTGTATTCAATATGAAGTCTGCGATTTTCTTCTCACTTTTAGTAAATTGATTATAGTTGCTGTCAATTTTATATAGTACGTTGGTCAATTTTAATCACCTAATGTATCAGATTCTCGCATAGCCTTCGTTGTACCGAAGAAATAGGTGAATACGAAACCACCTGCATATGCTGCGAGTAGCCCTGCAATATAGCCTAAATACATATGATCTGAAATCAAAGGTAATAAAGAAATACCGCTTGGTCCGATTGCAGTAGCACCTATGTGACCGATGCCACCTATGACAGCACCGCCGATACCACCGCCGATGCAAGCTGTAATGAATGGCTTTCCGAGTGGTAATGTGACACCATAAATTAATGGTTCTCCAATACCTAAAAAGCCAACGGGTAAAGCACCTTTAAGCGTATCTCTTAGGGTTGTATTTTTACTGCATCTTACCCAAAGCGCAAGCGCTGCACCAACTTGTCCAGCACCTGCCATTGCTGCAATTGGGAGTAGGTATGTAGCACCTGTTTGATTAATCATTTCAATATGAATAGGCGTAAACATATGATGTAATCCTAACATTACTAATGGAAGGAAGAACGCTCCGATAATAAAGCCACTAAAGATACCACCGATATCAATAATGCCATTAATAACACTAACCAGACCATCAGAAACAAAACCAGCTAGAGGCATGAATATAAAGATTGTTAATAAACCGATGATAAATAATGTGATTGTTGGCGTAACGATAATATCAATCGAATTTGGAACGATTTTATGAAGTCGTTTTTCAACAATACTAAGTAACCAAACGGCAAAGATAACACCAATGATACCACCTTGTCCTGGCTGAAGGGGGTCACCTGTAAAAATATTTGTAATCATATTTTTGTCTGTTAATCCCGTCAATAATGTTGTACCACCAATGACGCCACCTAAACCAGGTGTAGCTCCAAATTCTTTAGCGGCATTGATACCTGTAAAGATTGCTAGGTAAGCTAACATACCATCCTTAATGACATTAAAGACGGTAACAAGTTGTGTAACCCATTCACCTGAAATTTGTCCTGCAGCTAACATGTTACTTAATACGGCAGCGATACCACCAATTAAACCTGCTCCAATAAAAGCAGGGATTAAAGGTATGAAGATATTCGCTATTGTTTTTAATAACTTATTAAACTTGCCTCTTTTTTGCTTATTTTGAAATTCAGATTTATTTTCTTGTGCTTTTGCTGCTGCATTCGCGCGATAGTCTTTAGATTTATGTGGAATTGTTTCTCCTAAAGGTGCGCCACTTAATTCAGACATGTGAGATGCAACTTTATTAACGGTTCCAGGTCCAACAACAACTTGTACGCGATCATCTTTTACTACGCCCATGACACCTTTAATAGATTTTAATTGTTCATAATCAATTTTATCTTCATCGAGTACTTTAATTCTAACGCGTGTCATACAATTAATGATGTCATCCATATTATCAATGCCCCCAACGGCATCTATAATATTTTCTGCTAATACTTGCTCTTTAGTCATAAAATGACCTCCTTCTCATCTTGATTGCAGTTAATTATTGTAGCGTTTACCTGTTAAAGTCATTATTCTTCTCGGATAGCTTTTTTAATTATATCATCGTTGTTTCTAAGTCGTGTGAGCGCTTCTGTTTTATTGATACTACATAGATGCATGACGACTGCTACTTTTAAGTTATGGTCAGCACTATCATATAGTTGATGAGATTGTTCATAAGAGATATCACATATGTCTTGAATCATGCGTATAGAACGATCCACTAACTTTTGATTGGTAGCTTTTACATCTACCATAAGATTATCGTAGACTTTACCGACACCAACCATCGTAATGGTTGAAATCATATTAAGAATTAATTTTTGGGCAGTGCCTGATTTTAATCTTGTTGAACCGGTCAAAACTTCTGGTCCTACATTTACTTCAATAGCATATTGAGCTAATTGACTTATTTTTGTATTTGTGTTGCATGAAATTGCGACAGTATGTGCATCCGTTACTGTAGCGTATTTAAGTCCACCCATCACATAAGGGGTGCTCCCACTAGCAGCAATACCAATTACAACATCTTTTTCATTGAGATGTATATGTTTTAAATCTTCATGAGCAAGTGACTCACTATCCTCTGCACCTTCTACTGCCACTGTCATTGCTCGTTGTCCGCCAGCAATGAGTCCTATTACTTCATCCGTAGAAGTATTAAACGTCGGTACACACTCTGCAGCATCTAGTACACCTAAACGACCACTTGTACCAGCACCCATATAAATGATGCGTCCACCTTGTTTGAATTGTTCAGTAGTAACTTGAATGACCTTTGCTAGTTCAGGCAGGACATCACGAATTTGTTGTGGTACTTTTTGATCTTCAGTATTCATTATTTCCAATGATTGTTGAATTGTCATCTCATCTAAATGCATTGTTGCTTCATTTCTTGATTCTGTAATAGAATGATTCATAATTCTCAGCTCCTTGTATGTATGGTAAATTCAAACGTATCATTAGGACGCATACATTCAATAAGTGGTATATCGTCATTAATAATTTGACCAACTACGTTAACATGGTCATGTGGTTGTAAAGTAGACTTTATAATTTGTAATTCTCCTTGATAGCGGCCGTTGAGTTGATTATCTACAGTTACGGTGCCTGTTTTACGTAAAACATTAAATTGAGGTTCTATCGCGGTTTGACAGTAATGGCGTGCTTCTTGAGAACGAACTACATTGCCTGGGTTATCTGCTCGAACGGTATGCTGCTTTGATAGAATTGATTCGACTTGCGCATCTTGTAACGTGATAGATAAATTGAAATGTCTTTTAGTTAAAAGTGACATGAGTTTATGTGCATAAGTTTGTGATATAGATGGATCTCCAATCATTACATGTGTTATAGATTGATCTAGTAATAATTGTGCACTTTTAAGCGGATGCATATATCTTGTTTCTTCAATTGTCGGTAACCCTTTAAACAGGGGACCTCGTTTTGTTGTGCCAACAATAAAACCATAAATATTAGCATTAGGATTGTATTTTAAAATTAAATTATCCTGAGATTGAACAAAATTTGTCGTTAATCCAGTATCAGGA
This sequence comes from Staphylococcus edaphicus, assembly GCF_002614725.1. Lineage (GTDB taxonomy): Bacteria > Bacillota > Bacilli > Staphylococcales > Staphylococcaceae > Staphylococcus > Staphylococcus edaphicus. The sequence goes on along the minus strand of NZ_MRZN01000004.1, from coordinate 108,121 downwards.
CGTGGATAATAATTATGACAATAGCATAAGTAACTAAAATCATATAACTGAGTATATAACTGCTGAAGTAATTGTTCAGATACAATGCTAGCGTTTAAGCAGCATTGAAATCCATGTTCAATAATATCATTTACAATAGCGATAGACGTGCTGTGATCAATACGAATAATAAAATTAGCACGTTGATATTGCTTTAAAAATTGATAAAAAGAATGATTCAGCAATGAAGGATTGATATCAATCATATAAGTCAGCTGATCGTTTGACAGATAATCTAAAAGTTCTCCCAAATAGCGATATTTAGTGTTTTCATTTTCTTCAGGAATTTGAACTGAAGTAAAAATGGTTGTGTATCCTAAATCAACCATGCGTCGTATATATGACTTATCGATGGATTGACCAAGATAAATAGAAAAGCCATGCATCTTTACCACTCCTTTAATGCTGTAATCGTTTTCATTGTACAACACATGAAAAAGTATTACAATTTGTATTTATATAATTATAGAAAATGAAATTTTATTACAAATAATAGGATAGTAATTGATGTATATGCAATAAACGCTGTTGAATAAGGTCAATGTGTTTGCTGGTATTACCAATTGTAAGTTCGTCAAGGGGATCTTCTATTTGATTGCTTAAGAAAGTAAAATAATTATAATGAAAAAGAGAAGCTTGATATAAGGCATCTTGTTTAAATGAATTGTATTCTTGCTCTATAAATTTATGAACTTCCATTTTATATTGAGACTTCTTTTTATGATTGGTGACATAAGCGAATTTATATACTTCGATTAAATTGAGTAATTTGCTCATACGTTGTTCTAAGTTATGAAATTCTAGTTGATACATAGAATCATCCTTTCATTATATGCGGGTATAATACACAATCATTAGGTGAATGGTTGATAGCAGGTAGGCATGCGAAAAAAATTTAAGTAATTCGATTAAGCGATAAGGAAAAAGTTGAGTCTATATATTGTGACTCGAATAAAAAAGAGATAGATAGCCAATATGACCATAAGTGATAATACATAAAAAATCCAACTGAGTTAAGACTCAGTTGGATTTAAAAATTGTTGATAATTATTGATAGTGATATCTTGTGTTTTGATGGTTTTGCCAAAAGAATAAGCTATATCATGGATATCAACAATTGGTATTTCATTTGTTTTACCGAGTCCAATTTCAAAAATGACGGCTTTCCAAAGCCCCTCTTCACATAACAACCCAATGAAAATAACGTTTTCTGTAACAATATCTAAACTATTATTATATTCCATTGCCATGACATTTCTTTCAGTACAGTAAATCAGTACATCAGAAAATATAGGGGGTAAGTTTAGATGTTCACTATGGTCAAATTTAATATAGCGATCTAGTTTTTTTAGCGAACGTCTCATTTTGGTATAAGGTAAGTTTAAACATTTTTTAATTATTGCATTGATTTCGTCTTTATAAGGTAGTGTTGAATAAGATTGACTTTCATTTAGGACAAGGAATAGAGCAGACAATTGATTTTCGGTTAACTCAATGTCATAACTATTTGGTGTTTCTTGTAATTGGTAACCACCCAGTTTACCGTGTTTCGCTAAAATTTTGACACCTTGATCTTCCAAGTCTTGAATATCTCGTAGAATCGTGCGCTTTGAAACATTTAAGTTTATTGCTAATTCTGAAGCAGTAATCTGCCTATTCTCTTGAATAGCTAGAACAAGTTTATTTTGTCTTTCGCGTTTATTCATTAGAAAGTCACCTCCCAAATGATTACATATTACATTTATTATATCATAAAAGTGACAATGACGACATTTAGAAAATTTTTTCGAAAAATTTAAAGAAATTTATAGAAAACGCTTACATTTATTTTGTGGTTATGTTAGTATGTAACTAGTAACAAGGGGGTAGCGAATAGATGGCAAAGGGGTAGGCTATTACATAATAGTTTTGTTAACATCTATTTGTTCGAGTTACTAAATCAAACATCTTCAATATTTATTACTTACTTTCCTTTCTATTTAACCGACTAGCTACGCTAGTCGGTTTTATTTTTTTGTGCTTTAGCCCACATTTTATATATAGTGAGATATGAAATAGCATATATTTTAGGTCGAATTCTGTGATAGAATATAACAAATTATACATAGTGTTTATGTTCGGCATATACTATTTAAATAAAGAGGTGCATCATATATGGAAAAAGAACAACTTATTGAAATAGATGAATCGATTAACGCCTGGTTAACAACATTAGATGACATAATTCCCAAATTAATCAGCGATATGGTCACAACTACAAAAGAAAATATGTTTGATTTAGTAACTAATGTAGATAAAGCAATTCAACAAAATTTCGAATTGTTTTTAAAAGAACATTATCCAAGTCATCAACTATTTGCAGAAGAAAAATCTAATCGTGAGGTCAATGCTAAAGAAGGCCATGTATGGATAATGGATCCTATCGATGGCACGACGAACTTGGTTAAGCAACAGGAAGATTATTGCATTATATTAGGTTATTTTATTGAAGGAGAACCCGTCTTATCTTATATATATGATTATCCACATGGACAACTTTATAAAGCAGTCAGAGGATTTGGTGCTTATGTAAATGGACAACCATTATCGTCACCTGAGGATATTGAGTTAAAAGATGCGATTATTTCTTATAATTCATTAGTCATCAATGATGAAACCATTCAGGATTTAAATGATGCTTCCTTTGGATATCGCTGTATTGGCTCTTGTGGATTAGATTCTATACGTGTTATTAAAGGACAATTTGGTGCACATGTAAATACGAATCCTAAGCCTTGGGATATAGCGGCACAATTCTTATTTGCAAGTGAATTAGGATTAAAAATGACGACCTTAAACAATACAAAGTTGGATTTTTCAACTGGTGGACCATTTATTATTAGTAATCAAGCTTGTCATGCCAGTATGTTAGAAATACTCAATTCAGGAAATGGTTATAATAAATAGTAAATTCAAAAAGTTACTATATCTATTATTTATTTAATAAATAATAGGTCTAAAGCACTATGTCATATTTAATGTATTACTTTATAATGTATTATTAAATAGATTATAAAATTGAATATAGAAATGGAGAATGATAATAGTGAATCGTTCTGATAAAAATAAAAAAATGAGTTTCCCAGCTAAAATCGCCTTATGGTTCATTGGTATTTTGGCGCTATTAGCTTTAGTAGCAGTTATCTACCTTGGTTTTAAAATATTTTCTGTTGGAGGCTCTATCCATAATCCGCTTGATAGAGATAAATCTTCGTTAAGGGATAAAGATGTCAATTTGGATGATGGAGATCCATTTACAATCGCATTGTTTGGTGTAGATTCGAATGCTGAACGAAATGCTAATGGTGGTGGCCAACGTAGTGATACTATCATGGTCTTATCTGTTAATCCTGAAAAGAAAACGACTGAAATCGTAAGTATACCTAGAGATACACAAGCAGATATTGTAGGTAAAGGGACAACTGAAAAAATTAATCACGCTTACGCATATGGTGGACCAGACATGGCAGTAAAATCGTTAGAAAAGTTACTGAACATTCCGATTGATCATTATGCAACGATTGACATGGATGGTATGCAAGATATGATTGATACAGTAGGTGGTATTACAGTCACAAGTAATGCAACGTTCTCATATGACGGCTATCAATTTACTAAAGGCGAGCAATCTAAAATGGATGGCAAAGAAGCAATGGCATTTATTAGAAGCCGTAAAGAAGACGGTGCTGGTGGGGATTTTGGACGACAAGAACGTCAACAATTGGTCATCCAAGGGCTTGCAAATAAGCTTACGAGCATAAGTTCTATTACGCATTTTAATTCTTTAATGAATCATGTAGAAGATAATGTGAAGACAGATTTATCAATTGGTGAGTTAAATAAAGTGAGAAGTAACTATAAAGATGCAAACGATAATGTAAATAGACATCAATTAGAAGGTCAAGGCGGCATTCAAGATGACGGATTATATTATTTTGTACCTAGTGAAAGTTCATTGAGTGAAATTGAAGCAAATATTAAAGATAATTTAGGAATTTAATATAAACTTTATAACTCGTTTTTTAGTTTAGTCAATCATAGTTTATAAGTGTAATAAAGAAAGTAGTTTTACTTTTTAACAACTATGGAATGAATATTGTGCTATTTAATAAAAAAACCAAAGAAAACCAAAGAAAAACTTAACAATTTGTGAAAATACCTATACAATATAAAGTAACATTATCTTGAAAAAGTGTGGGGCTTTTTAGATGTAATGTTATAAAGCATCTTATGAAGTTAAATACATGGGCAGAATAAATAATAATAGGGGTGAAGTGTATGCAAGAACATTTGATTGTCTCGTTAGATGGCAAAGATTATCTTGTAGAACCTGGAACGAATTTACTACAGTTTATTAAATCTCAAGATACATTCGTTCCTTCAATATGTTACAACGAATCGTTGGGGCCTATCCAAACATGTGATACTTGTACGGTTGAAATCGATGGTAAGATGGAACGTGCTTGCAGTACCACAATAGATAGACCAATGGTTGTTAACACACAGAATGACAAAGTACAAACAAGTCAAAAAGAAGCATTGGATCGTATTTTAGAAAAACACATGCTTTATTGTACAGTGTGTGACTATAACAATGGTGATTGTGAGATTCATAATACAATGGACCAATGGGGTCTTGAACATCAAACATATGAATACAAAGAGAAACCATATGAAAAAGATTATGGCCCATTCTATCGCTATGACCCAAACCAATGTATCTTATGTGGGCGTTGTGTGGAAGTGTGTCAAGATGTACAAGTTAATGAAACACTTACGATAGACTGGGAACGCCAACAACCTCGTGTTATCTGGGATAATGATACTTCTATTAACGATTCTTCTTGTGTTGGTTGTGGACAGTGTGCAACCGTTTGTCCTTGTAATGCAATGATGGAAGTCAATATGGAAGGTAATGCCGGATATATGACAGATTTAGAACCTGGCTCATTGGCAGCAATGATAGATTTAACTAAAAAAGCAGAACCAGGGTATGGACCATTATTTGCAGTTTCAGATTCTGAAGCAGCAATGCGTGAAGAACGCATCGAAAAAACTAAAACTGTATGTACATATTGCGGTGTAGGGTGTTCTTTCGATGTTTGGACAAAAGATAGAGAAGTATTAAAAGTACAACCTCAACACGAATCACCTGCAAACAAGATTTCTTCATGTGTTAAAGGTAAATTTGGTTGGGATTACGTTGATTCAGACGAACGTTTAACTAAACCTTTAGTACGTAAAAATGGTCAATTCGAAGAAGTAGAATGGGAAGAAGCCTTAAATATAGTAGCTGAAAACTTTAACAAAGTAAAACAATCTCATGGCTCGGACGGTTTAGCATTTATTTCTTCATCTAAGGCAACAAATGAAGAATCTTATTTAATGCAAAAATTAGCTAGACAGGTTATTGGAACAAATAACGTAGACAACTGTTCACGTTACTGCCAAGCACCAGCGACTAAAGGATTATTTAGAACTGTAGGTCATGGCGGCGACTCCGGTTCAATAGAGGATCTTGAAATTGCCGATATGGTTGTTTTAGTTGGTACCAATACAGCAGAAGCACATCCGGTTATTGCGTCTCGCATTAAGCGCGGACATAAACTATATAATAATACTTTAAATGTATTCGATATCCGTAAGCATGAAATGGCTGAACGCGCCGACAATTTCTATCAACCGAAACCTGGTACAGATTTAGTATGGCTATCTGCCGTAACAAAATATATTATAGATCATGATTTGCATGATAAGACATTTATTGATGAATGGGTTAATCATTTTGAGGACTATTATAAATCATTAGCACCTTATACAATGGAATTTGCTGAAGAAACTACAGGTATTGCTAAAGAAGCACTGATAGATTTTGCGCATCAAGTAGTTGAAGCTAAATCTGTATCTATTGCTTGGGCAATGGGTGTTACACAGCAAGATATTGGTAGTGATACTTCAACAGCTATTTCAAATTTGTTATTAGCAACAGGAAACTATAGAAAACCAGGTTCAGGTGCTTATCCTTTACGTGGACATAATAATGTACAAGGATGTAGTGATATGGGAAGTATGCCTGATCAATTCCCAGGGTATCAAAAAGTTACAGATGATGAAATCAGAGCTAAATTCGAACGTGAATATGGTGAAGCATTACCGAAACAAGTTGGTAGAGATAACCATCAAATGATGGAAGGTATCCACAATGGAGAAATTGATTCGCTATACTTATATGGTGAAGATACTGGTATTGTTGATTCGAATATTAACTTTGTTCAAGCAGCATTAGAAAAAGTAGGATTCTTGGTTGTACAAGATGAATTCTTTACGTTTACCGCAACGTTTGCAGATGTTGTATTGCCAGCAAGTCCATCGCTTGAAAAAACTGGAACATTTACAAACACTGAACGTCGTATCCAACGTTTATATCAAGCACTAGAACCTAAAGGTGATTCTAAACCGGATTGGGAAATTATCCAAGCTGTTGCCAAAACATTAGGCTATGATTGGGGCTATTCACACCCAAGCCAAATTATGGATGAAATCGCTAGACTAACACCATTATATTCAGGTGTGAACTATGATAGATTAGAAGGTTATAATAGCCTACAATGGCCAGTGGCGGAGGATGGTACAGATGAGCCAACGTTATATCTAAATGGATTTAATTTCGATGATGGTAAAGCTAATTTTTACCCGCTTACATTCGATAACTTCTTTAAAGTAAATGAAACGTATGATTTACATGTGAATAACGGCCGTTTATTAGAGCATTTTCACGAAGGTAATATGACTTATAAAGTACCAGGTTTAGAGTATAAAATGCCGCATGCCTTTGTAGAAGTATCTCCTGAACTTGCAAAAGAAAGAGACATTCATGAAGGAGCAGAAATCAAATTAATTTCTGAAACTGGTGAAGCAGAATTAATCGCACATGTAACAGATAGAGTAAAAGGCAAAGAAATCTATATTCCTTTAAATAATAATGCAATGGTCCATGGCGATAAAGGCGCTATTAATTTATTAACAAATAGTGATGTTGATAAAGATACCGATACGCCATCATACAAACGCACAAGTTGCCGTATGGAAGTTAAAACACGTAGGGGTAAATCACCACTAAATCCTACGAACTTCCGTGTAAATAAACAACGTCAACCACAGTATAGCGTTCGTGTTCAAGATAAGTGGAAACGTGAGGATTATACATTCCCGGGAAGTCAGGTGGATAAGTAATGGCTGAAAGAATCACTCAAATTAAACGTTTGCAAAAGTCCGAAGAAGAACTGAAACAAGATAGTTTAGCAGAAGTTACTGATGCAATTGTTGCTAATAAAGATAGCATCTTAAAAGCGATTAATATTATTAGTACTATAGATGATGCTAAATTATTAGATGCAGTTTCAGGCGCAGTTAAAAGCAGAGGCGTTATTGCTAATAAGTTTGCTGTAGAACTTAACAAAGAACAATATACTGGATTAATTTCAAATATGGCTTCACTTGTATTCTTACTTGGTGATTTAGATGTGAACGATTTGTCGACAATGTTGAACAAAGTAAATAAAGGTTTAAGTGTTGCAAATAGAGCTAATCCAAATCAAAAAACATCTATTACAGGTTTAATGGGAATATTGAAAGATGAAGAGATGAATCGTAGCTTAACGTATATGTTAAATATGCTAAGAGGTATGTCTAGAGAATAGCTAGTTAGACGATATAAAAATATAAAATTGTATTTTCAATAAATACCACTATAATTAAGCATTACTTTATAAGGAATGGGCTTAAGAAATCAAAATTCATATTTTGATTTCAAGCTTGTTCCTTTTTGCTTATTACAAAATGACATATTGAAACGGAGTTAAGTGTGGTACAATTTCTAATATTGGAGTCGAATGAAATTAATTATGTATAGCAAGGAGTGGAAGGCTTATCAGTGCGAAAATGGTGAAAATCTTAGCTATTATCTCAAATGTATTTTTAGTTATCGGAATAGTGTTTTTAATTTCTTTAAACATGATAATGGCAATCACAATGTTTGTTGTATCACTAGCAATAAGTTTAACAATTTTTAATACGTTATTCAGAGATCGAACAGCGATGAAAATTATCATTAATATTTCATTTGCAATAGTTTTAATTGCTATTATATTTGCTTATGTTACATTAACAAAATAAGTGTAAGATGAGGAGTTTTTCATAAAATGAACGAAAACATAAAGCGTAAAATACCTTTGTTTATTATTATCTTAATTTTTATTGTTTTTCTAATCTTATTTATTGTTAATGAAACACATTTATTTGATAATCAAAAAACCAATACATTTAATGAAGCGGTCGAAAAACAAGTAGCAACTGGGACATTAAATATGACTGAAAAAGATGGCCGATTTGTTGAAGCATCTAAAAAAGACGTTCAAAAAGCAATGGATGTGAATAGTGACAAAGATAACTTAAATCACATGGATATTTCTGAAAAAGTATCCATGTCTGAAGACGAAGTCAATCGTATTTTAAAAGATAAAGGTATCTTAAAAAATAAGGGGAAAGCCTTTTTAAAAGCTCAAGATAAATATGAAGTGAATGTCTTGTATCTTGTCAGCCATGCCCTTGTTGAGACAGGAAATGGCAAATCTGAACTAGCAAAAGGCATAGATGATGATGGAAGCCGATATTATAATTTTTATGGTATTGGTGCCTTTGATGAGAATGCAGTTCATACAGGTAGTAGTTTTGCAAAAAAACAAAAATGGACGTCGCCAGAAAAAGCAATAATGGGTGGCGCTCGCTTTGTGAGAACTAACTACTTTGAAAATAAGCAACTCTCTTTATATCAAATGCGATGGAATCCTAAGTCACCAGGTGAACATCAATATGCAAGTGACATTGAATGGGATGAAAATATCGCCACGTTTATGAAACACTACTATGATAAATTTGGCATTAAGAAAGATCATATTAAGAAAGATTACTATTTATAGACTACTATAAATACTGTTATAGGCTAGAATGTCATATAAATAAATTAAGAAGAGATAGGGAAGTTTGGAGTGAATTTTAGATGAAAATAGCAATCGTAGGTGCTGGTATTGGCGGTTTAACAGCTGCCGCATTATTAAGTGAGCAAGGTCACGAAGTTAAAATTTTCGAGAAAAACAAAGAGATTACTGAGATAGGTGCTGGTATTGGCATCGGAGGTAATGTGATAGACAAATTAGGCAAACATGATTTGGCAAAAGGTATCAAAAACATTGGACAAGTTATCAATGTTATGAAAATTTTGGATGATAAAGATAATGTATTAAGTAAAGTGAAGTTGAAGAAACATACAGTGAATTTAACAATGACACGACAAAGTTTAATAGATGTTATTCAATCTTATATTCCAGAATCAGCAATTTTTACAAATCATCATGTTACGCATGTAGATAATGATGCGTTAAAAGTTGTGTTACATTTTGAAGAACAAGAGGCAGAGGCATTTGATTTATGTATCGGCGCAGATGGACTACATTCTAACATCAGACATGCTGTAGCGCCAAATAGCAAAACCTTATATCAAGGCTACACAGTGTTCAGAGGGCTTGTAGAAGATGTAGATATTAAATCAAACAATGTTGCAAAAGAATATTGGTCTTCTAAAGGCAGGGTAGGTGTCGTTCCGTTATTAAATAACCAAGCTTATTGGTTTATTTCAATCAATGCTAAGGAAAATGATGCAACTATGCAATCCTATGCAAAACCACATTTGCAAGCTAGGTTTAATCATTTTCCAAATGAAATTAGAAACATTTTAGATAAACAAAGTGAAACAGATATTCTACTTCATGACATTTATGATGTGCAACCGTTAAAAACTTTTGTCTATCAGCGAATTCTATTACTAGGTGATGCTGCACATGCAACAACGCCAAACATGGGACAGGGAGCTGGACAAGCAATGGAAGATGCTATTGTTTTAGCTAATTGTTTGAAAACATATGCCTTTGATGAGGCTTTGCAAAGATATGATAAATTACGTGTGGCTCATACTAAAAAAGTTATTAAACGCTCTAGAAAAATTGGTAAGTTAGCACAAAAAAGTAATAAATTGGTTGTATTAGTAAGAAATACAATTACTAAAATCATTCCAAATCGACTTGTTGCCAAACAAACTAAATTTATTTATAAAGCAAAACACAAATAAAACAAAACCTCGAAACAATGTCTAAATCACTGTTTCGAGGTTTTTCTGTACATAATTTTTTAGTTTACGGCAAATTTAGGTTTTTGATTGTTCATTTTACTAATTGTATCATTTGCTACAATTTTTGACATCATGTCACGTGATTCATATGTTGCATTACCAATGTGAGGCGTAATTACAACATTGTCTAATGTTTTAAGTTCATCATGAATTTCTGGTTCGAATTCGAATACGTCTAAGGCTGCGCCTTCAATTTCTTTTTCTTTTAATGCTTGTACTAAAGCCTGTTCATGAACGATAGGACCTCTTGAAGCATTGATTAAGTAACTAGTTGGCTTCATCATTTCAAACTGTGCTTTGTCTATTTGGTGATGTAAACTTGGACTATAGGCAGCGTTAATTGTGACAAAATCTGAATTTTTTAATAATGTGTCTAAATCAACATATTTTGCACCAATTTCTCGTTCTTTCTCGACTTTCTGATGCGGTCCTGTGTATAGGACGTTCATGTCAAAAGCTTTGGCACGTCTAGCCACTGCACTACCAATTTCACCTAGGCCAATAATGCCAATTGTTTTACCAGAAACTTCTCTACCGCGGAAAAATAAAGGCGCCCATCCATCAAAACCAGTGGTTCTACATAGTTTATCACCTTCTGGAATTCTTCTTGCAACAGCAAGTACAAGTGCAAAGGTTAACTCTGCCGTAGAATTTGTGGATGCTTTAGGTGTGTTTGTAACATCGATGTTTTGTTGACGAGCATAATCAATATCAACATTATTGAAACCAGCACCATAATTTGTGATGATCTTAAGATTATTGGCGGCATCAATCACATCTTTATCGACATTAGTTGAAAGAAGACTTATCAATGCATCCGCATCTTTAACGCCTTGCTTGAGTGTCTCTTTATCAATGATACCTTGTCCTTCATACATATTAACTTCAAAGCCTTGATCTTTTAATAAGTTGAGACCAACTTCAGGAATTGGACCTGCGATATAAACTTTTACCATATATAATCACTTCCTTCACCTTAAAGTATAGTAAATTTCATGGAACCAAACAAATATTAGTACTGTAAAATAGTAAAAAGTAAAACATTAATCAGAAAATCCAGTTTAAATACGATAACTGTGTAAACTTTATTTTAATAAATTTTATAAAAATAGGGCGATAGGTTAAAATCTAATGGTGTTTTAGACTTTAAGCCACCACCCTAAATGCTAAATAGCTGCATATTATCCTGAAATCAGTAAAAGTTATTTATCTCACATTTGATTTTAAAATATTAACCTACTATTTTTAAACCTACGATAGATAGTATAATTAAAGCAATAAAGAAGATTCTTTTTGCATTTTTTGATTCATTATACAAGAACATACCTACTAAGGTACCACCACCAGTACCAATCCCGCTCCACACTGCATAAGCTGTGCCCATCGGAATATCGTTCATTGCAAACTTTAACGTGCTGAAACTACAGATAAATGCAAGTGCTAATACGACGATGAGCCATTTCTTTTTCGTACGTGTAATTTCATTTAATACAATCACACCTACAACTTCTAAAAGGCCAGCAATTAATAAGATAATCCATGCCATTAGCTTTCAGCCTCCTCAGTAGTTAATTTTAAACCTACAATGCCGATAACTAACAAGATAATTAGGATAATCTTAATTAAATTGAATGGATCTCCTAAAAATATCATGTCTACAAATACTGTCCCTACAGCACCAATACCGACAAACACAGCATATACTGTACCAACTGGTAAGTATTTACAAGCAGAAATAACAAGAAAGAAACTAATAATAATAACTATGAATGTTCCAATCCAACCAAGTACTGAATCGGCTGTATTTAAACCAGTTACCCATACAATTTCTATGAGTCCGGCTAAGATAACCTTGAACCACTGCATTTGATGTGCCTCCTTATAATCATTAAACCATTTCATTTTCTCAAATAATCGACTAGAGTTCAATATGACTAGAAATAGAAAATAATAAGAACGCAGTAATCAGCATATGTTTAAATATTATCCTCATGTTATATCATTGATAAATTATCCGTCAGTCGTTGTGTAGGTTATACGCCCTGAAGCACATGCCATGCCAAATTATTGCTTATTTTCAAAAAGAGTAAAGGTATGTTAAATAAAAACGAATTTGTATCTTTATTAGAATCAACTATTGTCAATAACAAAAAGAGCCCGAGGCATGTAACTACCTCGAGCTCTTTCTTCATTCAATATTAGGTTTTGTAGCGATATTAATACTTAGTTTACGTGAATGTAGTTATATGAACTAGCTTCGCCAGCTGAAATTGTACGTTCACTAACTGAGTATGGTCCACCATTATAGTTCATTTCAGATACGTTTACAGAACCATCACTATTTACATTTTCAACATAAGCGACGTGACCGTATGCGCCTGAAGATGATTGTAAAATTGATCCAGCTTCTGGAGAGTTATTTACTGTGTAACCTGCTGAAGATGCTGCTGAAGCCCAGTTATTAGCGTTGCCCCATGTTGAACCGATATTTCCACCAACTTTATCGAATACATACCAAGTACATTGACCAGCTGTATATAAGTTAGCACTAGAACCTGAAGTAGATTGTGTAGTGTTTTGATTTGTTGGTTGCGTTTGTTCTGCTGCATCTGCTTCGTTTCCGTGATCTAATCCTACGATTGCTGCGCCAATACCTGCTGTTAAAGTTGTTGCTGTAACTAATTTTTTCATAATTAAAAAATCCTCCCAAAGATTATAAAGTGTTATATGTTATTCAATTGATTGTCTTAAATTTTAATAGTTATTCTTTTTACGGTTTGCTTTCAACGACAAGTAATACTCTAACAGATGAATCAAGCTTTGTGTGGATTGTTACGCTTTTGTAAAACAATTAAAAAAACCTCACATCTCGTTGTAATAAACGAGATGTGAGGTTACAGGATCATATCAAGCCGTAATATAGGATATGAGGCTTTAATATAACGTTTTTTAATAAAATTTACAGTTTTTAATATTATAAGTGTTACAACAATTGTAAAAAATCACAAAATTGTGTTTTGATTATTTGAAGAATCGTATTGATAGTGGTGGTAAATAATCTTCACCATTATATGCTTTTACCGCTGCCACAATTGTAAAAATGAAATGTAATATTGCGATAATAGGGAACAATATAAATCCTATTAATATAAGCATTGCTATCGTTGCAATGCTTAACCAAATAACATAAGAAAGCACGAAGTTAAAAAAGTTTTTCCCAGCTCTATCGACAAATGGTGAATCTTCACGCTTAATCAACCAGATAATCAATGGTGCAATTATTGAAGTGAAAAAACTTAATACATAGATTAATGTTGCCATTAATCTTGCGTCTGAATCAGATTCTTGATTTACATACAGATTAGTTTGTTGGTTATTATCAAATTCAACCATATCTGATATACCTCCTTTAGTTTGAAGTTGTGGATAGTTTTACTATAACAAACTTTGATGAGCAATAGAATGTAAATTAATTTATTATATTTAATTGTAAAAATTGACTATATCCTTATGTCTATCCTTGTTAAAATATAATAATGCAATTTCTAAACTATTACTTACTATTACCTCAAATTTAAGTTGTAAACCAGTGTTTATTAAATTTCTATATAGGCTATAGTTGATAGTAATGTTTATAATTGATAGTCCGAAAAATAAAAAGAAAGAAGGGAAATTATGAAAATAGCTATCGTAGGGTCAGGTAATGGTGCCGTAACTGCTGCACTAGATATGATCAATAAGGGGCATGAGGTCAAATTATATTGTAGGAACCAATCAATGAATAAGTTTGACAAAGCACTAGCACAAGGTGGATTCACTTTTAATAATGAAGGAGAAGAAAGTTTTATTGAATTTACTAATGTTAGTGATGATATGGAGTATGTGCTTCAGGATGCAGAAGTTATACAAATTGTTATACCATCTTCATTTATCGAACACTATGCACAAACAATGGCGCCTTTTGTGAAGAAAGAGCAACTCATTTTCTTCAATATTGCAGCTTCTATGGGGTCTATTCGATTCATGAATGTGCTTGAAGATATGCATATAGATGTGTTACCACATTTTGCAGAAGTAAATACTTTGACATATGGCACACGAGTTAATTTTGAAGAAGCACGAGTAGATTTGTCATTAAATGTGAGAAAAGTTCATTTTTCAACATATGATAAAGAGTACTTAAGTGATTGTTTTGATAAGATAGAAACGTTGTACCCAAATATCGTTAAAGAAGAAAGTTTATGGAAGACTAATTTAGAAAATGGTAACCCAGAGGTGCACCCTGGACCAACTTTACTGAACGTAGGACGTATTGATTATGCGGATAATTTTGCTTTATATGAAGAAGGAATTACTAAGCATACAGTTAGATTATTACATGCAGTTGAATTAGAAAGACTCACTTTAGGACGTAAACTTGGCTTTGAATTATCTACTGCCAAAGAAGCGCGAATTGAAAGAGGTTATTTAGAAAGACAAGATGAAGATGAACCGCTAAACAGATTATTTAACACGAGTCCCGTATTTTCACAGATTAAAGGACCAAACCATGTGAAGAATCGTTATTTAACTGAAGACATTGCTTTTGGATTAGTATTATGGTCAAGTCTTGGACGTGAAATCGATGTTGCAACGCCAAATATTGATGCAATTATCGTGCTCGCATCAACAATATTAGAGCGAGATTTCTTTGAAGAAGGTCTAACAATCGATGAATTAGGCAAAGATAAACTAGGATTTGAATAATTAGTTATATAACAGAGGGGGATTGTGTATGAAAAGACAACCAACATTTTTAGAATCAATCTCAACAATTATAGTAATGGTTATCATCGTGATTACTGGATTTGTAGTGTTTGATATACCGATACAGGCGCTTTTAATATTATCTTCTGCTTATGCTGCATTAATAGCAAGAAGAGTAGGATTGAAATGGCAAGATTTAGAAGAAGGGATAACGAAACGTTTATCTACAGCAATGCCAGCAATTTTTATTATTTTAGCTGTCGGTATTATTGTAGGAACATGGATGTATTCTGGCACTGTTCCAGCACTTATTTATTATGGTCTAGAGTTTTTAAATCCTAATATATTTTTGGTTTCAGCATTTATCATTTGTGCAGTTACATCTGTTGCGACGGGAACAGCCTGGGGTTCTGCCTCAACGGCCGGCATAGCCTTAATGGCCATTGCAACACAATTACATATCACGCCAGGTATGGCTGCTGGTGCTATCATTGCTGGTGCGGTATTTGGAGATAAAATGTCTCCACTTTCAGATACAACAAACTTAGCTGCATTAGTAACAAAAGTGAATATATTTTCACATATAAGAGCAATGGTCTGGACGACGGTACCGGCTTCAATTGTAGGACTGATTGTATGGTACTTTGCGGGAAGACAGTTTGGTGGTAACACGAATACATCTCAGGTTAACGAATTGTTAAAAGAACTGTCACAAATATATAATATAAATATTTTTGTATGGATACCTTTAATTGTTATTATCATTTGTTTGCTAATGAAAATGTCAACAGTGCCAGCAATGTTGATTTCTGCATTAAGTGCAATTATTGTTGGCGCAGTAAATAATGGATTTAAAATTGTCGACGGTTTCAAAGCAACATTTGATGGCTTTAATAAGGATATGGTCATAACCAATAGTGGTACATTAACAAATAAAGCTATCAGTTTGATAGAACAGGGCGGCATTATGAGTATGACTGAAATTGTGGTTACGATATTTTGTGGTTATGCATTTGCTGGTATTGTTGAAAAGACAGGCTGTTTAGATGTGATTTTGCAAAAAATATCTAAAAACATAAATACAGTGGGACAATTGGTGCTAGCAACGGTATTAGGTGGTCTCATGATGGTGCTTGCTGCAGGTGTAGCATCTGTTGTGATTATTATGGTAGGTGTTCTGATGATGGATATGTACAATAAAATGGGACTCGATAGATCCAATTTATCTAGAACATTAGAAGACTCAGGTACAATGATTATTCCATTAATTCCATGGGGAACATCTGGTATTTATTATACACAACAACTAGGCGTAACAGTTGATCAATTCTTTATATGGACAGTACCATGTTATTTATGTGTACTATTTGCTTTATTCTATGGCTTTACTGGTATAGGTATTAAAAAAGCAGAAATAAATGAATAGTGTAACAACGGTGGGTGCACCATTTCACATTAATTCAACATCAGTTCAATGATTCACAACAGTCATTGAGCTGATGTTTTATTATATTATAGTTATCTATAAGCGTGTAATATAAGCACTTAACTAAGCAGATAGATAAACAAAGAGGATATCATTTGTGAAGCCCTTACAATTTATTTATATCAATTTCATATTAGAAGTTTAAAAATATATAATTAGGCTAAACATAACTATGAATGAGATGAATCTATTATGTACGTAGTAATCATTGTAGCGATATTGCTATGTACCAATCACTTCATCAATATTTCAATGTAGATAAAGTGTTTAATATCCTTCTATTATCTATTTTTAATCGGTTTTGTTCTGTATATTGTAGCGATATTACATTATAGAACCGATTTATTAGCGCAATCATTTATTTAGAATGGAACACTAAGGACCATAGTTGTTTGAATATATATTAAAATGAGACAAGCATATGGTTAATTTAAGACTGCTGATAAAGGTTCTTACTTTGTTGTCAGCTTTTTTATGGATGCTTTGGTAGGAACTGCGTTAGCTTGTCGACCACGACAAGTGTTTTTCTCACAGGAGCTATCATAAATTACTGTCAATACGTTATAAAACAAATATTTTAAATAGTATACAGGTATTTTATGAAAGAATAAATATATAGGAATCATTGCTTTTCTATCTTCATTTAAGCATAACAAAAAAGACAACCCCAAAAGGATTGTCTTTTTTATATCACTAAGTATTAGTGGATGTAGTTGTAACCTGAAGCTTCGCTTGCAGAGATAGTACGTGATGTAACCACACCAGCGCCTTGACCATAGTTCATTTCAGAAACATTGATAGAACCATCACTATTTACATTTTCAACATATGCTACGTGACCGTAACCACCAGCTGTTGATTGTAAGATAGAACCTGAAGCAGGTGAGTTGTTTACAGTGTAACCTGAAGCAGCTGCAGCGCTTGCCCAGTTATTTGCGTTACCCCATGTAGAACCGATTTTACCGCCAACTTTGTCATATACATAATATGTACATTGTCCAGCTGTGTATAGGTTGTTTGAAGAACCTGAAGTATTTGAAATTGAATTTGAGCTTGAACCATTTGATGGTGCGCTAGTAGTACTTACTTTAACATTACTGTTTGAAGTAGAGTTAGAAACAGCACCTTTACCACCAGTACCTTGGTTATTAGCTGTATATGATTGAGTTGAATTATTATTAGTTGAGTTAGTATTGCTAGTTTGACCTTGACCATTGTTATTAGTGTGACCTTGATCACTGTTGCTTGGATTCCAATTACCTTGCCAAGTGTAGTGGTATTGACCTTGTTGATCTATAGTGTATGAATAGCTATATGAACTTGGGTCATTTGGGTTATATCCCCCATTATTGTTTTCTGCTGCATCTGCATCATGTTGTGCAAAAGCAAAAGTAGCGATTCCTGCAGTAGCGATAGAAGCTGTAGCGATTTTTTTCATTGTTAAATATCCTCCTAAGAATAGTAAATAATTTAAATATTAGTATTAATTTTATCCCAGTCTCTAAACGACAATTTTATAATTTTTATTCGCTGTTTCAACGACAAGAATTACTTTATCAAAAAAAGTGCTGTTTGTGGGCGTTGTTATCATTTTGTAATTTAGTTCTAATAATTAAAGTGATTATGTAACAAATAAAGCAAAAGTGAATTTAGGGCTAATGACTGATAATATCATGTTTTACTGTGATAAAGTGTAAAATGGTACTTCATTATATTACAAAGCTGTAAAATAACAGAAAATTTCAAACAAGAAAAAATGTGACTTTATATATATTTAAAACATCTAAAAATTACTATACGACTATTTTATGAATTATCTATTATATTAAGTTAAATGAAAAATTCAGACGTCTATAATAATCATTTGAATTATGTATGAGCATGGGTATTGACACTATATAGGTAAGATACTAATATAGTAGTATAAAAAATATACTGGTGAGTGAGGTGAATGAATGAAAATTGAATTAGGGTTAACTTCTTTTGCGGATAATACAGATTTGCATACAGAAACAGGTGCTCAATCTGCTATATCAAATGCACAAAGAATTCGTAATATAATAGAAGAAATTGAAATTGCAGATCAATATGGACTTGATGTTTACGGACTAGGTGAACATCATAGACCAGATTATGCTGTATCGGATCCTGTTACAGTATTAGCCGCTGCCGCCACAAAGACAAAACATATTAAATTGAGTAGTGCAGTTACTGTATTGTCTTCAGATGATCCAGTTCGTGTTTATGAACGTTTTTCTACTTTAGATGCAGTTTCAAATGGACGAGCAGAAATCATGGTGGGTAGAGGCTCGTTTATAGAATCATTTCCATTATTTGGCTATAATTTAAACGACTATGACCAACTATTTAATGAAAAAATTGATTTATTAATAAGTATCAATCGCAATGAAATTGTTAATTGGGAAGGACATATTAGACCATCTATAGAGAATTTAGGCGTCTATCCAAGAGCAGAGCATGGACCACTACCAATTACCATTGCTACGGGTGGTACACCAGAATCTTCATTAAAAGCAGGAGCGTTAGGTTTACCAATAACTTATGCTATAATTGGTGGGGATCCAAAACGATTCAAAAGAAATGTAGATATGTATAAATCTATAGCAGAATCTTATGGGCATGATGCTAAAGCATTATCTGTTGCAACACATTCATGGGGCTATATAGCTGAAACAGATGAACAAGCTAAACGTGAGTTCTTCCCATCAGTAAAAGCTAGTCACGACATATTGGCAAAAGAGCGTGGTTGGCCAATGTATAATGAGAACAGCTTTGAACGAGAAGTTGGGCCAAATGGAGCATTATACGTTGGTAGCCCAGAAACAGTTGCCACTAAGATCATAGAAACGATTGAAGCACTAGGTATTACACGTTTTATGTTGCATACCCCAGTGGGCTCAATACCGCATGAAAGAACAATCAGTACGATTAAACTATTGGCTGAACGTGTAAAACCTATTGTAGATAAATATTTTGAAAACAAATAAAAAGGAGATTTTGTAATGATATTACGTTATTTAACAAATTTAAAATTAGCTAAGGAATTATATGGTGCGGCAAAACCTAAAATAAAAGGTGACCAATCTATGAAAGATACATTTGTTGAAGTATTTAATTTACCAGCAAATGCTGTACCATTAGCAGGTGCAGTCGAAACATTAAGTGCAGTATTTTTTGTATTAAGCTTTGCAAGCAAAAAATTATCACGTCTTGGTTCATTGCTAACGATTGCAGTACTAGGCGTAGCAGCATACAAACACTTTGAAGCTGGTCACGGTAAAGCAGGCGCTAAACATGCATTAGATTTAACAGGTTTAGCAGCATTAAGCTTTTTAGATACATTTGACTGTAAGAAAAAATAATTAGTTATATTTTGACTATTATTAGTTGTTATCATGTAAAGGATATAGGCTATTTGCTTTTTTAATTAAAAGCAGATAGCTTTTTTTATTAGAAAATATTTTTTGCTAAAGTTCCATGTATTTTGTATGTCAGAAGGTTTGATAATTGTAATGGATAGACACATTCTTTTTTTAGTAATAATAAGAATGAATCGCTAAATAAAATTTGAAAATGAAAAGTAAATATTAAAAAAGTAGTATGAAATTTTAATATTTCACATAGTTGGTCATATTGAACTAGCAGTGGAAAATGGGATAAAATTAGTATATTAATATTGCTAAGAATCACTTGGACAGATATTAACATCATGAAAAACATAAGGAGTGGTTAAATGAAGTCACAAGCATTCAA
Source organism: Staphylococcus edaphicus (assembly GCF_002614725.1). GTDB lineage: Bacteria > Bacillota > Bacilli > Staphylococcales > Staphylococcaceae > Staphylococcus > Staphylococcus edaphicus. Next base: position 87,794 of record NZ_MRZN01000004.1, on the reverse strand, counting down.
GTCATTAAACGAACTTATTGAAACGTATCAGCAAGGGAAAAAGTTTTTTAAATTAACTAAAAGGGATTATAAATTGAATTATGAAGAAGTATTTATCTTAAATTACATTTATAACTGTAAAGACAATGAAATTACAGCAAAAGATATTGCAAAATATTCTGAACTGCAACCGTACTATTTAACAAAAGCATTACAAAAATTAATTAAGATGGGTTATTTAAGTAAAAAAAGAAGTGAAATTGATGAAAGAACGGTGGTAGTTTATGTAAATGAACAGCAACGTACTAAAATAAATGAAATGATTGAAACTTTACACCAATCACTATAATGTCGATTAATCTCACTTAATCAAAAGAATTGTACATAAGTAATAACAATAAGAATATTCTGAATAATGTAATTTTATAATAAAAGTTATATATTGTACTTAGATATTATTTTGGAAGAGAATTAACTGTGTTATACTTATATTTATTAAGTGAAAGCGCATACAAAGTGGGCGGGAAAGGTGTTATTATGAATTTACTTATAGGGGTCATATTTTTAGGTATTGTGTTATGCTTATTTACTTTATTTACAAGTAAAGCACCAAATGGTAGTAAAGCAATGGGGGCGCTGGCAAATGCTGCAATTGCATCTTTTTTAGTTGAAGCATTTCATAAATACGTAGGCGGTGATTTGTTTAGCATTCCATTTTTAGGTCAGCTTGGTGAAGCAGCGGGTGGCCTTGGCGGTGTCGCAGCAGCAGGTTTAGTGGCGCTGGCAATGGGCGTATCTCCCGTATATGCATTTGTTATTGCAGTTGCATGTGGCAATATGGATTTACTTCCAGGTTTTGTAGCAGCTTATATAGCGAGCTTTGGTATGAAGTGGATGGAAGAAAAATTACCAGATGGTTTGGATTTAATTGCTGCAATTATAGTTATTGCACCGATTACAAGACTGATTGCAACTGGAATGACGCCCGTAGTTGATGCATCATTATTACAAATTGGTAATATTATTAAGGAATCAACGACATCTAGTCCGGTGTTAATGGGTGTTGTACTAGGTGGCATTATAACTGTTGTAGCAACGGCACCGTTAAGTTCAATGGCATTAACAGCTTTGCTTGGATTAACTGGAACGCCTATGGCAATTGGTGCATTAGCAGTATTTGGCTCATCATTTATGAATTTTGTATTATTCAAACAAATGAAGTTTGGTGATCGCAAAACAACCATTTCGGTTGCGATAGAACCTTTATCACAAGCGGATATCGTAACTGCAAATCCAGTTCCAGTATATGTAACTAATTTTGTAGGTGGTGCGATATCAGGAGTCATTATAGCATCGTTTGGTTTAGTGAATGATGCAACTGGAACGGCAACTCCAATTGCTGGACTTATGGTGATGTTCGGTTTTAACAATGCAATAACGGTAATCACTGTAGCTTTAATATGTGCAGTTAGTAGTGCAGTCTGTGGCTATTTAGGATCAGTTGTATTTAAAAATTATCCTATTATTACAAAAAATGAATTACAAAATGGTACAATGCCTAAAAAAGTTAAGCAATATTATAAACTTAAAAAGCAATATGCAGAAAGTTTAGCATGATGATAAAGAGACTCAAAACGGAGTCTCTATTTTTATGACCGCTTATTTATATTATAATCATGTCCATTATATAATATTGCAGCTTGTCTCTTTTAATCGATACAGTTATATGAATATTTGTTAGTTATAATAAAGCTATGCTTTTATAAATTTAACAGCGTTCATGTTGAATAGCTTACTTCCAACTTGAACGCTGCAATTATGTGTTCTGTTAAATATGAAAAGATAACCTTTCATGTATGCAACTATATTATATTGACTTAGTTTGGGTATAGCGTATCGTGCTTCTTTCCATTTTATTAAATATATACTCTAGGATCATAGCCAATAGCCAATAAAATAATGCAGCAATGGAGTAAACTGTTATGAAACGATAGCCTTCATTAGCTATTACATGACTTACAGCCATAATTTCGGTTACCTGAACTGCAAAAGCTAACGAAGTTCCTTTGATAAGCATAATGAACTGGTTTTCTATATTAGGTAAGGCATAGGCAAATGCTTGGGGTAACACAATTTCTTTGTAAATGTGATATTTAGTTAAACCGACTGATTGAGCAGCTTCTATTTGATGAAAATCAACCGATTGCAAACCACTTTTAATTGACTCTGATAGATAGGCAACAGCATGCAATGAAAATACAATAAAGGCAATGATTAATGGTGAAAAAATATCTGGATTCATGTGCCAATCTAAATTTTCGTTTAAAAATATAATGAAGGTAGGTAAACCATAATAGACAATGAATAATTGAACGATAAGTGGTGTGCTTCTAAAGAATGAATTATATACAATAATAAACTGAGATAGCACTGGTATGCGCTTTAATCGAATCAATGCGAAAATTAATCCGATGGATAGGCCAATAATGATAGCGACAAGAGAAATCATTATTGTATTAGGTACGCCTTTAAGAATTTCGAACATCGTGTACAGAACAAAAGACATATGCCAGTCCTCCTTATATATGGTATGGTTTTTGAGCACGTTTATCTATGAATGTAAATATGCCTTGGATCACTAAAGCAATCATCCAATATACGATGGAAATGACGATATATACTTCTAACATGCCTAAACCATAATTATTACCAATGATGAGTTTTACTTGTCCCATCATGTCGATAATACCTATGGTAAAAGCTAATGAAGTATCTTTTACAAGTTCGATGATTTGAGTTGTTAAATTTGGAATACTATTACGTAGTGCTTGTGGTAGAATAATCTCTTTTAAAATTCTAGGATATGTTAAACCAATGGATAATCCAGCCTCAATTTGCTGATAGTCAACCGATTGATAACCAGCACGAATAATTTCGGATAAATAAGCACCAGTATGTAATGTGAAAGCTAAAATCACGAAAAACAATCTACTGAAATGATTGATATCAATATGCACGATTAATAATAGCTGAGGTAAAGCAAAATAAACTAAGAAAAGTTGTAACAGTAACGGCGTACTACGAATAAAAGAAATATAAATGCTTACGATTGAAGATAATAGCTTAATTTGTTGAATGCGAATGGTAGCTAACGTAAAGCCAAGTATCAAAGCAAAGACAAGTGATATCATTACCATTAACAAAGTTAAAGGTAATTGTTGCAATACCTGATTAAATAAATCTAACCAATTTGCTGTCTGCATTAAGGTTGTACCTCCAATTGTGATTTCTTGCTATTAATATCATCCAAATCTTCAAAAACATTAATATCAAAGTATTTTTCGGAAAGAGACTGCAGTTTGCCCTCTTTTTTCAATTCAAGTGTTGCTTGATCAATATCATCATGCAATTGTTGATGTTTTTTATTGTAAACAATGTGCAAAGGTTCTTTTTTTACAATACCACCAATTTTAACGTCTGCTTTAATTTGAGATTGAATCGCTTTGTAAGTATTCCAATTTAATAGCATCGCATCTCGTCGTTGCTGACTTACCATTTTTAAATTATCGCCATTGGAAGGTTCTTGTATTGTATTGATATTAATTTTGTCATTATTATTTTTATTGTATTCCGTTAATATGGCATAAAGACCGCCACTAGGGGCCATAGGTGTGATGTTCTTTCCTGGAAGGTCTTCTAAAGTATGTATATCGTTGTTGTTACGATTAACGACTAGCATAGGTAGCGCGTAACTATATGGTACATCTTGGTATAGAAATTGCTTTTCACGTTCAGTTGTTTTGAAAAACCAATTAATCCCCATATCAAATTTGCCAGCACCAATTCCTACTAAATTCGATTCTTCTTCGCCAACTTCATATTTGAAATTGTATTGTGGTAGTTTTTGTTCAAGTAACTTCATATATTCCATATCGAGTCCAACAAATTTATTATCTTTTGTGGTATACAAATAGGGTGGATTAATCTCTGCAGATAAAGCGACTTTTATTTGTTTTTTTGGTGATGAACTATCCTCTTTATTCAGAGTATTACAAGATGTCAATAAAAAGCATAGCGAACCGAGTAATATAAATATGTATGTTTTATATCGTATCATTGAGCACCACGCCCTGTACTAACGTGATTTAGGAAACGTTGAATTCTTTGGGATTCACTGTGCTCTAATACTTCTTGTGGCGAACCACGATGAATAATTTGTCCTTCATCAATAAAAAGTACTTGATCAGCAATCGCTTTAGCAAATTGGATTTCATGAGTGACCAAGACCATCGTCATACCTTCTTGTGCAATAGATTTGATCAGAGAGAGTACACTTTGTATGGATTCTGGATCTAAAGCAGAGGTAGGTTCATCAAGTAGGAGTACATCAGGATTTAACGCAAGCGCACGTATAATTCCAATACGTTGACTTTGCCCTCCAGACAACTGTACTGGGTACTTATCTTTTTGATTTAATAAATCAATTCGATTTAAGTAAGATAATGCGATGTCGTTAGCTTTGCTAGTAGTATAATTTTTGCCGTATTTTAAACCAACTGTAATATTTTCTAGTATAGTTTTATTTTTAAAAAGATTATAATTTTGGAAGACCATTGCTGATTTTTGTCGTAACTTATAAATATCTTTTTTATTGTAGTGTGAAGCATCAAAGACTGTGTTTCCAATTGTAATGGTTCCTGATTTTGGAAGTGCAAGTGCATTTAGCGTTCGTAACAATGTTGTTTTACCTGAGCCACTAGGCCCAATGATTGCTGTAACAGTACCCTTTGTTTGTTTGAAGCTGACATCGTTCAGTATCACATTTTCATTGTATTGATGTGTAAGATGATTAACATTAATCATATAAATCCTCCCAATATAGCATTAATTATAAATTATCACAATAAATCTTATCGGTAAAGTAGGGAATTGGGTTAGAAACCTTTATTTCAATCATGTCCAGTGTTAAACTTATATTTACATAGAAAGAAATATGACGATGAGGTGAAGTAAATGGAAACTTCTGCATTAATACATACAGATATTCAGGAAAAGTGGATAGCAAAATTGAATACAGTGAAGGATGATTTTAAATCACATGCTGTGTATAACGATTTACATTCCAGGTTTCCATATGAAAATATTGAGTGGCTTGTCAAAGAAGGTTATACATTATTAACTTTACCTAAAGCATATGGTGGCGAGGGTGCTACAGTTGAAGATATGGTAATCATTCAAAGTTACTTAGGATCAATAGATGGTGCAACAGCACTTTCAATTGGGTGGCACCTTAGTGTTGTGGGTCAATTATATGAACAAAAGATGTGGGATAAAACAATATTGGACCAATTTGCTAATGCTGTTAGACAAGGCGCACTTGTGAATAGATCAGTGAGTGAAGCAGAAACAGGCAGTCCTACACGAGGTGGCAGACCAGCTACGCATGCAGTTAAAGATGGCAAGGATTATGTAATAAATGGTGTTAAAACATTTACTTCTATGAGTAAAGGATTAACACATTTCATTGTGAGTGCCTATGATGAAACGATTGAACAAGTAGGATTTTATCTCATACCGAAGGAATCAGCAGGTGTGGAAATAGCTGACAATTGGAACATGATAGGAATGAGAGCCACAGAAAGTCATGATTTAATATTAAATGATGTCCGTATTCCAGAGCAGAATTTTGTGGAAATCAGAGGTGCTGGTGGTAAAGCACCTAATGGATGGATATTACACATCCCAAGTACATACTTAGGCATTGCGCAAGCAGCACGCGATTATGCTATTGATTTTGCTGAAAATTACAGCCCTAATAGTATAGAAGGTACGATAGGAGATATAACAACGGTTCAACAAAATATTGGTAAAATGGAATCATTGCTATTATCTGCACGTCATTTTTTATGGAGTACGGCGTCGCTATATTCAACTGAATATTCGGCTAAAGCTATATGGAATGAAACTTCTGCGAGTAAGGTATTAGTAATGAATCAAGGTCTCGAAGTGATTGATCTCGCTATGCGCATCGTTGGTGCTAAAAGTCTTGAAATGGAACGGCCTCTACAGCGTTATTATCGAGACATGAGAGCGGGATTACACAATCCTCCGATGGAAGATATGGCATATACAAACATTGCAAAAAGCGTGTTAGGTCAATTTTAAAAATATTTAACGTTTTGTAACAGAACAATTTAATATTTGTGATTAAAATACATTTAGCTTGTTTGTCTAAATGTATTTTTTAATTTCTTAAAATAATGAAATTAAATTTTCTTACCTATTGTAAATTTACTAGACTCATTATATAATTAATTGGTACTGATAATCATTTTCAATGGAGGAAAATTATGAAAAAATTATTGTTTCCGTTACTTGCTTTAATGCTTGTTTTGGCCGCATGTGGTAACAAATCAGATAGTGATTCAAATAATGACAAAAAAGCAGAAACAAAATCATATAAATTAGATAGTGGGAAAAACATCGATATTCCTAAAGACCCAGAACGCATTGCAGTTGTAGCACCTACATATGCTGGAGGTATCAAGTACCTTGGTGGTAAGATTGTTGCTGTAAATGAACAAGTAGATAACAGTCAATTACTTAAAGATAAATTTAAAGGTATTGAAAAAATTGGGGAAAATGATGTAGAAAAAGTAGCAAAAACAAAACCAGATTTAATTGTTGTATACTCTACAGATAAGAATATTAAAAAATACCAAAAGATTGCACCTACAGTTGTTTATGACTATGGTAAGCATAAATATTTGGATCAACAACGCCAATTAGGTAAATTACTGGGTAAAGAAGATAAAGTGAAATCATGGGAAGACAAATGGAAATCACAAACTAAAAAAGATGGTCAAGAAATAAAAAATAAAATAGGTAACGATGCAACCGTTTCTATCTTCGATGAATTTGACAAAAAATTATATAGTTATGGTCCTAACTGGGGACGTGGCGGTGAAGTAATATATCAAGCTTTTGGTTTGAAAATACCAGATAAACTGAATGAGTTAGTTAAAAAAGAAGGCTGGGCAGAAGTTAAACAAGAAAAAATCCCTGATTACGCCGGTGATTATATCGTTTCAACAAGTGAAGGTAAAGCAAAACCTGGCTATGAAAAGACAGATTTGTGGAATAATATACCAGCAGTACAACAAGATCATGTAATTAAAGTTCAGGCAGAAACATACTGGTATAATGATCCATATACATTAGAATTTATGAGAAAAGACTTAAAAGAGAAATTCTTGAAAAACTAAATTAAAATATCAGTACACAAGCTATATTAATAAAATCATTAGTAGTTTAAAGCGCCCAAAACATTAATAAATCAATGTTTTGGGCGCTTTATTATATTTGTAACAGATATGCTAAAAGTATATGCAAGTTCACATTGTATTGTTGTTTCAAAAGACGATTTATTCTTATTTAGTACCACCCTTTGAAAATACGCTTAGTTATCTTAAATGAATGAAAGCAACTTTAGGCCGAATAAAATCAATGATTCGTAGGTGATATGTATTAGACATATGTTTAAAAATAGCAATTGAAAAAATTAATGCATCTTATTGTAAACTTTTTATTTTTAAAAGTTTACAATCGTGATATAATTCATTTTATTGAGGAGGATTGACTATGACAACAAAATATTTAGTATATACAGCTTTGATGACAGCTATTATCGCAGTTTTAGGGTTTGTTCCCGCGATACCATTGCCTGTTATGCCAGTACCTATTGTCTTACAAAATATAGGGATTTTCTTAGCAGCGATACTACTTGGACGTAAATATGGAACTTTAAGTGTAATCGTATTACTATTACTCGTAGCGACAGGACTACCTTTATTATCTGGTGGACGTGGTGGTATAGGTGTTTTTGCTGGACCATCAGCAGGTTTTTTATTTATGTATCCAGTTATTACATATCTAATTGGTTTAGTAAGAGATTTGTATTTTAATAGAATTAATTTTGTTGTATTATTAACTACAACAATACTGTTTGGTGTATTACTACTAGATGTAGTAGGTACTTTAATTATGGGATGGATTACGCAATTACCAATTTCAAAATCAATAATGCTATCATTTGTCTTTATGCCAGGCGATTTAATAAAAGCGATTATTGCTAGTTTAATAGGTAACGCAATGTTAAACCATAGCCAATTTAAACAGTTACTTAAGTAATAATGCGTTAGGGGAGGGTATATAAAGTGGTTGTTTCTATGAATGATATTTATCAACAAGGCACAATCTATCAAAGTGATAACAGAAAAACCATTTATTTAACACCTGAGGAACCTTTAGTATATGATACAAATAAATGGGCATATAAAATCATGCCTACAATTGATTCGTGGAAATTGGATATAGCATATCAACAATATATGCATGAACAACAATCATCTTCACATCTAGCATTTACCTTTCCTGAAAATGAAAATCTTGATCAGCAATGGTTAGATGAAATAAATGCATTAGGTTTTGAATTAGGTATTATGGAACTTTATGCGATTGAACCGTGTGATATAAATAGAAGTAAATATAATGACATAGAAGTTGTAATTGTTAATGATATGACGCTTGAAGATTATATAGCGATTTATCGCAAATTTGCTGAACCTTATGGTGTAGCATATGCAAATGAAAGTATACAGTTGATTCGTAATCAATTTGATACAGAAAATAGGTTGAGAATCATTGCATACAAAGATAACACACCAGTAGGGATATTAGATTTAATTGTAGGGGAAACTACGGTAGAGATTGACGGATTTGGTGTGCTAACACAGTTTCAAAGACAGGGCATAGGTGCTGTAATGCAGTCATTTGTAGCAGAAATTGCGAATGATAAGACGATTATTTTAATTGCTGATGGTGAAGATAGTGCGAAGAATATGTATATAAAGCAAGGGTATATATTTATTAGTTATTGTTATCAGGTTCTTAAAGAACATATCTAAAATATTACTATTTCATAAATAAAGTGGAGAAGTAGTTGGAGATTCAATCAACTACTCCTCCGCTATTTTTATGCGTTCTGGATGACTATAGATATTAAAATTGCCCTCTCTGATGAAACCAATAGCTGTAATATTTAAATCATGCGCAAGTGTAATCGCTAAAGTTGTAGGTGCGGATTTAGAAAGTATAACACCAACACCGATCTTTGCTGCTTTAATCAATATTTCAGAAGATATGCGTCCACTGAATATAAGTACTTTATTGCGTACTGGTATATGTCTTTCGATACAATAACCATATAGTTTATCTAGCGCATTATGGCGTCCAATATCTTGTCGGTGTTCGAAAAATGTATCGCCATCACTTATAGCTGCATTGTGTAACCCGCCTGTTTTTTTAAACACTTCACTTGCACTTTGTAAACGTGTCATCATATTTAGTACTTGCTTGGGATTTAATTCGATATTTGACATAGAAGTCTTTGCAATAGCAGCATCATTTTGAAAATAAAACTCTCTACTCTTTCCACAACAAGATGCAATCATGCGTTTAGTTGAGTATTCAAATCGTTCCCCTAAAGACTTAGTTAATTCTACATGTGCAAACCCTCTACTATCATCTATTTGAATAGATTTTAAATCATCGCTTCTCAATATTGCACCTTCTGACGCTAAAAAACCTAATGTAAGTTCTTCCATATGATTTGGACTGCAAATAACTGTAGCAAATTCTTCGCCATTCACCATGATTGTTAATGGGAATTCAGTTACATAATGATCTTTTTTTTCTATAAGTGTACCATTTTCATAACGCACTATTGGTTGATTAGTTAAAACATCTTCATGCATCTATACACCTCATTTCATATTTAACTACTATTTTAACTTATTTTTGGCAGTAAAAAAATAATTCAGTTTCTAAAGCTAACATTCATATGTTGTGTGTGTTTGAAGTTGATACACAGTTAAGAACTAGATAAGGTAAATCAGCATTGATTTGAAATCGTGTGAGAAGTAAACTTAAAGTAAACAAACATTTATAGAGGTGATTTTATAATGGCAAGTATTAGAGACATTGCTCGTCAAGCCGAAGTGAGCCCAGGTACAGTCTCTCGTGTACTAAATAATGATCCAACATTATCTGTTGCAAAAGACACGAGAACGCGTATACATCAAATAGCACAAGATTTACAGTATCAAAAAAGCACAAGAAAGAACAAAAGCATTCAAATTATTACGTATGCTTCTCGAGCTAAAGAAATGTCTGATCCCTATTATAGAGAGATTCGTTTAGCAATCGAAGCTGAGGTGAAAAGGTTGAATTTGTCACTTAAGCGCACATTAAGAATAGATGATCAACAAAATCAAATTAATTTACATAAAGTTGAAAATGCAGGAGCAATTATAGTGATAGGTAATTTTTCAGTAGATGCATTAAACGAGTTAAAGTCACATAATCCGAATATGGTTGTTATTAATAATCCAAATACGCCTAAATCGATTGATGCTGTATATTCTGACTTGAATGATGCGATGATAGAGTTGTTGGATTGTATTTTGGCGCAAGGGTTAACAAGCATTGCATATGTAGGAGGTCATCACACTATACGGGGATTAGACGGTATTACAACAACCAATGCAACAGATGTCAGATATCAAGCGTATCGGTCATGGTGTAAACAACATAAAATTGAAGAATATGTATTACTTCTCGGATGGGAAAAAAAACATGGTGAAGATGCAGTGAAGCGCTTTTTAAACAAAGCAAACGACTTTCCAGAAGTTTTTATTGCAGGTAATGATATGCTTGCAATAGGTATTTTACAACAATTGCAGACTAGTAAAAAAATAATTCCTGAAGAAGTGAAATTAATTAGTTTTAATGATTTAGAAGTGATTCAATATGCAACACCTTCAATCAGCAGTGTGCATATTCCAGTAGATGAATTTGGTAGAACTGCTGTGAGGATGGCAGAAGAGCGTATAAATAAAACGAGACAAATTGCAATTCATGTCGTTGCAGAGGCGCAGCTCAAAGCGAGAACTACTTTTCAAGTATGATTAGCAACATTGACAAAACATTTAGTAAACAAGTAAACTTTATTTGAGTTTACTATGCTAGATGGTATCTTAGTGTTAATAAAGGAGTGACGTACTTATGTTACAGGGAATGTATGAAAAATTTGAATCATTATTCGATGTAAAAGCAGAAGTAGGTGCATTTGCACCAGGGCGTATTAATTTAATAGGTGAACATACGGATTATAATGGCGGCTATGTATTTCCTGCTGCAATAGAACTTGGGACATATGGATTAGCATCCCAAAGAACCGATCGCACAATTTGCTTATATTCTAATAATTTTGAAGACATTGGCATCGTATCTTTTACATTGGACGAGCTCGTATATAATGATCAGCATGATTGGGCAAATTATCCTAAAGGTGTTGTCAAATACTTAAACGAACAATTTGACAATATTGATCATGGGTTCAATATTTTGATAGAAGGTAATATTCCGAATGGTGCGAGCTTATCATCATCAGCATCAATAGAATTATTAACAGGTTGGTTAATTAAGCGACTATTCAATTTAGAATTAGAGCGTTTGCAACTAATTAAGTTAGGTCAAGTAGTTGAAAATAAATTTATGGGCGTTAATTCTGGCATTATGGATCAATTTATTATTGGTATGGGCAAAGCAGAACATGCCTTATTATTAGACACTGCAACACTTGATTTTGAATATGTACCAGCTAAATTTGGAGATTATGTGATTTCTATCATGAACACTAATAAACGTCGCTCGCTAACTGAAAGTAAATATAATGAACGTAGATCCGAGTGTGAAATGGCTTTGTCTCAATTACAACAGAAACTGGAAGTTGATTCATTGGGTGAGCTATCATTAACTGAATTCGACACATATAAATCGCTAATTAGTGATGATGTCATAAGAAGAAGAGCCAAACATGCTATTTCAGAAAATGAACGAACGAAACTTGCCCATAAAGCATTGACTGAAAATGACTTCGAACAGTTTGGTGAATTGTTAAACGCATCACATAAATCGCTAAAGGATGACTACGAAGTTACAGGCATTGAATTAGATACATTAGCAGAAACGGCACAACAAGTAGATGGTGTATTAGGCGCTAGAATGACAGGCGCAGGATTTGCAGGATGTGCGATTGCTTTAGTTGATAAACAGCGCATACAAAGGTTAGAAGATGAAGTGTCAAAAGCTTATATTGAAAAAATAGGGTATGCACCTTCGTTTTATCATGTGGGTATTAGTGATGGCGTTAAATCCTTATAAGTAATACAAAATGATTAAGAGAAAGGATTTTGAATATGTCTGTATTAGTATTAGGTGGCGCTGGATATATAGGTAGCCATGCAGTAGATCAATTAATAAGTAGAGGTTATGACGTAGTTGTTGTAGATAATCTAGGGACTGGTCATCGGGCAGCTGTGAATAAAGGGGCACGCTTTTATGAAGGCGATATTCGGGATAAATCATTTTTAAATCAGGTGTTTACAAATGAAACGATTGAAGGTGTATTCCACTTTTGTGCTTATTCTTTAGTCGGAGAATCTGTAGAAAAGCCATTAGCTTATTTCAATAATAATGTAAATGGTTTACAGGTCTTGTTAGAAGTCATGTATGATCACCAAGTGAAGCACATTATTTTTTCTTCGACTGCAGCAGTATATGGTGAACCTGATACGGTGCCAATAACTGAAGCGGATTCTAAAACGGCGACGAGTCCATACGGTGACAGTAAGTTAATGATGGAGAAAATGATGCATTGGAGTCACAATGCATATGGTGTGAACTATGCTGCGTTACGTTACTTTAATGTAGCGGGAGCAAAACAAGATGGCACGATAGGTGAAGATCATCGACCTGAAACGCATTTAGTGCCGATTGTGTTACAAGTTGCTTTAGGACAAAGAGATGCCTTAACCATATTTGGTGATGACTATGATACAGAAGATGGTTCATGTATTCGCGATTACCTTCACGTTGTAGATCTTATAGATGCTCATATTTTAGCTTATCAACATTTACAAAAAGGTGGGGCATCTGGTGCATTTAACTTAGGAAGTAGCCAAGGATATTCAGTATTTGAAATATTGAATGCAGCGCGTAAGGTAACAAACAAACCAATTGAAGCGAAAGTAGGCCCAAGAAGAGCCGGAGATCCTAGTAAGCTCATAGCTTCTAGTGATAAAGCACGATCTATACTTGGTTGGAAACCTCAGCACGATTGTATTCATGACATCATTGATTCTGCTTGGCAATGGCACAATCAACATCCAAACGGTTACCAAGAAGATATGGAGGTATAATGCATGTTACTAAATCAACAATTAGTACAGCAATTTGTAGCACATGCCATTTCATATGGTGATTATGAACAAGCAGACGCTATGTACATTCAAAACCAATTGCTACGTATATTAAATGCAACAGGTATTGATACTGTAAATGAGATACAATTAAGTGAAAATGCAACCGCAAATATGATTGCTCAGTATTGGATAGAGCAAGCGATTAATGAACAAAGGTTAGAGGATACCATTTATATAAAGGAAATAGTGGAAGCCCAAATATTAGATTTAATAACGCCACGACCTTCAGTGGTTAACCGCAAGTTTAAGGAAGCGTATAAACAATCACCAGAAGCAGCAACCAATTACTTTTATGAAATAACTAAACGCAATCATTACGTAAAAGAAGATGCGATTGCCAATAACATAAATTATGAAGTTCAAACAGAATACGGTGCAATTGAGATTACAATTAATTTATCTAAACCTGAAAAAGATGCTAAGCAAATTGCAAAAGCAAAAGCTGAACCGACAAAAAATTATCCTAAATGCGCATTATGCATAGAAAATGAAGGATACGAAGGCTCAGTAACGCAGGCGGCTCGGACAAACCATCGTATTATACATTTAGACTTAGGTGGTAAGTCATGGGGGTTCCAGTATTCTCCTTATGCCTATTTTCAAGAACACAGTATTGTGTTGTCAGAACAACATGTGCCTATGGAAATTAATCAACAAACGTTTATCAATTTATTAGATTTTATTGAACAATTTCCACATTATTTTATTGGTTCCAATGCAGATATCCCATTAGTAGGTGGGTCGATATTATCCCATAATCATTATCAATCTGGTAAACATATATTTCCTATGGATAACGCAGCAGAAATCGAAAGATTTACAATGGAAGGATTTACATCAGTGTCTGCAAGTACATTAAATTGGCCAATGAGTGTCATAAGACTGAAATGTGAAGATCGAGATGAATTGATCAAAGCGGCAACACATGTGATGAATGTATGGAATCAATACACAGACGAAACGATAGACGTAAGAGCATTCGGTAAAGATGGGGAAAGACATCATACAGTGACACCGATTTCCCGATATAGACAAGGTCAATATGAATTAGATATCGTTTTAAGAGACAACCAAACCTCTGCACAATTTCCAGATGGCATCTTCCATCCGCATGCAGATGTACAACATATTAAAAAAGAAAATATTGGTTTAATAGAAGTGATGGGGACAGCAATATTGCCCGGTCGATTGAAAGAGGAATTACAACAAGTAAAAGCCTATCTACTCGGTGACAACCAATTAGATTTGGGTGTACATCAACAGTGGGCGGACCAAATGAAGCAAACATACAATATAAATAAACAACATATTGATGAAATAATTAATAAGGAAGTTGGTTATAAATTCAAACGTGTCTTAGAGGATGCAGGTGTTTTTAAAAATACTGAAAGCGGACAGCAAGCATTTAATCGTTTCATAAACCATTTGTGATGAACTTGAGCGTCTACAGCTAGTTGAAGGATAGTTACAGATGATATATATTGCACGCAAAGCATCGTGCTATCATATTGTTATTTAAATGAGAGCAGAAGTAAGAAATCAAAGTAATCATTTTGGTTTCATATTTCTGTTCTTTTAATTTCCCATTTATGAGCATATAATAAATTAAAAAGGAGTGATTATTTTGAAAATTAGAGTTAAGCATTTAATTATTTCATTTCTTGTGATATGTCTTGTGTTAGCAGGATGTTCAAATGATGATAATAAGGATAATAGTAAAGCAAAAAATAATAAATCAACACAAACATTGCATGTTTCTGCAGCAGCAAGTCTAACTGATGTTACAAAAGATTTAGAAAAAGCATTTAAGAAAAAGCATAAAGATGTTGATGTTTCTTTTAACTATGGAGGATCAGGTGCGCTAAGACAACAAATTGAAAAAGGTGCGCCAGTAGATGTGTTTATGTCTGCTAATACGAAAGATGTAGATGCGCTAGCCGATAAAGACAAAGCACGAAATACATATGAATATGCTCAAAACCAATTAGTGTTAATCGGTGTAAAAGATAGCAATTATCATTCAGTTGCTGATATTAAAAGAGATGATAAATTAGCAATTGGCGAAGCGAAATCTGTGCCTGCAGGTAAATATGCTGAACAATATTTAAAAGATAACAACTTGTTTGATAAAGTGAAGTCCAATTTGGTATATGCAAAAGACGTGCGCCAAGTATTAAACTATGTAGAAAAGGGTAATGCTCAATTAGGTTACGTTTATAAAACAGACTTATATCAATCGCAACAAAATGGTGATAGTAAGGTTAAAGAAATTAATACAACTGATTTGAAAAAACCGATTACATATAAATCAGCAACAACAACAGATAATAAATTAGCAAAAGAATGGATCAATTTCTTGAAAACAAATAAGGCTAAAGATATATTAAAAAAATACAAATTTGATGCATAGGAGGTTTTAGCAATGCCAGATATCATACCATTTTGGATATCGCTCAAAGTAGCCATTATTAGTACTATAGTTGTTACTGTTATTGGTATATGTATATCAAAATGGTTATATAGGCGCCACGGTATCATTGCTAGAATCCTAGAGAGTTTGATTGTGTTACCCATTGTGCTACCACCAACAGTGATGGGCTTTATCTTATTGATCGTCTTTTCACCGAGAAGTTATGTCGGAGCATTCTTTGCTAACGTATTACATTTACCAGTAGTGTTTACATTGACTGGTGCAGTTATTGCAGCTGTGATTGTCAGCTTTCCAATGATGTATCAGCATACGGTTCAAGGATTCAGAAGTATAGATAACAAAATGCTTAATACGGCTAGAACGATGGGAGCGAGCGAAAGTAAAATATTTTTCAAATTAATATTGCCGTTATCTAAACGTTCAATATTATCTGGTATAATGATGAGCTTTGCTCGTGCGATTGGTGAGTTTGGTGCTACACTTATGGTAGCTGGTTATATTCCTAATAAGACTAATACCTTGCCTTTAGAGATTTATTTCTTGGTTGAACAAGGTAAAGAAAATCAAGCATGGTTATGGGTCATTGTATTGGTAGCATTTGCAATAACTGTTATTGGTACGCTTAACCTATTAAATAAGGATCGTTATCGGGAGGTGGATTAATTGTTATCTATTCATTTAAATCATCTGCTAAAAGAAACACCATTAAAAATAAATATTAATGATGACCAACCTAAGATATATGCGATTAAAGGTCCATCAGGTATTGGTAAGACGACAATATTGAATATGATTGCTGGTTTAAGACAAGCGGATAGAGCCTTTATACAACTTAATGAACACATCATTTCAGATACGGAACATGCGGTTGATGTTAAAATTCAACAACGCAATATAGGCTATCTATTCCAAGATTATCAACTTTTTCCGCATATGGATGTATTCCACAATATCACTTTTATGGCAGAACCCACAGAGCACATTAGTAAATTGATGCAACAGTTAAATATTGACCATTTAAAAAATCAATATCCTGTGCGTTTATCAGGTGGTGAAGCACAACGTGTAGCGTTAGCTAGGACACTGAGTACAAGACCAGACTTAATTTTGTTAGATGAACCCTTTTCAAGTCTAGATGATTCGACTAAGGATGAGAGTATTCAACTTGTTCGACATATATTTGAAAAGTGGAAAATCCCTATCATATTCGTTACACATTCTAATTATGAAGCTGCTTCATTAGCTCATGAAGTCATCAATATTGGTTAGCCATACGATAAATGACAAAATGGATTACTTAGTATAACCTGTATAACACCCTAATAGTTATGCAGGTTTTTGTATAGGTAGAAGATGGGGGAGTCATCCTAGCATGTAAGTTGAGCGTAGTTTTAATTATAATAAATTTCATATTTTTAGTGGGGTGTATAAATGAAGATAGAGTTTTTAGGTACGTCAGGTGGCGTGCCATCACTTTATAAAACACAATCGCAGCATTCAGAGGCACTACATAGAACTGGTCCTGCAATTTATATTCATGATCTTCAAGTATTAATTGATACATCAGAAGATATATTTTATCAATTACGTCGTTCGCAAATTTATGATATAAAATATGGTATATATTCACATTGGCATCCAGACCACACGATGGGCATAAGGATTTGGGAAACGTTAAATTATGATTTTATAAACAAAGTGCCACAGTCAAAAACATCAAAAATATTCCTTACTGAGCAACAAAAGAGTGATTTTAAAAAATATTTTGGTCACTGGGAACATTTGAATTACCTTTGTGAATTGGGCGTAATAGAAAAAGAAATTATTGCTAATAATGGCCAAATACAAATCGGTGAAGCTACTATCGAATGGATTCAACTTGCAGAAGAGATTGCATTTGGATTTTATATTTCGACCTCAACACAGCGTATTTTAATTATTCCTGATGAAATTAAAGATTTTAAACCAATAGATAAATTGAAAAATGTTGATATTGCGATTTTACCCTTTGGTAGTAATGAAGTTAATCCAGTTACAAAGGAACGTATACATGAAGCGGGGATGCTTGAAGCATTAAACGAGACTCGATTTGAAGAAAGTGTTGGAATTGCTCGTGAAATCAATGCAACTCATACGTATTTCACACATATAGAAGCCACGGAAAGTTTAAATAAATCACAAATCAGAATATTAGAACAGCAATTAAAGGACGACGGATTGTCTGCAGTCATTGCATATGATGGGTTACAGATAATAACTTAATATAGTATAAACATAAATAAGTACCCTTCAATATAAACACATAAAAGTATTAATACTGAAGGGTACTTTAATAATTTGATTATTGAAAGATATTATTGGGAGGGTGTATTGTCGGGAATTGGAAAATAGTCGAAGATTTCACCAGAATGCAGTGCTTCTGATAAAGTAGATAACCAAGCATAATACATTTTGGAATGTTCAATTTGCTCTAAGATTTTATTTGCGTCTTCAACTAAATCTGGGTCTGCATTATCGGAATGTATCATAGGGAGTAACAATTTTTCGGCACGCTGAATTGCTTCTAAATTCAATTTAATTTCTCGATTCCATTTTTGTGAGAAAAAATTACCAAAGAATGTAAAGAAGTCTTTTTCTGCAGTGAAATGTTGTTTTCTACTGCCTCTTATAAATTGTTGTTTTACGCCATCAAACTCTTGTAATCGTTTAACACCAGCACTCATACTTGGTTTGCTCATCTGTAATTCATGACGCATTTCATCTAAAGTCATGCTCTTTTGTTCGAAAACCATCGTTCCATATAAATTGCCTACACTCCGATTTACACCATAAAGATCCATTGTTTCCCCAATAGAGTTAATTACGATATCTTTCGCTTCCTCTAACTGTTGCTCAAAGTTTTTTGCTCGCGCCATGAATTCACCTCAAAATAGTATTTAATTAATTGTACCATGAAGATAAGTTAATAAGATATCTTTAATATTTTAAAATGCTTTATCTTTAATTGAAAAATGCGCGTTGTATGATTGTTTTAAAATGTAATTAGCGATTAGGGAAAACACTACTTGTTATAATCTTAACTGCTAACCGTTGTTACATTGCAGTCCAAGATTTATAATAGAAACAATGATATAAAGAGAGGGTTATTTGTGTGGCACAAGATCGATATTCAAGACAAATATTATTTAAACATATCGGATTGGATGGACAGGACAAAATTATGCAAGGACATATACTAATTATTGGTATGGGTGCGTTAGGTACTCATCTTGCTGAATCTTTAGTACGATCTGGTATAGGGGAACTTACGATTGTTGATAGGGATTATATTGAACATAGTAATCTTCAAAGACAAACATTATTTACAGAAGCAGACGCTGATGCTGCATTGCCTAAAGTTATTGCGGCAGAAAAAAGCTTATTAACAATACGAAAAGATTTGCGCATACACAGTCATATTGCGCATGTTGATCGTCAATTTTTAGAGGAATATGGTAAAAATATTTCTGTTATTTTAGATGCGACGGATAATTTTGAAACGCGTCAATTAATTAATGATTTTGCATATCAACAAAACAAACCGTGGATATATGGCGGGGTGGTACAAAGCACTTATATTGAAGCGGCATTTATACCTGGCACGACACCTTGCTTTAACTGTATGGTACCCCAATTACCAATGTTAAATATGACTTGTGATACTGTTGGGGTCATACAACCGGCTGTATCCATGACGACAAGTTTACAAACGCGTGATGTATTGAAGTTACTGGTTGAACAAAGCGTTGATACTAAAGTGACTTATGGAGATTTATGGGATGGGACGCATAGGCAATTTGGATTTAGTAAGTTGTACAGAACAGAATGTTCAACTTGTGGTACAAACCCAACCTATCCTTATTTAAATGAGACCAAGCGACAATATGCTAGTTTATGTGGTAGAGATACAGTGCAATACGACAATCCTAATATTTCCCAGGAAATGCTTGCCATATTTTTAAATCAACACAACATTGCCTTTAAACGCAATCCTTACATGCTTCAATTTCAATATAAAGATTATCGTATTGTAAGTTTCAAAGGTGGCCGAATGCTTATACATGGGATGAGCCGTCCACAAGAAGCAATTAACTTAATGAATCAATTATTTGGATAAATGGAGGGATTACATGCACACAAAGGTACAATTAGATAAAGATATTAGATGTGCTATTTTAACAGTTTCCGATACAAGAGATTTTGAAACGGATAAGGGCGGTCAATTAGTTAAATCATTACTATCTGATTTAAATGTTACTATAGCGAAGCAACACTATCGTATTGTTAAAGATGAGCAAAGCGCTATTCAGCATCAATTGCAACAATGGTTAAAGGAAGAAGTTGATGTCATCATCACAACTGGAGGCACAGGTATTGCTCAACGAGATGTCACAATAGAAGCAGTTTCTACATTAATCACTAAAGAAATTGAAGGCTTCGGTGAATTATTTAGATACCTAAGTTATGCAGAGGATGTAGGGTCACGTGCATTATTATCTAGAGCTATTGCAGGTACTGTTGGTAACAAAATCATTTTTAGTATTCCTGGTTCTACAGGTGCTGTTAAATTAGCATTAAACAAGCTCATAAAACCAGAACTAAATCATCTTGTAAATGAAGTTACCAAATAAAAAAGAACGAGGTATAGCAAAATACTAGTTTTCTAAAACTGCATTTTGCAACTTCGCTCTTAAATTTATTGTTAATCTTGGCGTAGGTAATCACCGGATTTACCACCAGATTTGGATAATAAATATGTTTCGCCGATAACCATACTCTTATCTAGCGCTTTTGTCATATCGTATACAGTGAGCGCAACGGCAGATGCAGCAGTTAGCGCTTCCATTTCAACCCCTGTTTTACCAGTAGTTGAGACAGTTACTCGTATGTTTAGCGTAAACGAGGCTTTATTTTCTTGCCAATTGAACGATACATCAATACCAGTAAGGGGTAATGGGTGACACATAGGTATAATATCGGCAGTATTTTTAGCGGCCATGATACCAGCGATTTGAGCTGTGTTTAGAACATTCCCTTTTTTATTCGTATGATCGACAATTTGGTTATGAATTTCTGAGTTAACTGTAATGCTTGAATGTGCGACAGCTATGCGTTTGGTAATATTTTTATTAGAGACATCTACCATTTTAGCGTTGCCTTGTTCATTTATATGTGTAAATTCAGACAAAGTATCCCTCCTAATCGTTTTCTAGTATATCACGAATTTAAATTATATAAGGAGTAGATTTAAATGCCAGTTGAGAAAAGAAATCCAATTCCTGTTAGTGAAGCCATTGAACGTGTAGTAAATCAAGAAATATATACAAAACAAATTGAAGTTCCTTTAAATGAAAGCATGAACCATATATTAGCCGAAGATATGATTGCAACTCATGAAATTCCACGCTTTAATAAGTCACCTTATGATGGCTTTGCTATTCGAAGTATCGATACTAATGGTGCGAGTGGTGAACACCGTATTAGGTTTAATGTGATTGACCACATTGGAGCAGGATCTGTATCTGAAAAAGAAGTAGGTGCTTTTGAAGCTGTCCGTATTATGACAGGTGCAGCTTTACCAGAAGGAGCTGATGCAGTAGTTATGTTAGAACAAACTATTGAAGACGGTGAAACATTTACTCTGAGGAAGTCATTTGAGCATAATGAAAATGTTTCTTTAAAGGGTGAGGAAACAGGTATTGGAGATATTGTATTGCAAAAGGGGCAAGTAATTAATTCTGGTGCTATTGCTGTGCTAGCCACATACGGTTATACACAAGTAAAAGTCAATGAGAAACCAAGTGTAGGTGTTATAGCGACGGGTAGTGAATTATTGGACGTAGGTGATGCATTAGAAGCAGGGAAAATTAGAAATTCTAATGGACCAATGATAACCGCTTTATCACAAAAATTGGGATTAAATGTAGTTGCTTATCAAATTCAAAAAGACGATTTGGAAAGCAGTATTCAAGTAGTTACTAAAGCCATGGATAAACATGATATTGTTATCACAACAGGCGGTGTGTCGGTAGGTGATTTTGATTACCTGCCACAGATTTATGACGCGCTAAATGCTAAAGTGCTATTTAATAAAATTGCTATGCGACCAGGTAGTGTCACTACTGTAGCTATAGCTGATGGAAAATATCTCTTTGGTTTATCTGGTAATCCTTCAGCTTGTTATACTGGTTTTGAGCTATATGTTAAGCCGGCAGTACTTCATATGATGGGCGCAAATACAATATATCCTCAGGTCGTACAGGCGACATTGATGGAAGATTTTAAAAAGGCAAACCCATTCACACGATTTATTCGAGCAACAGCTACATTTAATGGTAAAGAAATGACAGTTGTCCCATCTGGATTTAATAAATCAGGTGCTGTCGTTGCCATTGCACACAGTAATGCAATGATTATGCTACCAGGTGGAACTAGAGGGTACAAACAAGGACATACAGTTAATGTTATTTTGACAGAATCACAGGCTTACGAAATGGAATGCTTTATATGATATTACAAATAGTAGGTCATAAAAATTCTGGTAAAACAACACTGATGTCATACACGATAAACTTTTTGAAGGCACATCAGTTATCCGTTGCAACAATAAAACATCATGGACAAGCCCAATCGAACTTTGAAGAAGCGGATATTACGCTACAAAATGATCAAGTTGACCATATGAAACATTTTAATGCTGGAGCAGATCAAAGTATTGTTCAAGGACGGTTTTATCAACAGTCAGTAACAAGAAATGAAAATCAAAGTCTTGAGGAAATACTTGGTGAATCTGTTACAATAGACTGTAACGTTATTCTTGTAGAAGGTTTTAAATCTGCCGCTTATGATAAAGTAGTTGTGTATAAAAATGAGCAAGAACGTCAAACTTTAAGTCGACTGGCAAATGTTAAATATTTTGTGAATTTAAGAGATAAGGATGCATTGCATTTGTATCATCAATGGCTATGTAATTATTTTAAAATAAAAGGAAGACATTAAATGAAACAATTTGAAGTCATACATGATCCAATACAACCTGAACTTTATAGACCGTATGTGCTTGATGAAAATCAAGGCGCCGTGGTGGTTTTTACAGGTCACGTAAGGGAATGGACTAAAGGTATTAAAACAGAATACTTAGAATATGAAGCTTATATTCCGATGGCAGAGAAAAAACTAGCACAAATAGGTAATGAAATAACGCAACAATGGCCTGGAACAAAAACGGCCATTGTCCACAGAATAGGACCCTTAAATATATCAGATATTGCTGTACTCATTAGCGTATCTTCACCCCATCGTAAAGATGCATACAAGGCCAATGAATACGCTATTGAACGTATTAAGGAAATTGTACCAATATGGAAGAAAGAAATATGGGAAGATGGGGCACAGTGGCAAGGCCATCAACATGGAAGTCATTATGATGCAGTTGAGGAGGAACAGTAAATATGAGAATACTGTACTTTGCAGAATTAAAAGAAATTTTAGGTATGCAATCTGAAATAATTGATTTAAGTTACGATTTAACCGTAGATGAATTTATCAACGATTTATTTAATCGCTATCCACAAATTAAGGGTAAACAATTTCAAATTGCAGTAAACGAAGAATTTGTCAAAAATAATGACGTCGTATGTCAAAATGATACAGTGGCACTAATTCCACCAGTTAGCGGAGGGTAAAAGACATGAAAGCAATTATACTTGCCGGAGGACAATCAGAAAGATTCGGTGAACCAAAGGCTTTTGCTCAAATAAACGGGCAATCATTTTATAAGAGAATTATCGATGTATTAGAAGGTACAAATATGTTCAATCAAATTATTATTAGTACTAATGAGACATTAGCTGCTCAATTTGATCATTCTGATATTATCATTGATGAAAATAAAAATAGAGATAAAGGTCCTTTGGCAGGTATTCGGTCAGTGATTCAACAATATGAAAATGAAGAACTATTCTTTGTCATTTCAGTGGATACACCCATGATTACCCAGAAAGCTATTAGTAAACTATATCAGTTTATGGTAGAACATCTTATAGAAGATCAATTAGATATTGCTGGTTTTAAGGAACAAGGCAGCCCGATACCGACCATTGCTTTTTATAGTCCACATACGCTAACTTGCATTGATAAGGCATTAAATTCAAATGATTATAGTTTGAAGAATGTATACAGTCATGTTAAAAGTGACTGGCTAGACGTAGATATGGTTGAATCACCAGATTACTGGTATAAAAATATAAATTATCAACAAGATTTGGACTCTTTACAACAAGATATATTAAATAGATAAGGAGGCCTAATATTATGGTAGAACAAATAACTGATAAACTCGGCCGTCCGATTCGTGATTTAAGATTGTCAGTTACAGACCGTTGCAACTTTCGTTGTGATTATTGCATGCCAAAAGAGATATTTGGGGATGACTTTGTATTCTTGCCTAAAGATGAGTTACTGACATTTGATGAAATGGTACGTATTTCACGTGTTTATACACAATTAGGTGTGAAAAAAATAAGAATTACAGGTGGAGAACCCTTATTAAGACGTGATTTAGATAAACTGATATATAAATTAAATCAATTAGAAGGTGTCGAGGACATTGGTTTGACGACAAATGGTTTACTATTAAAAAAACACGGACAAAAATTATATGATGCAGGTTTAAGACGTATTAATGTTAGTCTTGATGCAATAGACGATGCGGTGTTCCAAGCCATAAACAATAGAAATATTAAAGCTACTACGATTTTGCAACAAATTGATTATGCAGTTTCAATAGGATTCCAAGTGAAAGTGAATGTGGTTATACAAAAAGGTGTAAATGATGATCAAATTGTACCGATGATTCAATATTTTAAAGATAAAGACGTACAAATACGATTTATTGAATTTATGGATGTTGGTAACGATAACGGTTGGGATTTTAGTAAGGTAGTATCAAAAGACGATATGCTAGAAATGATAGAACAGAACTTTGATATTGAGCCAGTTGAACCTAAATATTATGGAGAAGTTGCTAAGTATTATCGACATAAAGATAATAAAGCCCAATTTGGGTTGATCACTAGTGTTTCTCAATCATTCTGTTCCACATGTACACGTGCACGTCTTTCTTCGGATGGTAAATTTTATGGATGTTTATTCAGCACTGTAGAGGGGTTTGATGTTAAGTCATTTATGCGCAATGGCGCAACCGACAATGACTTAATGGATCAATTTAAAGCGCTGTGGAATATAAGAGATGATCGTTATTCTGATGAACGTACGGAACAAACCGTTGCTAATAGAAAGCATAAAAAAATTAATATGAATTATATTGGTGGGTAATCGCTATATAATAAAGTAAAATGACGTCACAAACAATAGACTGTGACGTCATTTTACTTTGTCTTCAATGCATTACACTTAATAATATGGGAATTGTTTACTGAAAACGAGCGTTTAGTTTTGCAAAATAATAATTTTAATAAAACTTGTTAATTTAAATTTAAACATGTTGAGTAACACAAATTTTTTAAGATGTTCATTTGAGATTATATAAATAATATTCAATAGAAGATTTTATTTATCTGTTTAAATAAAAATAATAGATTAAATGAAGAAAGTGTTATATAATACTTTTGAAGCTTATTCATTAAATAAAGCCATAGAACACAACTAGAGTAGTCAATAAGGAGGCCATTTTTTATGGAAAGTAAAGTATCATATTTTATAACTTCTGAAAGAGCGTTAAGCCAATTAAAACATTGGTTAAAATCTACGCATCATTTATCAATAGAAGAGTTTGTCGTGTTATACAAAGTTTATGAAGCTAAGAAAATTAGCGGTAAAGAATTAAGGGATACCTTACATTTTGAAATGCTTTGGGACACAAGTAAGATTGATGTGATAATTAGAAAGATTTATAAAAAGGAACTTATATCTAAAGTACGTTCAGAGACAGACGAAAGACAAGTTTTTTACTATTATAACGATGTTCAGATAAAGCTAATAGATGATATTATTAATGAAATTGAAAAAATTCAAATCGCTCAATAGCATCATGCCTAAATAAATAAAAACCAGTCGATAAATCAAAATGACTAATCGACTGGTTTTTATTTTTAATAGGCATTTAAATTTTTAACCTTACTACCATGTACAAAATGGTAAATTATTGCTGTGATTAAGACGATTACAGCCATAATTGCATATAATTGCGCATAGCTTACTACAGATGTGAAGAACCCTAATACATAAGGTCCAAAGCCTAAACCTAAATCAAGACCGATAAAGTAGGTTGAAGTCGCAATACCATATTTAGCCGGAGGGGAAACTTTAATTGCAATGGCCTGCATACATGACGATATATTGCCATAACCAGCGCCTAAGAACAGACCTGCAAGTATGAGTAACCAACCATTGTTTGTAATACTTAGAGTAAGGAAGGTAATAATTAAGAATATAAACGATGGATAAGCAACGACATTCTCATTTTTCTGATCCATGAGACGGCCAGCTACTGGACGTGTAATGAGTGATGCGATTGCATAAAATATAAAGAAGTAACTTGAAATCGCTACTAGATTCATTTCTTGAGCGAAAAATTGTAAGAATGTAAGGATTGACGAATAAGTTAAACCAGAAATCAACATTATTACTGCTACTGGTACAGCCTCTTTGGCAATATAATTGTTAATATTGAATTTTTTGGGTGTACTCGTTTGTTTTTTAGATATTGTTTTACTTTCCACTTCAAATTGTAAGTTAACAAAGAAAGAAATAATCAAACTGATAATGCCGCAAAGTAAACAAATTGAAAATAATAATTTAATTGGGAAGGTATTGATTAGTAATAAACCAAAGAACGGTCCAATTGCTGCCCCAATAACTAAACTTAAAGAGAATAAACTAATACCTTCGCTTTTTCTATCATTAGGTGTAACATAAGCTGCTATCGTTCCTGTTGCAGTGGTAGTGATGCCTGTAGCAATACCATTGACAAGTCTTGTTATCATTAAAAAAGCTAATGAACCTTCGATAAAATAAAATAGTTGTGTAATGATTAAAAAAACTAAACCAATTAATAAAATACGCTTCGGTCCAACTTGATTAACGTATTTTCCAGTCGTAAATCTACCGATTAATGAACCAATAATGAATAGTCCTGATACGAGTCCAGCAACGCTATCGGACGCGTTGTACTCTGCTTTCGTATAACTTGCAATAATAACAATAAGTAGATACATACAAAGGTAAATTAAAAAGTTAGTTAAAAAGTTAATATTAAAACTTTTGGTCCAAATAGGTGATTTCAGAGATGCAGATTGATTCATATTACATTTCCTCCATATTTAAAATTTGTTCATGGATCTTTTGAATTACTTGAATAGTACGTTTAAGTTCCTCATCAGATAAACCTGTGTTTTCAATAATTTCATCTTGTATAGCACAAATGCGTGTATTAATAGCATCAAATAGTTGTTGTCCCTCTTCGGAAAAAGATAATAACTTTTCTCTTTTATCCACTCCGGGTTCAATGATCAATAATGATTTTTCAGAAAGTACTTTTAATATCTTTCGCGTAGTTGGTTTTTCGATTGCTCGACGTTTTGATATTTGCACGAGTGTTGTGGGAGCGTTTTGTGCAATATCTTTTAATATCAACCATTGTGCTGGATAAACATCAAATTCTTCAAATATTGGCTGAAAATATTTAGTGTATGGTCTATAGATAGCAGTTAAATTATTGAATATACTTTGTGAATCCATATGATCCTCCTAGATAGTTAGCTTAGCTAACCTATTTAATAACAAACAATATTATAAACCTTTTGAAAGGATAAAGCAATAGTATTTATTCATAAGTTACCTTAATAGTGATTATATATAGCAAGAATGAACTAACCTCCCTTTGCAAAACCAGGACTTAAATTTGTGCATACGTAAGAGAGGAATGGTGGCATTATTTGTAAAGAGAAGCACTATAGAAAGTATAAACAAGTATAAAAGAAAATTTCGGTTTCTATTTTTTTAAAAGATGGGTTATCACAAGTAAAGTGGTATGCAATTTGTTATGATAAAGGTGAAGGTAAGCGTTGGAAGAAGGGGGAGCAATGCATGCAATATTTAAAATTAGACCATATCATCCATTACATTCATCATTTAGAAAATTTCAAATTTCCGGGGCATTTATTTACTTTAAATCAAGGTGGCCAACATGAACGGTTGGGTACATATAATAGACTAGCGTACTTAGAAAACGCATATTTAGAATTGTTAGATGTTTATAAACCCGAAACCCTACAAAAAATTGTTAAAACAGATGAAGGTCGAGTATCATTTCCGTCTAAAATTGTACAAGATCATTATAGTCAGGGAATGAAAACATTAGCCTTGAGCACAACAAATATCAATCAACTTAAGGAAGAACTAGAAGGTAAGGGGATAGATGTTATTGGACCAGTTGATATGCATAGAGAAAATATAAAAGGTGATAAAACAGCGTGGAAATTATTGTATATTGCTGACCCTGATTACAGAGTGAAGCCGCCGTTTTTTATACAATGGGAAGAGCGTGAACAAAAGAGAGATGAAAAATTACAAGCACTACGTCAAAATGAATTTACAATTAAATCCATTGATTTGCACAGTACTGAGCGGAGACACACAGTGAACAAATGGCGTCATTGGTTTGATATGGAAGTAGTTAGTGAAGATAATAAAGTCACAATACTTAAATTGAATAATAATGATGTATTGTTCAAAATTAGTGACGGCCCGAATTCGGGGTATAAATCGGTGACAATCAAAGATAGTAAAACGACGTCTCCGTATACTTTAATCATCAGAGGTTTGAGTTATAAATTTGAGGCAGATTAATAAATATAAACATAAGCACTATGAGCAATAATGAATATGTGTATCAATGAAATAATAAGTGTTAAAATAGTTAAGTAAGTGGAAAATTTATTAGTACGTAATAAAAGTAAGTAAACAGATATTACAAAAGATAAAGCCGCTAAAATAATTCTTAAACTTAAATATGAAATTGTAAGTGGTTCAATAAAGGCATGAATTATGAAAATCAAATTAATGATAAATAATAAACCAATAATAATACTACGCATATTAACACCTCATTTCTAAACTTAGTATAGTATATCAAATGAGTAAATTCTATGTGAAAGATTACTAAAGACATTATATAATATCAAAGTATTGAATGGATAAAGGAGACATCAGTTTTATGGAAAAAATGAACATTACCAACCAGACACATGATGCATTTGTTAAAGCGCATCCCCAAGGTGATTTATTACAATTAACCCAATGGGCAGAAACCAAAAAACTAACTGGATGGTATTCTAGACGTATTGCAGTAGGAGAAAATGGTGAAGTAGTTGGAGTAGCGCAACTTTTATTTAAAAAAGTACCTAAGTTGCCTTATACACTCTGCTATATTTCAAGAGGATTTGTGACCGATTATAGTAATAAGCTAGCATTAGAAACGTTGTTGGAAGCTGCAATGCAAATAGCTAAAGAGGAAAAAGCATATGCTATTAAGATAGATCCAGATGTTGAAGTGGATAAAGGTGCAGATGCTTTGTCGAACTTAAGCGCACTTGGTTTTAAACACAAAGGATTTAAAGAAGGCTTATCTAAAGATTATATACAGCCAAGAATGACAATGATTACACCTATAGCACAGACTGATGAAGAATTAATTCAAAGTTTTGAACGTAGAAACCGTTCAAAAGTGAGGTTAGCATTAAAGCGAGGAACTACAGTTGAACGTTCAAATAGAGAAGGTTTAAAAACATTTGCTAATTTAATGCAAATTACAGGTGAAAGAGATGGATTTTTAACAAGAGATATTAGTTATTTCGAGAATATTTATGATGCTTTACATCCTGATGGTGATGCCGAGTTATTTTTAGTGAAATTAGCACCAAAACCTGTCTTAAAAGATTTAAGACAAGAAATGTTTGATTTAGAAAATGAAAAAGCAAAACTTGCAGAAAAAAAACAAGATAAGAAAACACTTAATAAACTAAATGATGTTGATAATAAAATTGCTAAAACACAAGAACTTATAGATGAAATGGTTGCTTTAGAATCAACACACCCTGAAGGTGTTTATCTATCTGGTGCGTTATTAATGTTTGCTGGTAAAAAATCGTATTATTTATATGGGGCCTCATCAAATGAATATCGTAATTTCTTACCAAATCATCACATGCAATTTGCTATGATGCAATATGCTAGAGAACACGGTGCTACATCCTATGACTTTGGTGGTACAGATAATAATCCAGATAAAGATTCAGATCATTATGGATTGTGGACATTTAAAAAAGTTTGGGGAACTTATTTAAGTGAAAAAATTGGGGAGTTTGACTATATTTTAAACAAGCCGTTATATCAAATCATAGAAAATATTAAACCGAAATTGACAAAAGCAAAAATAAAAGTGTCTCGTAAATTAAAAAAATAATAATTTTTACTTTTTAAGTACAAATATATATGCGCTATAAAGTGTTAGAATACTTTGATTCAACTTTATAGTGCGTTTTTTGTGTGAAGGTATGTCTTGTTACACGTTTAATTATTACGATAATTGCAATACAAACATTATAAATAATGACTATTGATTTAGTATTAATAAGTACATATTTTTGATATCACACTTGTGATAAATTAGAAGTGTTAAAAGGAAACCTGAAAGGAGCGAAATGAATGATAAAAAAGTTGTTGCAATTTTCATTAGGAAATAAATTCGCAATATTTCTAATGGTTTTGTTAGTTATACTTGGCGGCGTATACGCAAGTTCGAAAATGAAACTAGAGCTGTTACCGGATGTAGAACCACCAATGATTACAGTACAAACAACAATGCCGGGCGCTACACCTGAAACTGTAAAAGAGGATGTAAGTGATAAGATTGATGATCAAATCAGATCTATGGCTGGTGTTAAGAATGTGAATGCTCAGTCAATCCAGAATGCCTCGATGGTCACAGTTGAATACGAAGAAGGTACAGATTTAGATAAAGTAGAGAATGAACTTAAAAAAGAATTAGATAAAATAAAATTTAACGAAAACGTAGAAGAGCCTGAGTTAACGAGAAGTTCTATGGATGCTTTCCCAATTGTTGCATACTCACTCACTACAAATGATAATAACTTAAAAGATACAACAAGTAGGATTAATAATCAGTTATTACCTAAGCTACAAACCATTGATGGCGTTCAAAATGCACAACTTAATGGACAAACGTCTAGAGAAGTATCTATAAAATTTGACCAAGACAAATTAGAAAAGAGTGGATTAACTAAAGACAGCGTCCAACAATACTTGAAAAGTGCTACAAGTGAAACACCGCTGGGCCTTTTTCAATTTAATGACACTGAGAAATCTGTAGTTATTGATGGTCAATTCAAGTCAGTTAATGCACTAGAAAACTTAGATATTCCGCTAACTGCTGCGGCTGGCACAAGTGGCGGTCAATCACAAGAAGGTGATGCAACATCAAGCAAAGGTGCTGGACAACAAAGTAGTTCTGCAGCTCAATCTGCAAGCGGTACTTCAAGTAGTCAATCAAGTGGTAGTGACATACCTTCAGTTAAACTGAAAGATATTGCACAAGTATCAGCAGGTGATGAGAGAGCATCAATATCTAAAACAAATGGTAAAGATGCGGTTAATGTTCAAATCACGAAAGCACAGGATGCCAATACAGTCCAAGTCGCAAAAGATACTAAAAAAGAAATTGATAAATTTGTAAAAGAAAATCCCAAGCTGGTTGCTACAAAGGTTATGGATACAGCTAAGCCAATAGAAGATGCACTGTATACAATGATAGAAAAAGCAGCACTCGGTACCATTGTGGCGATTATAGTCATCTTACTATTTTTGAGAAATATTAGAACGACGGCCATTTCAATCGTATCTATACCAATGTCTATTTTAATTGCTATGGTTGCGTTAAAATTATCAGATGTTTCGCTAAATATTTTAACACTAGGGGCACTAACTGTTGCGATTGGTCGTGTTATCGATGATTCAATCGTTGTTGTTGAAAATATTTATAGAAGATTATCAGATAAAGCAGAGTCACTCAAAGGTGATCGTCTAATTGTAAGTGCAACAAGTGAAGTGTTTAAGCCAATCATGTCATCAACAATCGTTACAATTATTGTATTTTTACCATTAGCGTTTGTAAGTGGTTCTGTTGGGGAAATGTTTAGACCATTTGCACTTGCGATCGCATTTAGCTTATTAGCTTCACTGCTCGTATCAATTACCATTGTGCCAGCGTTAAGTGCGACTTTCTTTAAAAAAGGTGTGAAACATCACAAAAAAGAAGAATCCTTAGGGTTAATCGGTAGAAAGTATAAAGCAATATTAAGCTGGTCGTTAAATCATAAATGGATTGTTATGATTATCAGCACAGTAATTTTAATTGCCAGTATTGGGCTTGGTGCTGCTAAATTAGGCACGAGTTTTATTTCTGCTGGTGAGGATAAATATATGGCATTGACTTATACACCTAAACCTGGAGAAACACAAGAAGGTATATTAAAACATGCAGAGCAAGTGCAAAAATATTTAAACAGTAAAGATAAAGTGCGTACAGTTCAATATTCTGTAGGTGGACCAACGCCAAATGATCCTAGTGGAAATTCTAATAGCCTAGCGATTATGGTAGCATATGCTACAAATACACCTAATTTTGATAAAGAACCGGATAAAGTATTACAGCATATTGAAAAATATAAACATCCGGGTGAGTGGACAAATCAAGATATGGGTACAGGCGGCAGTAATAATGCATTAGAAATTGCAGTCACTGGGCCTTCGTTAGATGCGATTAAAGGTACAGTAACTAAAGTTGAAGATAAAATGAAGGACGTTAGTGGAATGGCTAATGTCAAGTCAGATTTAACACAAACATATGATCAATACAATGTGAAAATAGATCAGAATAAAGCAGCAAGTTATGGATTATCTGCCTCACAATTAGCAATGACTTTAAATCAGAATACGCCTGAAGAAAGTGTGACAACAGTTAAAGAAAAAGGCAAATCTATTGATGTGAAAATTAAAGAAGATAAGCAAACAGATTGGACAAAAGATAAGCTAGAACATACAGAATTACAAGCTCCTACAGGACAATCCGTTGAATTAAGTGATATCGCTAAGTTAGAATCATCAACAACGCCAAATAAAATTGAAACGAAAGCAGGAGATTATACTGCAACGGTTTCATCAAAAATTACGAATGACGATGTTGGTGGTACTTCACAAAAAGTAATGTCAAAAATAAATCAAATTGAAACACCAAATAATGTAAAAATTAATGTCGGCGGCGCAAATGAAGATATAAGTAATGCGATTACACAATTAGCATTAGCAATGTTAGCTGCAATTATCATTGTATATCTCGTGCTTGTATTAACATTTAAGGGTGCACTTGCACCATTCACCATTTTATTCTCATTACCATACACGATTATAGGTGTAGTTGTTGCTTTAGTTATAACTGGAGAGACGATTTCTGTGCCAAGTATGATAGGAATGCTAATGCTTATTGGTATTGTGGTAACAAATGCCATTGTATTAATTGATAGAGTCATTAATAAGGAAAAACAAGGCATTGAAATGAAAGCTGCGTTACTAGAAGCAGGCGGTACGCGTATTAGACCTATTTTAATGACTGCACTTGCGACAATAGGCGCACTTGCCCCGATGTTGTTCGGTGAAGACAGTTCAATTATTATTTCTAAAGGTATGGCTGCAACTGTTGTAGGTGGCTTAATTTCATCTACATTACTAACGCTCATAGTTGTTCCAGTTATATATGAAATATTATTTACACTTAAGGCAAAGATATTCAGCAGAAAAAAATAATAGCTTCAATGTGAGTAATATAGCAATCTAATATATTAAAAATTTCCATCATTTCACTAACTCAATAAATGACAAGAGGCTTAGACAATTAAAATTGTCTAAGCCTCTATTGTTGATAAGCCAAATATTTGAACGTTCTATTAATATAAAACTAATGTTAAAATAGCATAGATAACAAATAAAATAATACTAATAATATTTAATATTTGAATAGCTTTTTGGTCTTTCTTACTGTGTTTGAAAGCAGTGATTTCAACATTACCAACCAATAATATTAATATTATGAATACCCACCAGTTAATTGCGGGGAATGATAATGTAGTGATTGCAACAACAAATAATAAGAGTAAGGCCATGATTATACGTAAAATACGCGTTATTATAGTATCCATTCTAAATATGCTTATGTAACATACAATTAGATAGAGAACTGGTAAAAAGATAAGATATAGTTGCATTTGATTACATCCTTTCTATGTTCGCACTTAATCTTAGCATGTAAAAATGATATTTACTAGGTTGTTTACTTACGTTCTTTTTGGTTAATTTCTGAACGTACAGATGCAATCTCTTGTTCTATTTCTTCGAGTTGCTTCACTAATGGGTCGACTGATTGATTTACAGATTCTCTTTTTTCTAGATCACCTTGCAATCTAACATAATCATATTTGAGTTCAGCTAATTTATCATTTAAATCCATTGTTGTACACTCCTTTATGCGTAGAAAAAGCCTACAGCGGTTTGAATAAAATTATAACATGAAATTGAAAGCTTCTAAAATAACCAATTTATATGTTAAGGTATGAAAATAGAATGAAAACGAAATAACGTAATGAAAGAAGGACTATTGTGACACAACAATTTATCATAATTATTTTACTCATTGCATTAGGTTATACGCTAAAGAGAATAAACTACTTTAAAGCAAATGATAGCCAAGTATTCTCTACTTTAGTTTTAAATGTCACGCTTCCTTCTTTAGTAATCGTAAATTTAAATGAAGCTAAATTAGATATATCATTGTCGATTTTACCAATTATGATGATTTTATACGGAATTATTACAAAAGTAATAATTGTTTGGTTCTTTATAAAATATGATAATCAAATACGTGGTGCTACGGGAATGATGATGGCGTCGTTGAATATTGGTTTATTCGCCTATCCATTAGTTGAAGCTATTTGGCCAAAGACTGGTATGATTTACTTTGGTATGGCCGATATTGGTGGTGCTATTATTATGTTCGGTGTGACTTATTTTGTAGGAAGTTATTTTAGTAGTGGTGGAGATAGCTTCGATTTTAAATATTTAGGAAAGAATTTATTAAAGTCTGTACCACTTATGACATATATGATTATGTTTATTCTAAATATGTTAAATATTCATTTTCCAGAACCAGTTATTAAGTTCTTCACTGTATTATCTGGTGCCAATATGCCTTTATCAATGATACTACTTGGATTGATGCTTAATTTTAGTATAGATAAACGTTTTTTACCTATCGCGATTAAGTATTTGGTAGTACATTATGGACTGGGTATTATAGCTGGTTTGCTTGTCTACTACTTCCTTCCAGTGAGTGATGAGATGGTCAAGACGACATTACAAGTGGCATGGCTCTTACCTGTGGGTGTAGCGATCATTCCATATTCAATTCAGTTTAAATACAAAACGCTACCATTAGTAGGGATGGTCACCAATTTAACCATAGTGATAAGTATTATAATTTTATATATTTATCAAGCACTATTCGTATAAAATAGATTAGTTTAAGTGTAATAAATAAGGGAACATGATTAACTTAATTCAATTGTTAATCGTGTTCCCTTTTTATATGAACGTACTTTCAACTTACAAAAAGTACAAAAAAATGACAGAGCGCTAAGTATAAAATGAGTGCTATGTCACAGTAGGGATAGGTGTTTTAACCTTTTCCTCCCATAAATGCCGGATAGTTTGTCATACCGCCATCTACATATATTGTTGTCCCGTGAATATAATCTGCTAAATCAGATGCAAGAAATCTTGCGACATTTGCCACTTGTTGTGCGTCGCCAATTACTTTTGCAGGAATCATTTCAAGTGTTTCCGCACGTGTTTTTGGATCTGAGAATTTTTCTTTTGTATGTTCAGTAACAATTGCACCAGGAGATATATTGTTAATGCGGATGCCATATTGTGCATATTCCATTGACATGGTTTCCATCATTAATTTTAGACCACCTTTACTTGCTGCATAATTAACGTAATTTGGCCAAGGTATTTTATCGTGGACACTTGATGTATTGATGATAATACCTTTCTTATCTTCTTTTAAAAATTGGTTTACTGCCGCTTTTGAGCCTATAAATGCACCAGTCAAATTAATATCAATTACTTTTTGCCATTCGTCTAATGGCATTTCGTGTGTGGGAATTGGCTTTTCAAATCCTGCATTGTTAATCATGATATCTAAAGTGCCAAATTCATCGACTGCACTTTGTATTAAGTTATTAACATCTGCCTCTTTAGCAACATCGGCATAAACTTTAATTGCTTTACCGCCTGCACCTTCAATCAATTTTATAGATTCAGCGACTGCTTCTAAACTGCTTTCCGAGCGATAGTTAATGACCACCTTAGCTTTTTCTTTACCAAATTGTTCTGCCATCTCTTTTCCAATACCACTGCTGCCACCAGTAATTACAACTACTTTATTCTCTAAATCTGTAAACATATTGTGCATCCTCCTTAAATGTACTGCTGATAAATAAAAAGCTTAGAACCGACAAGATGTTAACCATGGATAGGTGGGTCAACTACTAACGATATGCCAAGTTCTAAACTTAATGATGTATGATATATATTTAATTAAGACTAACCTTTTAAATTACCCAGTATAAATGCTGCAATTATGATAAGTACAATACCAACCCAAATGCCTGTCATTTGACGCTTGTCTTTTCGTTCTCCTAATAAGAATATACCACCGAGTGTAGAGACAATAACTAATAATTGTGAAAATGAGAAACTTGTTGCTACACCAACTTTTGGTTGAGAATAGAACATGAATAAATTACCTATTCCCCAAATTACACCAGGAATCATATTCCACATCGTACTTTTTAGCGATGTTTCATGTTTTGCAGAAAGTATTAAACCGCCAATTGCCATACCAATTGATTGGAAGAAGAGGGCATTCATTCCATCTACGCCGAATATTTGAGCTACTACAACATAAACAACATAGCCCACCGTAGAAATAATCAATATAGGAATTGCCTTGCCGAATTTACTATTGCTTCCTGAAGCTTCATTTTTACCTTTAATTGATGTCAACGCAATACCAATTACTAATAAGACCATAGCTACTAATCCTAAAGTAACTTGTGTTCCGGTACTCCATTCTCCGAGGAAAACAGCGCTAAATAGTGTAGTACCAACGAGTTGCAAGCCAGTAGATATAGGCATTGTTTTTGAAACACCAATAAGACTGATTGATTTAAGTTGATATCCTTGACCAAGTGCCCAAAATGCACCTGAGATTAAACCGACAATAATGACAGCTAAATCATCAAATTTAGCGTTACCTGTAACTAATAAAACAATACCCACAATTAACGTACCTAGTGTTGTCCCTCTAATTTGATTGTAAGGACCGCCACCAACGAGTACATTAATTAAAACGACACTACCCCAAAATAACGCAGGTAATAACGCAATTAACAAATCCATATATTTACTCACACTTTCTATTTTATTGTCCCTCTGAACAAACATGATAGATTGTTCTTGAACATCTAGTTTAAAACAAAACAATACGTTAGTAAAAATATTAAGTTATAATAAGTCAATTATTTACTTAATATGGTTTAAATATGTGCATTAACATATTTGAATTTCTTATATTCGTAATTGATATTGAAACCTAATTCGTGAAATCGTTCAACGAGTGTATTATTTTTACTTCTAATTTTGAAATAAATTTTATCAACTGCGTAATTTGTAAATGTAAATTGTAAGGCATGAGATAATAAGTCAAAAGCAATACCCATCAATCTATAATCTGAATGAGATGAGAAATATTTGATTTCAGCTTTTTTAGTACTTTCGAAAATCTGTAAGTAAAGATACCCTTTTAATAAACCTTCAGACATAAAAACAAATAATTTATTATGACTATCTAATGATTCAATAATTTCATCTGCACTCATCACATCATGTTTGAAAGTATCGTTATGTAATTTTTCAAATAATCGATGATAGGCAGGGCGGTATTCTGTTATATTTTGAGCATGATCAACTTTACCAATATCTTGAGTAGAGATAAGATGATAATCCGTAAAACTATATGAAGCTTCGATTTCTTTCATAAATGGCATGTAATCTTGTTCAGTTTCTTCAAATGAAAAATTAAAATTGGCAGTATCAGGTTTACTTTCTACGAATGCTTCAAATAAAGTTTTGAAATCTTGTTCAGTTAATGATAGTGACTTTCTAACAAAAGGCCCTAATACTTTGTACTTATTTGCTTCATATTTAAATGCGAGCATCAACATCTCAATTTGCCCTTGATTGTCTATTTGTGCAAAAACACCAGGATCTATTAAAGATTGTCTGATTGTTGCTTCAACATCGTCATGTGCTTGCGGTAGCTTGTATAAATATGATGTATAATGATAGTTTGCTTCATTTATAAATTTAACAATTTGATCATAGTTATTTAATTTAACAATTTTCATAACAATACCTCCGTATAATGATCTGTTAAGTTAATTATAAGAACTTTTTGATATAAATGGAAGTTTTGATGTGCTATATACATGTTACAATGTATATGATCTTGAATTTGAAAGGACGAAATTATGAAATCATTGATTATAGCTGAAAAACCTTCAGTTGGTAGAGATATTGCAAGTACACTGAATATTAATGAAAAGCGTAATGGATATTTTGAAAATAATAAATATATCGTTACCTGGGCGTTAGGACATTTAGTCACTAATGCTACGCCGGAACAATATGATGTAAATTATAAAGAATGGAAACTCAACGATTTACCTATTATTCCTAATAAAATGAAAACAATCGTTATAAGTAAAACGAAAAAACAATTTTCCACAGTCCAGTCATTAATTAATAGTACTAAAGTGAAGGATATTATTATAGCGACAGATGCCGGAAGAGAGGGGGAACTTGTCGCACGATTGATACTGGATAAAGTACATAACAAAAAACCAATTAAACGTTTATGGATTAGTTCTGTAACGAACAAAGCAATTAAAGATGGTTTTAATAAGCTTCAAGATGGGCGTAAATTCAATAATTTATATTATGCTGCTTTAGCACGTAGCGAAGCAGATTGGATTGTTGGTATAAATGCGACTCGTGCACTAACTACAAAATACGATGCACAACTTTCATTGGGGCGTGTACAAACCCCTACCATCCAATTAGTGCAAATGAGACAAAATGAAATCAATCAATTTAAACCGCAGACTTATTACACAATGAAAATAAATGCAGGTGGATTAACTTTTCAATGTACTCAACCGCAATCTCATTCCGATAAATCTGTTTTAGAAAATATTAAAAAAGAGATTGAAGGACAACAAGGACAAATTAAATCTATAAGTAGATCGCACAAAAAAGCTTATCCACAACAGTTATATAATTTAACAGATTTACAACAGGATGCATATAAACGTTACCATCTAGGACCAAAAGAAACGTTAAACACATTGCAAACATTATATGAGCGTCATAAGTTAGTGACATATCCACGTACGGATTCTAATTACTTAACAGATGACATGGTAGACACGCTTAAAGATAGACTGCAGGCAATTATGGCTACTTCATTAAAAGATTTTGCGAAACGTCAAATGTCACAAACATTTTCGCCAAAACAGAGATTTATAAATAACAGCAAAGTATCTGACCATCACGCAATTATTCCTACGGAAGTACGTCCAGATATAAGTCAACTCAGTCAACGGGAATCTAAAATTTATATGATGATTGCTCAGAGATATCTTGAAAATCTAATGCCACCACATGAATACGAAGCCATTGCTATAGAGTTGGAGATAGGGAAGCAATACTTTACCTTTAAAGATAAAGTGACTACTAAGCTAGGCTTTAAAGCTGTTTATGAAAGTAATGAAAGTGTACATAAACAGGTAGATAAGCTGCAGAAAGGCACAATGCTCAATGTGAGTAAGATT
Organism: Staphylococcus edaphicus; assembly: GCF_002614725.1. Classification (GTDB taxonomy): domain Bacteria; phylum Bacillota; class Bacilli; order Staphylococcales; family Staphylococcaceae; genus Staphylococcus; species Staphylococcus edaphicus. The sequence continues at coordinate 47,853 of NZ_MRZN01000004.1, read as the reverse complement.
CAAATAGAACAGCACGAAACAACACCACCTTCTTATTTCAATGAAGGTTCATTATTGAAAGCGATGGAAAGCCCTCAAAAATTCTTTGATTTAAGTGATAAAAAGCATCATAAGACACTAAAAGATACAGGTGGTATAGGCACAGTAGCAACGAGAGCCGATATCATTGAAAAACTATTCAACATGAATGCAATTGAATCTCGCGATGGTAAAATAAAAGTAACATCAAAAGGAAAGCAAATATTAGAATTGGCGCCACAAAAACTCACGTCTCCTTTATTGACGGCAGAATGGGAAGAAAAACTTTTACTAATTGAACAAGGAAAGTATGATGCCCATAAATTTATTTCTGAAATGAAAACTTTTACAAAAAATGTGGTCAATGAAATTAAAGAAAGCGAGCAAAACTACAAGCATGACAATTTAACAACGACTGAGTGCCCAACTTGTGGCAAGTTTATGATTAAAGTCAAAACAAAAAATGGACAAATGTTAGTATGCCAAGATCCACAATGTAAAACTAAAAAAAATGTACAACGTAAAACAAATGCACGTTGTCCAAACTGTAGTAAAAAAATGACGCTTTTTGGTCGTGGTAAAGAGGCTGTATATCGTTGTGTTTGTGGACATACAGAAACGCAAGCTCAAATGGATCAACGATACAAAAATAAAAAGTCTGATAAAGTAAATAAAAAAGATCTTAAGAAATACATGAATAAAGATGAAGGAATAGAAAACAACCCATTTCAGGATGCATTAAAAGACTTGAAGTTCTAAATAATTCGAACAAATAACATTTTATTTTAAGTAAAGTTCGTGTTTACTATTGTAAAATAATACATTTGGTATTAAAATATGAAAGTATTTTAAAAAAAGGAGAACTAACCGTGAAAAAGTATTTCAAGTTTGATAAACACGAAACAAACTATAAGAAAGAGATACTTGGTGGGCTTACAACTTTCTTGTCAATGGCATATATTTTAGCTGTTAACCCTCAAGTACTTAGTTTAGCTGGCGTAGATGGCGTTTCTGAGAACATGAAAATGGATCAAGGCGCGATTTTCGTAGCTACAGCATTAGCAGCCTTTGTAGGTTCGTTATTTATGGGATTAATTGCAAGGTACCCAATTGCTTTGGCACCTGGTATGGGCTTAAATGCCTTCTTTGCATTCACTGTAGTATTAACAATGGGGATTCCGTGGCAAGTTGGTCTGACAGGCGTATTATTTTCAGGGCTAGTCTTTGCAGTGTTAACCATGACAGGACTGCGAGAGATAATTATTAATGCTATACCATATCAAATGAAAATGGCGGTTTCTGCCGGTATTGGCCTATTCATTACCTTTGTGGGATTACAAAATTCAGGTATTATTGTCAAAAATGATTCAACACTCGTTACTTTAGGGCATATTACAGATGGACCAGTATTATTAACTATTTTCGGTATTGTTGTTACAGTAGTACTTTATGCAATCAGAGTTCCAGGCGCGATTTTTATAGGAATGGTTTTAACATCTATTGTAGGTATGCTTACAGGACTTATACATACACCGAGTGGCATAGTGGGACAAGTACCTAGCATTGAACCAACGTTTGGTGCTGCATTTGAAGCATTTAAAGATCCTAGTCAATTGTTTACTGTTCAATTTTTAATTGTTATCTTAACGTTCTTGTTTATTGATTTCTTCGATACAGCAGGTACACTCGTAGCCGTGGCTACACAAGCAGGAATTATGAAAAATAATAAATTACCAAGAGCAGGACGTGCGTTATTTTCTGACTCACTGGCAACCATTGTTGGGGCAATTTTTGGTACGACAACGACTACGTCATATATTGAATCAAGCTCAGGCGTTGCAGTTGGAGCAAGAACAGGTTTTGCGAGTATTGTAACAGGGTTCTGTTTCTTGTTAGCGATTTTCTTCAGTCCATTAATGGAAGTAGTGACAAGTGCAGTTACTACACCGGCACTAGTTGTTGTTGGCGTATTGATGGCGGCTAACTTTGCTGAAATTGACTGGAAAAAATTTGAAGTTGCAGTTCCAGCATTTGTAACAATTATTATGATGCCTTTATCCTATTCTATTGCGACGGGTATTGCTTGCGGATTTATCTTCTATCCTATTACAATGTTAATTTCAAAGCGTCATAAGGAAGTACATCCCATTATGTACGCACTAATGATTTTGTTTATATTGTACTTTATCTTTGTTCACGGATAAAAAATTAAAATAAAAGCACGTTGTGACGTCATTTAGACGTTGGACAACGTGCTTTTTCATATTTAAACGATTAAGGACTAGACAAACTAGACGATATACAATTATTGCTCAGTCGTGTTTCTTCATTAATATGTTCTAATCGAACATATTAACGTTCATTACGTCTATCCTCTGTATAGATAACTTTCGCATGCTTGTTTGGAATATACAATGGAATGGATAATAGAACAAACAGAAAGAATAACATTAGAAAGAACAAAATCCAATGAACAACCATACCAACGACAGGAATGAATGCAAGGAAAGAACCAATCACACCTAACAAGGGAATAAACAACATAGGTTTTATAGAATTTTGGTTATCAACTATTAAAATAATCATCATTATAAAATAAAGTAATGCATTAATTAATAATGGTTGCCATCCAAAACTTAAAATAATACTACCACCTAAGAAAGGGATACCATAGACTAATTCACTTATAATCAGCAAGAAAGTTAATACTAACAATGTAGTTCGTATACCACGCTTCATATCAAATCACCACCTAACAAGTTTTATTATAAAGGAAAGTAAGCGCATAAAATAATAATATGAAGTCAAAGTGAATAGAAAATTTGCTATTTACTAAAAAAAATTATAAAAGTGGTTGAAGTGAAATAATTAATAAAGTACAATAACAAAGTATGTGTTAGACAAAAAGTTCCAAAACTTTTGCAGAAAAGCTTGATAATTCACTGTTTATCATGTATCATATCTAATGTTGGACTTTAAGAACACGCGATGAAGCGAAAGGTTACTGACACACCCGGCCGCTTTGCCATGGCGCTGTGTGAGATAGTTTTCGTGGAGAAGTCTATCACTTAAATGTAGACGATATAAGGAGGGAAAATTATGGCAAAACAAAAAATCAGAATCAGATTAAAAGCTTATGATCACCGAGTTATCGATCAATCAGCAGAAAAAATTGTTGAAACAGCGAAACGTTCTGGTGCAGATGTTTCTGGACCAATTCCGTTACCGACTGAAAGATCAGTTTATACTGTTATTCGTGCCGTGCATAAGTATAAAGATTCACGTGAGCAATTCGAACAACGTACACATAAACGTTTAATCGATATTGTTAATCCTACACCAAAAACAGTTGATGCTCTTATGGGCTTAAACTTACCATCTGGCGTAGACATCGAAATCAAATTATAATAGAAAAATTTAGGAGGTGGACTTTCGATGACCAAAGGAATCTTAGGAAGAAAAATCGGGATGACACAAGTTTTCGGAGAAAACGGTGATTTAATCCCTGTAACAGTAGTAGAAGCAAGCCAAAATGTTGTATTACAAAAGAAATCAGAAGAGATTGATGGATACAACGCTATCCAAGTAGGCTACGAAGATAAACAAGCTTATAAAAAAGATAGCAGATCTAGCAAATATGCTAACAAACCAGCTGAAGGCCATGCTAAAAAAGCAGGCACAGCACCTAAGCGCTTCATTCGTGAATTCAGAAACGTTAACGTTGATGAATACGAAGTAGGTCAAGAAGTCTCAGTTGATACATTTGAAGCTGGAGACGTTATTGATGTGACTGGCGTATCTAAAGGTAAAGGTTTCCAAGGTGCCATTAAACGTCACAATCAAGCACGTGGTCCAATGTCACATGGTTCTCATTTCCACAGAGCCCCAGGTTCTGTAGGTATGGCATCAGATGCTTCAAGAGTCTTTAAAGGACAAAAAATGCCTGGACGTATGGGCGGTAACACTGTAACAGTTCAAAACTTAGAAGTAGTACAAATTGATACTGAAAACAATGTTATTTTAGTAAAAGGTAATGTACCAGGTCCTAAAAAAGGATTTGTAGAAATCATATCATCAATTAAAGGTAATAAATAATACACAACGAAAGGAGGAATAGCATAATGGCTAATTATGATGTATTAAAAGTAGATGGAACTAAATCAGGTTCAGTTGAACTAAGCGATGCAGTATTTGCAATCGAACCAAACAACAACGTTCTTTTTGAAGCAATTAACTTACAACGTGCTTCATTACGCCAAGGTACACACGCTGTTAAGAATCGTTCAGCAGTACGTGGTGGTGGACGTAAACCGTGGAGACAAAAAGGTACAGGACGTGCGCGTCAAGGTACAATCCGTGCGCCACAATGGCGTGGTGGTGGTATCGTATTCGGACCAACACCAAGAAGCTACTCATACAAAATGCCTAAGAAAATGCGTCGTTTAGCATTACGTTCAGCATTATCTTTCAAAGTACAAGAAAAAGGTTTAACTGTCGTAGATGCATTAAACTTAGATGCTCCAAAAACAAAAGAGTTCAAAACTGTACTTTCTAATTTAGAACAACCTAAAAAAGTATTAGTAGTAACTGAATCAGAAGATGTAAACGTTGCTTTATCAGCACGTAATATTCCTGGTGTACAAGTCACTACTGCTCAAGGACTAAATGTTCTAGATATCACAAGCGCTGACAGTGTAGTAATTACAGAATCAGCTGCTAAAAAAGTTGAGGAGGTGCTCGGATAATGGAAGCAAGAGACGTTCTTAAGCGCCCCGTAATCACTGAAAAATCTTCAGCTGCTATGGCAGAAGACAAATATACATTCGACGTAGATACTCGTGCTAATAAAACACAAGTTAAAATCGCTGTTGAAGAAATCTTTGATGTAAAAGTAGATAATGTGAACATCATTAACTACAAACCAAAGAAAAAACGTATGGGCCGTTACCAAGGCTATACAAACAAAAGACGCGTAGCAATCGTTAAATTAAAAGAAGGATCTATCGATCTTTTTAACTAAAAAACATTACCAATAAGGAGGTAAACGACAATGGCTCTAAAAAAATATAAGCCAATTACTAATGGTCGTCGTAATATGACTAGTTTAGATTTCGCAGAAATCACAAAAACTACACCTGAAAAGTCATTATTACAACCGCTACCGAAAAAAGCGGGACGAAATAACCAAGGTAAATTGACAGTTCGCCACCACGGTGGAGGACACAAACGTCAATACCGTGTTATTGACTTCAAACGTAATAAAGATGGCATCAACGCTAAAGTTGATTCAATTCAATATGATCCAAACCGTTCAGCAAACATTGCATTACTAGTTTATGCTGATGGTGAAAAACGCTACATCATTGCTCCTAAAAACTTAAAAGTAGGACAAGTTCTTGAAAGCGGTGAAGAAGCAGATATTAAAGTAGGTAATGCATTACCATTACAATTCATTCCAGTAGGTACAGTAATCCACAACATCGAGTTAAAACCTGGTAAAGGTGGACAAATTGCTCGTTCAGCTGGTGCTAGTGCACAAGTACTTGGTAAAGAAGGTAAATATGTATTAATCAGATTAAGATCTGGCGAAGTACGTATGATTCTTTCAACTTGCCGTGCTACTATTGGTCAAGTTGGTAACATCCAACATGAACTTGTAAATGTTGGTAAAGCAGGACGTTCTAGATGGAAAGGCATTCGCCCAACAGTTCGTGGTTCTGTAATGAACCCTAACGATCACCCTCACGGTGGTGGTGAAGGTCGTGCACCTATCGGTAGACCATCTCCAATGTCACCTTGGGGTAAACCTACGCTTGGTAAGAAAACTCGTCGTGGTAAAAAATCTTCAGACAAACTTATCGTTCGTGGACGTAAGAAAAAATAAAAATAACTTATTTGCGTGTGCGGCTTAATAGCTGCACGCACACAATAAGAAGGGAGGCGCCACTATGGCTCGTAGTATTAAAAAAGGACCTTTCGCTGACGATCATCTAAAGAAAAAAGTTGAGGCTCAAAGCGGAAGCGAGAAAAAACAAGTAATTAAAACTTGGTCACGTCGTTCAACTATTTTCCCTGATTTTATCGGACATACATTCGCTGTATATGATGGACGTAAACATGTGCCTGTATTCGTAACAGAAGATATGGTTGGTCATAAATTAGGAGAATTCGCACCAACTCGTACTTTTAAAGGACACGCTGCAGACGACAAAAAAACTAGAAGATAATTTCTAACAGGTAGAGGAGGAAATTCGAATGGAAGCAAAAGCGGTTGCTAAAACAATAAGAATCGCACCTCGTAAAGTTAGATTAGTATTAGATCTAATTAGAGGCAAAAGCGCTGGAGAAGCTATTGCGATTTTAAAATTAAAAAACAAAGCTTCATCACCAGTAGTTGAAAAATTATTAATGTCCGCTTTAGCTAATGCTGAACATAACTATGACATGAACACTGATGAATTAATAGTTAAAGAAGCATATGCTAATGAAGGACCAACATTAAAACGTTTCCGTCCACGTGCACAGGGTCGTGCAAGTGCGATTAACAAACGTACAAGCCACATTACAATCGTCGTAAGTGACGGTAAAGAAGAAGCTAAAGAAGCTTAATATATTTTTTAAGGAGGGAACACTGTGGGTCAAAAAATTAATCCAATCGGACTTCGTGTTGGTATTATCCGTGATTGGGAAGCTAAATGGTACGCAGAAAAAGACTTCGCATCATTATTACACGAAGATTTAAAAATCCGTAAGTTTATTGATAACGCATTAAAAGAAGCATCAGTTTCTCACGTTGAAATCGAACGTGCTGCTAATCGTATCAACATCGCTATTCATACTGGTAAACCAGGTATGGTAATCGGTAAAGGCGGTTCAGAAATTGAAAAATTACGTAACAAATTAAACTCATTAACAAATAAAAAAGTACACATTAACGTAATCGAAATCAAAAAAGTTGATTTAGATGCAAAATTAGTTGCTGAGAATATTGCACGCCAATTAGAAAACCGTGCTTCATTCCGTCGTGTACAAAAACAAGCAATTACAAGAGCAATGAAAATTGGTGCCAAAGGTATCAAAACACAAGTTTCAGGTCGTTTAGGCGGAGCTGACATCGCTCGTGCTGAACAATATTCAGAAGGAACGGTTCCACTTCATACGCTACGTGCCGACATTGGTTATGCACATGCAGAAGCTGACACTACTTACGGTAAATTAGGTGTCAAAGTATGGATTTATCGTGGAGAAGTTCTTCCTACTAAGAACACTAGTGAAGGAGGAAAATAATAATGTTACTACCAAAACGTGTAAAATATCGTCGTCAACATCGTCCTAAAACTACTGGTCGTTCTAAAGGCGGTAACTATGTAACATTTGGTGAGTATGGTTTACAAGCAACTACAACTTCTTGGATTACATCTCGTCAAATCGAATCAGCTCGTATTGCAATGACTCGTTTTATGAAACGTGGCGGGAAAGTTTGGATTAAAATCTTCCCACACACACCTTATACTCAAAAACCTTTAGAAGTACGTATGGGTGCTGGTAAAGGTGCAGTAGAAGGTTGGATTGCAGTAGCAAAACCAGGTAGAATTTTATTTGAAGTCGCAGGCGTTAACGAAGAAGTTGCGCGTGAAGCATTACGTTTAGCAAGTCACAAACTTCCAGTTAAAACTAAGTTTGTAAAACGTGAAGAATTGGGTGGTGAAACAAATGAAAGCTAAGGAAATTAGAGACTTAACCACTTCAGAAATCGAAGAACAAATCAAATCTTCAAAAGAAGAGCTTTTTAACCTACGCTTTCAGTTAGCTACAGGTCAATTAGAGGAAACTGCACGTATTCGCACAGTAAGAAAAACGATTGCACGTCTAAAAACTGTTGCTCGTGAAAGAGAAATTGAACAAGGTAAAGCGAATCAATAATTCAATTGAAAGAGGAGGTTACTAAAGTGAGCGAAAGAAATGATCGTAAAGTTTATGTAGGTAGAGTCGTTTCCGATAAAATGGATAAAACGATAACTGTACTTGTTGAAACATACAAAACACACAAGTTATATGGTAAACGAGTAAAATACTCTAAAAAATACAAAACTCATGATGAAAACAACTCAGCTAAATTAGGGGACACAGTTAAAATTCAAGAGACACGTCCTTTATCAGCAACTAAACGTTTCCGTTTGGTAGAAATTGTTGAAGAATCAGTAATTATTTAATTAAATAGTGAAGATAAAGGAGGTTTAACTCATGATCCAACAAGAAACACGATTAAAAGTAGCAGATAACTCTGGTGCACGTGAAGTTCTTACAATTAAAGTATTAGGTGGATCTGGTCGTAAAACAGCTAACATTGGTGACGTTATTGTTGTAAGTGTTAAAAATGCTACACCAGGTGGCGTTGTCAAAAAAGGTGAAGTAGTTAAAGCTGTTGTTGTACGTACTAAATCAGGCGTACGCCGTAACGATGGTTCATATATCAAATTTGATGAAAATGCATGTGTCATCATTCGTGACGACAAAGGCCCACGTGGTACGCGTATTTTTGGACCTGTTGCTCGTGAATTACGTGAAGGCAACTTCATGAAAATTGTATCATTAGCTCCAGAAGTACTTTAATAAAACATTTATAAATATATAAATTTAAGGAGGTGCCACACATGCATATCAAAAAAGGTGACAACGTAAAAGTTATCGCAGGTAAAGACAAAGGTAAAGAAGGTAAAGTTGTTTCAACTGAGCCTAAAAAAGACCGTGTCGTTGTGGAAGGTGTCAATGTAATTAAAAAGCACCAAAAACCAACTCAATTTAATCCTGAAGGTGGAATCTTAGAAACAGAGGCAGCAATCCATGTTTCTAATGTACAGTTATTAGACCCTAAATCGAATGAACCGACACGCGTAGGTTACAAATTCGTAGATGGTAAAAAAGTTCGTATCGCTAAAAAATCAGGCGAAGAAATTAAATCTAATAATTAATAATTAATTGAAAGGAGGATCCACTGTGAACCGTTTAAAAGAAAAATTCAACTCTGAAGTTACTCAAAACTTAGTTAAGCAATTTGACTACAGTTCAGTAATGGAAGTTCCAAAAATAGAAAAAATCGTTGTAAATATGGGTGTCGGTGACGCTGTACAAAATACTAAAGTATTAGATGATGCTGTAGAAGAATTACAAGCTATCACTGGTCAAAAACCATTAATTACAAAAGCTAAAAAATCAGTAGCAACATTCCGTTTACGTGAAGGTATGCCTATCGGTGCGAAAGTAACACTTCGTGGCGAAAGAATGTATGACTTTTTAGATAAATTAATTGCTGTATCACTTCCACGTGTACGTGACTTCCAAGGTGTATCTAAAACTGCATTCGATGGTAGAGGTAACTACACTTTAGGTGTTAAAGAACAATTAATTTTCCCAGAAATTGACTATGACCGAGTAAATAAAGTACGAGGAATGGATATCGTTATCGTAACGACTGCTAACACTGACGAGGAAGCTCGTGAATTGTTATCACAATTCGGTATGCCATTTCACAAATAATCTCTAAAGGAGGCTAATTAAGTGGCTAAAACTTCAATGGTTGCTAAGCAACAAAAAAAACAAAAGTTCCAAGTACGTGAATATACTCGTTGTGAACGCTGTGGTCGTCCACATTCTGTATATCGTAAATTTAAATTATGCCGTATTTGTTTCCGTGAATTAGCTTATAAAGGCCAAATCCCTGGCGTTCGTAAAGCTAGCTGGTAATAGAAAATAGTCTGAAAGGAGGCAACAATCAATGACAATCAACGATCCAATTGCAGATATGCTAACTCGTGTAAGAAACGCAAACATGGTGCGTCACGATAAATTAGAATTACCTGCTTCAAACATTAAAAAAGAAATTGCTGAAATTTTAAAAAGTGAAGGTTTCATTAAAAACGTAGAATACGTTGAAGACGATAAACAAGGGGTTATCCGTTTATTCCTTAAATATGGTCAAAACAATGAACGTGTTATCACTGGTTTAAAACGTATTTCAAAACCTGGTTTACGTGTATATGCTAAAGCTAACGAAGTACCTAAAGTACTTAACGGTTTAGGTATTGCATTAGTTTCTACTTCAGAAGGTGTTGTTACTGACAAAGAAGCTAGAAAACGTAATATCGGTGGAGAAATTTTAGGTTACATTTGGTAATAATAAATAATAAGGAGGTGCGATAACATGAGTCGTGTTGGTAAAAAAATTATTGACATCCCTAGCGACGTAACAGTAAGTGTTGAAGGTAACACAATCACTGTTAAAGGTCCTAAAGGTGAATTATCAAGAACAATGAATGAAAGAATGACATATAAACAAGATGAAGGCACTTTAGAAGTTGTAAGACCAACTGATTCTAAAGATGATAGAACAGTACATGGTACAACTCGTGCTTTAATCAATAACATGATACAAGGTGTTAAAGAAGGATACCAAAAAACACTTGAACTTGTTGGTGTTGGTTACCGTGCTCAAATGCAAGGTAGTGATTTAATCTTAAACGTTGGTTACTCTCACCCAGTTGAAATCAAAGCTGATGACGGTATTACTTTCGGTGTTGAGAAAAACACAACAGTAACTGTTGCTGGTATTTCAAAAGAACAAGTTGGGGCAATCGCTTCTAACATTCGTTCAGTAAGACCTCCAGAACCTTATAAAGGTAAAGGAATTCGTTACCAAGGTGAATACGTTCGCCGTAAAGAAGGTAAAACTGGTAAATAATAAATAACTTTCAGAAGAAAGGAGTAATAAGATGATCAGCAAAATTGATAAAAACAAAGTGCGTCTTAAAAGACATGCACGTGTACGTAATAAATTAGCCGGCACAGCTGAAAAACCACGTTTGAACATCTATCGTTCTAACAAACACATCTATGCACAAGTTATAGATGACGTAAATGGTAAAACTTTAGCACAAGCTTCTACACAAGAAAAAGATTTAGCAAATGAATCTGGATCTAAAGTTGAATTATCAGCTAAAGTTGGCGAAACTGTAGCAAAAAGAGCTAGCGAAAAAGGCGTTAAAACAATTGTATTTGACCGTGGAGGATATTTATACCATGGCCGTGTTAAAGCCTTAGCAGATGCAGCTCGTGAAAATGGTTTAGAATTTTAATTTAAAGGAGGGACATTTACATGGCTCGTAGAGAAGAAGCGAAAGAATTTGAAGAACGCGTTGTTACAATTAACCGTGTTGCGAAAGTTGTAAAAGGTGGTCGTCGTTTCCGTTTCACTGCATTAGTTGTAGTTGGAGATAAGAACGGTCGCGTTGGTTTCGGTACTGGTAAAGCACAAGAGGTACCAGAAGCAATCAAAAAAGCAGTTGAAGCAGCTAAAAAAGATTTAGTTGTTGTTCCACGTGTTGAAGGTACTACTCCTCACACAATTACTGGACGTTTCAGTTCAGGCAGTGTATTTATGAAACCAGCTGCACCAGGTACTGGTGTTATTGCAGGTGGCCCTGTTCGTGCGGTATTAGAATTAGCAGGTATCACTGATATCTTAAGTAAATCTTTAGGTTCAAATACACCAATTAACATGGTTCGTGCTACAATCAATGGATTAAAAAACCTTAAAAATGCTGAAGAAGTTGCGAAATTACGTGGCAAATCAGTAGAAGAATTATATAATTAAGGAGGGAAAATAAGTTATGGCTAAATTACAAATTACCCTCACTCGTAGTGTTATAGGTCGTCCAGAAACACAACGTAAAACTGTTGAAGCTTTAGGTTTGAAAAAAACAAACTCTTCAGTAGTTGTTGAAGATAACCCTGCTATTCGTGGGCAAATCAACAAAGTAAGTCACTTAGTGACAGTAGAAGAAAAATAATTTTAAGGAGGTGCCGAAATGAAATTACATGAGTTAAAACCAGCAGAAGGTTCTCGTAAAGTTCGTAACCGCGTTGGACGTGGTGCTGCTACTGGTAACGGTAAAACTAGTGGCCGTGGACAAAAAGGACAAAAAGCGCGTTCAGGTGGTAGTGTAAGACCAGGCTTCGAAGGTGGACAATTACCATTATTCCGTCGCTTACCAAAACGAGGTTTTACTAACATTAATCGTAAAGAATATGCTATTGTTAACTTAGACCAACTTAATAAATTTGAAGATGGTACTGAAGTAACTCCTGCTTTATTAGTAGAATCTGGTGTAGTTAAGAGTGAAAAATCTGGTATCAAAATACTAGGTAACGGTTCTCTTGATAAAAAACTAACAGTTAAAGCTAGCAAATTCTCTGCATCTGCAGCAGAAGCTATTGATGGAAAAGGCGGAGCACACGAGGTGATCTAATGTTTGAAACGCTTGTGAGCTTCTTTAAAACAAAAGAAGTTCGTAACAAGATCTTTTTTACTCTCGCAATGTTAGTTATTTTTAAAATAGGTACTTATATTCCAGCACCTGGTGTTAACCCAGCTGCTTTCGACAGTCAACAAGGTTCTCAAGGTGTCACTGACTTGTTAAATACATTTGGTGGCGGAGCCTTGAAGAACTTTTCTATCTTTGCCATGGGTATAATGCCTTATATAACTGCTTCAATCGTCATGCAGTTATTGCAAATGGATATTGTTCCGAAGTTTTCAGAGTGGGCAAAACAAGGTGATGCAGGTAGAAAAAAACTTAATAACGTAACACGTTATTTTGCAATTGTACTTGCTTTTATCCAATCTATAGGTATGGCATTCCAATTTAATAACTATTTAAAAGGTCAATTGATCATGGATCAATCGATTCTTAGCTATTTATTAATAGCTGTTGTCTTAACAGCAGGAACTGCTTTCTTAATTTGGCTTGGTGAACAAATCACTCAATTCGGCGTTGGTAATGGTATATCCATTATCATATTCGCAGGTATTTTGTCTTCGTTACCTTCATCACTAATCCAGTTTTATCAACAGGCCTTTGTAGGTCAAGATGATACTTCTATGGCTTGGTTGAAAGTAATTGGCTTAATTATTGGAATGATATTATTAACGGTTGGTGCGATATACGTATTACAAGCTATTCGTAAAATTCCAATTCAATATGCGAAGAAACAATCAGCACAACGATTAGGTTCACAAGCAACTTATTTACCTTTGAAAGTTAACTCTGCAGGTGTTATACCTGTTATCTTTGCAATGGCATTCTTCTTGTTACCAAGAACATTGACATTGTTTTTCCCTGACGCAAGTTGGGCGCAGAAGGTTTCTGACGTGGCAAACCCATCAAATAACATCGGTATGATAGTCTATGTAGTACTTATCATAGCATTTGCTTATTTTTATGCGTTTGTTCAAGTTAATCCTGAAAAGATGGCAGATAACCTGAAGAAACAAGGAAGTTATGTTCCAGGTATTAGACCTGGCGAGCAAACAAAAAAATATATTACTAGAGTTCTCTATCGTTTAACATTTGTCGGATCAATATTCTTAGCTGTAATAGCGATTCTACCTATTATTGCAACGAAAGTAATGAGCTTACCACAATCTATACAGGTTGGCGGTACAAGTTTACTAATTGTAATTGGTGTAGCGATTGAAACAATGAAAAGTCTAGAAGCTCAAGTGAGCCAAAAGGATTATAGAGGCTTTGGTGGTAGATAAATTGTAGGAGGGCATTTATGAATATCATTTTAATGGGTTTACCTGGTGCAGGTAAAGGAACTCAAGCGAGTGAAATTGTTAAGAAATTCCCAATTCCACACATATCTACTGGTGACATGTTCAGAAAAGCGATTAAAGATGAAACGGATTTAGGTAAAGAAGCTAAATCATACATGGATCGTGGAGAATTAGTCCCTGATGAAGTTACTGTGGGTATCGTTAAAGATAGAATATCTGAAGACGATGCGAAAAAAGGATTCTTACTTGACGGCTTTCCTCGTACTATTGAACAAGCTGAAGCATTAAGTAATATCATGAAAGAATTAGATAGAGAAATTGATGCTGTTATCAATATAGAGGTACCTGAAGAAGAATTAATGAACCGCCTTACTGGTCGTAGGATCTGTGAAAAATGCGGAACAACTTATCATCTTGTATTCAATCCTCCAAAAGTTGATGGTATTTGTGATCTTGACGGTGGTAAGTTATATCAACGTGAAGATGACAACCCAGAAACAGTTGCTAATCGTTTAAACGTCAATGTGAAACAATCTAAACCTATCTTAGAATTCTATGATAATGAAAATGTTTTGAAAAACATTGACGGTTCTAGAGATATTAAAGTCGTTACAAAAGACGTTATCGATATCCTAGAAGATTTAAAATAAGATCAACTTTGTACGGTCTATGTAATGCTAAAGGTATAATTAAATAAGAGTGACAATGCGATTACGTAATTCATTATATTTGTTAAACTGATTAACAACACTTATAGACTCGTATGGTTAGAGTTGATTTTTTGACGATAACCAACTATTTCATAAAGGGGGAAGTTAATTAATGGCTAAACAAGATGTAATTGAATTAGAAGGTACTGTATTAGATACTTTACCAAATGCAATGTTTAAAGTAGAATTAGAAAATGGTCATGAGATTTTAGCTCACGTAAGTGGTAAAATCAGAATGAATTATATTCGTATTCTACCTGGCGACAAAGTAACAGTAGAAATGTCTCCGTATGATTTAACACGCGGAAGAATTACGTATCGTTATAAATAATCGTCACTCCATAATATAGGGAGGTTTAAAAATGAAAGTAAGACCATCAGTAAAACCAATTTGCGAAAAATGTAAAGTCATTAAACGTAAAGGTAAAGTAATGGTAATTTGTAGCAACCCAAAACATAAACAAAGACAAGGTTAATAAAGAGAGGTGTAAATAATTATGGCACGTATTGCAGGAGTAGATATTCCACGTGAAAAACGTATTGTTATTTCATTAACTTATGTGTACGGTATCGGTACTACTACAGCTAACAAAATTGCTGAAGAAGCTAACGTATCACCAGAAACACGCGTTAAAGACTTAACTGATGATGAATTAGGTCGTATCCGTGAAGTAGTTGACAACTATAAAGTAGAAGGTGACTTACGTCGTGAGCAAAACTTAAACATTAAACGTTTAATGGAAATCTCATCATACCGTGGTATCCGTCACCGTCGTGGATTACCAGTTCGCGGACAAAAAACGAAAAACAATGCTCGTACTCGTAAAGGCCCAGTTAAAACTGTAGCTAACAAGAAAAAATAATAGGTAAAGGAGGCAAAATTTAAATGGCACGTAAACAAGTATCTCGTAAACGTAGAGTGAAAAAGAATATTGAAAATGGTGTAGCTCACATCCGTTCAACATTCAATAATACAATCGTAACTATTACTGATGAATTTGGTAATGCGTTATCATGGTCATCAGCAGGTGCATTAGGATTTAAAGGTTCTAAAAAATCAACACCATTTGCAGCTCAAATGGCATCAGAAACTGCTTCAAAATCAGCTATGGAACATGGCTTGAAATCTGTTGAAGTTACTGTAAAAGGCCCTGGTCCTGGTCGTGAATCAGCAATCCGTGCATTACAATCAGCTGGTTTAGAAGTAACTGCAATCCGTGACGTTACTCCAGTACCACATAATGGTTGTCGTCCACCAAAACGTCGTCGCGTATAATTTTATTGTTATTGTCGCAGGTCACTGAGAAATACAGTAAAAATCAATCGACGTAAACAAGGAGGATATTTGTAAATGATTGAAATCGAAAAACCTAGAATTGAAACAATTGAAATTAGTGATGATGCTAAATTCGGTAAGTTCGTTGTTGAACCACTAGAACGTGGCTACGGTACTACACTAGGAAACTCCTTACGTCGTATCCTACTATCTTCATTACCAGGTGCAGCCGTTAAGTACATTGAAATCGAAGGTGTATTACACGAATTCTCAGCAATAGATAATGTCGTTGAAGATGTTTCTACTATTATTATGAACATCAAAAAACTAGCATTAAAGATCTATTCGGAAGAAGACAAAACTTTAGAGATTGATGTTAAAGATGAAGGCGATGTAACTGCGAGTGACATTACTCATGATAGTGATGTAGAGATTTTAAATCCTGAGATTAAAATTGCAACAGTTTCTAAAGGTGGACATTTAAAAATCCGTCTAGTTGCTAATAAGGGTAGAGGTTACGCATTAGCAGAACAAAACAAAACTAGTGATTTACCAATTGGTGTAATTCCAGTGGACTCACTTTATTCTCCAGTTGAACGTGTTAACTACACAGTAGAAAACACACGTGTGGGTCAAAGTAGTGATTTTGATAAATTGACATTGGATGTTTGGACAAATGGTTCAATCACACCACAAGAGTCAGTTTCATTAGCTGCAAAAATCTTAACTGAACACTTGAATATCTTCGTTGGATTAACTGATGAAGCTCAAAATGCTGAAATCATGATTGAAAAAGAAGAAGATCAAAAAGAAAAAGTACTTGAAATGTCTATTGAAGAATTAGACTTATCAGTACGTTCTTACAATTGCTTAAAACGTGCAGGTATCAACTCTGTTCAAGAATTAGCTGATAAATCTGAAGCAGACATGATGAAAGTGCGTAATTTAGGTCGTAAATCTTTAGAAGAAGTTAAGTATAAACTTGAAGACCTAGGTTTAGGTTTAAGAAAAGAAGATTAATATAAAGGAGGTTAACTCATGGGTTACAGAAAATTAGGTCGTACTTCTGATCAACGTAAAGCTATGTTACGTGATTTAGCTACTTCACTTATCGTTAGTGAGCGTGTAGAAACAACAGAAGCGCGTGCAAAAGAATTACGTAGTGTTGTTGAAAAATTAATCACTTTAGGTAAAAAAGGCGATTTAGCTTCACGTCGTCAAGCAGCTAAAACTTTACGTAATGTTGAAATCTTGAATGAAGATGAAACAGTTCAGACTGCATTACAAAAATTATTTGGTGAAGTTGCTGAACGTTATACAGAACGTCAAGGCGGTTATACTCGTATTCTTAAAGTCGGTCCTCGTCGTGGAGACGGTGCTGAATCAGTAATTATAGAATTAGTTTAATTTAAATATGCGTACTACTATATATAAAGCAAATGAGTGCAACGATAATGTTTGCCACATACAAATATTGTCTAGCTCAGAGTACCCCATCAAAACTAAATAATAACTTTAAAGCGTGAACTCAAACATTATGATGGGGTGCGCGCTTTTTTATATTGGCCCCCTAAATTCATCTGAGATTTAGGGGGCCAAATTCAATTACGAAGCCATATTAAAATAAATGATGTTTTAACATTTAATCATAAAGTGATTTAGTTAGCATAAATTGAAAACAAATGAGCAATTTAATTTATACAATCGTTTGCGGATCTAAACTTTCTTTAGGTCGTCTTTTCATGTAAAATAGACAAGGTATATTAAAAGCAAGCTATAATTATTTGGAGGCTATGGATATGGGAACGCAAGAAGATATCATTACATTTAATCATGTTACATTTAAATATAATAGTGATGAACCACTTGCGTTAAACGATGTATCTTTTGGCATTCCAAAAGGGCAGTGGACTTCAATTGTTGGTCATAATGGCTCTGGTAAATCGACGATTGCAAAATTAATGGTTGGAATTGAAAAACCTATTGATGGAAGTATCAAGTTTTATGATCAAATTATCAATCAACAAAATTTAGATAATTTGAGACAGCATATAGGTATCGTATTTCAAAACCCAGAAAACCAATTTGTAGGATCAACTGTCGAATTTGATGTTGCTTTTGGTCTGGAAAATAATAGTGTCTCATATGATGATATGCAGACGATTGTACCAAAAGCATTAGAAGATGTAGAAATGTTAGACAGAGCAGATTATGAACCTCAAGCGCTCTCTGGTGGTCAAAAACAACGTGTTGCTATCGCAGGTGTACTTGCACTTGATACAGATGTCATAATATTAGATGAAGCCACATCAATGTTAGACCAGCTGGTAGAAGTGAACTGATAAGTTTAATACATCGATTAAAAGAAGAAAAAGACGTTACAATCATATCCATAACCCATGATTTAACTGAGGCAACAGAAGCAGATTATTTGGTTGTATTAAATAAGGGACAAGTTTATCAAACGGGTATGCCACAGGATGTTTTTAACGATGGTGATGGTCTAACAGAAATTGGATTAGATTTACCTTTTTCTATTAGAATGGAGCGCGCTTTGCTAGGAAATTCGCATTTTATAACTTATGAAGGGCTGGTAAAAAAATTATGACAGTCAACTTCAATCAAGTAAGTTATATATATCAAAAAGGCACGCCGTTTGAACACCTTGCTCTAAAAGATATTGAAACAACTTTTCAACAAGGTAAGTACTATGCGATTATTGGTCAAACTGGTTCTGGTAAATCGACATTAATCCAGCATTTTAATGGTTTGCTTAAACCTTCGACTGGTAAATTAGAAATTGATGATCTTATTATTAGTCATAAAACGAAAGATAAAATATTAAAGCAAGTCCGCAAACGTATCGGTGTAGTGTTTCAATTTCCTGAATCTCAACTGTTTGAAGATTCAGTTGAAAGAGAAATATTGTTTGGACCTAAAAACTTTAATATGCCGGTTGAGGAAGTCAAAGCACGTGCATATCAGTTATTAATCGACTTTGGGTTTAATAGAGATATTTTGCAACAATCTCCTTTTCAAATGTCTGGGGGACAAATGCGTAAAATCGCACTCACATCTATTTTAGCTATGGATCCAGACATTGTTATTTTAGATGAGCCTACTGCAGGACTTGATCCGAAAAGTAGAAAACAGATAATGGAAATGATAAAAAAATTGCAAGTTGAACAAAATAAAACGATCATCCTGGTGACTCATGAAATGAACGATGTTGCCAAATATGTTGATGAAGTAAAAATAATGAAGCGTGGGCAACTTGTAGAAGCCTGTTCACCTAGAAGGCTGTTTAGTGATCTGAATTATGTAAATCAAATGCATTTAGATGTTCCTGATGTTGTGAGATTACAAAGAGATATAGAGAATAAGTACCAATATGAGTTCAATAAAATTGCTTTAACTGAAGATGAATTTATTGAGATGTATAAGGAGTGGCAACAAGATGAAAGATAAGTTTATAATTGGGCGCTATCTTCCTATAAATACAATCATTCATCATTTAGATCCTAGAGCAAAATTAATATTTGTATTTTTCTTTATTGTTTTAATATTTTTTGCACACTCATTTGGCACTTATTTATGGTTATTTATTCTAATTATGTGTTTTATGAAATTGGCACATATAAAATTTTGGTTTCTACTTAAAGGATTAACGCCAATTTGGATATTCTTAATATTTACATTTTTTATGCATTTGTTTTTAACTAAAGGTGGTACACGCATAATTGAAATTGCTTTTATTTCTATAGATATGCAAGGTATTCTAGAAGGTATTTATATTGTGTTAAGGTTGATGTTCATTATTATGATATCGACAATAATGACGTTAAGTACAAGTCCTATTGATTTGACAGATGCATTTGAACGATTATTATCACCACTCAAGATTGTTAAAGTTCCAGTACATCAATTGAGTATGATGATGTCTATTGCTTTGAGATTTATACCAACATTAATGAATGAATTAGATAAAATTATTTTAGCCCAAAAATCAAGAGGTTCTGAAATAAGTTCAGGCGGACTAATCACGAGAATAAAGGCATTTATTCCATTACTTATACCATTATTTATTTCAGCATTTCAAAGGGCAGAAGATTTGGCAATAGCAATGGAAGTAAGAGGTTACGATACGCACAAAAAACGAACGAGTTATCGTAAGTTAGAATGGCAATTTGGAGATTCAATCACATTAATGTTGCTGATACCCATTGCAATCATACTTTTTGGTTTAAAATATATAGGAGTGTAATAGTAGATGCGAGTCTTAGTTAATATCTCATATCAAGGAAGTCAATTTCTTGGATTTCAAATTCAGCAACACGGTAGAACAATTCAACAACAATTTGAAAAAATTTTAAAGCGTATGCATAAGCATGAGGTAAGAATACACCCTAGCAGTAGAACTGATAGGGGTGTACATGCTATTGAACAGTACTTTCATTTTGATACTGACTTAAATATTCCAAAACAACAATGGCAATATGCAATGAATAGAGCATTGCCAGATGATATTTATGTCAATCATGTTCGTTTTGTCAGTGACGACTTTCATTGTAGATATGATTGCGTGGGAAAATCATATCGATATAAGGTTTATCAAGGAGACCATAAAAATCCGTTTCTATGTGGACTGCAAACCTATATACCAGAAAAATTAGACATTGAAAAGATGAATATAGCGGCGCAATATTTTATAGGAACACATGATTTCACAGGGTTTTGTTCTCAAAAAACAGAGGTTGAAAGTAAAGTAAGAACATTATATGACAGCCACATAGAAAAAACAGAAAATGGCTTTGATTATATTGTCACAGGTTCTGGGTTCCTATATAATATGGTACGTGTGTTAATTGCATTTTTAATAGAAGTGGGTAAAGGCAAGAGACAACCAGAAGAGGTTCCTCATCTATTAAACGCAAAAGATCGTAAGCAAGTTCCTTTTACCGCCCCGGCAGAAGGATTGTATTTAGAGAAGATTTATTTAACACCCAATGCGTTAATACAAGACTTTGGTAATAATATAAAAATACATCAAAAAAAATCATCACAAAATCTTTAAATTAGATTGACAAAACGACAGAAAAATTATACGATTACTAACGGTATTGTTTTATATCACCCACGATAAGCCCCGGAATCTTATTGTGTAACACGATATAGAAGCACGTAGAAATAAACAATTAACAAAATAAATGAAATCTAAGCTTTAACAAGTATAAACTATTAAACGAGAAACATTTATTTATTCTAGGAGGACAATTATATGCGTCAAACATTTATGGCTAATGAATCAAACATTGAGCGCAAATGGTATGTTATTGATGCTGAAGGTAAAACACTTGGTCGTTTATCATCAGAAGTAGCAGCTATTTTACGCGGTAAAAATAAAGTAACTTATACACCACACGTTGATACAGGTGATTACGTAATCGTCATCAACGCTTCAAAAATCCATTTCACTGGTAACAAAGAGCGCGATAAAATGTACTATCGTCACTCTAATCATCCAGGTGGAATCAAATCCATTTCAGCTGGTGAGTTAAAAGCTAACAACCCAGAACGTTTACTTGAAAACTCAATTAAAGGAATGCTACCAAGCACTCGTTTAGGTGAAAAACAAGGTAAAAAATTATTTGTATATGGTGGCGCTGAACATCCACACGCTGCACAACAACCAGAAAACTACGAGTTACGTGGTTAATTAAAAGGAGGAAATTACATTGGCACAAGTTGAATATAGAGGCACAGGCCGTCGTAAAAACTCAGTAGCACGTGTACGTTTAGTACCAGGTGAAGGTAACATTACTGTTAACGGCCGCGATGTACGTAGCTATTTACCATTCGAATCATTAATCTTAGATATAAACCAAGCATTTGATGTTACAGAAACTAAAGGTAACTATGATGTTTTAGTTAACGTTCAAGGCGGAGGATTTACTGGACAAGCTCAAGCTATCCGTCACGGAATCTCTCGTGCGTTATTAGAAGCAGATCCTGAATACAGAGGTTCTTTAAAACGCGCTGGATTACTTACTCGTGATCCTCGTATGAAAGAACGTAAAAAACCAGGTCTTAAAAAAGCTCGTCGTTCACCACAATTCTCAAAACGTTAATATTACTGAAGTTGTTGCGAATATTATTCGCTTACAGTATAAGTATAAAAATTGCGTTAGTAATTTGTGTTCAATTGAACAGATGTTGCAACCTTCCCAAGTATTTGGGAAGGTTTTTTTATTATTGTTAAAAAGCACAATGTCAAAGATTAAATAAAATCAGTCGTGCTAATTGTTCAAAAATAATCTATAATAGTAGTACACAATTTTAAATTTTGGAGTACGTCTATGAAAAATATAAGTAATACGACTCGCAATGTAATGATCATAATTATTACTGTGTTGTGTGTCATCGTTGCGATTTTAATTTTAAAAGCAAATGCTAATAATAAAATGTCTAATAACAACACACATATACCTACATTTTATTTACATGGCTATGCTGGAACTGGAAACTCAATGAAATTATTAGTAAATTCTGCTCATGAGTCAACTAATGTAAAGGATGTTGTTAGGGCAAAAGTATCAAAAGAGGGAATGGTGACATTCGACGGTGATATTCATTTTAATGCTAAAAGACCAGTTGTTGATATCATTTTAGAAGACAATACAAATAAAGATTTAACCAAAAATGCACAGTGGATACGTAATGCTATTATCGCTACAATGACACAATATCATTTCGAAAAGTTTAATTTTGTAGCACACTCAATGGGTAATCAGTCGTTTAGTTATTATATGTTGAACTATGGTAATGATCAACACTTACCTAGATTAAACAAGCAAGTGAGTTTAGCTGGAAATTTTAATGGTGAAGTTGATATCAATGGCTTAGATTTAGATGTTACATTGAACAACAAAGGAAAGCCTAATTTAATGTTGAAAGATTATAAAGATTTACTGACAATGAAGCAGCGTTATCCTAAAGATGCACAAGTGTTAAATATATATGGTGATATAAATGATGGTACACAATCAGATGGACGAGTGACAAATGTATCGTCTAAAGCATTAGAATATTTGTTAGGGGACCGTATCGCGAGTTACGAAACATTTAAAGTAACAGGCGCAAAAGCTGAGCATAGTGAATTACATGACAATCAAATTGTCATCGATAAGATTAATGCATTTTTATGGGAAAAAAGTAGGTAATTACTTAAAAACCAGTGCATACGCAATTATTCATGCGTATGCACTGATTTTTTATGAGTTGGCTGCCGCAAGCAATTTAAGTAAGACTTTACGATTATCTTCCCCATAAACGTGCGGTTGAACCATGATTTCATCAGCATTAAAGTCATCAATCATTAATTTTAATTTTGAAATAACTTCATTTGGTGAACCAATTATAACTCTTCCTTGATTCTGGGCAATTTTTTCTAATTCTCGTGATGTATATGTCCTTTGTGAGGCATGAGTGATTGAGGGATATGCTTTTGGTTGATTTAAATATCCAATCCTCAGTAACCATAAATGAAAGGCGTCAGCTAGTGCATTACGTTGACTTGCTTCGTCTGCAGTTATGACAAAAGAAGTCATAATGACGTATGAGTGCTGTGTTGGATGATATTGTTTAAAGCAAGTGCGGTAATGACTAATGACAGTTTGTAACTGTTCTTGATTCTGTCCCATATTAGCAATGACGAAAGGCAGACCTTGCTTAGCTGCAAGAGTAGCACTTGCTTTACTAGTTCCTAGTATAAACATAGCCGGTTTAGTTTCGATTTTGGGAGTAGCAGTTAAGGAATGATGGCGGTGATTTTGCTCTATGTCATCATTAAAGTAATGAACTAAATCATTGATTTGAGTTGGATAATCGACAGTTTCAGTTTTATATTCATTTAAAGCTTGATTTACATTTTTGTAACTTGGAGAGTGACCAGTACCGAGGTTTACACGATTTGGGTGGCGTGCCTCCATAATTTTGAATATTTCAGCCACTTTATAAGCACTATAATGAGGCAACATCACACCGCCACTTCCAATTTTGAGAGATGTAGTCTGCTCTAATAGTGACATCATGACCATCTCAGGGGCGCTAGAAGCAACCGAAAATACTTGATGATGTTCCGCAACCCAATAACGTTGATAGCCTAATTGTTCTGCCATTTTTGCCAATTCTACAGTATGGTTTAGTGCTTGTGTTGCTGTACGTCCTTCAAATATTGGAACATAATCTAATATACTTAGCTTCACTATAGATTTCTCCAATCCTAAGTAATCTTTGAGCGGTTAAAATATAGACATATCATAACATGTGTTTATTAACTTGAATAAGCGATTTGATTGAATGAAGATAACGATAACTATAGAATAAAAGAAACTAGTGAATGGAGGCAATATAATGAAAACAGAAAGAATTGTATTAGCAAAAAGACCAGAAGGAATACCTTCTGATGATGTATTTAGATACGAAACTGTTGAAATAGACGAGCCAAGTAGTGATGAAATACAAATTGAATCCCTTTATATTTCTGTAGACCCGTACATGAGAGGACGTATGGATGATAGTAAATCATACATTACACCATTCCAATTAAACGAACCAATGAACGGTCATATAGTTGGTAAAGTGACTGAATCGAATGCGGATGGGTTTGACAAAGGTGACATTGTTACAGGCACGTTCCCGTGGCAAAAAATCGTGAATGTCAAAGCTAAACATGCAATTAAGGTTTCGCAAACAGATATCCCATTATATCTATATTTAAGTGTATTAGGTATGACAGGACAAACCGCATACCATGGATTGTTAAAAATTGGACAACCACAAGAAGGAGAGACTGTGGTAGTATCTGCAGCATCTGGTGCTGTGGGTTCTGTAGTGGGCCAAATAGCAAAATTAAAAGGTGCTTATGTTGTTGGTATTGCGGGTGGAAGTGAAAAGACAAATTATCTAACTGACACATTAGGTTTTGATGCTGGTGTTGACTATAAAGCAGATGATTTTTCTGAACAATTGGCGAAAGCAGTGCCCAATGGTGTAGATGTTTACTTCGAAAATGTAGGTGGAACAATTGCGGATGAAGTTATGAAACACTTAAATCAATTTGCGCGTATACCCGTATGTGGTGCGATTTCAGGATACAATAATACAGAAATTGAATATGGCCCACGCATCCAACCAATCATTATTAAATCACAGGCCTTGATGCAAGGATTTATCGTTGCAAATTATGCAGATGATTTTGCTAAGGCAAGTAAAGAACTTAGCCAATGGGTACAAGAAGATAAAATTAAAACCAAAACGTCAGTAATGGAAGGCTTTGATCATATACCATCAGCATTTAGAAATTTATTTACAGGAGATAATTTTGGTAAACAAGTAGTCCAAGTTTCAAAAGATATCTAAATAATTAAGGAGATGTATTTCATGAAAGCGATTGGTGCTGATAGAAATTTTAATTTAGATGAAGGCAATTTATTTTACGAGTTTGATGTGGAACCTACTCAACCGAGACAGCACGAACTATTAATCCGTGTTAAAACGATAAGTGTAAATCCAGTCGATACAAAAATAAGAAAAACACCGGTAGAACAAGCACCACGTGTATTAGGTTTTGACGGTGTAGGTACTGTGGAAGCCATTGGACCAGATGTCACTCATTTTAATATTGGTGATGAGGTATATTATTCTGGTTCTCCTAAATATCAAGGGTCAAACCAAGATATGCAATTAGTTGATGAACGATTAGTCGCCAAAAAACCTAATAACATAACAGATGTCGAAGCGGCAAGTTTACCATTAACTGGACTTACGGCATATGAGACTTTATTTGATGCATTTAAAATTTCATTTAATCCAGCTGATAACAAAGGTAAATCAATATTGATTATAAATGGCGCCGGTGGTGTAGGTAGCATTGCTACACAAATAGCTAAGCATTATGGTTTAAATGTAATTACAACAGCTTCTCGTGAAGAAACTTATAATTGGTCTAAAGATATGGGCGCAGATATTGTACTTAATCATAAAAATGATTTGGCTGAAGAATTTAAAAAATATGAAATTAGTGAAGTTGATTATATTTTCTGCACATTCGATACCGATATGTATTATGAAAAGATGATTGAGTTAGTAAAACCGAGAGGTACGATTGTAACTATTGTAGCCTTTAAGGGTAAACAAGATTTAAATTTGCTTAAACCCAAAAGTATTACATTTACGCATGAATTTATGTCAGCACGGCCCATACATGAAACTGAAGATATGCAGATACATCGAGATTATTTAACAGATATTACCGAAAAGGTTGAAACAGGTATTTATAAACCAACGGTTACTGAAGTATTTGAAGGTTTAACAGTTGAAAATTTATTTAAAGCACACATTAAACTTGAAAATCAGGGAATGATAGGTAAACTAGTTATTAATCTATAAAACTAGAATAAGCTATTTTCTTCTGATAATTCAAAATTAATATATAGTAAGCATCTTTTAAATTTAGCTACATACGATAGCTTTATTTAAAAGATGTTTTTTATATATAACACTAAAAATTAATATTGCTGAATATATACGAATATATGAAAAAAGATAGGGTATGAGTGATACATAAAGTATAGGGAGTGTGTAAATTTGGTATGCGTTTAAATAAATTGACAGTAGTATTTTGGGTGGCATTAATGATATGTACGTTATTTGTTGTATATGGTGCATTTTTACCTAAACAACTTGAAGCGGTTACGCAAAGTATTACGAATTTTATCGCGGTCAATTTTGGCTGGTATTATTTATTATTAGTACTATTTATTTTGGTTGTTTGCGTTTATTTATTATTTTCAAGATATTCTTCCATTACATTAGGTGAAGAAGGAGAGGATCCTGAGTTTTCTTTAAAATCATGGTTTGCAATGCTATTTAGTGCTGGTATGGGAATTGGTTTAGTATTTTGGACAACAGCTGAGCCTATTAGCCATGCTTTCACTTTAACCCCATTACATCAAGCAGGCACACAAACTGCAATAAATGAAGCTATGCAGTTTTCATTCTTCCATTGGGGCGTCCATGCTTGGGCTGTCTACGGTATTGTTGGGCTTGTCTTTGCTTTTTTTAATTTTCATAAAGGATATCCGGGACTAGTGAGTGCAACTTTGACGCCAATTTTAGGTACTAAAATGATGAGAGGTCCCATAGGTGGTTCTATCGATGTACTAGCTATCATTGCTACAGTCACGGGTGTGGCAGCAACACTTGGATTTGGTGCACTGCAAATTAATGAAGGTCTTAATTTCTTATTTGATGTCCCATCCAATTTTGGAATGCAGGTAGTCATTATTATTATTGCAACCGTGTTATTCACATGGTCAGCATGGTCTGGCATTGATAAAGGTATCAAAAATCTTAGTAATATTAATATGATTTTAGCGTTTATTGTGTTGATCGTGCTCTTTTTTGTTGGTCCAACATTGACTATTTTAAATACGTTTACAAATTCTTTAGGGGACTATATTGCTAATTTCTTTAATATGAGTTTGCGAATCCCTCAAGCAGGTGGAGAGAAATTTCAATGGTTACAGCAGTGGACGATATTCTATTGGGCTTGGTGGATTTCATGGGCACCATTTGTTGGTATATTTATCGCACGTGTTTCTAGAGGAAGAACAATTAAAGAGTTTATTCTTGGTGTTTTATTTGTGCCAGCGCTTGTATGTTTCTTATTCTTTGCAGTTTTTGGTGCGTCTGCAATTTACATACAACAGAGTGGAATTGCAAATATTGCAAAAGAGGCGACTGAGACTGCGACATTTTCTACATTGGAACATTTCCCATTAGGTTTCTTACTGAGTATTGTGACATTGATTGTGATTATGATTTTCTTTGTAACATCAGCAGACTCAGCAACTTATGTCCTAGGTATGCTAAGTTCCAAAGGAAGTATTAACCCTTCGAGCTTTGTTAAAGTGAGTTGGGGAATTATATTAGCATTATTTGCTATGATTATGATTTATACTGGCGGTACGCAATCAATTCAAAACTTATTGATTATTGCAGCATTGCCGTTTTCAATTGTTATTATCCTCATGATTTGGTCACTTTTTAAATCATTATCAATTGAAAAACCAAGACCAAGTAATAAACTATTAGTTTCGGATGATAAGTTTTTACAATATCGTAAAGCGAGTCATGAAGAAAAACTCGAACATGATAATAAAAAAGTAGAATAAAACAGATGATGGTAAATTGTTTTGCAGAAATGTTAAAAATAAAATTCCATAAAAATGTTTCTACGAAAATTTTTTAGGGTATTAGTTCTGTATGACAAGTACATATTATCAAAAGCATAGGAGGTGTCATACGAGGTGAAACGACTTAAGAATTTTATCCTTGGCCTTTTAATAGTAGTGATTGTTGGCTTTCTGCTCTTTATGTATATTAAAGATTCAAGAATAAGTCAGTATCAGGATTATTTTACACAGTTTAATTGGTTTGAACCAACACTTATTGGATTATCCGCATTACTCATTATTATTGGTCTCATTTTAGTATTCAGCTTGTTTAAACCTACGTATAGAAAACCTGGACTTTATAAAGATTTTGAAGATGGCCATATTTATGTATCAAGAAAAGCGGTTGAAAAATCAGCTTACGATACCCTTACACAATATGATCAAATACGTCAACCGAACGTAATAGCAAAACTTTATAACAAGAAAAAGAAATCGCACATTGCTTTAAAAGCAGATTTCTTTGTTCCTGGAGATGTTCAGGTTAAATCTTTAACAGAAGAAATAAGAAATGACATCAAGCAAAATGTAGAACATTTTACAGAATTGCCTGTTTCAAAATTAGAGGTTAATGTTAGAGATCAAAAAACCTCAGGCAAACGTGTGTTGTAAGGGAGGGTTATCATGGCTAACAATAATAACCAAAATGGACAAGATTCTACGCAAGAAGTGGTTGAATTATTCAAAACTTTTAAATGGAGAATTATCGGCTTCTTAGCATTCTTAATCATTGCGATTTTATTCCTAACTTTAGGTTTTTGGAGTACGATTTTAATTTTAGTTTTATGTTTGATTGGAATAGGAATCGGGTATACTAAAGACCGTAAGCAAGACTTTTTAAATTTTCTTAATCGATGGAGTTAGTCGATTAAAGTTATGAAACAAAGTAGTTATTATAATAAATTATTTATAATAAATTATTTACAATAAAGGAGAATGTATTATGGCAGTAGATAACAATAAAGCAAAACAAGCTTATGACAACCAAACAGGAGTAAATGAGAAAGAACAAGAAAAAAGACAAGAACAACAAAGTCAAGAACCTGAGTTCACTAATAAATTATCATTTTCTGATGAAGTAATTGAAAAAATTGCTGGTATTGCAGCTCGTGAAGTTAGCGGTATCTTAGAAATGAAAGGCGGATTTGTTGATAACATTTCTAACTCATTCGGAAGCAGTAACAATGTAACACAAGGTGTTAGTGTCGAAGTTGGAGAAAAACAAGCGGCTGTTGACTTAAAAGTTGTTTTAGAATATGGCGAATCAGCTCCGAAAATCTTCCGTAAAGTGACTGACTTAGTTAAAGAGCAAGTAAAATATATTACTGGCCTTGATGTAGTTGAAGTAAACATGCGCGTTGAAGATGTAATGACTAAAAAAGAATGGTCTCAAAAAAATGAAAAAAGCCAAAACTCAAACAATGAGGACAAAGGTTTACAATAATTTATAGACATTCATAACTAAAAGTACCGATAAAGCATATGCTTTATCGGTACTTTTTTGTGTTTGTAAAACATATATTTCACGAGTGTATCAAATTACATATGTTTTTAATCACGATTAATGTAAAGGACGATAAAGCGGATTATCAACTTTTATATAGGTATAATAATCGGCTTCATCTTCTAACCTCATCGTTGTAACACATTTATAATCGATTTTTGAAGAGAACAATATAGATTCAATTGTCTCGATTCTAGAGGTATCTTTCATCGTTAATGAGATTTCTTGTAGTTTTGTATACAGTATGTCACTTATCATTGACCAAATTTCAGTTTCTAAGTTTTCACTTGTAGTTGATTGTGCTATTGCTACGATGAGTTCACCTAAATGATTTTGAATACTTGAATAGAATACTTTATTAAAAACGGTTTGTGACTGATCTGTTAATATTAAAGACTTTTCATGAAATGTCTCTGTAGTATAGCCCATATGGTTTAAATAGCTTTCATCAATACGTAATCCTTCAAAATCTCTAATATAAATAGTATTCATTGATCCATCATAATTAAATGTGGCAATTGAATTTTGCAAATGTGCTTCTAAGGCGATGCCATATTTAACATATAAAGGTAAGACGAGGTCTATCAATGCTTGAGCATATGACTTTATCCACTGAATACTGGCGTCCTCATAACTTGAAAATTGATGTGTTGATTCGTATTTTTTTATTAATGAACAAATGGGTGTTTCATTATGATTCACATAATTTGCAACAAGGCTCGATGGAATCATTGGAATTGTATTTTGGTTAATGCGTGTATAGATATTTTCTCGAAAAAGCGCGCCTAATTGTTCACTTTTAACTGTTTGTAATGAGCTTGAATCCTGTGGATTATAAAAATGAACACCTGCTAGTTCATCAATCGTATCTGCATTAATATTAGTAAAAAGACGATCATTATTTTTTATATCATTTAATATTTTTGTGACTTGTGGTCCATTGATTGTCGTCTGTTCAGATAAGGTACGAATTTCACCAGTGATATGAACGTTGGTTGATAATTTTATATGCGGTATCATTTCAGGAAATTTAGGTATGAGCGTTCTAAAAGACAAACCGGCAAAGTAATCAATGTCATAGTCAACAGGTATGAGCAACCGTGATTCAATTTCTTGTACATAATCTTTTTTCAAGATTTCATCATATTGCCATGGATGAACTGGCATTATGAAATAATTATCAATGTCCTCGATACTTAGTATTTTTGATACCGAATCATACAAACCATCAAATTGACTGAAAATCAATTCATTATAATTATTATATAGAGACTGTGATTTTGCGATATCTTTTTGAAGTAAGATAAATTTCAGTTTTATAATATTTGCAAATTCAGAAGAATAGGCTATTGCAGTTTGTGGTGTCATACCTTTACGTAGTTTGGCACCGGGATGCAATGGATGTCCTTCTAAGACAGCTTGCTCAGATCTCAAGTATGGATCATCTGATGAGACAATCAAATCAAGCAGTGATTGATGCGTATCATTTAATGTATATGACTGATAGCTCAGTGCAATAGCCATATTAGCAACGCTATTATCCATATCGTCCTTAAATTGCATACTAGCTTCATTGTTTAAGTGGGGTACTTCAGTTAGGATACATTCTAAAATGTCATTTGGATGTTTGATACGACTGAATTTTTTGTTTTTTTCAAAATAAAAAGGGCCAGTCACATTAATTCTGTCGAAAGCATGTTGCCCTGAAATAGGTGCGTATAATGTCTTTCCATTCTGTAGGAATGACATCTTTAATATATATGTATAGGGTGTATCTATTGGTAAAGGATAATGATCTACGCTAATTATTTCACTATAATCACGACAATTGGCTAAATTTTCTCTATGCATCGAAGTGATTAATCTCTGTGATATTTTATCTCGACTTTTCAATAATACAGATTTAAATAAATCTGCCCAAGTATCATTAACAGATTGAATATAAGTTAGAGCATATTGTTCTTCATTAGTAAGTTTATTTATTAAAATGTTGTCGGTTCTTTTACAATTCATAATGCACCTCTAAAAAATTTATTTTACAAACGTATAAGATATTTGTATAATCCATATTATCGATAATGATAATTATTATCAATTAAAAAACTGGAGGAATTACATGGCAAAGTATTTTTTTCCAAGTTCATTCTTACTGTTTTTAGGGAATTGGATTGGACAAATTACGTTAAATTGGTATGTATTTTCTTTATATCATAACGCAATTTATCTTGGATTAATCAACTTTTTCCGACTCGTGCCTATTTTACTCATAAGTGTATGGGCGGGAAATTTGGCAGACAGATGTGAAAAAGGAATTATTTTAAAAATAACAGTATTTGCTTCTTGCTTCTTAACGTCTATACTTTGCATTTTAACATTTCAAGTGCCAAAATTACCCATAATTGTATTTTTGATTTATGCACTTGGGCGGGGAATTATGAGTGCAATAGAAACTCCAGTTCGCCAAGCTGTTTTGCCTGATTTGACAGAAAAATTAACGACAACCCAAACTGTTTCCTATCATTCGTTTATAATCAATATTTGTCGATCTATTGGTCCGGCTATTGCTGGTTTTATAATGGCAACTTATACCGCAGAAATAAGTTTCGGTGTGCAAGCTGTCTGCTATCTTATTTCACTCATACTTTGCTTGCCGTTGAATTTCAATAGTTATATCAGAACAGAGGCCAATTCAGAAGTAAGTATGAAATATGTCGTGAACTATTTTAAAGAAAATATAGAAGGTGGCAGAATTTTTGTAACATCGCTATTAATCATGGCAACTGGCTTTACATATACGACGTTATTACCGGTCTTAACTGACACAACATTTCCAAATCAAGTGACTATTTTTGGAAGTGCCATGACCTGCTGTGCAATAGGCGGTATTATCGCCACAATGATATTGCCTAATATTTTAGATAAAATTTCAATGGTAAAAATGTACTATATTAGCTCTGTTCTATTTGGCCTATCACTTCTCTGTATCGTCAGTAGTCAAACTTGGCTATTATTTGCCTCTTTATTCTTTATAGGCCTTTTTAGTCAATGGGCTCGTACAACGAATAGAATATATTTTCAACATCGAGTAGATCCGAATCATAGAGGGAAGATACTTAGTATAATCATGATGGATAGAGGTATGATTCCTTTAGGGGCAATGGTAATGAGCTTCTTAGCAGAATTTGTGGGCATTATAGAGACTTTCATAATTATGGGGACAGTTACATTGATGATTGCATTGATCTTCGGTGTGATTACTAGACAAAGAAAAAATGGAGGCAGTATTGTATGATGTATCAAACATGGTATTTAGCAGACAAAAACGTACAATATCGTTTGTTTAACGCAATTATTAAAGAACAAATATTCCCTGAAAATATGTACTGTAATTCATACGATCACTTTGTTGAGTTACAATATCATGGACAAGTGTTGAAATTACAAAAAAATAGATACAGTGCTATGGAAAGATATGAATTTTCTGGTGCCATCACGTATATAAAAGGTAAAGTTGAAACTGAAATTACTTCATTAGAACAACTTTTAACAGTTCTCGACAGCCATTTTGATATTCCAATTAGTAACAGGTTAACGGAAGAATTAATTTCTAGTAGAGAAGGCTTTGCATTAACGTATGAACATTTTAATCATAGACAATCATTAATTCATGCGACACTTAAATTTTCAAAAATGCCAGAAACAATTAATTTCTTTTCATGGCTTCAACATATGGTGGATTCAGAACAAATTAATGATTTAAGTTACTCAGAAAGTTTAGTAATAGAAGGACACCCAACACATCCATTATCTAAGACAAAATTGCCTTTAACGACAGAAGAAATTAAACAATTTGCGCCAGAATTTGAAAAGGTTATCGCACTTCGAATTATGCTTATTCATAAACATAATTGCATAATAACTTCTATGGAAAATGATAGTGAGTTTTTGTTAGACAAAGTTATGCCTGAATATCGATATAAATTAAAAGCATATTTAGAAGCGCTTGATTTGGAATTAAAAGATTATAGCGTGATTATTGTACATCCATGGCAATATGACAATGTTATTCCTTATAAATTTGTAGAATGGATTGAATCTAAACTTCTTTTACCAACACCGTTCGAAATCGAAGCAAGAGCAACATTATCATTTAGAACAATGCAACTCATAGGCAAACCATTTCATGTAAAATTACCTGTCGATGTACAAGCTACGAGTGCGGTAAGGACAGTATCAAGTGTCACAACAGTTGATGGACCTAAGCTCAGCTATGAATTACAGGACATGTTGGCCATATATCCCCAACTACAAGTTGCTATGGAACCTTTTGGTATACATGCTAATACAGAACCTGATACTGCACGTCATTTAGCATGTATTGTAAGACATCAACCGCTCATTGCTGATAATGGAACGACACTTGTAACTGCGAGTTTGGTCAATAGAAATCCAGTAGATTATCAAGTAACAGTAGACAGTTATTTGAATTGGGTCAATCATGCAATTACTGAAGATGCTATTAAAAAGTTTCTTAGTATTTATACCAAAACTTTAATTGAACCTTTAATAGCTTATATACAAGACTACGGTCTTGCATTAGAAGCACACATGCAAAATACAATTGTCAATTTAGGTCCGAATTATCAAATGAAATTTATTATAAGAGACTTAGGCGGTTCAAGAATAGATTTATCAACACTTCAACAAAAATTACCAAATATAAGTATCACCAATAAGAGTTTAATTGCAGAAAATATAGAAGCGGTCATTGCTAAATTCCAACATGCAGTGATTCAAAACCAAATTGCTGAACTTATCTATCACTTTTCACGGTATGATGATGTTGAAGAAGCTGAATTGTTCGCAATCGTAAGTGAAATTGTAGAACAGGCAATCGATCCTCATAAAGCACATGCACATATGTTAAAGCAAGTATTATTTGGCCCTACAATTACTGTCAAAGCATTATTACGGATGAGAATGGAAAGCAAAGTAAAACAATATGTAACAATAGATTTGAGGAATCCGATATTTAAAGAGGTGTAATGTATGGCACAAATAAAAGTTAATTTATCAAAAATAAAATATAATGCGCAGGTTCTATCTTCGCTTTTCAATGAAAATCATATAAGATTTACACCTGTTATTAAGTGTGTTGGAGGAGACAAACGCATTGTACAAACATTAAAGGACAACGGATTAACACATTTTGCAGATGCGCGTATTGAAAATATAACTAAAAGTAAAGATGCTGATTTGTCATTTATGATGATAAGAACACCCAGTCAAAATGAATTGATAGATGTCGTACAGCATACTGATATCAGTATTCAAACTGAAATAACGACTATCCGCCGATTAAATAAAATTGCTGAAGAACAGGAGGTTAAACATAAGATATTATTAATGGTGGATTGGAAAGATAGTCGTGAAGGCATACTTACATATGACATTATAGATTACATAAATGAAATCTTGTATATGCATCATGTGTCTGTAGTTGGTTTAGCGTTTAACTTCATGTGTTTTCAATCGATTATTCCGACAGAAGAAGATGTTTCTTTGATTAATCAATATGTAGAGTCAGTGGAACGAGAAACAAATATGAAATTTTCAATTATCTCAGGTGGTAATTCTAGCATGTTAACTCAAATGCTTTATCGAGATTTTGGAAGAATCAATGAGTTGCGTATAGGTGAGACTTTATTCAGAGGAATAGAAACGACAACGAATCAACCGATTGCATTTTTATATCAAAATGCTGTCATATTAGAAGCAGAGATTGTGGAAATTAAACCAAGAATGGATATTGCTAGTGGACATCAATATTTACAAGCTATTGTGGATATGGGTAATTTAGACACAGTTGTAGAAGATATTAAACCTTTACATCATCGCATAAGGATTATAGGTGCCACGAGTGATCACGTAATGCTAGATTTATTAAATCAAGATCACTATCAAATAGGCGATAAAATACAATTTAGTTTAGGCTACAAAGCATTGGCACAAAGTATGTATATGGTCAATCTTGAAAAAATTTATAATAAAGATGAAGCAATAGAAAAACTATGCTGCAATTTTAATGTAGAAAAATCAAATAGGTCTTAAGTTTTAATAAAAAAGTTAAAAATTATTATTGACAACGATAACCATTCTCAATAGAATTATATACGTAATGATACATATATAAGGAGTGAAAACGATGAAGCATAGTTATAAGATTATGGGTATCCTGTTTTTAACTTTAACAATTGTCATGTTGGCTGCCTGTGGTAATGTCAGTGATAATGATTCGAGTAAATCGGATAAAAATAATGACAATAAAGATGGTGTGACAATCAAGCACGATGGGGGTACGACTAAAGTTGCCAAAAATCCGAAGCGTGTAGTAGCACTTGAATTCTCCTTTGTTGATGCATTAGCTGCTTTAAATGTTAAACCAGTGGGAGTGGCAGATGATGGAGATAAGAAGAGAATCTTAGAACCAATTCGTAAAGAAATTGGAGATTATACATCTGTAGGCGCTCGTAAGCAACCCAATTTAGAAGAAATTAGTAATCAAAAACCAGACGTCATTATTGCTGATACAAATAGACATAAAGGTATTCAAAAAGATTTAGAGAAAATTGCTCCAACGATCATGTTACCAAGCTTTGATAGTGACTATAAAGATAATATAGAAGCCTTTAAGACGATTGCTAAAGCAGTTGGTAAAGAAGATAAAGGTACAGAGAGACTTAAAGAACATGATAAATTAATGGATAAATACAGCAAAGAAATTTCAATGGATAAAGCACAACCTGTGTTGCCAGCTGTAGTAGCTAAGTCTGGTTTGTTAGCACACCCTGAGAATACGTATGTAGGTGAATTATTAAAAGAACTAGGTTTTAATAACGCTTTAAATAAAACAGAAACGGATAATTTATCTAAATACCTGAAAGGTCCTTATTTACAATTAAATGCTGAAGTATTATCAGATATTAATCCTGGACGCATGTTTATTATGGCGGACAAAGGTGAAAATGATCCGAATCTTAAAAAACAAGAAAATGATCCTGTATGGAAAGACTTAGATGCAGTGAAAAATAATCGTGTTAGCGTAGTGGATCGAAATACGTGGGCACGCGCGCGTGGTATCATTTCTTCAGAGGAAATTGCTAAACAACTAGTAGAAATTTCTAAAGAAGAGAAAAATGATAATCAACAAAAGTAAGGTGACAGGTAAATGACTAAATCAAATAGCATTAACCAGACAAACGCTATAGAACAAAAGACGCAAAAACGTACAGCACTCACATTTATTGTGAGTGTGTGTGCGCTTTTTGTCATTATATACTTCAATTTAAGTATTGGTGCTTCACATATTACATTGAATGATTTCATAGATTATGTAAGTCACGATACCAATACAAAGCATACATTTTTAATACATAATGTTCGCATGCCACGAATGTTCGCAGGTTTATTTATTGGTGCTGCACTTGGAGTGGCAGGTCTGTTAATGCAGGCAATGACGAGAAATCCGTTAGCATCACCTCAAATATTCGGGGTAAATGCAGGCGCTTCGTTTGTAATTGTCTTTATTACGATGATAGCACCTGTTTTCTCTGCTTATGCAACGATACTTGCATTTATAGGTGCATTTATAGGTGGGGTGACGGTATATATACTATCCGGATCAACAAAAGGCATGACACCAGTTAAACTAGCATTAGCTGGTATGGCTATTCATTTATTCTTTTCTAGTT
This sequence comes from Staphylococcus edaphicus, assembly GCF_002614725.1. Lineage (GTDB taxonomy): Bacteria > Bacillota > Bacilli > Staphylococcales > Staphylococcaceae > Staphylococcus > Staphylococcus edaphicus. The sequence continues at coordinate 10,683 of NZ_MRZN01000004.1, read as the reverse complement.
TAACTCAGGGAATCATTCTCTTAAATGAAGATGCTACATCAACAGTCATGTTTTGGCTTGTAGGGTCTTTATCAACAATACAATGGCCACAAATTATAGGAATTATACCGTGGCTTGTGATCGCGTTTATAGGTGCAATTGCGATTGCAAAGCAACTTACTATCATGGAACTAGGTGAAGATTTAGCTACTTCACTTGGACAAAATGTTAAAGTGATAAGAATTATCACGGGATTATTAGTCATTGTACTTGCTGGCGCCTCGGTTTCAATTGCTGGACCCATTGGATTTGTTGGTTTGATTGTACCGCATATTGTCAAACATTATATAAGGACGGATTATAGATTGATGGTCCCACTGACAATGATTGTAGGTGCAGATTTATTATTGCTATCCGATGTGTTGAGTCGATTGATTGCGTTCCCTTTTGAGTCTCCTGTAGGGATTGTTACTTCATTTGTTGGCGCATTGTACTTCTTATTAATAACGGTTAAAGGAGTTGATAGACTATGAGCGGTAAATTCGTGATGCGTTATAGTATCGTGACGATTTTATTAATTATTTCTGCAATCGCATCATTGTCTATCGGAGCCGTATTTATTAATCCAATTGAAGCGGTAAACAGTTTATTTAGGCATGATAATTTTATTTTAAATGAGTATAGAATCCCTAGAATGTTTTTGGCTATTATTGTTGGTAGTAGTTTAGCTATCTCTGGTTCACTGATTCAAGGTGTAGTTAGAAATGCACTAGCGTCGCCAGATGTAATTGGTATAACAAAGGGCGCGAGTTTATCGGCAGTAACGATTATTATGGTATTTCCTTCCGCTCCTTTATTTATCTTACCGTTTGGATCTTTTGCTGGGGCATTATGTATCAGTTTAATATTAACAGTACTTATATCTAAATTTAATGTCCAAGGATCAAAACTTGCACTCATAGGCTTAGCTATTGGTGCAATTTGTACAGCGATAGTTCAATATTTATTAATACGGAATCCAATGGATGCTAATACTGCATTAGTATGGTTGACTGGTAGTCTTTATGGGCATAGCATGATGAACGTTTGGGTTATTTTGCCATGGTTTATCATAACGCTGCCAATCATTTTGTATTATTGTCACCAGCTCGATATTTTGTCTTTAGGTGATGATATTGCAACTGCACTAGGTACGAAAGTGAAAAAGATCAAAATGATATTGTTGCTATTAGCAGTTATATTAGCAGGTGCTTCAATATCTATTGTAGGTGGACTTAGTTTTCTTGGATTAATTGCACCACATATTGCGAGAAGCATTGTGGGGCATAAACATATGCACATTACAATGATGTCCGGATTAATAGGTGCTTTGCTTCTGTCAATCAGTGACTGTTTGGCTAGAGGGATATATCCTCCACTGGATATTCCGGTAGGTGTAATTGTTGCAATCATAGGTGTTCCTTACTTTTTATTCTTATTAAGGAAAATTTAATCAAGGAATTATGATTAAAATTGCAAAAGTAAACGCATTCATATAAAGTAGAATTAATTCTATGCACAATAGAATTGATTCTACTTTTTTAAAATAACAATAAAAAGACACAAATTACCAATTTACATATTTATACATAATAGGTTATAATTATAGCTGTTGTTTTTTTAAAATGTACATTAAATTAAACACCATAGGGGTGAATAGAGTGAATCAATATAGTAAAGCGCAGATTATACGCGGTAGACTTAAATTTATTATCATGTCTTTATTTGGAATAATTTTATTCTTGATACCAATCACTGTGACTGAAGATGGCGAAAAGCAAACAACATTACCTGTAGCATTTTTGGCAGGACTTTTAAAAGATATGATTGGAAATGCAATGCCTTTGGTTATTGTGATCATTATTACGATTTCAGGTATTTTATCAATACTATGTTCTACTGTATTTAAAAATAAACTAGCGCCAGATGGATTAATGTATAATGCATTTAATGTTAAATTTGTATGGTTATTTTTAAGAATATTAGCAGTCGTTTTTGTGTGGATTACATATTTGAAAATTGGGACTAAGGTAATTTATTCTGCAGATACAGGTGGACTTGTATTTGAAAGCTTATTACCAACCTTGGTTACAGTATTTTTCTTTGCTGCATTATTTTTACCATTACTTATGGAATATGGTTTGTTAGAATTGTTAGGCCCAGTATTTAGACCGATAATGAGGCCATTATTCACATTACCGGGTCGATCAACCGTTGATAATTTAGCATCATTTATCGGGGATGGCACGGTAGGTGTATTAATTACAAGTAGACAATATGAAGAGGGCTTTTATTCGAGACGTGAAGCAACTGTGATTGCAACTACATTCAGTGTTGTATCACTAACATTTGCAATTGTAGTAGCTGATACAGTACACATGCAAAATCATTTCTTCTATTTTTATTTAACGGTTATTATCTCATGTTTAGTGTGTGCATTTATATTACCGAGAATTTGGCCACTCAAATCTATTAAAGATGAGTATGCTAAAGAGGTTTCTGAAGATATGAGAACTGAAAAGTTACCTGAAAATAAAACTGCGCTTGGACATGGATTTGATATGGCCACGGAAACAGGAATTAAAGCACCAGGCTTTAAATTATTTTTTAAATCTGGTTTTAAAACGGTTATTGATATGTGGTTTGTCATTTTACCTGTTGTTATGAGTGTGGGTACATTGGCAACAATAATTGCAACCTATACACCGCTATTTGCAATTATTGGTAAACCATTCGTACCTTATCTAGAGTTATTGCAAATTCCAGAAGCAGTACAAGCATCTGAAACAGTGCTAATTGGCTTTGCTGATATGTTCTTACCTTCTATTTTAATTGAAGGTGTAGGGAATGACGTAACACTATTTGTAGTTGGTGCCTTGAGTATCACTCAGTTAATTTACCTATCGGAAGTAGGCGGTGTGATTTTAGGTTCTAAGATACCGGTGAACATTTTTAAACTTTTCATTATTTTCTTAATTAGAACAATCATTGCCTTACCAATTATTTCATTAATGGCACATTTATATTTTAACTAAGGTCGTTAAAAAGCAAATAGCATAAAAAGGAGCAGCGACACATAATGAGTCGTTGCTCCTTTTATGCTATTGAAATAAATAATGGCATGAGTTTAACTAAATTAATGGTTAGAGTTTAGAAATTACATTTGCTTTAACAACTTTATTGCCTAAAATAGGAGAATCCTCATTTTCAGTTGTTGATTTTCCTTCATGGGCTTCTTTAAAAGCATCACTCTTTAGCCAACCATTAAAGTCCTCTTTGGTATCCCACCAAGTATTTATATACATTTGATCATAATCTTCTTTGTTATCTATAAGCCATACCTCTACTTTTTGAAAGCCTTTTAATTCTTGGATTTTGCCACCTTGTGTAAATTTGGGCGCCATTTTTTCTGCAAATCCTTTTTTTACATCTATTCTATTTGTAACAACGTACATGATGTACACCTTCTTTCATAAGTATAAATCTAGTATATCATGGTTAAGTCTAGAAAATAATTGAGAATACTTATTAATTAGAAGATTTGTCTAACTACCATAATTACGATTTAAGTTAGTAATACTATATATCAAATAAAGGAAACATCGAAAAAAAGCGCTACTGAAAGTTAATTTAACTTTCAATAGCGCATTTATATCAATAGATAGTTATCGTAATTTGAATGATTACTTAGTAACTTCATTATAGACTTTTTGATCATTTTGAGTATAAATAATGTATTCATGGTCATCAGTATCGATAATAACACGGTTTGTTTTACCGAATGTAGAACCTATTCTTGAAACTTTATCTCTATCAAGTTTTGGTACCTCATGGATATTTTGATCTTGTGAAATATTCTTAATATCACTTGTTGGTATTTTAATATCTGCAACTCTCCATTGAATTCTTACTTCATTGTTATCTTTTTTTACTGTCATTGCCATTACGTGAACACATCCTTTAAATAATTTGTAACTACATCATACAATATATTGCAAACGGTTTCAAGTCATTGTGTGATACTTTTTAAAAATAGGTTATACTCATAGAAAAATACGAAAGTACGTTCGCGTTGTTAATGTGAATATGATAAAATAATAGTGATAAGGAGAAGTGAAAATGACAGGTAAAACACATGCGTCGTGCGGCTTATTAGTCGGAGCTTTAACTATAGAATATTTTCATACAGATTTGTTTACATCAGTTACGGTTATTACACTTGCAATCATTTCAAGTTTAATACCTGATATTTGTCATACACAAAGTAAAATTGGAAGCCGATTTAAACTAATTAGTTTTTTTATTAGAATGATATTTGGACACAGAACATTTACACATTCATTGCTATTTATTGTAATTATCGTATGTTTACTTTACATCATACAAGCACCAATATACTATTTGACTACAATTATTCTAGGTTTGCTCTCGCATGTTATACTAGATATGTTAACGCCAAGAGGTGTTAAGTTATTTTACCCGATACCATTGAGTGTGAGATTTCCGTTGGTATTTAAGACGGGTGGACTAGTAGATTTGTCATTGGCTAGTGCATTGGCGATTGGTGCAATTTATGTTGTTTTCCAACCATTTTTTAACAACCTATTGATGAATTGGTTATAATTATGGTTGTGCTAAGAATCATAATAATATAGAGTACATATAGTGAAATTATATATCCAAAGTATAAATAAGATATAAAATTTATCTAATTTATTGGATATTAAGGAGAGAGAGCATGCTAGATAAGAAAGCGTTAGAAAAGTTTAATCAAGAACATCTTATTGAGTTTGAAAAATTAATGAGTTCAAATGAAAAAGAACAATTATCTGAAAAACTTGATGCATTAAATTTAGCAGATATTAAACGTATGTATAACGATTTATACGTGAATAAAAGCGTCATTGATGACGTTTCTTCTATTAATGAAGTAAAATATGATATTAAAAATGAATTTTCAACGGATGAAATTGAACAGTATGAGAAAATTGGTCTTGATGCGATTAAACAAGGCAAATTTGCAGTCTTATTAATGGCTGGCGGACAAGGAACAAGGTTAGGATACAAAGGACCGAAAGGTTCGTTTGAAATAGAAGATACGAGTTTGTTTGAAATTCAAGCGAAACAATTACTTGCATTAAAAGAACGAACTGGCCAATTTGTAGACTGGTATATTATGACAAGCAAGGTAAATGATAAGGAAACACAACTGTATTTTGAATCTAAAAATTACTTTGGATATGATAGACAACATGTACATTTCTTTGTACAAGATAACATTGTCGCTTTATCTGAAGATGGTAAATTAGTATTAGATGTGGATAGCAATATTCTTGAAACACCTAATGGTAATGGTGGTGTTTTTAAATCATTAGAAAAAGCGGGTTATTTAAATGAAATGATGGAAAATGGTGTCGAGTATATTTTCTTAAATAATATTGATAATGTACTAGTTAAAGTCTTGGATCCATTATTTGCTGGCTATACCTTCCAAAACAGTATGGATATAACTACTAAATCTATACAGCCTAAAGATGGAGAAAGTGTTGGCAGACTAGTGAATGCTAATCAAAAAGATACAGTTTTGGAATATTCGGAATTAGATCCAGAAGTTGCTAATGAGTTTAATAATGCGAATATTGGTATTCATTCATTTAAAGTTACTTTTATTAATAATGTCGTGGATAATGAATTGCCTTATCATTTAGCGATCAAAAATTTAAAACAATTAGATGAAGATTTTGGAGTTATTGAACTTCCAACTTTAAAATTTGAACTTTTTTATTTTGATATTTTCCAATATGCGCATAGTTTCCTAACTTTGCAAGTACCAAGGGATGAAGAGTTTTCGCCTCTTAAGAATAAGGAAGGTAAAGATAGTGTGGAAACAGCGACGGCGGATTTAAAACGCATGAATTTGATATAGAAGGTAGGTTACATGCATGTCTCATTCAGTAGAAGCTGAAGATAATAAAGTAGTTAAAACATTTAAAGACATTATGCCTTTAACTTTTGGGGAAGAAATAGGTAATTCAGTCTCCCATGGTATAGCTGCTTTTATAGCGTTATGTGCGTTGCCTTATGCAGCGATACATAGTTTTCTTGATTACGGCGTGTTAGGTGCATTTAGTGTATCACTTTATGTCATAAGTATTTTTTTAATGTTTATATCATCAACGGTATACCACGCAATGCCTAACCAATCGGCACATAAATATATACTGAGAATCATAGATCACGGTATGATATATGTGGCTATTGCAGGAACCTATACACCAATTTGTTTAACATTAGTGGGTGGTTGGATTGGTTGGTCATCCATGGTAGTCTTATGGGGCATCACGATATGGGGCATTTTGTATAAATCGTTGGCAAAAAATGTTAATCATAAGTTAAGTTTAATTATGTATTTAGTAATGGGATGGATTGGTGTGCTTTTTTTACCAACAATCATTTTTGATTCATCATTATTATTTATGCTATTTATACTGTTTGGTGGTATAGCCTATACAGTAGGTGCTTGGTTTTATGCACAAAAAGACCATCCGTATTTCCACATGATATGGCATTTTTTTATTGTTGTTGCATCAGTATTTCATTTTGTAGCAATTATATATTTTATGTAACATGGTAAATGCTGTTAACAATGTCTATTGATGTTGTTAGCAGCATTTTTTAATGAACGATGAATTGTATGTGTATGAGTGAAAAGAAATTTCTAAATAAATATATTGAACTTATAAATAAATCATGATTAAGTAGTAATGATATGGTAAGAAATTTTAAGGGTTAGGAAGTAATATATGAATATAAGATCATTAGGAATTATGATTGCGTTGATATTAATTATGTTTATGTCAGCGATAGAAACCTCAATTGTCTCTTTGGCTTTGCCAACTATAAAAAGTGATTTAAATGTAACTTCATCTATCTCATTAATATTTGCAGTATATTTTACTGCAATAGTTATAGCGAATCCTATCGTTGGTGAATTGTTAGATCGTACCAAAATAATATATATTACACTATTTGGACTTTTACTGTTTACTTTAGGTAGTCTGTTTTCAGGACTAAGTAGTACGTATACTATCTTAATTCTATCCCGTTTTGTACAAGGTTTAGGTGCCGGTGTCATGATGGCATTAAGTCAAATTGTCCCGAAACTTGCGTTTGAGATTCCATTACGTTATAAGGTTATGGGTATTGTTGGCAGTGTATGGGGCATATCAAGTATCATAGGCCCAGTTTTGGGTGGTGGTATTTTGGAGTTTGCTACGTGGCATTGGTTATTTTTCGTGAATATACCTATTGCAATTTTCGCGATGTTACTTGTGATTATTACATTTCATTTTGAAAATGAAAGTTCATCAGCAACATCTAAATTAGATGTGAGGGGCCTATCTTTATTTTATATTTTTGTATTCTTTTTGATTTTTGCAGTAATGTACACCTCGAATATATACTTGAATGTGATTTCAATCATATTAGCATTAATTGTTGGCATTATATTATATAGGAATGAAAAGACAATAAAAACACCGTTTATTCCTGTAAAAGAGTTTAATAAAATGATTGTATTAATATTTTTTACTGATTTTGCTTATGCCATTATACTTATGGGATACAACTTATATATGCCGATTTATTTACAAGAGGATGTTGGTTTATCACCCTTGCAAAGTGGATTTGTTATTTTCCCAATTTCATTTGCTTGGTTAGTATTGAATTTTAATCTTGATAAATTGGAAGCTACAATGACTAGAAAAACATTATATTTATTTGCGTTTACATGTTTGATGCTTTGTGGCATTTTGGTGCTTATCGGTACAGAGTCACCAGTTTTTATTGCTTTTAGTTTATTGTTAGCAGGGATTAGTTTTGGTACAGTTTATACTAAAGATAGTGTCATAACACAAGAAGAAACATCTCCAAAAAATATGAAACGTATGATGTCATTATATACACTAACAAAAAGTTTAGGTAATTCAATGGGATCAACCATTATGGGCTATGTTTATGCATTTTCGTTCACAATTTTCGGCTTACATATTCATAACATTATCTTAGTGAGTCTTGTTATATTAATTACGCTTATCATATTGTGGTCGCTTATGTATAAGGAGCAGGATAGACGAATCTAAGAATCGCTCAAAAGTTTAAACAAATGTACAGTTTAATTGAATATAAGATTTGGATATGTATTTGGTGGTGCATCATTATAATGATAATATATAAATGCATTCATTCACGCTAAAAATTGCAAGATTATCTTTAACTATAAAGTGAATCAATAATTAGAAAGGGAGGACAGTAAGCAATGAAATATTTTAAGTATTTATTAACAACGCTTATTGTACTTTCTGTATTTATTATTTCTGGAGCCATTTTTTTAACATTTTTAGGTTTTGGCTTATATGGATTGAGTAGAATTTTGATTTATTTTCATCTTGCTTATTTTGGATATAATAAAAATTTTTATGATAATTTGATTTATTATGGAAGTTATATCGTTTTAGGCTATTTCAATTTATTTATTGTTGAAAATCTAATGGACTATTTTAGAAAAAAATTACCTGAAAATCCATATTTTCAAGGACTTACTTTTCAATTAATTACTTTTTCAGTAACTACATTGTTATTTTATTTTATCGTACATTTACACTATACCTATATAAATATAGACTTTTGGGTAATCGTGGTAATTATTGGATTTTTATTCATATGTAAAGAAATATTTTATCCCGATAGCAAAAATCTGAATCAAAAAAATAGATAGCTATTAATAAATCAACATGGTAAAAGTGTTCAATAATTTATTTATATTATGAATTAAACGTAATGCGAATGGGTAGTTTAAAGTCAATTGCGGTTAGCCTATTATTCTGATTTATGAATAAATTGAGCTAACTGCTTTTTTATTAAGTAAATTAAATTTATACTTAGTGTAAGCAGTTAAAGCAAACTATAACTATATTTGTTAGAATATAAATGATATTTAAAATAAGAGGGGGACGCTTTGTGTTAACGATAGAGCAAGTTAAAGGGCTTGTTGGAGAATTAAAAGACCCAATAATAGATGTACCATTAAAGGAAACAGATGGCATAGTAGAAGTTACTATAAAAGAAGAAATAGAGCATATCAGTGTGAAAGTAGCGATGGCTCAATTAGGTGGTCAACCACAATTAGACTTACAAATGGCTATAGTAGAAGTATTAAAAGAAAATGGAGCTAATACTGTAGGTATTAGATTCGAAGAGCTACCTAGCGATGTCGTTGAACAGTATCGTGGATCTGCTCAAAATGAAAATCAAACGATAGAAGGTTTGCTTTCAAAAGATAATCCTGTTGAATTTATCGCTATCGCATCCGGAAAGGGAGGCGTTGGTAAGTCAACAGTTGCGGTAAACTTAGCAGTATCATTAGCACGTGAAGGCAAAAAGGTGGGATTAGTTGATGCCGATATTTATGGTTTCAGCGTTCCAGATATGATGGGCATAGATGAAAAACCAGGTGTGCAAGGGAAAGAAATTATTCCAGTAGAGCGTCATGGTGTTAAAGTAATTTCCATGGCATTCTTTGTAGAGGAGAATGCGCCAGTTATTTGGAGAGGACCAATGCTTGGTAAAATGTTAACTAATTTCTTTGTAGAAGTAAGATGGGGGGATTTAGATTATCTAATCTTAGATTTACCACCGGGCACTGGTGATATAGCATTAGATGTACATACAATGCTACCTTCAAGTAAAGAAATCATTGTTACAACACCACACCCAACAGCGGCATTTGTTGCAGCACGTGCAGGAGCAATGGCTAAACATACAGAACATTCGATTTTAGGTGTGATTGAAAATATGTCTTATTTCCAAAGTAAGGAAACAGGAAATAAGGAATATGTATTTGGTACTGGTGGTGGAGAAAAACTTGCCGAAGAGTTACAAACAGATTTACTAGGACATCTTCCGTTAGAACAACCATCTTGGAATCCAAAAGATTTTGCTCCATCAATCTATCAACCAGATGATCGTCTTGGTGAAATATATCAATCAATGGCCCAGCAAATTATTAATAAAACAACAAAATAAGCATTAATAGGTAGCGGATAGAAATTATTTTAATTTCTATCCGTTTTTTCATTGCAATTTTTTTAATAGATGATAGAATAGTTTCTTGTGACAAACAATTGCTTATTAACTAAGTGAGAAAGAAATTATAAAAATTTTAAATAAATATTGACTTTCCTTTGTGAAATTGATATTATTTAAAAGTCGTCAAAAACGGCGACAACATTATTTAAACAAGTTATGAAAAGTGTAAAAAATATACTTGAAATCATGTAAATGATAATTTAATATTGTTAAAGTAGTGTTAAAGATGCATTAAGAAATACTAAATTTTTGTTGACAAAAGTTTAACAAAAATGGTATGATATTAAAGCAACTATTCAAATGAACATTGAAAACTGAATTGCAATATGTCAACGTTAATTCCGAACGCAACATTAAATTGTTGGTTCAAAACAAGTGTTAGAGATAACACAAATTAGTATTTTATGAGCTAATCAAACATCATAATTCATTTATGGAGAGTTTGATCCTGGCTCAGGATGAACGCTGGCGGCGTGCCTAATACATGCAAGTCGAGCGAACAGATAAGGAGCTTGCTCC
>NZ_MRZN01000045.1 GCF_002614725.1 Staphylococcus edaphicus | reverse complement strand
AACCATTTATGGAGCTAGCCGTCGAAGGTGGGACAAATGATTGGGGTGAAGTCGTAACAAGGTAGCCGTATCGGAAGGTGCGGCTGGATCACCTCCTTTCTAAGGATATATTCGGAACATCTTCTTACGAAGATGCAGGAATAACATTGACATATTGTATTCAGTTTTGAATGCTCATTGGAGTATTCACATCGAGAATGGGCCTATAGCTCAGCTGGTTAGAGCGCACGCCTGATAAGCGTGAGGTCGGTGGTTCGAGTCCACTTAGGCCCACCATTGATTTTAATAAGTTTTATGGGGGCTTAGCTCAGATGGGAGAGCGCCTGCTTTGCACGCAGGAGGTCAGCGGTTCGATCCCGCTAGTCTCCACCATGAAATTTTTGTACATTGAAAACTAGATAAGTAAGTAAAATTTATGATTTTACCAAGCAAAACCGAGTGAATTAGAGTTTTTTAACAAGCTTTGAATTCAAAAAAAGAAATAATCGCTAGTGTTCGAAAGAAC
>NZ_MRZN01000044.1 GCF_002614725.1 Staphylococcus edaphicus | reverse complement strand
CAAAACCAAACCCCTTCATATAAAACAATTAATCGATTTAGAGTGAATCCTAAAACGGATGCTTTATTGGCATCTCTTTTTATTCAATTTCATAGTCAGTGCCTTGAACAATCTCTTATTGATGACACAAAGGTAGAAGCTAATGCCAATAAATATACATTTGTATGGAAAAGAAATATTCAAAACTATGAAACTAAGATGAATGAAAATTCAACGTTACTTTATCAAGAACTAGTTAAAAATAAAATTGTACCTGAAATTAAAGAAGATAGGGATATAAATTTAACTCAAGAAGAAATTGATCTAATAGGAACACACTTAGATAAAGAAATCGAAGATTTAACCAATCAAATGAATGAATCAAAGAACGTTGAAACAAGAAGAATAAAGCGTAAAACTAGAACTGAAATAAAAAAATGTAGAAAAAGAATTGGAGAATATTCAGAACGTAAAAATAAATACAGATATCAGCAATCTATTCTTAAAGATAGAAATAGTTATTCTAAAACAGATCATGACGCTACTTTTATGAGAATGAAAGACGAT
>NZ_MRZN01000043.1 GCF_002614725.1 Staphylococcus edaphicus | reverse complement strand
ATAAGTATCATAATGTTCATCGTAGATGAAATCTTTTGTTCTGAAAAAACCAGGTTTTCCTTTAGGTCTTGTATATGGCATTGCTGGTACAATTGCTTTTTCAAGTAAAAAGTGGGCATTAAAAGGTGTTTTATATCCTGAATCAATTGCTAACGTGATAGGCAACATCTGCTTGGTTTCTAATCTTTCAATCATTGGTTTGAGTTGTGTACTATCGTGAATATTACCAGGTGTCACATGCTTATCAATAATATAACCATTTTTATCTACACATGCGTGTAAACTATAAGCAAATTGCTTTTCTCGTTCGCCTTTAACGTAGTATCCGGCTTCTGGATCAGTCGTACTTACCTTTTTAGTTTTATATTCCTCCTTGTCTTTATTTTTTATTGGCTTTTTTCCTTGTGCGCGCCTTTGTTCATTTATTTCATTATCCAATTCTTCTTGGAAGTGAAGTGCATCTTTTTTTACAATTTTTTTGATGTATTTATTCTTATTTGCATTTGCTTTAATATGCGTAGAATCAATAAATAAAGATGAGTGATCTATTAAGTTATTTTTGATAGCTATTTCTAGTATTTTCTCAAATATTTGTTCAAATAAATCTGTATCATGAAAACGACGTGTATAGTTCTTACTAAAA
>NZ_MRZN01000042.1 GCF_002614725.1 Staphylococcus edaphicus | reverse complement strand
CAAAAGATTTCATCTACGATGAACATTATGATACTTATATTTGTCCTAATGATGAAACTTTATTATATAAAAGAACAATGCCAACAGGACACAGATTATATATATCAGATGGTTCAATATGTCGAGACTGTCCGGTATTAAGTAAATGTACCGAAAATAAAGATGCCATAAAACAAATTAGAAGACATGTTTGGCAAGATGATTTAGATATAGTTGAAGATTTAAGGTTTGTGGATACAGTAAAAAAACAATATAAAATGCGAAGTCAAACAATAGAGAGAAGATTTGGTGATGCAAAAGAGCAGCATGGTATGCGATGGACGAGATATAGAGGACATGACAAAGTTTCCATGGATACCACGCTAATTTGTGTTGCCATGAATCTTAAAAAAATCGCAATGTGGCTAGTAAAAGGACAAGCAATGGTCTGAAAGACCACTGCTTTTTTGAAAAATGACTATATAAATAAAAATAAACAAACCTTACGCATTAATTTGCGCAAGGTTTGTCTACGTTCTGAAGAGTCCGGGACATAAATACTCAATCTCAAAAAAAGAGGGCTAATCCTTTATGGGTTAGTCCTCTTTATATTTAAAATCTTACGATTTTGACCGTGCATGCTTGCCTGGGGTATGGTTCGAGCCTGTAGTCTCTCACTCATACTATTC
>NZ_MRZN01000041.1 GCF_002614725.1 Staphylococcus edaphicus | reverse complement strand
TTTTAGTAAGAACTATACACGTCGTTTTCATGATACAGATTTATTTGAACAAATATTTGAGAAAATACTAGAAATAGCTATCAAAAATAACTTAATAGATCACTCATCTTTATTTATTGATTCTACGTATATTAAAGCAAATGCAAATAAGAATAAATACATCAAAAAAATTGTAAAAAAAGATGCACTTCAGTTCCAAGAAGAATTGGATAATGAAATAAATGAACAAAGGCGCGCACAAGGAAAAAGCCAATAAAAAATAAAGACAAGGAGGAATATAAAACTAAAAAGGTAAGTACGACTGATCCAGAAGCTGGATACTACGTTAAAGGCGAACGAGAAAAGCAATTTGCTTATAGTTTACACGCATGTGTAGATAAAAATGGTTATATTATTGATAAGTATGTGACACCTGGTAATATTCACGATAGTACACAACTGAAACCAATGATTGAAAGATTAGAAACCAAGCAGATGTTGCCTATCACGTTAGCAATTGATTCAGGTATATAAAACACCTTTTAATGCCCACTTTTTACTTGAAAAAGCAATTGTACCAGCAATGTCCTATACAAGACCTAAGGGGAAACCTGGATATTTCAGAACAAAAGATTTCATCTACGATGAACATTATGATACTTATATTTGTCCTAATGATGAAACTTTATTATATAAAAGAACAATGCCAACAGGACACAGATTATATATATCAGATGGTTCAATA
>NZ_MRZN01000040.1 GCF_002614725.1 Staphylococcus edaphicus | reverse complement strand
TAGAAAAAGAATTGGAGAATATTCAGAACGTAAAAATAAATACAGATATCAGCAATCTATTCTTAAAGATAGAAATAGTTATTCTAAAACAGATCATGACGCTACTTTTATGAGAATGAAAGACGATCATATGAAAAATGGTCAGCTTAAACCAGGTTATAATTTACAAATAGCGACAAACCATCAATTTGTTTTATCATATGATGTGTTTCAAAACCCAACAGATACAAGAACGTTAATTCCATTCTTAACTTTGATAAAAAATACCTTCGGTAATCTTCCAGAGTATATCGTAGCTGATGCTGGATATGGCAGTGAACAGAACTATATGTCAATTATTGATGACTTCAATAAAACACCACTTATCACATATGGTATGTTTCTTAAAGATAAAACCAAGAAATATAAAGATGACATTTTTAATACTCAAAACTGGCAGTATGACGAAGTTAATGATGAATTTATTTGTCCAAATTACAAACGGCTCGGTTTTAAAAGATACGCTTACAAAAAAGATAGATATGGGTTCCAAAGAGACTTTAAATTGTATGAGTGCGATGATTGTTCAAATTGTCCCTTGAAAAATCAATGTATGAAATTGCATTCGAAAAAGAATAAAAAGTTAATGAAGAATTATAATTGGGAATATTTTAAATCTCAAGTTAACCAAAAGCTTTCAGAACCAGAAACTAAAAAAATCTATAGTCAAAGAAAAATTGACGTAGAACCAGTTTTTGGATTTATGAAGGCTATTTTGGGTTTCAATCGCATGTCGGTTCGAG
>NZ_MRZN01000003.1 GCF_002614725.1 Staphylococcus edaphicus | reverse complement strand
CGGCGTTGGTCAGGGTCCGGAGTTGGATCAGGGTCCGGAGTTGGATCAGGGTCCGGCGTTGGCTCAGGATCAGGTGTTGGCTCAGGATCCGGCGTTGGCTCAGGATCCGGAGTTGGATCAGGGTCCGGAGTTGGATCAGGATCCGGAGTTGGTTCAGTTCCTTCTCCATCAGCGTTGCTTTGATAGAATGATACGCCGTTATTCCAGCTTACTTGTGTATAGTAATTTTCATAATATGGTGAAAATCCTGATAGGGTAGTTCTAAATGTTAGTGATTGCGCATCGCCATCATAATCACTATCAAATTTCACTACATAGGTACTTTCCAAATCATCAAAATCTATCTGGTATTGGCCATTAGCAAGATTTATATTTAAGTCCATAGTTACATCTTGGAACAATGAAGTATCTGAAGTATCGGCATATACACTTTGATTTAATTGATTTGGTTTAAGTACTTTGAATACTTTTACAGATGGTAGTTTACCATTTTGATTATTCCCAGTAAGCATTTGTCCATAGACAGAGGCAGAAGGAATGTTGAAATTGTTAGGGTTTATATAAGCGATATGTGTAAAAGTGTTGTTTTGCTTATTTAACGAAACAATACTTCCATTAACACTTAAACCGACATTATTAATGCCATTTAGGTATTTTATATAAACATCCTTTTGTGTCTTATGTCCATTAACTGTGGCAATAATAGATTGTTTACTATCTTGAGTGACATTTTTTGGATCGATAAATAAATTTAGAGATAAGTTTGTTTTCAAATTCTCCTTATTGTTTACATAATCTGTGAAAGTATATCTAATTTTACCATCCTCTAAGATGCGCCCGTTTGCAATAATTGTTTCTCCATTTTTAATTTCTGGAACTTTACCTATTAAAGACACACCACGTGTATTGACATTATTAGAAAGAGAAATATCGAAGTAATCACCTGCTTTAATTCCCTCACCAAATGTTAATCCGTATTTTAAAGTTGATTTTTCACCATTATGTGGCCTGATTGTATCATTCGATTCAATATTACTATTAACCACTGTGATTTTATCGCTAATATCTGTACCTTCTGTATTTTCACTTCTAGCTAATTCGACATTTGGTTTTGCAATATTATTGGCAACAAACGATCGTTTAGGAGAATTGTTTGAAGTATTATGATCATTTGATAGTGTGCTACGAGATTCAGCTATCAGCTCGTTGTTTTGTGGTGGGGGCGATTGTCTTGCTCCATTTTGTGAGTGTCCATCGTCAGAAGTTGATTCAGAATGAGGCGTCGTTTGTTCACTTGAGTCCGTTTTTTCATTGTTGTTGATCGTATTGAATTGAGCATTATCATTATTTTTTCTATTATTTTCTTGAGTTGAGTCTTCCACTTTAGTTATATTTTCATTTTTTAAAGTATTTTCTGTTTCGTCTGTTTTTATCTTCTCATCATTGTTGGTTGATTCTATCTTTTCAACCTCATTATTACCTATCATTGTATCTTTGGGTATTGCTGTTTCATTGTGTATAGCAGCTTCATTTGATATATTTTTGTCAGCTTGAGTTGTACTATTCGGATTATTTGAAGCTATATGACTTGAATCAAGTTTAGTTTCATCACTCGCGGTCTCTGATGCTTTTGCCTCCCCAGAAGCACTTAAACCAATAGCTAAACAAGTACCTAAAAGTACAGATGCAGCACCAAATTTATATTTACGGATACTGAATTTTTCATTTTTATTTATTAACATAACATTCTCCTTTTTTAACTTACATCGTTTAACGATATAAGTAAGTATTATAATTTATTTTATATAATTAGGCAATGTAATAATTATTTATTTTTAAATATTTATTAAATGATAAAAAAATGATTAGCTTTGCTAATTATAAAAAATGAGTAGTCTAGTTTGTGGTAAATGAGAAGCACTAGACTTTTTTGCGAAAAAAACTGCCCACCTCATATGAAATATGAGTGTTGGGCAGTACTTTATAATGCGTATATTTTATACCAGTTATATAGGTTGATTATTCTATAAGGATTGTTTTTGTCTCAAGGCAAATTCTTTAAATGTGATAAATCGCTTATGACTTTCATCATATAATTTGAATTTTAATGAGACAAAACTTTCTCTAATAGTAATTGAAGTTGCATGATGTAGCGGAATGACATTTTTATGTGTTGCTTCTAGAGCATAATTTGGGATTCTAGGGTTTAAATGATGTACATGATGATATCCTATATTACCAGTAATCCATTGAATGAATTTTGGTAATTTATAGTATGAGCTTCCATCAATGGCAGCTTTAACATAATCCCATTCAGAAGATTCTTCAAAATAAGAATCTTCAAAAGTATGTTGTATATAAAACAACCAAATACCAATCATGCCAGAAATAAAGATCATAGGAGCGAAAATCGCCAAAAATTGTCCCACGCCTAATAGATACACAAGTCCACCATAAACAACGAGTAATAAAATATTGTTAAGCCACGTATTTGTGCGCTCTGGTGTTTTAGCATCTTTGCTATTAAAACGATTAGATATAAACACTAAGAAAAATGGTCCTAAAATGAACATGACTATTGGATTACGATAACATCTATAGAGCAACCGTTTAAAAATTGATGCGGCTTGATATTCTTCAACGGTCATCACCCAAATGTCTCCGATACCACGTTTTTCTAAATTACCACTTCCTGCATGATGCATTAAGTGTTCTCTACGCCATTTTCGATAAGGGAAGAAAGTTAAAAATCCCGTCACATTACCTAACAAGTCATTATGCTTTTGCTTTTTTAGATACGAACCGTGACATGCATCATGAAAAATAATGAATGTTCTAATTAAAAAGATGGAAGAAAAAACACTAGCAACGATGGCGAGTGACCAATGAACCTGATATAAAAATCCACTTGCTATTAATAATGCAAGGAGGGGGAGTATTGTATTTAAAATTTGAATTGTACTTTTTGTATAGCTTGTTTTCGCAAAAGGTTTAACCATTTTGTTTAACAATTTCTTTTTATCTTTTTCCATATACACCAAACTTTCTATACACTCAGAAATTAATTTTTACTGAAGTGTTTCATTTAGTGTATAGAAAGCCTGTAGCTATTACAAATATTTATTTGAAATCCTTTTAAACAAAGGTGAAGTAAATGCTATTTAAAATATTAATTTAAGAAAAAATTGAATTTAGGCTTGATTTTAATTTTTATGTTTTAATCAATTAAAGCGTTGAAAATGCAAAAGTGTAAAAACACAAGAATATATAAATAAATTTATATCATTAGTTGTAATTTTCTGAAAAAAATAATATTATACAACCAAGCATTATTGAGATATATACATGTAATATTTACATTAGTTTATTTATTGATAACAAAGGGGCTAATAAACTAAGAATATATAGTAATGATGCTTAAAAACAATGGAATTGGGGCAAGATTTATGACAAATACTTTGAACAGAGAGTTGAGTAACAGACATATTCAACTTATTGCGATTGGTGGAGCTATAGGAACTGGCTTATTTTTAGGGGCTGGTCAGTCCATTAGTTTAACGGGGCCATCGATTTTACTCACGTATATAATTGTCGGTTTTGTATTGTTTATATTCATGCGTGCGATGGGCGAAATGTTACTTTCTAATACAGAATATAAAACTTTTGCAGACATTGCACATGATCAAATTGGTCCATTTGCTGGGTTTGTAACGGGATGGACGTATTGGCTAACTTGGATTACTTCAGGTATGGCAGAAATTACGGCAGTTGCGAAATACGTAGAATTTTGGGTGCCAGACCTACCAAACTGGATTACATCGTTAGCGTGTATACTCATTCTTATGGCATTTAATTTATCAAGTACTAAAATGTTTGGCGAATTAGAATTTTGGTTTGCAATTATTAAAGTTTTGACAATAGTTGCTTTGATCGTTATTGGTATCGTAATGATTGTATTTGCAATGCAAACACCTTTTGGTAAGACGGGCGTCTCTAATATATTCAATAATGGTGGCTTATTCCCGCATGGCGCATCTGGTTTTTTCATGTCATTCCAAATGGTTGTCTTTTCATTTACAGGTATTGAAATATTAGGTATTACTGCAGGAGAAACTAAAAATCCTGAAAAAACTATACCAAAAGCGATTAATAGTGTACCTATCAGAATATTACTATTCTATGTAGGGGCATTAGCGGTCATGATGTCTATTATTCCATGGCAAGACATTGATCCAGATAATAGTCCGTTTGTCAGCCTATTTGCACTTATCGGTGTACCATTTGCAGCAGGATTAATTAACTTTGTTGTGTTAACTGCAGCATCATCGGCCTGTAACAGTGGTATATTTGCAAATAGTAGAATTTTATTTGGATTATCTGAGAAAAAACAAACGCACCATTTATTAATGAAAACAAATAAAAAAGGTGTGCCTTATATAGCAATCATAGTAACATGTGCTTTATTATCTATTACTGTGTTATTAAATTACTTAATACCTAATGCAACACAGGTTTTCTTTTATGTCACTGCGATTTCGACAATTTTATTAGTCATTGTATGGATGTTTATAGTTCATTCATATGCAAGATATGTTAAAGCGCATCCAGAATTACATGAAAAAAGTACCTTTAAATTACCAGGTGGTATCCATATGGCAAGAATGGTGCAACTATTCTTTGTCTTCGTACTTATCATTTTGCTTGTAGTACCAGATACTAGAATGGGAGTTATATTATCACCACTCTGGTTTATCTTACTAGGATTAATTTATTTAAGGTATACAAGAAAAGCGCGCAAACTATAATTGAGTAGGCATTCATATCGTAAGTTTGTAATAAACTAATATAGGAAACCTAATAGTATGCATGTGTGGTTCAAGCTTGAAAAGTGTAAGATGAAAGGAGACTTGTTGATATGGAAGCTGTATATTCAAAAGATGAACAAGGTGCATATCAAACTTTAAAAATAACAATTAAACAAGATGCAGCAACTGTGTTTAAATATTTAAGTACGACGGAAGGCATTCAACAGTGGTTTCCACAATTATCGTTTGAGGATCGTAAAGTCGGAGGTAAGATGAAATTTCATATGGATGGGCAAGCTGATATGGAAATGGAAATCACGGCTATTGAAGAGAATGAGACGATAGGCTTTACATGGGACATTGGCACAGTTAGATTTGATTTGCATGATAGTGGTAATGAAACGGTATTAATTTTCGATGAGTGCTTACCATTTGAATTTCCGCATATTGTACTTGATTTTTCAGGTTGGCAGTTTCAAATGGAAAGTATTAAACGTGTTGTTGAAACGGGTTCACCGTTAGATCAAAAGGATTGCGACTTTGATAGTAAGAAACAAGAAATCGAAGAAAAATTAGATTTGAAATAAAATCACGTGAGATAAAAAAGCATCTGTTAGTACAGTTCATGTACTAACAGATGCTTTTAATTTAAATCATATAGCGAGTCAAGATTATTTCTGACAATTAAAATTTATCTTTTAAATCTTTTGCCTTATCTTGAGCTTGGTCTTTAACTTCTTTTTGTTTATCTTTGTCGTTTTTCACTTCGTCTACTTTGTCTTTTGCTTGGTCTTTAAAATCATCAAATTTACTCATTATAAAAGCCTCCTTTATGATTTGTGACATAAGTCTTTTTCCACTTATAAAACTAAATAAACATATTTATAATTGTTTTTTTTTTGAAAATTAAAAATAACAACGGATTTATGCTCTTTTCTTATATCGGCAAGTCCTTTTCATAGGCAGTACCCTTTTGTGATAGGAAATAAAAAGTAATAATATAAACTTTAATAAAAAAGTGGAGAAAATAGAACATATATTTTATAATATGGTAGGTTATGAGCTAAACAAAAACTTACCGGAGGTCTAATTATGGAATACACTTTACCTAACTGCCCAAAATGTGATTCTAGTTATACATACGAAGATGGCACTTTACTTGTGTGTCCTATGTGTGGTCACGAATGGTCTGAATCTGAAAATGAAGAAAATAAAGAAGCACAAATTACGAGAGATGTGAACGGTCAAGAACTTGTAGATGGTGATGCTGTCACGGTGATTAAAGATTTAAAAGTAAAAGGCACTTCATTTGTAATTAAGCAAGGTACTAAAGTGAAAAGCATTCGAATTGTGGAACCTGAGGATGGTCATGATATTGATGCCAAAGTTGATAAGATAGGTCTAGTTGGTTTAAAGTCATCACTTGTAAAAAAACTAAAGGGATAGAGAACAATTAAAAAACTGGGACAGAAATCACATTATAAAACATTGATTTCTGTCCCAGTTTTATCTATAAATAGCATTATTGCGATGTGTGCATTGCTTTTTTACCATGCATAAAATAGTAAAGTATGATGGAAGCGATAACTACAATGGCCATTGTAATGTATAAATAACGATACCCCATGATTGGAATTAGTATGCCTAAGACGAATGGTCCAATACCGGCACCAAAGTCAGCAAACATATAGAATGTCGAAGTTGCTAAACCCATTTTTTCAACTGGTGATTGTTGAATAGCAATCGCTTGTGCGCTCGGAATGATGGTTCCGTAACCGATTCCTACAAATATAGCTGCAACGAGCAACAATACACTAGTATGTGTGATTGCTAGCAGCACTAAGCCGACGGCAAAGCTAATTAAGACAGGATACATGACCTTATTTTCACCATAATTATCATATATTTTCCCGGTGAATGGACGAGTAAAAAAGGTACTGACTGCATATACGATAAAGAAGAAACTAGATGCAGTAGCTAAGTTGATTTGTTCTGTATAAACCGTTAAGAAAGACAAGACACTTGAATATGCGATACCAACGAATATCACTACAAATGAGATTGGAAGTGCTTCTTTTTGAATATACGCACTAAGCCCTTTATTTGTAGAAGCGTCATTGTTTTTTACAGGCGGTTTTGGTAACCCTTTGATAAATAATGCGGCAATACATGCCACTATGATAATAAATGAACTAACGATAAATATAGATTCGAAACCAAAACGTTGATTTAATATAATGCCGCAAAATGGTCCAATCGCCGAGGCGGTTGTGACACTGAGTGCGTATTAACCAATACCTTCTCCTTTACGTTGTTCAGGTATGATTCTTGATGAAATCGTTCCTGTAGCTGTAGAAGCTAAACCAAATGCCATACCGTGTAATAGACGAACCATCATTAAGATCGTCAAGCTATGAATTAAAAAATATAAACCGACAGTAATCACTGAGGAAATAATACCGAATAGTAAAACTTTTTTCGGCTGTAAATGGTCAATTACCCGTCCAGATACTAAACGTCCAAATAGCATTCCGATAATAAATATACCTGCTGCTAAACCACCCATACTTTCGGAAGCGTGGAATTTATCAATTGTAAATATAGTTACAGTAACGATTAATGTGTAATGTATTAAATACATTAAAAAATTCACGAATGTGATTGTGATAAAATCCTTTGACCAGAGTTTATCATACATATTAAGACCGTCCTTTGATTAATATTTCATGCATACTTTATTATAATGATTAATATGTGCTAATGTAAAATTAGTATTTTTAATCCTTGCATAAGCATAGCTTATGCAAAAGAGGTGTATATATGAATTTTGAACAATTAGCTTACGTTAAAAAAATATATGAAACCGAATCCATTGTACATGCTGCAGCAGCAAAGCATATTAGTCAGTCTGCTATGAGTCAGTCGATTGCAAATTTAGAATCGGAACTAGGATATAAGATTTTTGATCGTTCTCGTCAAGGCACATTGCCAACTGAAATTGGTAAAAAAATAATTCCGTTAATCATCGATATTTTAGAAGCACAAGCGCTATTGATATCAGAAGTTGATGCGATGCATTCAAATATTACAGGCGCATTAAAAATTGCGACTATCCCGACATTATTTAATAAAATAATCCCAAAAGCATTATCTTCCTTTAAAAAAGATTATCCTCACATTGAGGTTGAAGTTGTTGAAAGTGATAGAGATCAAATTATACAAATGCTTGAACATAACGAAATAGATATCGGCTTAATCGGGAAGACAGAAAGTGAGACCTTTGAGAAACACATTGTATCTAATCCCCTGAATATATCTACAAATTTTAGATTAATCGTTCCTAAGAAATCAAAATTATCATTGCAAAAAGCTGTTGAAATGGAAACGATTCAGCAATATCCATTTGTATTATATGATCGTAATTTTTATCATCATAATTTTAAACAGTTTGAAGATGAAAACGGGCCTCTCAAAATTGTGTTTCGTACCAATAATCCAAGTGTATTGATAAAAACGGTATCAGAAGGTTTAGGTGTGAGTATTGTTTCAAGTTTGATGCTTGAAGATGATCCTTATATCTTGAATGGACTCATAGAAATGTTACCTATTGGAGCGCCGTTTGATTATTATATTTATTTTACGGCTGTTACACATGTAGATAGAACTAATGCGCAAACAATCCGTACTTTTATTGATTATTTAAGAAAATAAAAATAGACCCTAGCAAAGCAGCATAGCTTCGCAAAGGGTCTAGCATATGGTTTATTGAATTTTATTTAAAAAATGATGGAAGTGTGACAAATCTGAAATTTGTTGATTACACAACGTGCTATCATAACAAATATAATCACCTTTTTTAGTATATTGACCATCACTTGCTGTACGTGTCTTTCTCATAAACAAAGCGACGCGGGATTCTTTGTTACAAATAGAACAGAATCCTTTAACGGTTTGATTAGAAATATCGCCATAAACTCCATTTAGTTTTCCTAAAGTATCATAATAAATGATGAACTTTCTATTGGACGCAATATCATTCCAACCAATATAAGTGCTAGTTTGAAGTATTTCATCACTAATGAGTGGTGCTTTTAACTTTTTAATCCTTTTAAAAACTTGAGCTAATTGTTTTTTACTAGGATGTTCAAACGGAATGACATACATTTGCAAGCTGTCTAAAATTTTTTGAGCTTGTTCTTTCGTTAATTGTAAGTTCATGAATTTTTCGACAGTTGATTGAATGGTAGTATTTGTCGACGGAAAGGTATTCAGTATTTCCTCACGTGTCATATCTTTAATCGAAGTGATTGTATTGGGATCATTGACTGAATTATAGGCGTTGACTAAATGTGCAACACGCTCTTTTATATAGTTAAATTGATAAGGATAAAGTAGTTTTTCCATTTTTTTGTTCCTCTCACATTAATATAGCTTGCATACTTAAGTTAGATGCTTTGTGATAAGGAAGTAGAGTACAAAGCATCGACTACGCGAATCGAACACTCTGTATTAATAATGTAGCATTTTTATGCAACATATCATCATCTCCTAAAGGTTTAATAACTATTTTATAACAGTACAGTGCTTGTGTGTCAAACGACGTATAACACTGGAAATTCAAACCGTATGATAAACAAAAAGAATCAACATACGAGATAAATAAATGATACGATTTTAAACATTTAAATAGTAGACAATCAGCGTCTATATTGCTAATATTTAAAGAAAGTGTTCTCTCAATATATACAATAAAGCGTTTTTTTAATATAATATGGATGAAAATAAAGTTATTGTCCACGAGGGAAATACATTACAGTTTCTGTAATATACAAGGGAGATAGAAATTATGAAGAGAATTATGATAACTGGTGCTTTAGGGCAAATTGGTACAGAGCTAGTCGTGAAATGTAGATTATTATACGGGAATGATAATGTTTTAGCTACTGATATTAGAGAACCAGAAGCGGATTCTGCATTAGCAGACGGACCATTTGAAATTTTAGATGTAACTGACAAAGCACGTATGGATGAATTAGCTGAATCATTTAAACCTGATACAATGATGCACATGGCAGCATTGTTATCAGCAACTGCTGAGAAAAACCCATTATTTGCTTGGGATTTAAACATGGGCGGTTTAATGAACGCATTAGAAGTGGCACGCGAACATGACTTACAATTCTTTACACCAAGTTCAATCGGTGCTTTTGGCCCATCTACACCTAAAGTAAATACACCTCAAGTAACGATTCAACGCCCAACGTCTATGTATGGTGTGAATAAAGTTGCTGGTGAATTATTATGCCAATATTACTTTGAAAAATTTGGTGTTGATACGCGTAGTGTTAGATTTCCAGGTTTAATTTCTCATATTAAAGAGCCGGGTGGTGGTACGACTGATTACGCGGTAGATATTTACTTTAAAGCAGTTAGAGAAGGACAATATGCAAGCTTTATCGCAAAAGATACGTTTATGGATATGATGTATATGGAAGATGCCATCAATGCTATTATCCAATTAATGGAAGCAGATGGTGTTAAATTAATTAACCGTAATGCGTATAATTTAAGTGCCATGAGTATTGAACCAGAAATGGTTAAAGAAGCAATTCAAGAATATTATCCGGACTTTAAATTAGACTATGATGTAGATCCAGCTAGACAATCCATTGCGGATAGTTGGCCAAACAGCATTGACGTAAGTTGTGCTAGAGCAGAATGGGGCTTTGATCCACAATATGACTTAAGCAAGATGACTAAAGTGATGCTAGATGCAATTGAAGGCAAAGAGAAAGCAGAAGTAAAATAATATAAATAAGGGATTCATTATTGAGGCGTGGACATTGATTGGTATATATTTATGAAAGTATTCACTATACTAAGTGGTTACATTAATAAATGGTATATCATATTGATGTCAGGCCTCTTTTTTTATCATTCTTTTAATACGAGCAACAATGATTAATATAACTTGTAGAATCCTGCCGCCAACGTGTGGAATGTAGGATGTCTTTATTGTTGATTTATTTGAAATTTTTTGAAAATTATTGAACAGCCGCCAGTGGATTGGTATAATTCAAGGTATTACTTAAGAATAAACATTGGGAGGAAACAGTCATGTCAGAAAAAATTAAATTTGTACAGCGTGAAACACTTAAAGAGAAACCGAATCCAAGTGAATTAGGTTTTGGGAAATACTTCACTGATTATATGTTGAGTTTCGACTATGATATCGATCAAGGATGGCATGATTTAAAAATTGTACCTTATGGTCCGATAGAAATTTCTCCAGCAGCACAAGGTATTCATTATGGTCAATCTGTATTTGAAGGTTTAAAAGCTTATAAACATAATGGTGAGGTTGATTTATTCCGTCCAGCAGAGAACTTCAAACGTATAAATAAATCGTTGGCACGTTTGGATATGCCTCAAGTCGATGAAGCGGTTGTGCTAGAAGGTTTAAAACAACTCGTTGATGTTGAACGGGATTGGGTGCCAGAAGGCGAAGGACAATCATTGTATATCCGTCCATATGTTTTTGCGACGGAAGGTATTTTAGGTGTACGTCCTTCATACTCTTATAAATTATTAATTATACTGTCTCCATCTGGTTCATATTATGGAGGCGAGTCTTTAAATCCAACTAAAATTTATGTAGAAGACCAATACGTACGCGCAGTACGTGGTGGTGTGGGTTATGCCAAAGTTGCCGGGAATTATGCTGCAAGTTTGTTAGCGCAATCTAATGCGACAGCACAAGGTTATGATCAAGTACTTTGGTTAGATGGCGTCGAACAAAAATATGTTGAAGAAGTAGGTAGTATGAATATCTTCTTCGTTGAAAACGGTACATTGGTAACACCTGAATTAAATGGGAGCATCTTACCAGGTATTACGCGTAAGACAGTCATTGAATTAGCACAAAATTTAGGTTATGAAGTTGAAGAACGTAAAGTATCTATCGATGAATTGATTGAAGCACATCATAAAGGCGAATTAACAGAAGTATTTGGTACAGGTACCGCAGCGGTTATTTCTCCAGTAGGTCAATTAAAATATGGTGACACGGAGATCATTATTAACAATAATGAAACTGGTGATATCACACAAACATTGTATGACCATTACACTGGGATTCAAAGTGGTAAACTTGATGACCCTCAAGGTTGGAGAGTTGTAGTCCCTAGATATTAATTGATTATAGTAAAGGGTTGGTAAAGTAAATACTTTACCAACCCTTTTGATTGTTCTTGAAGTCAATATATAGCAACGTGTGTATTTATGTTAATCACTTAAAATATGATTCAGTACATCTTCGTTGTTACCTTCTTTAAAGCCTTGTTGTATGACGTCTAGATTATCAAAGAAACTTACAATAAACAATGACACTAGAATAACGCCAATGACTTTATACCAACTTGAAGGTGACATCGGTTTGTTTCTTTTTGAAAAATAAATTCCAATTAAACTGGAAATTATTATAAAAGTAATCATATAAATCATCAGATATACCTCTTTAATATAGAATAAACATACTCATATGTTTAGAATCATCGTAAATCATTATTAGTGAGATTCATTATGTGCTTGTTGCGCTCCATTTTCTGCACCTTTTTTAATGTCATCCACGTGATAAAAACCACTGACAACTATCATGGCTAAGATAATAACGCCAATGCCTTTGAACCAACTTGAAGGTGACATCGGCTTGTCTCTTTTTGAAAAATAGATTCCGATACTTGTTGCAATGATTATAAATACGATAAAGTACCCCATATTTGCACGCCCCTTATTATATTTTCGAATATTTCACACAATTTATTATTATTGCAAATATAATAACATAATAAGTATAAAATGCAAAATGGCGCAAGCAATGAATGTATTTAAATCAAATAGAATTACAATATTTGTTTGGTGTGACATATTTGTACTAAAATATAAAAGGTAAGTCATTCTAAAGAAGTGAAATTATAGGAGCTGTTCAAGCGATGAAATGGATTTTATTTGATAAAGATGGCACGATTATATATTTTGATCGTAGCTGGATGAAGATTGGATTACAATTAGTTGATGATTTTATGGAAAGATATGAACATGACATAGATGATAAATTAGCTGCATATGCCTATTTAGGTGTTGTAGATGGTGAGATACAACCAGGCACAATCATGGCGTCGGGTGCACTTGATGAAATGGTACAAGCATTTTGTGATATTGCTGGACAAGATGTAACGAAATGGGCTCAAAATCGCAGTCAAACCTTAGTCGATAATAGAATTCCTGAAAATGTATTAGTTGAAGGTATGGCAGAAACTTTAGAAACACTACACAATCAGGGATACCAAATGGGGATCGTAACAAGTGATTCTAAAAAAGGTGTAGAACAATTTCTAGAGATGACACAATTCGATCATTTGTTCGATGTTGTGATTTCAACTGAAGCAAATGCTGTTGAGAAGCCCAATCCAGAAGTGTTAAATCCATTATTTAATCAATATGATGTTGCACCAGAAGACGTTGTCATAGTTGGTGATACGGCGAATGATATTCAAACTGGTGTGAATGCGCAATTAGGATTAAAAGTTGCGGTGCTAACAGGCGTAGGTTTAGAAGCAGAATTTACAAAAGCAGATTATATTGTAGAGACAGCAAATGATATCGTAGACATATTAAATAAATAGGCGTAGTGACTAAATTATGTCATAATATACATAACGTATATTATGGCTTTTTTATTATTTAAGTTAAATATTGAGGTGATCGGAATGATTGATGGGAAATATGCAGATTATCAAGGTGAAACTTATAAAGTCGTAGAAATTATTAGTAATGAAGTGTTGTTGGTCACCGAAGATGCAACTGCGTTAGAACGGGGCTTTGAAGCTAAAACAACAAAGCACTCTACACATACACTGTATTTTAAGCATGTTGCACGAGATGATATTGATGAACTTTACGCATTATATCAAGAGGCGCGATATGGTGGTGCCATCTTTGATTTATATCAAGATACAGAAGGACAACTTTATATCGGGACAGAAGATCAGGATAAAGCGAGTACTTTTGGTTTAAATCAAACAGATGAACACTATTATAGTAAATATGTGATGGACGATGAAATTGAAAAAATTATTTATCGCAGTCATATTGAATAATCAGAATAGAATATAAAAAGTCACTCCGACAATCTAGTTAAGTGGAGTGACT
Organism: Staphylococcus edaphicus; assembly: GCF_002614725.1. Lineage (GTDB taxonomy): Bacteria > Bacillota > Bacilli > Staphylococcales > Staphylococcaceae > Staphylococcus > Staphylococcus edaphicus. The sequence continues at coordinate 177,600 of NZ_MRZN01000003.1, read as the reverse complement.
TTTCTTATCATATGTTTGTTTTAGCGTTGATCGACTTTACGATACGTTTCGATTACGTTACGAATTTTATCAATGACTGGGTTTAGTGATTCAGGATCTTCGTGTAAGTCATATTCGTTGATATTAACGCGTACAACTGGGCAAGCATTAAACGAACTAATCCAGTCTTCATAACGCTGATATAGTTTCTGCCAGTAAGCAGTATCTGTCTCAATTTCCATCTGACGACCGCGTTGTTTAATGCGGTGGATAACATCGTCATAATCACACTCTAGGTAAATCAAGACATCAGGTTTAGGGAAGTAAGGTGTCATCACCATTGCGTTAAATAGTTCAGAATAAGTTTCAAAATCTTCAGGACTCATCGTACCTTGTTCTTGATGCATTTTTGCAAAAATATCGACATCTTCGTAGATTGAACGGTCTTGAATAAAGCCGCCGCCATATTCAAACATACGTTTTTGTTCTTTGAAACGTTCTGCTAAAAAATAGATTTGCAAATGAAAACTCCAACGTTCGAAATCATTATAAAACTTGTCTAAGTAAGGGTTATGATCCACATTTTCGAATGAAGTTCTAAAATTAAAGCGCTCTGCTAAAGCTTTTGTTAATGTTGATTTACCTACGCCTACAGTACCAGCGATAGTAATGACAGCATCTTGTGGGATACCGTAATTATTCATACTCATGTCCTCCAATCAGTGGCTTCACTAATTCTAAAATATATTGATAATCTTTGTCATACTTCATAAAATCGAGCTGAGTCGTATCAATACGTATGACACGCGCTCCATCGGCTTTTAAAGATTCATAATAGGCGTTGTAATCACGCTTTAAATTTAATAAATAGTCATCTGCGATTTGATGCTCGAAGCTTCGATTACGGTGTGCAATACGTGATTTTAAAGTTGCCAATTCAGCATCTAAAAAAATAATGATATTAGGCATTTCTAGATCTTCAGTTAAAATATCATAGATTCTTGAAAATTTATGGTATTCCGCAGAAGTTAAGGTATTATTTGCAAAAATTTTATTCTTATAAATATGGTAGTCACTTACTATACCATTTTCAATGAATGCGAGGTCTTGAAATTGTTTATATCGATTACATAAAAAGAACATTTCTGTTTGGAAACTCCATTTGGAAATGTCTTCATAAAAATCCGATAAAAAAGGATTTTCTGTAATGATTTCTTTTTCTTCGAAATAGTTATAAGTTTGGCTAAGTTTATGTGCTAAAGAAGATTTGCCGACGCCAATCGGGCCTTCCACAGCAATAAATTGTTTTTTCATATTTACCGCTCCAATGTTAAAATAGACAATAAATATTGTACCATATGTGAGGTGTGTGAGATACATGACAAATCATCAATTTTATATGGCAATGGCGATTGAAGAAGCAAAAAAGGCCGAGAATATAGGTGAAGTGCCAATCGGTGCCATTATTGTGAAAAATAATGAAATCATTGCTAGAGCGCATAATTTACGTGAATCTATGCAAGATCCAACTGCACATGCCGAACATATTGCGATACAACGAGCTGCAGCTGTTGTGGGAAGTTGGAGATTAGAAGGATGTAGTCTTTACGTCACTCTAGAGCCATGCGTAATGTGTGCAGGTAGTATCGTTATGAGTCGTATACCCAATGTCATATACGGGACAACAGATCCTAAGGGCGGGTGCGCTGGTAGCCTCATGGATTTATTGCAAGAACCAAGATTTAATCATCGAGCAACAGTAGAGTCTGGTGTTTTAGAAGAAGCTTGCAGTCAGTTGTTAACTGAGTTTTTCAGAAATATAAGAAAAAATAAAAAAATCATTCGAACAGCCGATAATACAAATAACTAAACATTTGGTAGAATATGAATATGTTACAGAATTATGGCAAATGAGTATCATATGTGATTGATTTTGTGTTATCGATTTTAGAAGGGAAAGAGGTAAACAAATGATAAATTTAATTGCTACAGATATGGATGGGACTTTACTCAATGCGGCACATGAAATATCGGAAGAAAATATAAAGGCAATTCAATATGCGCAATCGCAAGGGATTACAGTTGTTATTGCAACAGGACGTGCATTTTACGAGGCAAATACACCCGTCAACCCAACAGATTTAAAACTACCTTACATTTGTTTAAATGGTGCCGAAGTCAGAGATGAATCATTTAATATAATGAGTACTTCGAATTTAAATCGAGAACTGATTAATAGAATTACACAAACGTTGAAGTCGGAAGATATCTATTATCAAGTTTATACAAATTTGGGTATTTATACTGAAAATCCGCAACGAGATTTAGAAATTTATATAGATATTGCAGAGCGTGCAGGTCAAAAAGCCGATGTTGAAAAAATTAAGTCAGGTATTCAAAAACGCATCGATAATGGTACGTTAAAAGTTGTAGATAATTATGACAAAATTGAAGATACGCCTGGCGAAATTGTAATGAAAATATTAGCATTTGATAGTGATTTATCAAAAATTGACCGTGTAAGTGAAAAACTAGCTCAATCAGAAAGTCTAGCTATTTCGTCCTCATCCAGAGGTAATATCGAAATAACACATTCAGATGCTCAAAAAGGAATCGCTTTAGAGACAATCGCTGAGCGGTTAAATATTGATATGAACGAAGTTATGGCAATTGGAGACAATATGAACGATATTTCTATGTTAGAACGTGTAGGCTATGCTGTAGCTATGGATAATGCAGCACCTGAAGTTAAGGCAGTCGCAACGTATACTACAGATTCAAATGAAGATAGTGGTGTTGGTAAAGCAATTATGAAACTACTTCAAGAAAATAACAAAATATAGTCCGAGGTGAAGCAGTAAATGAAAGGTTTAATCATAGTAGGTAGTGCTAAAGTGGGTTCGCATACAACAGCACTATCGCAATATTTAAAAGGTCATTTTGAAGAGCATGGCTTTGAAGCTGAAATTTTTGATTTGGCAGAACGCCCAATTCATCAACTTGATGTATCGGGTGCATCTAATCCAACTGAAAGCTATAAAAATAATTTACAAACACTGAAATCAAAAGCAAGAGAAGCTGATTTCTTCGTACTAGGTAGTCCCAATTACCACGGTTCTTACTCAGGTATTCTAAAAAATGCACTAGACCATTTAACGATGGATGATTTTAAAATGAAACCGGTTGGGCTGATAGGTAATAGTGGTGGTATTGTAAGTTCTGAACCGTTGTCACACTTACGCCTAATCGTTCGTTCATTATTAGGTATTGCAGTCCCAACACAGATTGCTACACACGATACGGATTATAAAAAATTAGATGACGGCATGTATTATTTAGAGAATGAAGAATTCCAGTTACGAGCACGTTTGTTTGTAGATCAAATTATTTCATTTGTTAAAAATAGCCCTTATGAACATTTAAAATAAAAATTAAACAACGCTTATAGATGCCTACGTAAAGGTCATCTATAAGCGTTGTTTGCTTATTGATTTATTTTTAAAATGGAAGATACAATTAAATGATAACGCTCAATAATTGTAGAGATTTTATCGAAATCAATGTCATAGAGGTAGATGCGTCGTTCATCATGTTCGTCGCGAGATTTTTTAAATAAACCTAAGTTACTTAAGTGATTGAGTTGAATTGAAATAGGTGTGTTATCAATTTTTAATTGTCTTTTGAGTGTTACCGCATCCATTTTTTCTTTGTTAAGATATTTCAACTTCTCTAAAATGATAACCTCTAAAAAGGACATACCTAAATTTTTTTTGATTGCCTTTTTGATTAAATTTCTGTGTGATTCATATAAAATCGTGTTCATGTCTAACCTCTCATTTCATTTTTAAAAATATTAATAAATGTTCAATAAATAATTTACTGCCATTAACAGTTCCTGTTTATTAAATATCTTGTAATGTTCGTCAAATGGTAAGGGATAAGGTGCATGACCTTTAATATTTTTAAATTGTTGTACAAACATGGTAGAAGTACGAAATTGATATGTTTGCCATACATCATCGATTAAACCGTCATTTAACAAGTCACAAAAAGCACAATGCACTTTGGCAGAAACGATGTAATTTGATAACGTCGTATGCATAATAGATGGAAAAACGCTCGATAAAAAACTATTATTCACAAAGAAATGCGTGGCTAATTGTTGGTAAAGAATTTTCTCCTTTATATGTTTATTGATATGTAATGTGACGTTTTTGACGAGTGTGTGTTTGTAATCTGTTAAGTCAATATCATTTGTGTGTTGTTTATCTTGAACGTAAATGTCTCTTAAAATATTGAATAAATTTTGCTCGACCGTTATAAATTGTTCATTAATAGCTGCAAATAGGACGTTATAGAAATGTGTTCTTAAGACATCATCTTTGTTAAGTTGTGGAAGTTTATCTGCAGATGAACTGAAGTCGTTGATTTTATAATAATAGTAATTATTGATTGTGATACCAATCATTAAACCTTCAAATGATATCAATTCAACGGTTTCATAGTCATGGATGTAAAAAACATCATTACTTATGTAAGTTTTAAGTACTGCGTTTTTCAAGATTGTCATTGTACCTTGTACTACGATATAAATGTTTATGAAATGCTGCTTTCTTAATTGTATGTATTCATTGTCATGATGATTGATGAGCTTGATGTAATAATCTGCTATATGTTGTCACCACACTTGTATCACTATATGAGTTAAAAAACTGACATAATAATTTTAATATGGAAATTGTTTATAGAACATTATCTAAATTTAATTATTAGTATCTATTACTTTAATATTAATGAATAATATCAAAGTATAAGATGAATATTTTAATATTTGACGTTAAAATTTTATATCTATAAAAACGTTAATCAATTTTAAACGCAGATCATATATAAATAAGTGCTTAAGACTGGTAACAAAGTCTCATACTGTGGTGGCCATATTTTAAGTACGTTATCCGTGTTTTCTGCCATAGTCTGTTTGAATTCGCTTGGTGTTTCCCTCGTGGGCGTTGCATGAATTACTAACAATATTCAATTTATGTTGAAGCTCATGTGCATAAAAATGACTGTAGTATAGCATAATTAGACAAAATAAATAGATAAATTTAAAAGCATATGTATAGTCAAGTTTAAAATTGACTATACATATGCTTAGTAGATTAGAATTATTTTCTATATTTTAATTTTGCAAAAGCATCGTGTTGGTGAATAGATTCTTCATTACGGCATTCAATATCAAAACCGTCGAGCCATTCAAAATCGACTAAATCTGCAGCGATTAAACGAATCAGATCTTCGACAAATCTTGGGTTTTCATAAGCGCGCTCGGTTACGCTCTTTTCATCTGGGCGTTTCAAAATGGGATATAACATAGAGCTAGCATTTGCTTCCATTGCATCTAATATCACATTTTTATAATCGTCAATTAAAGCAATATCTTTATTAATATATGCTTTAACAGTAACAATACCACGTTGGTTGTGTGCGGAATATTCACTGATTTCCTTCGAACAAGGGCATAACGTCGTAACTGCTGCTTCAATCGTAAGCTCTTTGCGTGTCACATTTTCTTTGTTAATAGCTAAACCATAAGTGACATCTGCGTGTCCAACTGCTTTGATTTGTGTCACTGGGCTATGACGATCAAAGAACCATTTAGCTGAGACATCTAAGCCAGCAGCATTTTGGTTCATGCGTTCTTGTAAACTACGCAGTAATTGATAAAGTGAATCAAAGTCTAGTTCAATTCCATTGTTGTAGTGTTTTTCAACACTTTCCAAAATACGACTCATATTAATGCCTTTTTCATCTATGTTTAAACTAGTTGAAAAACTGAAGTTACCGGCAGTCTGGAAACGGTCGACTAGTACAGGATAAACAAGATTTTTAATGCCAACTTCTTCTATTTCAAATAAGAAGTGTTTATTTGTGCTTTGTAAATCTTTCATTTCTTCTTTTATTGTTGGTTTCGTTCCTTCTATGGGGTCTACGGATCCAAAATGCTTCCAACGACCTTCACGAGTAGATAAGTCAAATTCTGTCATGCTATTGCCTCCACTTAAGATTCAAAGTTATAAGTCCAATAAGGTTCTACTTCTAAGAAACTATGTGCTTCTCCAGGTACCTCGGGTGTGGCTAGTTGTTTTAAAAAGGGACCTGTTTGAGATGCATGAGCTTCAAATGCACGAAGTTTTACCTCTTTATAATCACTGATCTCATTTTGTATATCAGGGGCACCTAGTTTTTCTGGTGCATCATTACTAAATGCTACGAGTTGTAAACGGGGTCTTTCAGGTGCTGGCATGCGGCCAACTGTTCTCACGACTGCTTCTGCAGTTGCTTCATGGTCTGGATGTACAGCAAATTGTGGGTAGAATGAAATAATAACAGATGGATGAAGTTCATCGATTAATGATTTAACCATTTCATCCATCTCATCATGAGGTTCGAATTCCACTGTTTTATCTCTCAAACCCATTTTGCGTAAATCAGTTATGCCTATGGCTTCCATTGCATTTTCTAATTCTTGCTCACGTATGTCCGGTAACGTTTCACGTGTAGCAAAAGGTGGGTTACCTAAATTGCGGCCCATTTGACCTAGTGTTAAACATGCATACGTAACCGGTACGCCATGATCAATATAGCGTGCCAAAGTTCCTGCTGACGAGAATGATTCATCATCTGGATGCGGGAAAATGACTAATACTTGGCTTTCCTCTGACATGATATGCCCTCCTTATGCTTTGAATGGTTTAGTGCTTATTTCTAGAGCTGCGGCTAATTGCCCTTCATAATTGAAGCCAGCTAATAGAAATTCGTCATTGTCATTTACTTCGAAATGAGTTAATCCTTGAACATAAACCCAACCATTGTCTTTTAATTTTAGTCCAACACGATAAGGATCTTTGTTTCCACCTTTGAGTTGTGCATGGTCATACGTGACTTGAATATTTCTTAAAAAGGTGCCTGCATTGAATACGCGTTGGTCGAAGTGTGCAGCATATGCGCCGTTTGTTGTTTCAACGTGAAGGTATACAGGTTGATGCTCATATGATGAAAGTAAATTTTGTACTTTGTCATAATCGATCTCTTCCAAATTGATTGCCTCCTTGCTATAAGAACTTAATTTTACAAAATTCATTTATTGAAATAACTTTACGATATCATATGTACCTAAAAATCAGTCTACTACTTAGTTTAAACCGACTTTTATACATTTTCTACCAGAAAAGTAAATTTTATAGATAAGTATTGTATTTTTGATTATCCTTCCATTCTACTAAAAAATACACCATAAATGTATCTCTATGCTCAATAAATTATAAGTTATTTGTTATTTTAGGATAGCAATTAAGAATGGACTCAATTTCTGTAAAAAATTGTATAAACACGTATAATGAATAAGTGTAATAGAAAGGATATACGAGCGTAATGTTTAGTATCATTGGGAGGGTGAACCTAAATGAAAATAACGAATCTTGGCACAAGCGATTATGCTTCGTTTTATGTTGCGTGTGAATTATATAAACAAATGAGCCAGCAAAGTCATAGTAAATTGGGCCTAGCTACAGGTGGCACAATGGTAGATGTCTATAAATTTTTGGTGGAATTATTAAATAAAAATAAATTAGATGTAAGCGAAATCGAAACATTTAATTTGGATGAATATGTAGGAATTGAGGCAATTCATGAACAAAGTTACCATAACTATATGAATGAAATTCTATTTAAACAATATCCTCATTTTAATCTATCACTTATCCATATACCAAATGGTAATGCAGTTCATCTTGAAGATGAAACGAAACGATATGAACAATTGATTAATCAAAAAGGTCCCGTAGATATTCAAATTCTTGGTATTGGTGAAAATGGTCATATTGGGTTTAATGAACCTGGTACGGATATTAATAGTGCGACTCACGTCGTCGATTTAACAGAAAGTACAATTAATGCGAATAGTCGTTATTTTGATAATGAAGCGGATGTGCCAAAACAAGCAATTTCTATGGGACTATCAACGATTTTAAAAGCACATAGAATTATTTTATTAGCGTTTGGTGTGAAAAAAAGAGCGGCTATTGAGAAGTTAGCAAAAAATGAAGTGAACAGTGATGTGCCAGCTACCATTTTGCATGCACATCCCAATGTAGAAATATATGTTGATGATGAAGCGGCACCTCGATTATAATGATGTCGTTTTAATATTTATGAAACGGGTAGACATTTTAAGTAAAAGATTTTAAATAAGTATAGTCATGAAATGGCTTTGATAATTTAATTCAAGAAGGGATGATCATTTTGGAATTACAACTAGCAATTGATTTATTAAATAAAGAAGAAGCAACAGAGCTTGCAAATAAAGTGAAAGATTATGTAGATATTGTAGAAATTGGAACACCAATCGTTATTAATGAAGGTTTACCGGCAGTGCAATATTTAAACGATAATATTGAAGGCGTAAAAGTCTTAGCAGACTTAAAAATTATGGACGCAGCAGACTATGAAGTAAGCCAAGCAGTTAAATTTGGTGCAGACGTTGTCACAATTTTAGGTGTTGCTGAAGACGCTTCTATTAAAGGTGCAGTTGAAGAAGCACATAAAAATGGTAAAGAGCTATTAGTTGATATGATCGCGGTACAAGACTTACAAAAACGTGCAAAAGAACTAGATGAATTAGGTGCAGATTATATTGCAGTGCATACAGGCTATGATTTACAAGCTGAAGGTGAATCACCGTTAGAAAGCTTACGCCAAGTTAAATCAGTCATTAATAATTCTAAGGTAGCTGTTATCGGTGGTATTAAACCAGATACAATTAAAGAGGTTGTAGCAGAAGAACCGGATTTAGTTGTAGTTGGTGGCGGTATCGCAAATGCAGATGATCCAGTTGCAGCAGCAAAACAATGTAGAGATGCGATTGAAGGCAGATAATATGGCTGAAATGACAAATTATCGATTGATTTTAGATGAATTGGATCGCACGCTAGCACAAGTTAGAAATAATGAAGCGGAAGCATTTCTAGGACAAGTAGTAAAAGCAAACCAAGTATTTGTAGCGGGTAAAGGTCGTTCTGGTTTTGTTGCTAATAGTTTTGCAATGCGTTTAAATCAATTAGGTAAGTATGCACACGTTATTGGTGAATCAACGACACCAGCGATTACAAAAGAGGATTTGTTTGTAGTTATTTCTGGTTCTGGTTCGACAGAACATTTACGCATCTTAGCTGAAAAAGCGAAAAGTGTTGGCGCTGAGGTTGTGTTATTAACTACAAGTCCTAATTCAGACATTGGGAAGCTTGCGAGCGCAGTCATAGAATTACCAGCCGGCACGAAATATGACGCTGAAGGTTCATCGCAACCGTTGGGTAGTCTGTTTGAGCAAGCTTCACAAATATTGTTAGATAGTATTGTTTTAAATTTAATGTCCGAACTTAATGTGGATGAAGAAACAATGCAACAAAATCACGCTAATTTAGAATAATTGAGTATGGAAAAATAAAAATAAGTAAACCATTTTCGATTTAGCTATTTAAGATAAAGTAGGAATCTAAGGCAGACACTGTTCTTAGATTCCTTTTTTTGTTAACACACTTTATAGCTAAAAACGAATCGATACGTTAATAGTATAATTGTTGAAAATTGGGATAGCGCACCATTATTAAAGATTAATGATTGATATGTCGAAAGATAGACTCAGAATAGTTAGTTAAACGAGTAGAAAATGGGAGAGTTATGGTAATGACTACCACAATAAAATCGTTAGGGCATTTTTTCGATTTAATGTTAACATATTTATTATAGAAGTTAACAAAGGGTGGAATGACGATGTTGCAGTTACTGGAAAAAATAGAACATTATGCACAAGTCCAGCCAGATCGATATGCTTTAGACTTTGGCCAAGACAAGCGAACCTATACACAAATAGCGCATAAAATTAGACAACACAAGGAACGATTTAAGAAAGTACCAAAGTATAGTTATGTAGGTTTACTGCTTGAAGATCCATTGACAACAGTAGAAATATATTTGACTTTACTTCAACAGCATTGCGTTCCTTGCATATTAGACTTTCGATGGTCACAAGAACAGATTGATACTTTGGTAGATAGTTATGGCATACCATTTTTAATAACCAATGACTTCACATTGATAGATACGCATAAAAAGCAGGAACTGCTTAAGTGGCACGAGGATTTATTACATATCGGTTTTACTTCAGGAACAACCGGATTACCTAAAGCTTATTATCGCAATGAAATATCATGGATTTATTCCTATAAAGAAACGGAAAAGTTAATGAAAAAGGATGTCAATACATTAATTGCACCTGGCCCATTATCGCATTCACTTTCATTATATGTATGCATATTTGCATTATATAGTGGAAGGCATTTTATAGGTCAACAAACATTTAATAGTCAACGATTAATGACAAAGATAGAACAAGAAAAAACAGGCGCTCCGTATGCCTTGTTTGTTGTTCCGACGATGTTAGTATCATGCCTAACAATACATGGTGAAGCGAAAGGATTTAGCTATTTATTTACGACAGGTGATAAATTACAAAGTCATGTAAGACATCAAGTACGTAATCGCTTTCCACATACCCAATTAATCGAATTCTTCGGAACGTCTGAAGCGAGTTTTATCAGTTATAACTATAATGATGAGGCACCAAGTGCTTCAGTAGGGAAATTATTTCCAAATGTAGAAGTAAAGTTAACACAGCCGGATGAACGAGGTATAGGGATACTTAAAGTGAACAGTAATATGGTATTTAGTGGGTATGTATCACAAAGAAAGGTGGATAATCAGTGGATTGATATAGGTGATTTTGCTTCAATGGATGAGCAAAATCATCTCTATTTACATGGTAGGCAGTATGACCGCATGATTATTGGTGGGAGGAATGTATATCCAACTGAAATCGAACGGGTTGCACAAAAGTTTGAAGTGTTTAATGAAGTTTTGGTCATTAGCGCCCCCCATGCAAAATTCGGGGAGATTGCTATTTTGTTATATACAGGATCGCATCATGTCAAACATAGCGTATTAAAAGCCTTTTTAATTAAACGGTTGGCTAGATATCAAATACCTTCCAAAATTTTAAAAGTAGAACAAATGCAATATACCCAAAGCGGAAAAATCGCACGTGAAACTATGAAAAAGAGATATTTGAAAGGGGAACTTTAAATATGGCAGAAGCTGTTATTGTTGCTGCGAAACGTACTGCATTTGGCAAATATGGTGGTTCATTAAGACATGTAGAACCCGAAGATTTATTGAAACCATTATTTCAACATTTTACTGAAAAATACGCAAAAGCTATGCTACATATCGATGATGTTGTGCTTGGTAATGTTGTTGGAAATGGTGGGAACATTGCCAGAAAGGCTTTGCTCGAAGCAAATCTGAATATACATATTCCAGGTTTAACGTTAGACAGACAGTGTGGATCAGGATTAGAAGCTATTACTTATGCTTGTAGAATGGTTCAAGCAGGTGCGGGTAATATGTATATTGCAGGTGGTGTTGAAAGTACGAGCAGGGCGCCGTGGAAGATCAAAAGGCCACAATCTGTTTATGATACACACCTGCCTGAATTTTACGAACGTGCTTCGTTTGCCCCGGAAAACCAAGATCCGTCAATGATTGAAGCTGCTGAAAATGTTGCTCAAACATATGGCATTACTAGAGAAGACCAAGATCTTTATGCTCTAAATAGCCATAATAAAACGATAGACGCATATAAACAGAATTTGATTCAGCAAGAAATAATAAGTTTAAAAATTAAAGGCGAGATATTCAATAGAGATGAAAGTATTAAAACAAGATTGAGTGAGCAAACATTAAATCGCTTAAAGCCATTATTACCAGGTGGAAGTGTTACTGCTGGTAATTGTTGCATGAAAAATGATGGCGCAGTGTTATTGTTGATTATGGATAAAACAACTGCCATATCACATGGGTTTAATGAAGGATTAGTGTTTAAAGATAGTGTTACGTTGGGTGTTGAACCGACATTACTTGGAATAGGACCGGTGCCAGCAGTTTCTAGGCTGCTTAGTAAACATGCTTATACAATCGATGATATAAATGCTATAGAACTCAATGAAGCTTTTGCCTCTCAAGTAGTGGCGAGTCAAAGACATTTGAGTATTGCAGATGAAAAATTGAATAAATATGGCGGAGCTATCGCGACAGGGCATCCTTACGGTGCAAGTGGCGCTGCACTCGTTAACCGCTTATTTCATATGAAAAGCGAAACAAGAACCATTGCAACAATGGGCATTGGAGGGGGAATGGGTAATGCAGTGCTATTTGAAAGATGGTCATGAATCAATAGAAGTAGTGTTTAATGCGGAGGAAGTAAACCAGTATAAAGCTTTTTTTAATATTTTAATAAGTGAGGCTGTACCACCATTATATTGTGCAAAATTATGGCCGAAATTTTCATTGTTTCAACAATTAAAAAATAGTGAAATTGTGTTAAAAGAAACCCAAGTTACTCAAATACAAGATATAAAGGTAAATGTACATTATTTAGCACAATTACATGTGATAGAGCAGAAAAAGATACGTCAGTTTATGAAATATGTCTTACAATTAGAAATTTATAAAAATGAAAATAAATGTATAACTATCAGACAAATATTTATGGAGAAAATCTAAGATGATAAGCATATATAATGAAGAAGTTAAAGCATATTTAAAGTTCATAGATGATCAAAATCCACTGCATACATATATTGTGCCAGGCCAAATGATAGTACAGATGGCGTTAGAAAATCAAAGATTGTACTGGACTTCGTTTAGAGTGAAATACATTGAAAGTATTGAAATAGGTGAACAAATTTCATTTTTTATGAGTGATGATGACACTTTAGTTGTTTCAAATCAAAATGATATTTTAAAAATAAAAATAATTAAAGTTTAATAAAATTAATTCGTATATATTTAGTAAAATTGTGTGATTAAAATGAAGTTTTGAACAAAGAATTGTTATGTTTAATATACATTTTTCGCATAAAAATAATTTTGAAATCCTTTTAAAAGCTTAATTCAATTTGACATTATTAATTAACTACGTATAATTATATAACATGTTAAGGGAGTGGACACATTCATGGATTATGAAAAGGATTTTGATAAAAGTAACATAAATAAGGTTGATCCTAAAGCTGCAAAAAAAACTGTGTTTGCCACAGGTATCGGAAACGCGATGGAATGGTTTGACTTTGGTTTATATTCTTATTTAGCGGTCATACTAGGGCAAAATTTTTTCAGTTCGGTGGAAAATGATCAACTCAAGACAATTTTTACATTTGCGACATTTGCTATTGCTTTCCTACTTAGACCTGTTGGTGGTATTATCTTTGGTATTATTGGAGATAAGTATGGTAGGAAAGTCGTATTAACGACCACGATTATTATGATGGCGTTCTCGACGTTACTCATTGGGTTATTACCTACATATGATCAAATTGGTGTGTGGGCTCCGATATTACTTCTACTAGGTAGAGTGTTACAAGGTTTTTCAACTGGTGGAGAATATGCAGGTGCTATGGTTTATGTAGCGGAATCATCACCAGATAGAAAGCGTAATACACTAGGTTCTGGTTTAGAAATCGGTACACTATCTGGTTATATTGCGGCATCCGTATTAAGTGGATTATTATTCTTCTTTTTAAATGATGATCAAATGGCTTCATGGGGTTGGAGAATTCCATTTATCTTAGGTTTATTCTTGGGTATGTTTGGTTTTTATTTAAGAAGAAAACTAGAAGAATCTCCAGTATATGAAAATGAAATTGCATCGAAACCGAAGCGAGATAATATTGGTTTCTTTACAATTATTAGATATTACTATAAAGACATTATTGTATGTTTTGTTGCAGTTGCGTTCTTTAACTGTACAAACTATATGGTAACTTCATATATGCCATCATATTTACAAGAAATTGTTAAATTGGATAGTACGACAGTATCAGTTTTAATTACTGTTGTTATGGCAGTTATGATTCCGTTAGCATTAATGTTTGGGCGCCTCGCAGATAGAATCGGCGAGAAAAATGTATTCCTAATTGGCCTCATTGGTACAGCTGTATTTAGTATAGGGGCATTTGCGTTACTTCAAACAACATCAATTGTATTTATCATCGTTGGCATCTTCGTCTTAGGCTTCTTCTTATCAACATACGAAGCAACGATGCCTGGATCCTTACCAACGATGTTCTATACACATATAAGATATAGAACATTAGCAGTAACATTTAACGTATCTGTTTCGTTATTTGGTGGTACAACGCCATTAATTGCATCATCACTTGTAGCGAAGACAGGAGATCCTTTGTCACCTGCTTATTATTTAACAGCTATGAGTATTGTTGGCATCATCGTTATTACATTATTACATGTAAGTACGTCTGGTAAATCACTTAAAGGTTCTTACCCTAACGTTGAAAGTGACGAAGAGTATGAATACTATGCTGAAAATCCAGATAAAGCTATGTGGTGGGCAAAAGACAAACGTGTTTAATTAAAAATTTATATTTAAAGAAAAAATTGAATTTTAAGCTGTCATAAAGTTTAGCGACTTTATGACAGCTTTTTTGTATAAATGCGGCTTGAGTCAACATTTTTATATTAAAGTGATGATAGTATTGTTCCTAAATTAAAAAATATCAAAAAACAATTGACTCTAGAAAAAAACAGTGTATTATTATCGTTAGATATCTAATTAAATGAGGTGCTTGTTTGGAACAGTCATATGGATATTTATTTAGAATGATAAGCCATGAGATGAAACGAAAGGCAGATCAGCGTTTGAAAATGTATGATATTACAAACGAACAAGGCCACACGCTAGGTTACTTGTATGCACACCAAGCGGATGGACTTACACAGAATGACATTGTGAATGCTTTACAACGTAAGGGTTCAACAGTAAGTAATTTACTTAAGAACTTAGAAAGTAAGAAGCTCATATACCGTTATGTAGACGCGAATGATACTAGGCGCAAAAATTTAGGTCTAACTGCATCAGGTAGGAAATTAGTTGAAGGGTTTACTGGTGTATTTGACGAGATTGAAGCGCTCATGAGTTCTCAGTTATCAGAAGCAGAGAATGAAATAATGAAACAAAATCTATCTAAAATGCTTAGTTGTTTAGAAGATTAGTTACTATAAGTGGCTGTTATAAATTGAAAATTTAACAGCCACCATATTTTTGAATATATAGTTAGATATCTAACTATTAGGTGTCTAAATAAAAAGGAGAAATATAGAAGTGAAAGACGAACAGTTATATTATTTTGAAAAATCATCAGTATTTAAAGCGATGATGCATTTTTCAGTTCCTATGATGATAGGAAGTTTATTAAGTGTAATTTATGGTATTTTAAACATTTATTTTATTGGATTTTTAGGCGATAGTCATATGATATCGGCTATTTCGCTCACTTTACCTATATTTGCAGTGTTAATGGGTTTAGGTAATTTATTTGGTATCGGTGGAGGAACTTATATTTCCCGGTTATTAGGTGTGAAAGATTATGTAAAAACGAAATTTGTGAGTAGTTTTTCTATTTATGGTGGGCTTATATTAGGTGTTATTGTTATTTTAATGACTATTTTCGCTACTGAACAAATTGCCCTTTTATTAGGTGCACGTGGTGAAACACTTGGTTTTACAAGTGCTTATTTAAAAGTAATGTTCCTAAGCGCACCATTTGTTATATTGTTCTTTATTTTAGAACAATTCGCGCGATCCATTGGTGCACCATTTATCTCAATGATTGGTATGCTAGCTAGTGTGATTTTGAATATCATTTTAGATCCTATTTTAATATTTGGTTTTGATTTAAATGTAGTAGGTGCTGCTTTAGGTACTGCTATTTCAAACGTTGTTGCGTCGCTATTTTTCATCATTTATTTTTTAAGAAAAAGTGACATGATTACAATTAGTTTGAAATATGTAAAACCGACGAAAGAAATATTAGTAGAAATTTTTAAAGTAGGCTTTCCTGCATTTTTAATGAGTATTTTAATGGGCTTTACGGGATTAGTATTAAATTTATTTTTAGCTGGCTATGGTAACTTTGCTATTGCAAGTTATGGTATTTCATTTAGATTAGTACAGTTTCCTGAATTGATTATTATGGGGCTTTGTGAAGGAGTAGTGCCATTAATTGCTTACAATTTTATGTCTGATAAAGCACGTATGAAAAATATTATTAAAGTCGTAATCATGACAATCGTTGTGATTTTTGCGGTTTGCATGGTCATTGTGTTTACGACAGGTCATCAATTGATAAGTATTTTCTCTAATGATGCGGCTATTGTAGGTATGGCGACATTTATGTTGAAAGTAACAATGACCTCATTATTATTAAATGGCATTGGTTTCTTATTTACTGGTATGTTGCAAGCGACTGGTCAAGGACGTGGTGCAACAATCATGGCTATTTTACAAGGTGTAGTCATTATCCCAGTACTATTTGTAATGAATGGATTATTCGGTTTAACTGGTATCGTATGGTCGTTATTAATTGCAGAAACAATTTGTGCTTTGGCTGCGATGCTCATTGTATACTTATTACGAGATAGATTAACAGTAGATAAAGAAGAATTATTAGAAGGTTAATCTTTCTAATGTAATATAATAATGTAAAAAATCTTTGTGCATTCAAAATGTCTGCGCGAAGATTTTTTCGTTTTGTGTTATTTTTAAATAGTAACGAACTATTCATGAATATGGGGGATTTTATATGGCTTTGACAGTAGAGCAGTATTGGCGCAAATTTATTGAAGCATTTCCAAAATACAAAGGGGTACCATTTGAAGCGTGGTCTTTTGGCGTTGATGAAGATGAATTAGCTAATTTAGTAAAACAAGGTGAAAAAACAGCAACAACCAGTGGTTATGAGACATACAAAGTAGAAGGTGAACCGTTACCGGAAGTAGGAGATGTCAGTGTTGTACTAAATGAGAAAGGTCATCCACAATGTGTGATTGAGACAACACGTGTATACCAAACGCCTTTCAATGAGGTGACGAAACATCATGCTTTCTTGGAAGGTGAAGGAGATAAATCGTTAACACATTGGCGTGAAGCACATATAGCATTCTTTAAACCGTATTATGAATCATTAGAAATCAATTTTAATGAAACTTCAATGATGGTTTGTGAAGAGTTTAAAGTACTATATGTATAAAAAGAGTGGTACATCAGTTAGAACTGCTTCGAGGTTACTCTCCAAGCAAACAAAGGGGACAATCTTTGTCTAACTGTGTACCACTATGGGTGTGTGTTTATAGGGATGTGTTTTTCAAAGTATGGTTAAGGGGACAACTTAAGCATACTTTGTAACTTCATATTTCTTAATAAGGGGAGTTAATTGTATATCGTTTCTTCTGAATTCAATTTATTGCATCTTCTGTATAATCTTCGATGAGTTGAAAATGAGTCTAATAACTTAATTTCATATTATCGACGTCATTTTCTAGTAGAGAGAGTAACTTATATAATTCATTCTTGTTGAAGCTTTCATCGAATTTAACAGAAATTGTTTTGAAAGTCTTGGTGATAATTTCATATATGGGGTTACCATTTTCAAAAGCTTGTTTGTAGATAATCATGTTGTGTTTCCCTCCTTCATCTCTCTACACTACATATAATAATAGAAATATATGTAGAATACATGAGTCTACGGTATCAACTTTTTATCAGTCTAACGTCGTATCATAATTCAAAATTAATTTTTTGACTAATAAAAGGCTACCTTAATGTTTTAACCATTTAAAATTTAGAATAGTATATTGTGTATTTAGTTTAAATTTGCACTTTTAGAAATATTTTTGTAATATTGTAATTGAATCGTAATATGATTCAAAAATTTTAAGTGGAGTGATACAGAATGAATAAGATAGCAAAGACTTTTGTAGCTGGTAGTATTGTATTTGGGACTGCATTAGGCATAAGCGTTTCTAATGAAGGCGTATCACACAGTCAAGCACAAGCAGCAACGACGCAACCTTGGTATGAGTATAATGGTTATACTTCAAAAGGTGGAGATTTTGTATTAGATCAAGCTTTTTATAATGGTCTGAAAGCAGGCAATGTAGAATTTAATGGTATTAAAGTTAATGGCAAATACGAATCTAACACAGCAACTAAAACACTATATGATCAAAAATTCCAACAAGTTGATGGAAACAAAGCAAATAATGTAGCCTTTGACATTCAAAATAAAGCAGTAAGTTTTAAAGACATACGTGTGCAATATGGTCAAAATTATAAGTATCAAGAACCTATGAATGGTGAGAAAAAAGCAAAAGGTGATGGCTTATATGGATATGATGTAGGAAAAGGTCACATTGTATTTTATGTAAGTGATGGTTACGTGAAAAGTGCAACCCTTTCTTAATAGAAATGTTTAACAAATTAAAGCACGTCGTTATCAATATGTGATAACGACGTGCTTTTTATTGAAACTTTTATTGATTAAACTTCTGTAACTTCTACATCGATATGTTCTATACGATTATAGGCACCATGGTCAACTGGACCAACGAAGTCATTCATTTTCCAACCGTTTTTAATTGCAGAAGCAACAAAAGCTTTAGCAGCAATGACAGCTTCTTTCGGAGATTTTCCATTTGCTAAATATGCAGTTGTAGCAGCAGCAAATGTACAACCAGCTCCGTGATTATAACTTTGTTGGAACATGTCAGTAGTTAATTGATAGAAGTTTTTTCCATCATAGTATAAGTCATAAGATTTATCTTGATCTAATGCTTTACCACCTTTAATAATAACGTGTTTAGCACCTTGTTGATGGATGATTTTAGCGGCATTTTTCATATCTTCAATAGATTTTAATGTGCCTAAATTAGCTAATTGTCCAGCTTCAAATAAGTTTGGTGTTACGACTGTAGCTTTTGGTAGTAAATATTCAATCATTGCATCGGTATTACCAGGATTGAGTACTTCATTTTCCCCTTTACATACCATGACTGGATCTACTACAAAATAATTTGCACCAGATTCAACGTAGGCTTCGCCAGCACGTTTAATAATTTTTTGTGTACCTAACATACCTGTTTTCACAGCGTCCGGGCCAATGGAAATGGCTGTTTCTAATTGTTTTTCGAATACATCAAATGGAATCGGTGTAACATCATGAGACCACGATTGCTTATCCATAGTGACGATTGAAGTTAGCGCTACAATACCGTATGTACCTAATTCTTGGAAAGTTTTTAAATCGGCTTGCATGCCTGCACCAGCACTTGTATCTGAACCGGCAATGGTCAATGTTTTTTTCAATGCCATGGAATTTCACTCCTAAATATCTTTTGAATATATCATATCACGTTTGTCGAGTATTCTAAATAAAGAGCTTTAAAATAGAGTTGTGTCATGTGGAATTTAAGAAAAATTTTACCTTAACACAATGTAGCTTAATCATAGACATGAAGGAATAAAAAAGGAATACCTGAGCAAAGCTTATGCATAAGGTTACTAATCTCTTAGAGAAAGTAACACTTTATATGTTATTATATCAATGAGGTGAGCGGTATATGGAATGGTCGGATGTTTTTCATGAAATAACGACGCGACATGATTTTAGTGCCATGCACGATTTTTTAGAGAAAGAGTATACAACAGAAATTATTTATCCAGATAGAGAGAATATTTATCAAGCTTTCGATTTAACACCATTTGAACAAGTGAAAGTGGTTATCTTAGGACAAGATCCTTATCATGGACCGAACCAAGCACATGGTTTAGCGTTTTCTGTACAACCAGATGCGAAATTCCCGCCCTCTTTACGAAATATGTATAAAGAACTTGAAGATGATATTGGATGTGTGAGAAACTCACCACATTTACAAGATTGGGCACGTGAAGGCGTATTATTATTAAATACAGTCTTGACGGTTCGTCAAGGAGAGGCACATTCGCATAAAAATATTGGGTGGGAGACTTTCACTGACGAAGTGATACAGGCTGTGTCAAAACATTTAACGCATGTGGTGTTTATATTATGGGGGAAACCTGCACAGCAAAAAATTAAATTAATCGATACATCGAAGCATCACGTTATACAATCACCACATCCTAGTCCGTTATCAGCTTATAGAGGATTCTTCGGTTCTAAGCCTTATTCGCAGGCAAATGCATATTTACAAACAATCGGTAAGCAACCTGTGAATTGGTGTGAGAGTGAGGTTTAAAAAATGGAAAAAGATAAAATCATTCAATTAATTGAACAAGAATTAGTTCAAGCAGATGAAGCAAATAGTAATGCTGAGTTTGAAAAACATATTTATGCGATTCATACTTTAACGTCATTAGTGAGTCATACCTCATCTACAAAACAGGTCTATAGTGATAACAGTTTTAATGTGTCATCTTCTTTTAAAGCAACTAAACCACAGAATTCCCCAGCGACACAAGGCGTTTCTGAAGATGAAATACGTGCAATGGGTGGAAAAGTTTCGGATGTTTCTTCGCCAAGTACGACAACGAATACATCATTAACTGCTAATAAACTAGTTACAGATGATGAAGTAGGTAATGGTGACTCCATTTTTGATTTTTAAAGAATTTTAAATAGTAAAGGAAATGAATAAATCATGATGAAAGTATTTATTATTTTAGGTGCACTAAATGCTATGATGGCTGTAGGTACAGGCGCATTTGGTGCACATGGATTAGAAAACAAACTATCCGCTAAATATTTATCAGTATGGGAAAAAGCAACAACATATCAAATGTATCATGGCCTAGGGTTACTAGCGATTGGTATCATTAGCGGAACTACATCAATTAGTGTGAATTGGGCAGGTTGGCTATTGTTCTTTGGTATCGTATTTTTTAGTGGTTCATTATATATATTAGCACTGACACAAATTCGTATACTTGGTGCGATTACGCCAATTGGAGGCGTACTGTTTATCGTAGGTTGGTTAATGTTGGTAATTGGTACATTCAAAATATAAATTTATAATTGTTATAGAATTCATCTTGTGGGTATAATACACTCCATGAGGTGAATTTTTTTATGAGTCAAAATAATCAGCAAGTAGATAGAGGAGATTTAAAGAAAAACCTATCTGAAAAATTTGTGTGGGCGATTGCTTATGGATCATGTATAGGTTGGGGCGCATTTATTCTACCAGGTGACTGGATTGGACAATCAGGCCCGATTGCGGCTGCGATTGGTATTGTGATTGGTGCGTTGTTAATGATACTTATTGCAGTAAGTTATGGTGCATTAGTTGAACGTTTCCCAGTTTCAGGTGGCGCATTTGCGTTTAGTTTTTTAGGATTTGGAAGATATGTTAGTTTCTTCTCATCATGGTTTTTAACTTTTGGTTACATATGTGTAGTTGCATTAAATGCTACTGCGTTTAGTTTGTTAATTAAATTTTTACTACCAGATATATTGGAAACAGGAAAATTATATACCATTGCAGGATGGGATGTGTATATTACTGAAATTCTCATTGCATCATTATTACTTATCATATTTATGTTTATAGCTATTAAAGGTGCTAGCGTTTCAGGATCATTACAATATTATTTCTGTGTAGCAATGGTTATTACAATATTATTATTGTTCTTTGGCTCGTTCTTTGGAGGTAATTTCTCTTTAGAAAATTTACAACCATTAACCAACGAGAAAGAGGGTTGGTTTACTTCCATAATTATGATTGTGGCAGTGGCACCGTGGGCATATGTAGGATTTGATAATATACCACAAACGGCAGAAGAATTTGATTTTTCACCTAATAAAACATTTAAATTAATTGTATATAGTTTATTAGCAGCTGCTGTTACTTATGTATTAATGATTTTATATACGGGTTGGTTAGGCACAACGTCAACTAGTTTAAATGGTAACTTGTGGCTAACAGGTGCAGTGACGCAAGAAGCATTTGGCTATATTGGTTTAGCAGTATTAGCAATTGCAATTATTATGGGGATATTTACTGGCTTAAATGGGTTCTTAATGAGTTCAAGCCGTCTCTTGTTCTCGATGGGTCGTTCAGGTATTATGCCGTCTGTATTTAGCAAATTGCATAAAAAATATAAGACACCTTATATAGCAATTATTTTCTTAGTAGCCATTACATTAATTGCGCCATGGTTAGGTCGTACGGCACTTACTTGGATTGTTGATATGTCATCAACAGGCGTATCAATCGCGTATTTCATAACTTGTCTATCAGCAGCCAAGTTATTCAGTTATGATAAATCAAGTAATACGTATGGACCTATTTATAAAACATTTGCTATTCTAGGGACCATCGTTTCATTTATCTTCTTACTATTATTATTAGTGCCTGGTTCGCCAGCATCACTTTCGGCACCTTCATATATTGCATTAGGTAGTTGGCTAGTGATTGGACTCATTTTCTTTATCGTTCGTTATCCAAAATTAAAACGTATGGATAATGATAAGTTGAGTAAATTGATATTAAACCGTTCAGAAGATGACATTGTAGATTTAATAAATGAAAACAAGTCAGAACAAACGAAATAATCCGCTTTATTTAAAATGATATATGTACAAAACATGTAAAAATAAATATGGTTATTATATACATCGGAGGGATATCCTAATATGGTTATCTCTCCGCTTTTTTAATTTATTGGATTCTCTTTGCATTAGAAAACACTTTTATTTAAAAGGGTTTTTGTTCATAATAAAATTTAAAGTGATACGCAATTAAGCCAAAGTAAATAGGAGGTTATGTTATGAATAAAGAAGAACGGTTATTAAACAATATTAGAACTTTATATGACAAAATTGTTTGGTTAAACAAACCGATTATGGAAGCAAGGTTAAACGACTATACTTCTACTGAAGTGCATTGTATAGAAGCAATACAACATAGTGAACAGCCAAACGTGAGCCAATTGTCTAAAACATTATTTATGACTAGAGGCGCAATTAGTAAGCTCACTAAAAAATTAATTAAAAAAAATGCAATTTATAGTTACCAAAATCCTATGAACAAAAAAGAAATTTACTTTAAATTAACAGATAAAGGACAAGAAGCGTTTCATGTTCATGAACAATTACATAAAGAATTTCGTGCACGCGATCAAGAAGTATTTAATCAAATATCTAATGAACAATATGATGCAATGTTATCCTTCTTGAAACTTTATAATGATCATTTAGACGTTGAAATCCAAAAACAAGAACAACATTAAACACAAGCGGTGCGTAAGTGTCCTAAATGGAATAGGCAAAGGATGCCATGGAAAGTACAACCATTGAATGATAACAGTGACAAATGCTACAAATAAAAGCTAGGTTCCAATCTAAGTATAGAGTGGAACCTAGCTTTTATTGTTGACAAGGAAACAATAAGGTTGTAATATTTTGTTGACGAGGAAACAAAAGGAGTATCTATTATGAAAAATAACAGTCTAAATCCCGTGCCTAAAAATATAATCATTGCTGCATGGGCGATTGCGCTTGGTGCAATTACACCTATGCTTGATTCAACTATGGTTAATATAGCAGTCAAAGATTTAACAGCATCATTTCATACAACATTGGACTGGGTACAATGGGGAATCACAGGTTATTTGCTAGCACTGGCAATGGCTGTTCCCATTTCAGGATGGCTCATGAATCAATTTAATAGTAAATATGTTTTTATTTCTGCCGTGGTTGGGTTTGGAATCACATCATTTATTACAGGCTTGAGCTGGAATATTTCTGTATTTATCGCATTTAGATTGATTCAAGGATTTAGTGCGGGCATCATTACGACATTAATGTCTACGATGTTAATTAAGATAGCAGGAGAAGCTTATATAGGAAGAGTGATTGCTATCGTTAGTACGCCCATGATATTAGGCCCTATCTTCGGTCCTGTAATAGGGGGATTCATCGTTCACGCGTCATCTTGGCGTTGGATCTTTTTTATTAATGTATTAATTACATTGATTGCTGTTCCTATTATGGTGAGAACGTTACCTCATTTCTGTCCATTCAATAAAATGAAATCATTAGATATTGTTGGTATGCTTCACTTATGTCTCATAAGTATCACAATGATTTACGGACTAACCCAAGCAACAAAATATGCGAGTTTTGTTAATAACACAACGTTAACTAGTATGATTATAGGCATTTTGCTTATAGTGAGTTATATTATTTATAATAGACGTAATCAGTACAATACAGTATTACCTACTAATTTGTTTAAACACAGAAATTTTGGGGCTTCAAGTTCTGGTTTGTTTTTATCCAATATCGCCATCTTGGGTCCTATGATTATATTGCCATTGTTTTTTCAAGACTTTTTTCATTTTACATCTATATCCGCAGCATTGATGTTGATGCCACAAGGTGTTGGCATGTTGATTACGCGCCCTTTGATTGGCAAACTAACAGATCAATATGGTCCGAAGGTCATTGTCTTAGTCAGTGCTTTCTTTGTGTTAATTTCAACGATTCCTTTTATCAGTGTTTCGTCGCATTCTTCTATTATTTGGATTGAATTGGCCTTGTTTTTAAGAGGGTGTTTTGTAGGCGGAGTCATGTTGCCACTGACTAGTGGTGCGTATCTAGGATTGAAAAATGAACAATTGACAGAAGCGGGCGTTGGTATAAATATAATTGAAAACTTGGGTTCTAGCTTTGGCGGAGCATTAATAGCAACAATTGTAGCTACTTTCATAAATACGCTGCCTACAACGGCTCACAACATATTGGTTGGGTACCATGCGGGCTTTTTAGTATCTATGCTTGCTATCATTTGTTTGTTTTTACCTGCTAGTTTTTTGAATAAAAAAATATCAACGATGCAATGATTAAAAAAGGTGCATATTTTTAAATTTAGGAAGGAACGAAAAAGATCTGGATGAAATACGTTTATCATAGCACGTGTTTCATCCAGACTTTAATGCGTTAGCAGTAATGCTATATTCTTTTTTTTCGAACTTTTTTTCCCGAAATAATAAGTTTGGATATTTGATCGGCGAAAAGTAAGCCAAGTGCAATGGCACCTGCAATGAGTGTTACTTCTAACATCGTATTAATGGCTTTACTAAATTCTAACAACACTAGGTTCTTAGTTGCATCAAATGCAAGACCACCTGGAACAAGTGGAATGATGCCAGGAATCATGAATATAATCACGGGTTCCTTTTTTGAACGTGCCATGACATGGCTTAAACAGCCTAAAGCAAGGCTGCCAAAGAAACTAGAGTATATTGTGTGTGTGTTTAAACCATCAAAAAATATTGTATAGACCATCCATCCGCATGCACCCACAATACCTACCGTATTATAAAGGCGTTTTGGAACATCAAATATAACGCCGAAGAAGAGGGAAGCAGTATAACTAAATATAAAATTTAAGATCCAAAACATAGACATTGCTCCTAAAATATAATAAGTATTGTACTAACACCGGCTCCGATGCCAAATGCAGTGACGAGTGCCTCTAATGATTTAGTGGTAAACATTAACATATGACCGCCGAATAAGTCTTGGATTGCGTTTGTGATTAACACGCCAGGAACAATGGGCATGACTGCAGCAATGATTATTGTAGCTACAGAACCTCCGGGTATGAGGTTGTGACCAATAATGGTAACCAATCCAATTACTAATGCTCCTATAAATTCTGGTATAAATTGGGCATGTAATTTTTGTTGTAGTATTTCCACTACGATATAGCCTAATGAACCAGCTAATAATGCTGTAAATACGTCAATTAAATGACCACCTTGTAAATATAAAAAACTGACAGATATCACTGCAGCAGCAATGAATTTGTAAAAAAGATAGTGGTTTTTAATACTTTGTTCCTGATAGATAACTTGCAATTCTTGAAAAGCATCTTCTAAGGAAATATCGCCTAGTGCTAAACGTCTAGAAATACCGTTTGTTCGTGAAATGCGATGAAGGTTAGTATCACGCGTTCTAATTCGATACATACGTGGATAAGATTCATCATGCAACATGAAATTAATAACGGTATTTGTAACAAAGCTATTACTTTCTTTATGACCTAAAGTCGTAGCAATGCGCGTCATGGTATCTTCCACGCGAGAACCTTCAGCACCAGACTCTAATAATATTCTTCCTGCTAACATGATGACATCTTTCGCCATCTTTTCATCATAACTTTCTATAGCTTGATTATATATTGTCATTTAATCACCAATTAAAATTTATTTAACCAACCATTCGTAATACAGTGTATAGGGTGGGTAGAAGTTACTAAAGTAATAATATTTATTGTAACATTTTATTAACAAGGTTTGTAATTGAATTGTAAATAAGGCATGTATGTTAAAAAATGTATTTTGTACAATTATTTGAATACATTTATGTTTCAAATATTTCAAATAGGTTAAAATAGTATTAGTTAACTGTTACAGACAAATATTGAGTAGCGACAATATACGACAGTTAACATTAAATTAAGTAGTGATTAAAAGTTCTCCCAAACACACTACATCCAACAAAGGCACACTTATTGATATAGTAAGTGTGCCTTTGTTATTACAATTGCATTTAATATAGTGGATGGTAATGGTAACGCAGATTGAGCTTTGCTATAAACCCTATTTATAAGGTGCTTTGTGAATGTGTTTAACGTGTTTTTCAAATGTTTTGATTGATGTCATTTTTGTACTAAACACATATGATTGATAGCGATGTACTTAGGTTTCAATATGTGTGGGGGAATTATAATGAGTGAAAAAATACAAATTCGAACTAGACGCAAGTCCAGTTTGCGCGATGCAAAAATTTGAAATATTAAATATCAAAAAAGGCCGCATTCCATTTGTTATGGATGCGGCTTTTTTGATTATCTTTCTATATGCATTTTCTATAAAGAAAATAATTGTTGTAGGTTAGCTTTAGTAACGATATGTCCTACATAAAAACTTCCAAAGTCGCCATAGCGTGCTGTTGTTTCATCGAATCGCATTTCGTAAACAATTTTTTTAAACTGTAATGGGTCATCTGCGAATAAAGTGACACCCCATTCGAAATCATCAAAACCGACGGAACCTGTGATGAATTGTTTGATTTTACCAGCATATTTTCTACCAATTTTACCGTGTGCATACATCAATTCTTGTCGTTTTTCTAACGGTAGCATGTACCAGTTATATGTTTCATTACGACGTTTATCCATAGGATAGAAACAAATGTATTCAGATTGAGGTAATTCTGGGAATAGTCTTGGTTTGATATGTGGATTTTCATAAGGATCCTCATCTGATTTCCCCGCAAGATAGTTACCTAATTCAATTATAGATACATATGAATAAGTTGGAATTAAGAAATCGGTAATTTTTAATTTGTTAAATTCATTTTCAAAAGCATTTAAATCTTTCATCTCTGGACGTAATGCCCATAAAAGAATATCGGCTTTTTGACCTGTAATATTATAAAAAGCATGATCGCCAACATGATTTGTACGAGCTTCTTCATGTTTAGTTAAAAATGTTTGTAATTCATCTACGAGTATTTCACGTTCTTCTGTTGGTACTAAGCGTAAACTAGACCAATCTATAGCGTATAATAAATGTAAACTATACCATCCATCTAACGTTTCTGGTGCTTGTGGCATTTAAATCGCTCCTTTTTATGAAAAATGCTATGTGTTCACTACAAAATTCTACCATAAAGGACCGCTCAAAACATAAGTAAATGATTACAAATTGGTGACATGGAATTTTAAGAAAAAATAACGTATAATGAAAACGTGAAATATTAAGAAAAGAAATTCGAGGAGGCCCCTAATGACTTTATTAGACGTATTACAAGAAAAACTTACGGGAAAAAACGTGAAAATCGTTTTACCAGAAGGTGAAGATGAGCGCGTATTAGAAGCTGCGACACAACTGCAAGGAACAGATTATGTTTCTCCAGTATTATTAGGAAATGAAACGACAATCAAAGCCTTAGCTAGCGATAAAGGATTAGATGTTTCAAGTTTAGAAATTATTGATCCAGAAACAAGCGAACTGAAGCAAGAACTTGTTACCGCATTTGTAGAACGTCGTAAAGGTAAGGCGACTGAAGCACAAGCACAAGAAATGTTAAAAGATGTCAACTACTTTGGTACAATGCTTGTTTATACTGGTAAAGCAGAAGGACTAGTAAGTGGTGCGGCACACTCAACAGGTGATACAGTACGTCCAGCGTTACAAATCATCAAAACAAAACCCGGTGTTTCTAAAACGTCTGGTATTTTCTTCATGATTAAGGATGATAAGCAATATATCTTTGGAGATTGTGCAATCAATCCAACACTTGAGGCACAAGATTTAGCTGAAATTGCTGTAGAAAGTGCAAAATCTGCTAAAAGCTTTGGCATGTCACCACGCGTAGCAATGTTAAGTTTCTCAACAAAAGGTTCAGCTAAATCAGATGATGTTGAAAAAGTTGCTACTGCTGTGAATTTAGCTCAAGAAAAAATTGAAGCGGATCATATTGAAGATGTGATTGTTGATGGAGAATTCCAATTTGATGCGGCAATCGTACCCGAAGTAGCTAAGAAAAAAGCGCCAGATGCTAAAATCCAGGGTGATGCAAATGTATTCGTATTCCCAAGTTTAGAAGCAGGTAACATTGGTTATAAAATTGCGCAACGTTTAGGTGGATTTGATGCAGTAGGACCAGTATTACAAGGGCTTAACTCTCCAGTGAATGATTTGTCTCGTGGCTGTTCTACAGAAGACGTGTATAATTTATCAATCATTACTGCAGCGCAATCATTACAATAATGGATTTAGCAAGTAAATATTTTAATGGTACAGATTGGCGTTATATTGACCATTCTTCAGGGCTAGAACCAATGCAGTCTTTTGCATTTGACGATACTTTTTCTGAAAGCGTTGGGAAAGATTTATCTTGTAGTGTCGTGCGTTCTTGGGTGCATCAACATACTGTGATATTAGGTATACATGATTCAAGATTACCGCATTTACAAGATGGTATACGATATCTCACAGAAGAACGAGGCTATAATGCCATTGTTAGAAATTCAGGTGGGCTTGGTGTCGTACTAGATCAAGGCATACTGAATATATCACTTCTATTTAAAGGGAAGCATGATATTACTATTGATGAGGCCTTTACAGTGATGTATTTATTAGTTGCTAAAATGTTTGAAGATGAAGATGTGGATATTGATACGCATGAAATCGAAAGGTCTTACTGTCCAGGTAAATTTGATTTAAGTATTAATGGCAAAAAGTTTGCTGGTATTTCTCAAAGACGTGTGCGTGGAGGTATAGCCGTTCAAGTTTATCTTTGCGTAGAAGGTGACGGTAGTGAACGTGCAGATATGATGAAATCATTCTATGATCGGGCGCTACAAGATGAAGAAACAAAATTCACCTACCCTGACATTGACCCACAATGCATGGCGTCACTTGAAACATTATTAGGCAGAACTATCACTGTACAAGATGTGATGTTTCAACTATTATATGCGATTAAAGATTTAGGTAGTCGTTTAAATATGGAGCCTATGACTGAAGATGAATGGCAACGTTATGATGGTTATTTTGAAAAAATGATTGAACGTAACGCTAAAATAAACCGATCTATGGATTGACGTTAAATAAGGAACAGGTTAAACACTTCTATGTGGAAGTCGTTAACCTGTTCCTTTTATTTTTCGAATTTAAATTTAAATTGTAGTGATAGATTTCTATATCTGTTGAATTATAGAAATGAAATAAGTAATATAGTGAAAGTATGGTTTAAAAATCCGATTATTAATAAAATTCCTCAATTTTAACGTTAGTTTTTTGAATATATAGACAGGGCGTTTTATAATAGGGAAGTATTGTAAATAATTAGTAGCAGGTATTAACTTTTGCCACAATTAGTTACAAGTTATCTCAAAGAATTATTTTCATCAGTGCATAGAAATAAATAATATATGACTAGAGTCGTATGGTAATATATGAAATTTGTGAGATAATATATAATGGTATGTGCAAAAAATGAGAAAAATGTCTATTTTAGAAAAACATAGACTTTTAAGAACCTAGATAACGGATTATTTCCCGGGGAATATAAAGTGATGCTATTTAATAGATAGTCGTGCACGGGCATACACTGAACAGTGTGAGACACACAAAAACATAAATTTAAAGAAAATACTAAAGGTGATTGAAAATATGGCACAACAAGGATACGGTGAAGCGAACGGAAAAGTAATATTAATAGGAGAACATGCTGTTACGTTTGGCGAACCAGCTATTGCGATTCCATTTACAACGGGAAAAGTAAAAGCAAAAATAGAATCGCTAGAGACAACAAGCGCTTCATATATAAAAAGTGATGTGTACGATGGCACATTACAACATGCACCAGAGCATTTGAAAGCGGTCATCACACGATTTATTGAAAAATATAACATAGCACCACCCATTAAAGTTTCAATCGATACAAATTTGCCACCTTCAAGGGGATTAGGTTCTAGCGCAGCGATGGCAGTTGCTTTTGTGCGTGCAAGTTTTGATTATTTAGATAAACCGTTGACAGATGAGATGTTAATAGAAGAAGCGAACTGGGCAGAACGTATTGCTCATGGTAAGCCGAGTGGTATAGATACACAAACCATCGTTTCAAATAAGCCCGTATGGTTTAAACAAGGACATGTTACAACATTAAAACCTTTAGATTTAAATGGTTATATGGTCGTTATCGATACAGGCGTTCGAGGTTCTACTAAACAAGCGGTTGAAGATGTTCATCATTTATGTGAAGTGGATCGTGATTATCTGCAATATGTTGAACATATTGGTAAACTTGTACATGAAGCAAGTGATTCAATTGAACATCATAATTTTGAACAATTAGCCAAGGTATTTAATTTGTGCCAAGAGAATTTAAGAACACTTACTGTAAGTCATGACAAAATAGAAGAAATATTAGATGCCAGCAAAGAACAAGGTGCGATTGCAGGTAAATTAACAGGTGGCGGTCGTGGTGGCAGTATGATTGTACTTGCCTCTAACATTGAGACAGCGAAACGTATTGTAGATAGTGCAACAAAGTTAGGTGCGCATCATACATGGATTGAATATTTAGGAGGGTAATGAAGTTGGTGAATAGTGGTAAGGCTCGTGCACATACAAATATTGCACTGATTAAGTATTGGGGAAAGGCAGATGAAACATATATTATTCCAATGAATAATAGTTTATCTGTTACGCTAGAACGTTTTTATACTGAAACTAAAGTCACATTTGATGAAAGCTATACTAAAGATACACTGATATTAAATGGTGAAGCAGTTACGGCAAATGAATCAGCTAAGATTAGTCGTTTTATGGATGTTGTTAGATTACAAGCCGGTACAACAATGTTTGCCTATATTGAAAGTGAAAACCATGTTCCAACTGCTGCTGGTTTAGCGTCATCAGCAAGTGCTTATGCTGCACTAGCAGCTGCGTGTAACAAAGCTTTAAATCTAGGATTAACGGGTAAAGCGTTATCTAGGTTAGCGCGAAGAGGTTCTGGATCAGCATCAAGAAGTATCTACGGCGGTTTTGTAGAATGGGAAAAAGGGCATGATGATGAATCATCATACAGTTTTCCCGTTGAAGCAGATAATTGGGAACAAGATTTAGCAATGATTTTTGTCGTGATTAATAATAAATCAAAAAAAGTATCAAGTCGTGCCGGGATGTCACATACACGTGATACGTCGCGTTTTTACCAATACTGGTTAGATCATGTAGATGAAGATATAGCATCAGTTAAGCATGCGATATCCCAAAAGGATTTTATGCAAATGGGAGAAGTAATCGAAACAAATGGCTTACGAATGCATGCAACAAATTTAGGTGCACAACCTCCGTTCACTTATATGGTGGAGGATAGCTATCTCGCGATGGACATCGTACATCAGTGTAGAGAAGCAGGTTATCCGTGTTACTTCACAATGGATGCAGGCCCTAATGTAAAAATTTTAGTAGAAAAGAAAAATCAACAAGCAGTGATAGAAGCACTACATCAATCGTTTGATAAAGACCAAATCATTGCTAGTGACATTATAAGTACAGGCGTTGAAATTATTGAGTAAGGAAGAGATAAAATGATTCAAGTAAAAGCACCAGGTAAACTTTATATTGCTGGCGAATATGCAGTGACTGAACCTGGGTATAAATCAGTATTAATTGCAGTTGATCGATTTGTTACTGCTTCAATTGAAGACTCAAATGCTCCTCAAGGTACGATACACTCTAAGACGTTACATCACGATCCAGTAACTTTTCAAAGACAAGAAGACCAAATTGTTGTATCCGATGTACATGCAGCGAAGCAACTTAAGTATGTCATTACGGCAATTGAAGTGTTTGAACAATATGTACGTAGTAATCAAATTAGTTTAAAACATTTTAATTTAACGATTGATAGCAATTTAGATGATGCAAATGGTCACAAGTATGGACTTGGATCGAGTGCGGCTGTGCTTGTCTCTGTTGTGAAAGTGTTGAACGAGTTTTATGAAACACATTTATCAAACCTGTTTATTTATAAATTAGCTGTTATTGCCAATATGAAATTACAAAGTTTAAGTTCATGTGGAGACATTGCGGTTAGTATTTATACTGGCTGGCTAGCTTACAGTACATTTGATCACGAATGGGTGTCACAACAGATTGAAGATACTTCCGTTAATGAAGTGTTGAATAAAAACTGGCCAGGGCTACATATTGAACCGTTGCAGCCACCCGAAAATATGGAAGTATTAATCGGTTGGACAGGTTCTCCTGCATCATCTCATCATTTGGTAAGTGAAGTGAAACGTTTGAAGTCTGATCCAACGTTTTATGGGAAGTTTTTAGAACGTTCACATCTATGTGTTGAAAAATTGATTCATGCTTTTAAAACAAATCATATTAAAGGTGTACAGCAGATGATTCGTATTAATCGTGAAATTATTCAATCTATGGATAAAGAAGCAACGATTGATATAGAAACAGCGCATTTAAAAGTGCTGTGTTCCGTAGCAGAAAAATATGGCGGTGCAGCTAAAACATCAGGTGCTGGTGGCGGAGACTGTGGTATCACAATTATTAACAGTGATGCTAATAAAGAATTAATATATAAAGAATGGTTGGAGAATGAAGTGAAGCCATTAGAATTTAATATTTATCATGGTCAATAAAAATATGTAAGTTAAGCAGTATGCTGATCTTTAGATTAGGTACTGTTTTTAATTATGTACAAATTAAGTCTTTAACTTGCAAAAGGTACTTGAATAGGAAGAAGTATATTTTATAATCTTGAAATATTAATAAAAAAGAGTAAAATAATTAGAGTTGCAAATGTTTAATATAAAGCGTCTATTACATAATGGATGTGTTTAAAAAGCTGTAAACCATAAGAAAGGAATGGGTGTAGTTGCAAAATAAATTTTTGATTTGTGATGATTGCCAAGGTGTAAACTGTAAGTCTTTAGAAAAAAAATTAACTAAATTAGATCCTGAGGCTGAAATTGAAATTGGTTGTCAGTCTTACTGTGGTCCAGGTCGTAGAAAAACGTTCGCCTTTGTTAACAATCGTCCACTGGCTGCACTCACAGAAGAAGAACTTATGGAAAAAGTTGAAAAACAATTACAGAAACCAAGAGATCCTGAAGAAGAAGAACGCTTAAGAAAACGTAATGAAGAACGTAAACGTCGTAAAGAAGAACAAGATAAAAAATTAAAAGACAAACTAGCTAAAAGAAAGCACACACAATAATGGCGATATGTAATTTTATGTAAAGTACCATACAGTTTCCAATAATAAGATGGGCGAGGTATCGTATAAGCATAATATAGAATAGTTGCTTTGATAGGTGTTATCTAAAGTATATAGTGATATAGAGCAGTAGGATAGAAATCAACCATACGCATTTGGTTTCTATTCTACTCTTTTTGTACGTAATTTTTTAAGTGTAATGATGTGTTGTTCGAGCAATGATAAATAGTTTGAACATACACGCTAAATGATAAATAGATAAAATATTAGGAACCGTATATTACGTTGCTTTCTTTTTAAATGTTGGAAAAAAGGGTAGAACGTATTATAAGTAACTAATTGGAAAAGTTAACTAAGTAGTAAATATTTTTAAAAGAGAAATGTTTATAACTGCCAAAAAGACTAATTTTATATAAGGAGTTGGGTAAGCTTGACTAAGAAAACAATAATTGGAAATTCAGATGTTGAAGTAACGCCAATCGCATTAGGTGCTAATGCTGTAGGAGGACACAATTTCTATAATGATTTAGATGAAGAACAAGGTAAAGAAACAGTTCGTACTGCTGTAAGAAACGGTATTACATTGATAGACACTGCTTATATATACGGGCCAGAACGTTCCGAAGAACTCGTTGGAGAAGCAGTTAAAGAATTTGATAGAGATGACTTTGCCATTGCTACTAAAGGCGCGCATTATTTTGATGATGATGGGAATGTTAAATATTCCAACGACCCGCAATTTTTAAAGGATCAAGTTGAACAAAGTTTGAAGCGTTTAGAACTAGATTATATTGATGTATATTATATCCATTTCCCTGATAATGATACACCTAAAAATGAAGCCGTTGCAGCATTAAAAGAACTTAAAGATGAAGGCAAGATAAAAGCGATTGGTGTGTCTAACTTTGATTTAGCGCAATTGAAGGAAGCGAATAAGGATGGTTATGTCGATGTGGTACAAATGGAGTATAACTTATTAAATCGCGAAAATGAGCATATATTTGAATATACTTCAGAACACAATATCACGTTTGTTCCATATTTCCCGCTTGTTTCAGGTTTACTAGCAGGTAAATATAATGAAAATACAACATTTGATGATATTCGTGCAGAAAATCCAGAATTTCAAGGTGAAAAATTCAAAGAGAATTTAGAAAAAATAGAACAACTACGCGGTATTGCAGATAATCATAGAGTGGATGTTGCACACATCGTCCTAGCTTTTTATCTAACGAGACCTTCATTAGATATCGTTATTCCAGGAGCTAAACGACCAAATCAAGTTGTTGATAATTTGACGACATTAGATGTTGAATTAACTGATGAAGAAATCGAAAAGATTGAAAAATTGTTTCCTATAAAATAAAAATTTAGATGGCAGCGAGAAAGTAACCTAATTTATTTGAAAGATATTGTGATTTTTCAGCAAGAAAGAATAGTTTGCAATGTCTACCTGAGTTGAAGCTCAGGCATGCGTCCCACAAATTCATTAAATTGAAGCGTGGGGCTTTATTTTTTAATTAATCCTGCTAGCACACTTTCCATATTATGACTAAAGACTGAGACAAGTTATTTATTTCTCACTATCCCATATTTTTATAATTATAAAGGCATATTTAAAAATATACATTTATAGTATGTCTTAGATTTTCAATTTTTGAGCAAATGATTTAATATTTTATTGTATATTAAGTAAAGTGTTTAGTAGTTATACTTTTTAGTGTAA
Organism: Staphylococcus edaphicus; assembly: GCF_002614725.1. Lineage (GTDB taxonomy): Bacteria > Bacillota > Bacilli > Staphylococcales > Staphylococcaceae > Staphylococcus > Staphylococcus edaphicus. Next base: position 142,116 of record NZ_MRZN01000003.1, on the reverse strand, counting down.
AATAATTAATTAAGTTTAATGATTTTATAGAAATGTATATTTATAATATGTATGGGAATATAAAATGAGTAGTAGAAGGAGATTAATATGATCACAGTTTTATTTGGGGGCAGTAGACCAGAAGGGAATACTGCACGTTTAACTAAGATGGCCATAGCTGGATACGACTACGAATGGATAGATTTAACGCAATATCAATTAAATCCAGTTAGAGATTATAGACACGACGACAACACAATAGAATCATATATCGATGATTACAAGACAATTATAGATAAAGTGTTAGCAAGTGATACCGTTATTATTGCTTCACCTATTTATTGGTATAGTTTATCAGCATCAATGAAGGCGTTTATCGATCATTGGTCTGAGACGTTATTAGATCCGAATTATAAAGACTTTAAAGCTAACATGGCAAAGAAAGACTTTAGATTAATCATCGTTGGTGGAGATTGTCCTAAAGTTAAAGCGAAACCGTGCATTACGCAAGTTAAGTATAGCTTAGAGTTTTTAGGTGCAAGTTTAGGTGGTTATATCATTGGTACTGCTGAAAGACCAGGAGATATTGAAAAAGATGTATATGCATTATCGCGTGCAAACGAATGGCAAGAAACACTGGGAAGAAGTAAATAGAACATCGTTAGTTTGGGTGAATTATAATATTGCCCAAGCTATTTTTATATAAATAGATAAAGTATTTTGAATACTAAAATTATGATATAATGTAGCTATTATTACCTATCTTAAATAGGGGGAGAGCAACATGCATAAAATTAGAAAAGCGACACCGGAAGATGTTGTAGGCATCAGAGATGTAGCAACGAAAGCTTGGTATAACACGTACTTGAATATTTACGCAGCTAAAACAGTAAATGAGTTACTGGCTGCGTCCTATAATGAACAACATTTATTAAAGCGTTTAGAAGATCAGTTGTTTTTAGTCGTAGAAGAAGAGGGCAGTATTATTGGCTTTGCGACATTTATTTATGGTACAGAATTGTTTTTATCAGCGCATTATGTAAGACCATCATGGCAACATCATGGTTATGGTTCGAAATTGTTAACAGAAGGGTTAAGTTATTTTCATGATGACTATAACGAAGTCTTTTTAGAAGTGGATAATAAGAACGATGAAGCAGTTACGTTTTATGAACAAAAAGGTTTTGAAAAATTACGCTCATATACGCATGTCATGTATGGTGAAGCCATGGATTTAGCGTTAATGCGTAAAACATTAAATTAGTCTGCATTAAGTATAGGATATGGATAGGAGGACTGCATGACATTTACAGCATATGCTACACAAAAATTACCAGAAGAAAAAGTGTTCAAAGACCCAATTCATAGATATATCCATGTTAGAGATCAAGTAGTGTGGGATTTGATTAAGACAAAGGAATTTCAAAGACTCAGACGTATAAAGCAACTAGGCACGTTATACCTTTCATTTCATACGGCTGAACATAGTAGATTTGGTCATTCACTTGGCGTATACGAAATTGTACGTAGATTAATTGATGACTCGTTTAATGGAAGAGAAGCATGGAATAATGAAGATAGACCGTTGGCTTTATGTGCGGCTTTATTACATGATTTAGGACATGGACCGTTTTCACATAGTTTTGAAAAAATATTTAACACGGACCACGAGGCATTTACACAGGCAATCATTACCGGTCCAACAGAAGTGAATGAAGTATTAAGACGTGTGTCAGATGATTTTCCACAACAAGTAGCAGATGTTATTAATAAAACACATGATAATAAATTAGTAATATCTATGATTTCTTCTCAAATAGATGCAGACAGAATGGACTATTTACAGAGAGATGCCTATTTTACTGGAGTTTCATACGGAGAATTTGATATGGAACGTATCTTAAGATTGATGCGCCCTTCTAAAGATGAAGTGTTGATTAAAGAAAGCGGTATGCATGCAGTAGAGAATTTCATTATGAGCCGCTACCAAATGTATTGGCAAATCTATTTCCACCCAGTCAGTAGAGGTGGCGAGGTGTTATTAAATAACTGTTTGAAACGTGCGAAGCAATTATATAACGAAGGCTATACGTTCAAGATGCACCCGACAGATTTTGTGCCGTTTTTCGAAGAATCCATGACAATAGAGCAATACGTAGATTTAGATGAAGCAGTTGTCTTGTATTACTTAAAAGCATGGGTCAAAGAGGATGACGCTATATTAAGTGATTTGTCGCGTCGTTTTATCAATCGCGATTTATTGAAATATATGCCTTTCGATGGTTCAATTATAACAATCTCTGAATTAACTGATTTGTTTATTCAAGCAGATATCGACCCAAATTATTATTTTGTCAGTGAATCATTTTCAGATCTACCTTATGACTATGATAGACCTGGTTCAGATAGGCAACCTATTCATTTACTGAAACGAAATGGTAAAATTCGTGAGATTAGTAGTCAATCATTGGTTATCCATAGTATTACTGGAATTAATCGCCAAGACTATAAATTATATTATCCTAAAGAGCTTATTGCTCATATTGAAGATGCGCACGTGAAAAACGCAATTAATAGCATATTGGATGAATTGAATTCTTAATATAAAAACAAGTAAAATGAAGATAATTGATTAGATAATATGGGAGGTGTACCTGTTGGCTCAAAATAAAGGTTTTAAATTTAATATCATTAAGAATGACCCGCTCGATGGACATAAAGGCACAAATATCGGTTCCATTAGTTTGGATAATGTGGCGCCTGTGTTTATTGATGTTCAAAATAAAGAAGCATTCATTGATATTGGTGGTATGCATGCACGTTCAAGTGTAGAAAAGGGCGTTAAATGGATTAAAGAGAAAGAAGTAGTAGAAGGTGAAGAAGCCAAAGCATATTGGTTGTGCTGGGTTACTACTGAAAGAGGCGAAAATGGTCCATATTATGCAGGTGTAACAGGCTGTTATTTACTTGTAAATAAAAGTATTCGCAGAGGATATAAAAGCATGCCTGAACATGTCAATATGATGGATAAATCGATGAAACATCAAATTGATATTGATCACATAGGTGATGATAACAAGGCAATTTTGAAAGATTTTCTTCAAACACACGATTTAGCTATGTGGCATAATTCTGATAAAACATTGCATGAAGCATTAGCAAGCAAATCATGATGACGAGCAAGTCAAACAATGCGTAATTGTTGTTTGGCTTGCTTTTTTAATAATTAAAACAATGAATACATACGCTTCATATTAACTATGTGGACGGCATGAGGAAAAACGATTTCCCAACTGTATAGCATGAATCAAGTATGCTATAATAGTCTGTATTATTTTAAAAGATTAGGGTGAAACGTACATTGGAAAACAATGTGAATATCCAAACGAAACAAGTAGTTAAACAATTTGATAATAAAGAAAAATTCACTACGAATACACAAGGCACTTGGCAAAAACGTAACGCAGAATTTATACGTTATCAAGAAAACATTGATGATGTAGTTGTCAATGTGACCGTTAAAATTGAAGAAACAGGTGTTAAAATCATTCGTAAGGGTGAAATTAAAATGAATCTCCATTTTGTAGAAGGTGAAGATACAATAACTTTATATGAAATCACTGGAGGTCGCATACCATTAACTGTACGTACACATTCTATTTTACATTTTGTCACAGAGCATGGTGGTAAATTAAAGGTCCATTATGATTTAATACAAGATGAAGAAAAAATGGGATCTTATCAATATGAAATTACTTATAAGGAGCAGTCTTAAATGAATATAATTGACCAAGTGAAACAAACGTTGATTGAAGAAATTAAGCATAGTATTCAAAAAGCAGCGTTAGCTGATGTAGGTGAAATACCAGATATTAAAATAGAAATACCTAAAGACGATGCTAATGGTGATTATTCTACAAACATTGCGATGGTATTAACAAAAATAGCGAAACGTAATCCTCGGGACATTGCCCAAGCAATCGTTGATCATTTAGATACATCAGCAGCAAATGTGAAGAAAGTTCAAATTGCAGGACCTGGATTTATTAATTTTTATTTAGATAATACGTATTTAACTGAGATTATCTCAGAAGCGATAGATAAAGATGCTAACTTTGGTAGTACGCCTGAATCAAATGGTAAAAATATATTATTAGAATATGTGTCGGCCAACCCCACTGGTGATTTACACATCGGCCATGCTCGTAATGCTGCAGTAGGTGATACACTGGCTAATATTTTGACAGCTGCTGGCTACCATGTGACGAGAGAATATTATGTGAATGATGCGGGTAATCAAATTACAAATCTAGCACGTTCAATAGAAGCGCGTTATTTTGAAGCACTTGGTGATGATACATTTGAAATGCCTGAAGGCGGCTATCATGGTAAAGATATTATAAATATTGGTAAGGATTTAGCTGAAAAACAACCTGAACTTAAAAATTTATCAGAAGAAGAACGTATTAAGACATTCAGAAAATTAGGCGTAGATTATGAAATGGAAAAACTAAGAACAGATTTAACTGATTTTAATACACATTTTGATAATTGGTTTAGTGAAACTTCTTTATATGAAAAAGGTGAAATCACGGAAGTATTAAACAAAATGTCTGAACTGGGCTATACGTATGAGCAAGATGGCGCTACGTGGTTACGTACGACTGACTTTAAAGATGATAAAGATAGAGTATTAATTAAAAATGATGGTAATTATACTTATTTCTTACCAGATATTGCTTATCATTTTGATAAAATCAAGCGTGGTAATGATACTTTAATAAATTTATTTGGCGCTGATCATCACGGATATATAAATCGTCTTAAAGCTTCTTTAGAAACTTTCGGTGTTGAAAGTGATCGTCTTGAAATCCAAATTATGCAAATGGTTCGCTTAATGCAAGATGGGCAAGAGGTTAAGATGAGCAAACGTACTGGTAATGCAATTACTTTACGTGAAATTATGGATGAAGTAGGAGTAGACGCAGCACGTTATTTCTTAACTATGCGTAGTCCAGATACGCACTTTGATTTTGATATGGAACTTGCGAAACAAGAATCACAAGATAATCCGGTGTATTATGCGCAATATGCACATGCACGTATTTGTTCAATATTGAAACAAGCTGCTGAAAGAGGGATTACACCATCAAAAGATGCAGACTATACTTTAATTACAAATAACAAGGCGATTGATTTATTAAAAAAAGTTGCTGAATTTGAAACGACAATTCAAAGTGCTGCAGCACATAGAGCGCCACATAGAATTACAAATTATATTCAAGATTTAGCATCACATTTCCATAAATTTTATAATGCTGAAAAAGTATTAACAGATAATGTTGAAAAGACTGAAGCGCTCATTGCACTTATTGACGCAGTAAGAATTACATTGCGTAATGCACTTGGTTTAGTTGGAGTAAACGCGCCAGAAACGATGTAATCGTTAAAAGGTAATATCGGGCTAGTATCGGATTTGTTATGAATGAAGAGAGTCATATTCATTCTAATTACACATCATACTAGCTCTTTTTGTTTGAGAAATAAGTGCTAAATAAGGGGTATTCATATATGAGATTGGATTCAGAAACGTTATATCACATTTTATATAAACATATGGGACCACAAGGTTGGTGGCCTGCAGAATCGAAAATAGAAATTATTTTAGGAGCGATTTTAGTCCAAAATACCAATTGGAGAAATGCCGCCTATGCTATCGATTCATTAAAACAAACAACGCAGTTAGACCCACAACATATCTTGAATTTGAAATTAGAAGATTTACAGGTATTGATAAAGTCGAGTGGATTTTATAAAAATAAAGCGCAAACCATCCTAGCGCTGTTAAGTTGGTTGCAGCAAGGTGACTTCGACTATAAAAAGATTGCTAACGCATTTCATTCAAATCTTAGAAATAAGCTACTAAGCATCAAAGGAATTGGCAGTGAAACAGCGGATGTGCTCATTGTCTATGTATTTGAGGGTGTTGAGTTTATACCAGATAGCTATACGAGAAGAATTTATCAGCTGCTTGGATATGAACATACGGAACAATATGACAAACTTAAGCGTAGTGTGTCGCTACCGGAAACCTTTACTAATCAAGACGCAAATGAGTTTCATGCATTATTAGATAATTTCGGGAAAAATTATTTTAACGGTAAAGCAGTACATAGATTTACATTTTTAGATAAATATTTTGAATCAGTGAACTTAAGTCCATAAAAAGTATAGACGGTTAAGTGATATTTAAATATCTAATTAGAAAAGAGCATCATAAAAGCTTAAATAGAAAAAATTTTAAAAATAAGCGTAAAAATGCGCAAGAATTTGATATGATAAAGATAAATTATAAGCTAGGAGACAATATCATGAAAAAGCAATTTAAACTTATTTATCTTTTTATTATTTTGGCTGTAATATTAGCGGCATGTGGCACAAATTCTAATCAATCGAATAAAAAATCACAGACAGATAAATCGTATGATAGAATTATTTCACTAATGCCTAGTAATACGGAAATCTTATATGAATTAGGTCTTGGGGACAAGGTTATAGGTGTATCAACTGTAGACGATTATCCGAAGGAAGTTAAAGATAAAAAACAGTTCGATGCTATGAAATTAAATAAAGAGGCCTTATTAAAAGCTAAGCCTGATTTAATACTTGCACACGAATCTCAAAAAGCAACAGACGGCAAAGTGCTGAGTAGTTTAAAAGATAGTGGTGTTAAAGTAGTCTATGTTAAAGACGCACAATCTATTGATGACATGTATGGTACCTTTGAACAGGTTGGTAAAGTGACAGGCAAAGAAAAAGAAGCTACAGCACTAGTAAAAGAAACGAAAGCAAATATTAAAAAAGTGATACGTTCTGTGCCAAAGGATGCGAAGTCTCAAAAAGTCTTTATGGAAGTATCATCAGAACCAGAAATTTATACTGCAGGCAATCATACATTCTTTGATGATATGCTGAAACAACTTAAAACACAAAATAGTTTTTCCAATTTAGACGGCTGGCAAAAAGTCAGTAAAGAAGCGATTATAAAGAAAAACCCAGATGTCATGATTTCGACGATGGGGATTTCAGAAAGTGATTATCAAAATATTATCGACAAGAGAGGTGGTTTTGATTCATTAAAAGCTGTGAAAAATGGTAGGATTGAAGCGGTTAATGGTGATCAAATATCAAGACCAGGGCCACGAATTGATGATGGTCTTAAAGCCTTAAGAGATGCAATATATAAAGAGAAATAGCAATGATAGTAATGTGACGATAATGATAAAAGGAACAGTTGTTCCATATACACCTTGAAGTTTATGTACTCATACTTCAGGGTGTTTTTTATGGTGTTAAAAACGTATGTCATATAATGATTTATGATGAAGGGGATAGTGTTAGAAACATTCAGATGGTATTCTAAGAGGTGAAGATTTATTTGAAAGTGTGGCAAAAACATGAAGTATGCTATAACGATAGCAATATGGACAGCGATTGCTTTCTTGAGTTTATCGCTAAGTTTATTTTGGGGAATAGGTGACGTAAATGATGCGTTATCACAAACAATATTATATCAAGTGAGAATCCCGCGTACACTGCAAGCATTGTTAGCGGGTATAGGTTTGACACTTGCCGGTCATATGTTTCAAACATTGTTAAATAATCCACTTGCGGATAGTTTCACTTTAGGGTTAGCAAGTGGTGCTACATTTGGATCTGGACTTGCTGTTGTTATCGGCGTGTCATTTATCTGGATGCCAGTATTTTCAGTTGTCTTTAGTATTATGACATTAATTTTAGTAATCGTATTAACTAACGCAATGTCTAGAGGCTATCCTATAAGAACGCTCATTTTAGCTGGTATTATGATTGGTGCATTGTTTAATGCGTTGTTATATGTACTCATTATTTTTAATCAGCAAAAAATGAACAATATTGTGAATTATATGTTCGGTGGTTTTTCATCTGCAGAATATAACGAAGTGAAATATATTGGAATTGTCTTATTTGTAGGCATTGTCATATTATTAAGTTTAATTTCAAAAATCAAGATACTTCAACTGGGTGATTTACGGGCACAATCTTTAGGGGTTAATGTTCGAAACGTGACGTATAGCGTACTGTTAATCGCATCCATTATAACCGCAGTGATAGTCGCGTATGTTGGTGTGATTGGTTTTATAGGTATGGTCATACCACAATTGGTACGTAGAGCGAGAGGGCATTATGATTTGAAACAACAAATGTTCCTGAATATCGTGATTGGTGGTACAATTATGGTACTTTCTGATTGGTTAGGTAGTGTTGTATTAAATCCTTTCCAAGTGCCAGCTAGTATCATTTTGGCAATGTTAGGTATACCGGTACTATTTTATATTATGGTGACGCAACCGCGAATGGAAGAATGATGAAGTTAAAGTAACATAAACAAAACAAAATAGATTGTATTAAATAGGTGACACAGTTTTTTAATAGAGCGACATAATAATTAAAGAGGTTATGAGAATGGATTTAACACAAATAAAGGCGGTCGTATTTGATTTAGAAGGAACACTTTTAGATCGAAAAAAATCACGAGAAAAATTTATAGAAGAGCAATACGAAAGATTTCATGACTATTTGGTGCGCATTCAATTAGCAGATTTTAAAAGAAAATTTATAGAATTAGACGATGACGAGGATCATGACAAACCAGAATTATATAAAGCAATTATTAAAGATTTTCATGTCGATCGATTGACGTGGAAAGATTTATTTAATGATTTTGAAATGCATTTTTATCGCTATGTGTTTCCATATTATGACACACTATACACGTTAGAGAAATTAACCAATAATGGTTATCTTACTGGTGTTATCGCTAATGGCAGATCAAAAATCAAGCAATACCGTATGCATGCTTTAGGTGTAGAAGATGCGATTAACTACTTATCTACTTCTGAAACAGTAGGTTATCGAAAGCCACATCCTAAAATTTTTGAAGACATGCTCAACCAATTAGGTACAAAACCTGAGGAAACAATGTATGTAGGTGATGATCCCTTAAATGACGTTGCGCCGGCGAGAGCAATGGGTATGGTTAGTGTTTGGTTTAAGGAAGATGATGAAGTTGACGTAGAACCATTACCAGAAGAAGTTGATTTTACGATTAATACGACAGAAGAGCTATTATCCATATTACCTATTGCAAAGAAAGGAAGAGAATAAATGAATTTATTTACAACGAGTGATGATATTGCACTAAATTATAGAACAAGTGGTGAAGGCAATGCTATTGTAATGATTCACACTGCTTTTGATAATTTGACCGTTTTTGATACGATTGAAGAAAAATTCAATCAAGATAACCAAGTTATACTGATAGATTTAAGAGGACATGGTTATTCTGACAAACCACATCAAATTGATTTCAAAGAATATGCAGAAGATGTTAAAGAACTTTTGGATTATTTATATGTTACACAAGCATCATTGATTGGCCATGAATTAGGCGGTTCTGTTGCATGTGCATTTGCAGCGATGTATCCAGAAATGGCCGATTCTGTTACATTAGTAAATCCAACGCTATTGGATGATATGTCTCCAGAAGAGCGTTTATATCGTAAATATGCAAAGCAAATTAGAAATTGGGATAAAGAAGAACAACAGAAATTTTTAGATAAACATTTGTATTATTCCAAAAGAAAAGCTAAGAAATTTTTAAAACACGTTGATGATACAAATGGTATAGCTACACAAGCAGAATTAGATGCCGTAAAAGCGTCATTTAATGATAATCATATAATGAGTTATTTGAGCGAAATGGATATACCAACCCTAATCATTGCTGGCCAACATGGTGAAAGAACGACCATTGTTGAAGCAAAAGAAGTAGGCGATTTTATTGGAGAGGTACAATTCGTTACATTTACGGCTTCTGGATTATACCCATTTGTAGAAGAAAAAGATAAATTTGTGGATAATGTACTAAAATTCATAAAAGAAAATGAAAAAGAGTTAACATTTTAATGAGCCAATGCGTTTTTAAAGGATATATCAACTGCTAGCATCCTATGATTTATTACAAAGCACAGCTTTTTGTAATCTTATTGTAACAATACTGTTATTTCAGTAATATTTATAGTACAATATGGATAAGCACAAAGAAACTTTTAAAACAGAAGGAGAGCGTGCCTATGAAAAAATTATTTGCAGCAGTGTTCGTATCAGGGTTAGCACTTTCTGTATTGAGCACAGGCAGTGTTGATGCAGCGTCAGGTAACTCTATTCAAAGTGTTAAATCATTACAACAAGGTGATACAACTTTAGAAGGTGCAAAAATTGGTGCACCAATACAAAGTGTATTGAAATCTAATAATGTATCTGTTTATTCCTACAGTCCTGATGGTAAAGAACATTATTATGAGTTTAAAAAAGATAACGGCGTACTTGTAGTGACAGCTGATGGTAAAAAGAACAATGGAAAAATCACTCGTGTTTCTATGAGTTATAATGATACAAATGGTCCAACTTATAAAGCAGTTAAAAACGAAGTTGGTAGTAATGCTGTGACACGTGAGCATTATAATAATGTAACAGGTAATTTTGGTTACGTTCAAGACAATGATTTATCTTATCAATTTAGTTCTTCATCACCTAACGATAAAAACATTAAATTGTACCGTATTGATTTAGGTGAGTAATGAGCACTTTGGTTTTTAGAATAAGTACATTTACCGACAAGTATATACTTGTCGGTTATTTTATTGTTAAAATATGGAGTAATATGAGAGTATAAATTAAATCGTTTCAGTATTTATACTCATATCAATTTTTGATAACATATGAATTAAAGTTATTTGAGCGACGTAAAAATTTAAAAAGGAGCCCAATATGAGAGTTAACGATAAAGTTTTAGTCGAAAATATTAATGATTATTTTACTCATAAAGGTCTTTCTCCAAATTTAATAGAAGATATTAAGGAGAAACTAAAAAAAGATTTTCAAAAATCTGAAGCCAAAGATGAGGATTATATTGAGTATAGGCACAAGTCACCGGCAGAAGTTATTTTGACGATTCAACGAAACCTATTTACATTGCAACTCAATCCTATCATATTTTTTATTGTCAATTTTATTTTACTTTCTTACTTATATGATAAACAATATGTGCCGTTTCAGGCAGCAACAGGTACGTCAATATTTTACTTTTTAATTATTTTACCTATTTCAATATTTATCTATTTACGTATTGATTGGAAGAATTATTTATATAGTAATAAATTTGAAATGGTAATTGGTTTGGTAGTGGCCATTGCTGCATTTACACTTGTGATTCTCCATACTTTCAATATAGATTTAGGAATTGTAGCAGTGACCATATATGCGCATCAAGTGGTCTTCTTTATTGGCATCTTATTTAGTATTTCAGGTATATATTTTAGAAGATTAGAGTTTACAGGCATTGGCTTGCTGCTTTGTCAGAAAACCATTGACGCTATGATTAGTAATGCAGGTATTGCGCAAATTGGTTCAATTGTTATTTGGATATTATTATTAATTGTAATTATTTATTATACAATCCGTATTTCTTCTAGAAATTAATAAACAATGGGTTGAGTCATAAAGTTAATATTATATTTTATGAATATTAAAAAAATGATGGAAACACGTTTCAATACTATACCTTTTTGATATGCGGTGTAGTGTTGGAATGTGTTTTTATGTTGTCTAAATATGTAAGTGGATAAAGGTAATAGCATCGATGGTTGTGATTTAAAGCTGAAAACATAGCATAAGCTGATTCAATTTCGGGTATATAACTTCTGTAAAGGGAGGTGGCCCAAAATGGAAAAAATCGCAACAAATTGTAACAACGAGATTGCATACATCCGAGAGGGTCAAGGTTTTCCTGTGATACTCATCCATGGTCTAGATGGTAATATGGCATCTTTATATAGCCTGAAAGATGCATTGAAACATAGTTTTGACGTTATTGTTTATGATGTAAGGGGACATGGTAAATCAACAAAAAGGCATTCGTTTAATTTGGAAGATCATGTAGAAGATTTAAAAGCATTGATGACAAAGTTGGATATTTCATCTGCTCATCTCATTGGCCATGATATGGGGGGCTTAATTGCCAAACATTTTACTGATAAATATAAAACGAGGGTGGCGACATTAACTTTAATTGCTTGTAACCTCATCGATAGCGTGCATGCTTTAAATAAATTAATGATAGATCATCAAGAGGAAATTGAAGGTTTTGATAAATCAGAAGCACTTATATTATTACTTCCTTATATGTATAAAGAAAAAGAAAAAGCTAAAAAATGGTATCAAAATCAATTGATTTATAGTAGACAAACTGCAGATGATAGTGCTGTAGCAACACGTGCTTTAATGGAATTTCCCGTACTAAAGAAAGATGTCATTATTAAACAAACGGATGTGCCAACATTAATTGTTAACGGAGTGTATGATCCACTAATGACAAATGAGACAATTGAAAAATATAATTATGCTTTTACAAGATTGCAAATGCAATCATTTAATGCCTCTGGTCATGCACCACATATTGAAGAACCGAAACATTTTTTAGATGTTTACAATAATTTTATAATGTCACAAGTATTTCAAAAGGAATAGGTTTGTCGACGCGCTCTAGGAAAATGAATGTAATTATGTCGTTAAATAAAAGAAATGATTTTTCGAATTCTATTTATAGTAAATCAAGTAATTGATGATATACGTTTGTTTTTCTACAAAACTTGTTGGAAGGTAGATACTACTGGATTTGACTAATTCATAGCGTCAATGGAGGGCGTCTCGACAGCCACTATTGTGACAGAGACGCTTAAGAATAAAAATGAAATAGATTTTATCTTCATAAAAAAGATCTTCCCTTTTTCGGGAAGATCTTTTTTATGAAGATAGCTTAGACTTCTTTGTCGTCGTTAGCTTCCTTGATACGATTATTTACACGAGATAATAATTCGTTAATTTTTTTACGTTGTTTTGTATTAACTAAGATTAATACTGTTCTTTCATCATGTTCGTTACGTTTCTTATCAAAATAATCTTCTTGAGATAAGTTTTTAACTGCTTTAACAACTTGTGGTTGTTTGTAGTTTAAATGATTAATAATATCTTTTAAATAGTATTCTTCACTTTCATGTTCGCTGATATAAGTTAATACAGCGAATTCCTCGAAACTGATTGAAAATTCTTTCTTGATGATACCTTTTAATTTATCAGCGTAAGTAACCATCGCTAATAATTCAAAGCAATCATTGATTTTGGTGATAGCCATCCTTATTCCTCCCTATTCTATTGCCCAATCAAATATACATATAAAAAGACTTTTTTGTATAAATATTTGTCTTAATTCAAAGTTAAATACAAAGCGTTTATCATAATTTGCAGTCCTATTATATTTAGGTAAAATATATTAAAACTGCTATTATTTAGTTTATTATAACTAAATAAAAATAGAAAGTAAACAAAAAACTGTTTAAGCGGTACATGAATGATTTAAGATATTAATTCAATTATTTAAATACCAATAAGGAAAATATAATTAATATTTCTATATTTCAATCACCTGTGATTTGATAAAAATACTAAAAAAAATATTAAAATTTAAAGGTGTTTACTATTTATAATGTGTACATTTAATTTTTTGATAGAACTGTATTAGCATTTTTAGCAATCGTATCACCTGGATTTAAACCTTCTAGTACCTTCACATGTTTGTTATTACCCAATTTTTCGGTTTTAATAACCCGTTTAATAAATTTTTTATTTCTTTGTAAAAAAACGAATTGTTTATCATATATTGCCGTCTTTGGTATTTCAATTGTTTGGTTCGGTACTTCGATACGAAAATGAGTACCGAATTTAATATCTGCCTTAGAACTGATTTCTACATTATATAGTGATGGTAGTGATGTTGGTTTGGTATTTAAAGGCAATTTAGCAATATATTTTACAGTGCCGTTAAAGCTATGTAACTTATCAATGCTTATGCGAACTGTATCCTTTAATTCCAATAAATTTACTATAGATTCTGAGACTTCAGCTTTGATTATAGCACTTGGATGGAAAATTTGCAGAATAATATCATTGTTTTTAAAAGGAACCGAGTTATGGATGATAATATTGCCGTCCATAGGCGCATAAATAGTTGTGCGTAACTGTGTTTGAAGTGATTCAATCTCATATTGTATGCGGTTAACTTCGAGATTGATTGCAGGGTGCTTAAGGGGATTTAACTGATTTAAGTGGGATAAGTATTTTTGTTTTGTGGTGATTTGATGTTGACGTCGAGATTATAATATTCAAAGAGTGGCTGATTTTTCTTTACTGTATTATCATTTTTAACGAGCCAGTGACTGATAATGCCTTTATCTGAGTTGAAAAAGATGTTGGTGAGTTGAGTGGGAGATTGCGTACCAGTGAAGTATAGTGGCGGTTTGTATTGAACTTTGATTGTATCTACCTGAGCGTCATGCTTCTTACTCGTCTTAGTTAAATAAAACCAACCTAAGAGGATAATACTACATAGTATGATGAATAATGTGATGAAAATAAAAAATTTCCGCAATTAAGTCACCTCTTGATGTTTTGATAATCTAATTATACTGTGACTACTTAGTTCATTGCTATAAAAAAATAGAGTCATTTACTAAAAGTTAATAGTAAATGACTCAGTACTGCATTTTTAAAATAATCTCAACAATATAATGCCTATCATTATTGCAATGATGCCAGCAACTTTTCTTATGGTAATTTTATTAACACGAGTACCTAATAAACCAAAATGATCGATAATAACACCCATGAGCATTTGACCTAACATTACAATAATTGTTGTTAATGCAGCACCTAAGTGTGGCATTAAAATGATATTTGTAGTTACGAAAATAACGCCCAATATTCCACCGATAAAGTAAGTTGGTCTGAGTTTACCTTGTTTGGCATCTACAGTCTTGAGCTTCAGACTTCTATTAAATATGAGTGTAAGTATGAATAAGACGAGCGTACCCACAGCAAATGAAATTAGTGAAGCCATGACAGATGAATGTATTTGTTGACCTAAAGCACTATTAATTGCCGTTTGAATTGGGGGACAAAAGCCAAATATGAATCCAATAAGTAACCAAATATAGACGATAGAAGAGTTACCTTTTTCAATTGGTGTTCTTTTCACATAATTCATTAGTATAATGCCCAATATTAATACGATGATACCTACTACTTTAAAGAGTGTGAAAGGTGTTTTATCTGCACCAAACCAGCCAAATGTATCAATCATCACACCCATAATAATTTGGCCAGCCACAGTCATAACTACTGTTAGTGATGCGCCTAAGCGTGGTAATAGCAATAAATTGCCTGTTAGGAAAATTACACCAAGCATACCACCGACAAACCATATGTAACTAAAAGACTGATCACTGTAAAATTGAACAGTAAATACATGTGGATTGGTAAGAAGATTAATTAAAATCAGAAAAACAGTTCCTGTCGCAAAGGAGATTGTTGAGGCATAGAATGAAGACCTTGTGTAAAGACTTAGTCTAGAATTGATTGAAGTTTGAAAAGGCACAACCATACCAGCAACAATTCCGAGTATATATAAGAAGATCATTAAATCACGCTTTCTTTCAAGATATCTACATTATATAGTAAAGATTAAAATATTTATACATTTAAATTTACGCAAGAAATGTTTGTATATTGCAGAAAACAATGTACACAACACACAAAGTGTAATAAAATACTTATGTTGATCATTTAGAATATTTAAAAATTAACATGAACAATCAGTTTTAAACAATTAATAGTAATAAAAGAAGTGAGTGACTATAGATAGTGAAACAGCTTTCCATTATTCGTCTTTTAGATCAGGAAACTTTTTTCTTAGGCGCGGGTAGTAAAGATAATATTAAGAAGCATCAATTTTTAGAGGTCTTGAACTCAAGACATTCATATAAAAATTTAGCACAAGTCGTTGAAGTTTATGATCAATACGCTATGTGTAAAAAATTAGGTAAGAAAAAAGTGTTTTTCGGCGATACAGTTAGATTACGACCATTTAGAGATAAATAACTTCATTGAATAAATAGTGCTTGTAATGGCTGTAATCGATAGATATATAAATCAAACAGCTTGAGGCTTAGAACATATTTGTTAAAAATATTTCGTAGCTTCAGGCAAAGGTAACTGAATAAAAGAAACATAAGTGCTTAGGTGCATGTAACAAATACGCCTCATTTTCAGGAATGACAATGAGGCGTATTTAATTTATTATCCAGTCATTTATTTCCTATATAACAGACAGGGGAGTGGGATATAAATCTTAATTTACTAAATAGATTTTGTTGTCTCACTCCGGCAAAGGTAACAAGAATTGAAAATGTATAAATGGATCGGCTGAGCTAAGGCTCACGCAAAAGCCCCACTAACTCAATAAATTGAGAAGTGGTTTAGAGGAATACCTGAGCTATGGCTCATGGATAAGCCCACTAACTCAATAAATTGAGAAGTGGTTTAGAGGAATACCTGAGCTAAAGCTCATGCATAAGCCCCACTAACTCAATGAATTGAGAAGTGGTTTAGAGGAATACCTGAGCTAAAGCTCATGCATAAGCCCCACTAACTCAATGAATTGAGAAGTGGTTTTAAAGGAATACCTGAGCTAAAGCTCATGCATAGGCCCACTAACTCAATAAATTGAGAAGTGGTTTTAAAGGAATACCTGAGCTAAAGCTCATGCAAAAGCCCCACTAACTCAATAAATTGAGAAGTGGTTTTAGAGGAATACCTGAGCTAAAGCTCATGCATAAGCCCCACTAACTCAATAAATTGAGAAGTGGTTTTAGAGGAATACCTGAGCTAAAGCTCATGCAAAAGCCCCACTAACTCAATAAATTGAGAAGTGGGGCTAAATTTTCAATTTGCTTGCATTAAGTCAAGTTGATTAATTTTCAAAGATCAATTTAGTAGATTTATCTATAATTTGAGCTGAATGAATGGATGTTGGAATGCCTGACTTAGGTCTTAATATATCTAAGTCAATAATTTTAGACATGCCTTCTTTAATTGCTGTGTCGTTTACCAAGTGTTCAATTTTGGGTATTTGTAATTTGATTGCTTTATTAACTGCATCATTGAAAATAAGTTCGAGTGTTTGTGACATTGTTTAGTTCCTCCTGAATTAATTAATTGTTTCTGTCTTAATGACTTCTAACTTTTCAAAGTGTTCTCCAGTAATTTGTTCAATAACCGATTTGAAGCTTTTTAGTTGCTCTGGTGTAGCGTCAGTATTTAAACTTGTAAAGTGGCGTTTGAATTGACTGGCTTTTCCATCTTTATCGTACAATGTGCGCGATAATGTGACTGCTAATTGATTAATTGTATTCATCGTTTAAACCTCCTTTCACTATATATATCGAAATTACATAGTGAATTGGCCAAAAATAATTTGAGAAATTTAAGCTAACCCCTTTCATGTGACATAAATATCATATATCATTAAATATGAAACATTTAAAAGGTAAGAGGTGAATATATGAACCAAGTTGATCCAATTAGGGATATTAATGAGATAAAAGCAATGTATAGAGTGCTCAGTTGTAAATCAAAGCGTGATTATTTATTGTTTAAATTTGCAATACATACAGGTGTGAAACTTTCTGAATTATTAAACCTTTGTGTGAGTGATGTAAAAGAGAATGAAAATGAAATTAAAGTTTACTGGTTTGAAGCACATGCATCGATGATTCATATCAGATTACCTGAAACGTTAAGAAATGAATTAGCACAATATATAGAAGAAGAACGTTTAGATGATGAGCAACTACTATTTCAATCCAATAGAACACTACGAGGTTTATCTCGGCAACAGGCATATCGCATCATACATGCTGCTGCAGTAGAACTAGGTATGTTACATATAGGTTTGACTACGCTTAGAAAAACTTTTGCGTATCACGCATATCAATCAGGCATATCAATATCAATTATTCAAAAGTATCTAGGGCATCAAACAACTTATGAAACAATGAAATTTATAGGCATTTCAACCAAAGCTAGCAAAACTACCATAGCGTTAAATTTATAAAAAAATAATTAAAGGGGGGATATGATGAGTTTAGTCTATCTACTAGGCACTTTAATGTTAATAATGGTACTTCAATTATTGACTTTAACAAATAAAAAACTACAGAAATATGCTGGACAACTCGCACTTATAGCACCAATTATCGCCTCAATATATTTTTTGTGGCAAATACCACGTGTGATACAAGGACACTTTGAGTCAGTTAAAATACCTTGGCTTACATTATTTGACATAAATATAGATTTTAGACTGGATGGTTTAAGTTTATTCTTCAGTTTATTAATCTCACTAATTGGATTAGCAGTTGTCTATTATGCAACACAGTACTTATCTAAAGAACATGATAATTTACCACGTTTTTATGTTTATTTAATATTATTTATGTTTAGTATGTTAGGTGTTGTTACAGCTAACAATACGATTTTAATGTATGTGTTCTGGGAATTAACAAGTATTTCCTCTTTCTTACTCATAGTTTATTGGTACAGTAAAGGTGACAGTCAGTTTGGAGCAATTCAGTCGTTTATGATTACAGTATTTGGTGGCCTTGCATTATTGACAGGTTTCATCATGATTTACAGTGTGACTGGTACCAATTCAATTACTTCTATTATCGAACAGAGCGATAAAATAGCACAAAGTCACTTGTTTATTCCAATTATCATTATGTTACTACTTGGTGCATTTACTAAATCAGCACAATTTCCTTTCCATATTTGGTTGCCTAAGGCAATGGCAGCGCCCACGCCCGTTAGTGCGTATCTCCATTCGGCTACCATGGTGAAGGCTGGTATATTTTTACTATTTAGATTTACACCTGTATTGGGGTTAAGTGATTTTTACATTTATAGTGTTACATTTGTAGGTTTAATTACAATGATTTTTGGCGCAATCAATGCTACAAGACAGTTTGATATGAAAGCCATCTTAGCATATTCAACCATTAGTCAATTAGGTATGATTGTCGCTATGGTAGGACTTGGTGGTGGTTTTGCACAACATCCAACCGGTGAATTATCAAAAATTTACGGTATGATTTTATTTGCAGCCTTATTTCATCTGATGAATCACGCGTTATACAAAGGTGCCTTATTTATGGGTGTAGGTATTATAGACCATGAAACAGGTACAAGAGATATTCGTCGTTTAGCTGGTTTAAGAAAAGTATTTCCCATCACACATGTGGTTATGTTACTTTCAGCTTTATCTATGGCAGGTATCCCATTTTTAAATGGATTTTTAAGTAAAGAAATGTTCTTTGATGGATTAGTGAGTGCAGTTGAGCTGCCTCAATTTAACCTAACACTGACAGTTATCATTACAGCTATTGGTGTTATCGCTAGTATATTTACATTGGTTTATGGTGTATATATGATTAAAGAAGTTTTTTGGGGTGATTTTAAACAAGCTGACTTACCAAAACAATCGCCACACGAACCATTTTTATTCACGCTACCTTCTGCAATTATGATGATTTTGTTACCGGTTATTTTCTTTATACCAAATGTATTTGGGCATCATATTATTTTACCGGCATTACGAAGTATCACAATTGGAGAAAAAGTAGATCAAGTTGCCCCGCATATATCACAATGGCATGGGTTTAACTTACCTTTAATATTAAGTTTAATCGTCATGATTGTTGGATTTATCATGGCGCTCAAACTGAATTGGAAAAAGTATGCCAATTTGGTGAAAATTAAATCTATTACAGATTTATATTTAGGTTCATATAAACAGTTTGAACATTATTCTGGATATGGTATTCGTTCATTAATGAATAACCGTTTGAATCATTATATTACAATCACGTTACTCATTTTTAGCATGGTTGTTATCTATGGTATTATTCAGGCTGGTTTTCCAGAAGTGCATCAAATTCATGTAAGTGATTTCGGGCCTATAGAGGTTATCACTTTGATTGTTGTATTTGTACTTGGTATTGCATTAACTTTTATTCGTCAGCGTTTAACGATGGTTATTCTTAATGGGATTATAGGTTATTGTGTAACGATATTCTTTATTTTAATGAAAGCACCAGACTTAGCCCTAACGCAATTAGTTGTAGAAACAATCACAACAATACTATTTATTGTTAGTTTCTCTAGACTACCAAACGTACCGCGTGCAAAGGTTCATAAAAAACGTGAGGCTGTGAAGATTGTTGTTTCACTGCTCATGGCAATCATAGTTGTCACACTGGTATTTATTGCACAACAAAGCGATGCAATGCCTACAATCTCCACATTTTATCATGATGCATATGAATTAACAGGTGGTAAAAATATTGTAAATGCTATACTCGGTGATTTTCGTGCCATAGATACATTATTTGAGGGTATGGTACTTATTATTGCTGGATTAGGTATTTATACATTACTTAACTTTAAAGAACGGAGGGGTCAAGATGAAAGAGAATGATGTCGTATTAAAGACGGTAACGAAGATTGTCGTTTTTATCTTATTAACATTTGGATTTTACCTGTTTTTAGCAGGACATAATAATCCAGGTGGCGGATTTATTGGCGGTCTCGTATTTAGTTCTGCATTTTTATTAATGTTCTTGGCCTTCGACGTTAAACAAGTGTTAGTAGCATTACCTCTTGATTTTAGAATTTTAATGATTTGCGGTTCGTTATTATCGTTTGTAACCGCTGTTGTACCTATGTTTTTTGGTAAACCGTTCCTTTACCAGACAGATGCTTATGTACAGTTACCGTTATTAGGTGAAGTTCACTTAACAACAATTACTGTGTTCGAAGCAGGTATCGTATTAGCCGTCGTCGGTGTTGTTGTTACAGTCATGTTATCCATCAGTGGTGGTCGATCATGAATCTGATTCTATTAATGGTAATTGGCTTTTTAATATTTATAGGAACGTATATGATATTATCAGTCAATTTAATACGTATTGTTATAGGTATTTCGATTTACACACATGCAGGCAATTTAATTATCATGAGCATGGGTAATTATAGTGAAAATAAAGTTGAAGCTTTAATTGGTGAAGGCAGTCAGAACTTTGTTGATCCATTATTACAAGCTATTGTATTAACGGCAATTGTGATTGGTTTTGCAATGACAGCTTTCCTTCTTGTATTAGTTTATAGAACTTATCGTGTTACTAAAGAAGACGAAATTGATGTATTGAGAGGTGATGACGACGATGCTAATGAGTAATTTATTAATCTTGCCATTACTTCTTCCAGCTGTATGTGCTTTAGGCCTCGTGTTTATACGTACATATAGTAGATTATCTAGAATTTTTTCTATCGGTACTATGGCTGTCACTACGGTTGTTTCATTACTTTTGCTCATATATGTAATGTATAACAAGCCAATTACTTTAGATTTTGGTGGTTGGAAAGCGCCATTTGGCATCCAATTCGTTGGAGATTCATTAAGCCTCTTATTGGTTACAACATCAAGTTTTGTCGTCACATTGATTATGGCCTATGGCTTTGGTAGAACTGAAAAACGTGCCATTCGTTATTATCTACCAAGCTTTATCTTATTCTTAACTGTTGGCGTCATCGGCTCATTCTTAACGGCAGATTTGTTCAATATTTACGTCATGTTCGAAGTGATGCTACTTGCATCATTCGTACTTGTTACATTAGGACAATCGGTGGAGCAATTGCGTGCTGCCATTATTTACGTTGTATTGAATATCATCGGTTCATGGTTACTTTTATTAGGTGTTGGGTTGCTTTACAAACTAACAGGTACGTTGAACTATGCGCTTGTTGCACAAAGATTAAATGAAATGGACGATAAGCGTGCAATAGTGATTGTATCGTTGGTCTTCTTGATTGCATTTAGTGCCAAAGCGGCATTAGTACTATTTATGTGGTTACCAAAGGCGTATGCAGTATTGAATACTGAATTAGCGGCGTTGTTTGCGGCTTTAATGACTAAAGTTGGCGCTTATGCACTGATTCGTTTCTTCACATTGATCTTCGATGGACATAGTGGAGTAACACATCCGCTATTAGTATTTTTATCTTGTATTACGATGCTAATTGGCGCATTTGGTGTACTTGCGTATAAAGACATTAAAAAAATTGCAGCCTATCAAGTTATATTATCGATTGGTTTCATTATTCTAGGGTTAGGTACCAACACGATTGCTGGAGTAAATGGCGCAATTTTTTATTTAGCTAATGACATTATAGTGAAAACCTTACTTTTCTTTATTATTGGAAGCCTAGTATACATTACAGGAATTAGACAATATAAAAATTTATTTGGTCTAGCCAAACAGGAACCGTTTTTTGGTGTGGCATTTGTAGTAATGATTTTAGCAATAGGTGGCGTTCCACCATTTAGTGGCTTTCCAGGTAAATTATTTATTTTTAAAGGCGCTATTGAAAATGGAAACTACATTGGATTAGCATTACTGATTATAACGAGTTTAATTGCGATGTTTAGTTTGTTTAGAATCTTCTTTGTTATGTATCTTGGTAATGAAACCAAGGGGGAAGTCATTGAATTTAAAAAGATACCTACATATCGTAAAGGTTTAATAGGTATCTTGGTTGCTACAATACTCGCAATGGGATTAGCCGCGCCATTACTATTTAAAGTGACAGATAATGCGACACATTTAAATATGGATGACGGATTATATGAAAAAATGGTGAATCCTCATTTAATAAAGGGGGATAAATAATGAGACAAGTCTTACTTAATATTGTTATTGCATTTTTATGGGTATTATTTCAAGATGAAGATTCTTTTAAATTATCCACCTTCTTTTCAGGTTATCTCATTGGTCTATTAGTTATTTATATTTTGCATAGATTTTTCGGTCAACAATTTTATTTGAAAAAAGTTTGGGTTGGTATCAAGTTTTTAGCTGTATACCTTTACCAACTAATTACATCAAGTATGACGACAATCAATTATATTTTATTTAAAACAAAAGATTTAAACCCCGGTCTGGTTACTTACGAAACGACGTTAGATAGTGATTGGGAAGTTACATTCCTAACAATATTGATCATCATAACACCAGGATCGACCGTAATTAGAATTTCGAAAGAAAAGCAAAAGTTCTTTATACATGCGATTGATGTTTCCGACAAAGAAAAACAGAAATTGCTGAAGAGTATTAGACAATATGAAGGACTCATATTGGAGGTGGCAGAATGATAGACACGCTTATAGATTTTTTCATAACAAGTGCACTTATTATATTTGGTATAGCTTTATTACTGGCACTGTTCAGATTAATTAAAGGTCCGACGACTGCGGATAGAGTTGTCACATTCGATGCTGCTAGTGCCATATTGATGTCCATGGTGGGATTGTTAAGTATTGTGTTTGGAACTTTTTCGTTCTTGGATTCAATCTTACTTATTGCGATCATTTCATTTGTAAGTACGGTGTCAATTTCCAGATTTATAGAAGGGGGACACGTCTTCAATGCAAATAACAAGCGAAATCGTTAATTTAATAGCAGCCTTTATGATTTTCTTAGGCAGTATCATAGCTTTAATTAGTTCTATTGGTCTCATTAAATTCCAAGATGTCTTTTTACGAAGTCATGCAGCCACTAAAAGTTCTACGTTATCGGTACTATTAACATTAGTAGGTGTTATTATATTCTTCATTTCTTCACAAGGTTATTTAAGTGTTAGATTGATACTAGCACTGGTATTTATTAATTTAACTTCCCCAGTAGGCGGTCATTTGATTTCACGTGCGGCTTATCGTACTGGTGCTTATATGTATAGAAAAAGTGATGCGCCAAGACAGACAAATATTTTATTAAGCGCTGCTGAAAATAATACGTTTGAACAATTGAAAAAACGCGCACATGAACGTGAAGAACAAAGACGTAAAACATACGAAAAAGAACATGATTATTAATGCTTTAGCATAGTATTAAAGAGTAGGATGTAGAAACCACTTTAACGTTGGTTCAATCCTACTCTTTTCGTTGTTGAAACGTTTATATTTGATGATGATTAAATTTGTATTTAAATCAATTACTTAAAAGAAAAAATGAAGAAATTTAATGATTTGAAGTTGAGATAAATTTGGAATGAGTAAGAAATGAATCGATTTTAGGTGCAATACGTTTAAGATATGGGCAATAAAATGATAAAATAATATATATTTGTAATTGTGTTAATTTTTATGTTCATTATCAAATTTGGGGATAAAATACTTTGATAATTTATGATTAAGAGTTTGGGACGTAATATATTCATGTAAAGACGATAATATTTTTTGTTTCAACCTCAACAATTATGAAAGAATAATGATGTTGAAAAGAGGTGAAACTTTGCAAATATTTGAAACGATACTTATATTTTTAGCATTAGTTATTTTAAGTTCGTTTGTACACACATTTTTTCCGAAAATACCATTAGCTTTTATTCAAATCATATTAGGCATGTTATTGTACGTTACACCCATTCCTGTTCAATTTAATTTTGATTCGGAACTATTTATGGTGGCTTTAATCGCTCCATTGCTTTTTGTGGAGGGGGTTAAAGTTTCACGCGTCCATTTGAGGCGATATATTAAACCTGTGCTGATGATGGCATTAGGATTAGTAGTTACGACTGTAATTGTTGTAGGTTTGTTTGTGCACTGGATTTGGCCAGATTTACCAATGGCAGCTGCATTTGCATTAGCTGCAATATTATGTCCGACGGATGCTGTAGCGGTACAAGCAATCACAAATGGAAAAGTGCTTCCGAAAGGATCTATGACTATTTTAGAAGGTGAGTCTTTATTAAATGATGCGGCAGGTATCATATCTTTTAAAATTGCTGTAGCAGCACTTATTACAGGTGGCTTTTCTATGGTTAACGCTGTTGAACAATTTTTAATTTCTTCAATCGGTGGCTTTATTGTAGGACTATTAATTGGTGTCGCTTTAGTTCGATTCCGTGTGACGCTGTCTAGACGTGGTATTGAAAATATTAATATGTTTACCTTCATCCAATTAGTAACGCCATTCATCACATATTTAGTTGCAGAAATGTTTCATGCTTCAGGGATTATTGCAGCTGTTGTTGCTGGTTTAGTGCATGGATTTGAGCGTGACCGAATTGCTCAAGCGCGTACGAGATTGCAGATGAGTTATAATCATACTTGGAATATACTTGGGTATGCTTTAAATGGCTTTGTATTTTCTATCTTAGGCTTTTTAATTCCTGAAGTAGTAGGTAGAATTATTGAAAATGAACCACATAATTTAATATTCTTAATTACTGTGACGTGTCTTATTGCCTTAGCTATTTATCTATTCAGATTTTTATGGGTTTTCGTGTTATATCCATATTTTTATTTACCAGTGAGCCCATTCCAAAAAATGATTTCACATAATGAAGATGAACAGAAGACAACAGAAACCCCTCCAAAACGTGGCATGTATGCTTTTATAATGACTTTATGTGGTGTGCACGGCACCATTTCTCTAGCCATTGCACTGACATTACCGTACATGTTAGCGGATCACCATTCGTTTATTTTTAGAGACGATCTATTGTTTATTGCTTCAGGCATGGTAATTATCAGCTTAATCGTGGCACAAATGATTTTACCAATAGTTACACCGAATGCTAAAACACCAAAAATTGTAGGTATGAACTTTAAACAAGCGCGGGTATATATTTTAGAAAAGGTTATTGATTCATTAAATCAGCAATCTTCAGTTGCTTCTAGTTTCCAATATGGCAATGTGATTAAAGATTATCATGATAAACTAGCATTTATAAGAACTGTGGAAAATGAAGACGAGAATACCAAGGAATTGCAAAGGCTACAAAAATTAGCTTTTGATGTAGAAAATCAAACATTAAATGGGCTTGTTGAAAATGGCGACATTACTACTAACGTTTTAGATAACTATATGCGCTATACAGAGCGCACTCAAGTATATAAACAAGCATCGTTATTACAGCGCATGAAAGTTGAAGTTAGAGCAATGATTTTAAAAAGAAGAATTCGTACAAAAGTTAAAACCAATGCATCATCTTCACTATCCGTTGTTGATAACCTACGTGAGATTTCAAACGTGATGCGTACTGTACATTATCGTGTAGTGAGTCGATTAGGCAAAGAAACGACAGAAAATAATAAATTAGAAGTTGGTATGATTTGTGATAGTTATCTGATTCGTATTGATAATTTAACACCCTCCAACTTCTTTAATCCTAAAAATGAAACATCTATTACGAAAATAAAATTAAATGCACTTAAAGAGCAACGTCGTGTTTTAAATCAACTTGTTGAAGATGAAGAAGTCAGCGAAGTGACAGCATTAAAAATTCGTGAAGCAATTAATTACGATGAAATGATTATTGTTGATAGCTTAACTGATTAATAGAAAAGCCAGGTTCCACTGAGGAATCTGGCTTTTTTTGTCTGATTGGAGCATTACTGTGATAGAACAAATCATATATGAGTGAAGCAGTTGGAGTTTAAAGATTGATTTAGAGTAGATATATACATGCCATTCAACCACAAAATGACGAAATGGCATTAAAAATCTCCATCAATGGGGGGAGGAGCCACCATTGATGGAGTAAGGGAGATGATTTAAGGCTTGAATACCACCATGCCGTACGCTTAATTAGGAGGGAAGTCGTACGACATGGGACTATTCACCTATAACTAGGTCAATAGCCCGCACCATCTATTCCATGCTGCCATGTATAGTCTCTATGTTAGATTTCATCATATTGTAATATGAATCTCCTTTAGAGCCTTCTTGTCCAATTGAATCGGTATATACTTCACCATAGATATCTTTCTTTGTTTCTTCGCTTAAACTTTGCATACTTTTCTTATCAACACTTGTTTCTACTAATAAATGTTTAAGTTTATTATCTTTCACGAATTCAATTGCTTGTTTCATTTGTTCTGGAGTACCTTGTTTTTCGGTGTTAATTTCCCAAATATAACCTGGTTTGATGTCATATTGTTTAGAGAAATATTTAAAGGCACCTTCACTTGTTATCATTGCTCTGCGATCTTTTGGAATATCATTGAATTTTTCATGACTTTCTTTGTTTAATGATTTCAACTTAGCGATGTAGTCTTTACTGTGAGATTCGATATCTTCTTTGTGATTTTTATCATGTTTTAATAACGCATCACGTATTGTTTCAACGTATTTAATGCCATTTTCTAAACTTAACCATGCATGTGGATCTTGTTTAGATGCATCACCCTCAGCGTCATTTAAATATAGTGGTTTTACTTTGTCTGAAACCTTAACAACGCTATCATCTTTAGTTGATTTATTTGCTTGTGAAAGGGCCTTGTCGAACCAACCATTACCTGTTTCTAAATTCAAACCATTATAGAGCACGATATCGGCATCAGTTAAAGCTTTGATATCTTTTGGTTTCACTTCATATTCATGTGGATCTTGGCCAATAGGCACAATGCTGTGGATGTCGACATTATCGCCGCCAGTATTTTTTACCATATCGTATAAAATTGAGTTAGTAGTAACGACTTTTAGTTTTTCATTTGAATTTGTGTCACTTTTTCCATTACTACATGCACCTAAAAATAATAATAGGATAAGTGCAATTGATATTATCTTTTTCATAGTTGTTGTCCTTTCTGATTGAAAATATTTAATTTGTTTAAAATGAAAATCATGATATAAATCACAAACGCACAAAAGACAATTGTGGCACCGCTTGGAATATTGTAAATATAACTGATATATAAACCGACAATTGCACTAATCGTACTTATTAGACTTGAGATCATCATCATGGTATGTAATTTCTTTGCGATAAGAAATGCTGCTGAAGCAGGGGTGATGAGTAATGCTACGACTAATATAATGCCGACTGTTTGAATACTTGCCACAGTAACAAGCGATAATAATAACATTACGAAATAATGAAAGATGGTTGTGTTTAACCCACTCATTCTACTAAATACTGGATCAAATGTAGATACCATTAACGGTCTATAAAAAACAATAATCAAAATCATTACAATCATACCAACAACGACAGTTGACCAGAATGTAGATTGTGTGACAGCAAGTAAGTTACCGAATAATATATGATACAAATCGGTGGTACTATTAATCAAACTTATTAAAATCACACCTATAGCTAAGAATGCAGTAAAACTAATCCCTATAGCAGCATCTGGTTTGGTCTTACTATTTTTAGTAATGAAACCAATAAAGATACTCGCAATCATCCCTGTAATTAGTGCTCCGATGAACATTGGTATACCAAATAAAAAAGACAATGCAACACCTGGTAATACGGCATGACTCATCGCATCTCCCATAAGTGAAAGTCCCCTTAAAACAATAAGACATCCAACAGTGCCACACACAATTCCAACGACGATTGAAATAATCAATGCGTTACTTAAAAATTTATAGTCTAGCAAATGCTGTAAAAATTCCATAATAAGTTAAATCCTTTCTATGATGTTAAGATGTTCCGTTCTGTACTGTGGCATTTAAAAATGTTTTGTTTAAATGTTCAGGTTGCATAGCGGTAACACTGTCCCCAAAAAAACGAATGGTTTTGTTTAATAGGATGACGCGATCGAAATATGCTTCGGTTTTAGAAAGGTCGTGATGGACAATGAGCAATAACTTACCTTGTTCTTTTAACTTGCGTAACTGTTGCATAATGATTTGTTCGCTATGAAAATCAATTCCTACAAATGGTTCGTCTAATAAATACAATATACTTTCAGACATTAATGCACGTGCTACAAGTACACGTTGTAATTGACCACCGCTCAATTCTGAAATTTGACGGTGACGTAAATCTTCTAATTCCAAAGTTTGCATCAATTGATTTAGCCGCTGCCTTGTTGAAGACGTGATCCATTTAAACCAACCGATATCTTTATATGCTCCTGATAAAACTACATGTTCCACATTGATAGGAAAGTCCAAATCAATGTGCGCTTTTTGAGGAATATAAGTTACGTATTTCAAATTATTTTGTATGTAATCGTCATTTAACAGCGCAGAACCAGTCGGCTTAAATTCGCCAATAAGTGATTTGATTAATGAAGATTTCCCGGCGCCATTTGGACCCATAATACCAATGATTTCCCCCTGAATAGGTATGGATAAGTCGATATTTTGAAGTACTTGTTTATTCCCCAGTGATAGATTTAAGTCTTTTACCTCTAACATTTTGACCTCCTTAATAATAATTTTAGGTTAACCTAATTTATTTTATAATATACCATGAACTTTTAGCGTGTCAAGTTGATTCATGATACAATAAGGTGAATGATTTGAGAGGTGAGATAATGCTAACTGAAGAAAAAGAAGACTATTTAAAAGCGATTTTAACGCATGATGGCGACCACACTTTTGTTTCGAATAAGACACTATCCCAATATTTAAACATTAAGCCACCATCTGTTAGTGAAATGGTTAATCGTTTGGAGAAGGCAGGGTATGTTGAAACAAAGCCATATAAAGGCGTGAAGCTTTCTGAGACAGGTTTGACTTATACATTAGATATCATTAAACGGCATCGATTATTAGAATTATTTTTAATTAAAATACTGCAGTATAATTGGGAAGAAGTGCATCAGGAAGCGGAAGTATTAGAACATAAAGTGTCTCACTTATTTGTGGAGCGGTTAGATAAAGTATTAGAATACCCAATCACATGTCCACATGGCGGTATTATTCCAAGAAATAATCAATATAAAGAATTATATACAACCAATTTATTGTCATTTAACACAGGTGACAAAGTTACAATAAAACGTGTGCGAGATAGAACGGATTTATTAATTTATCTATCAAGTAAAAACATATTAATCGATGAAAGTATTGAAATTGTAAGTAAAGACGATACAAATAAAGTTATTATTGTTAATAAAGACCAACAAGTTACCGTATTAAGTTATGATAATGCCGAGCATATATATGCTGAAAGTTAAATATATAGATAACTGCGTATAACATAAATGGTAGTGTTGCAAAGCGGCTTGGTTTACGTAAAAAAGCAACTTCTCAATATTTGAGAAGTTGCTTTCAAACTAACAATATTTAACAAACATTATCATAATATAGCGTCAGTGCCACATGTCATATAGCAACATAGGATTGGAATAGTTGATAAATTGTAAATAAATTTATGGCTATCCATATGCAACTAAATAATGTTGTTGGTAAATGTGTGAGTTCTTTTAATGTTGTGCCATCCCATGATACAGGTTGACGAGAAAATGTTAAGTTTAAAATTGTCCAAGATGACTGTAATACTTCGCCGAGAAGCACACCTAAAATAAAATGATAGGTGATGGCTACAATATAAAGCATCATATATTGATTATCGGTTTGCAATAAAAAATATAAGAAAGTAATTAGTAGTATAACGATAAAGATAGGGAATAATTTCCTAGATGTTATCACTAAAAAGTAAATAAAAATGAATAAGTAGGCTGAAATAAATAAGCTTGGGTATTGATATTCCAGAGCTAAAAATCCTAAAAATAACATGAATGGTGGCATGATATAACCACCAAATGTAGTGATAGCTTGACCCACTCTCGATTTAGATTGTGTTATTGCAAACCCTTGTTGAGAAGTTTCTCTACGTTCTGTAGGATTGGCAACGATGACTAAATCTTTTGCTTTACCGCCACTGATTTTATTAAATAAAATATGGCCGAATTCATGTGTTAACACAGGTATGTAATTAACATAAATATCGAGTATCTGATTAACAGATTTATGTCTATAGCTGTGTATAAGAACATAAAGAAGTGCGATGATTAGAACCCAAATTAAGTTGAGCTGTATAGCAGAACTAAAAAATGCTTGTATTTTTGTCATAATTTAACCTCGGTATCATATTTCGACAATCTCATTCGTGATAAAGAGTATTGTCATAGCATAATATTAAGTATAAAATAATTTGATAAAGAAAGCATTTGGACTTTTGATGTAGATTGCGCTTCAAGTTGAATTTCAATAGTGCTAAAGTGATCGCCATCGTATAGAGCCGTCTTGAATTGGTAATCAGCAACGCTTCTGTTATAAAAGTAAATTTAATTTTTGTCCTGTGTAAGTAATGGATATGTTAATATGGCAATAATAAGTTGATAAGATGTATTTGAGTGAGGAGATTCTATATCATGACGGAGAACAACAGTATTAATAAAGTTGATGTGTTATCTGTGTTTTTTGATAATGTCACATTAATGGAAATGCGCAATCATATCAAGCGTTTTTTTTTAGCAGATAAGACGAAAAATTTATTTATCGTTACAGCTAATCCTGAAATTGTGGATTATGCTACCGAAAATGAAACATATCGTAAATTAATTAATAGTGCTGACTATGTTATTCCAGATGGCACAGGTATCGTTAAAGCGGCGAGAATACTTAAAACACCACTTAAAACACGCGTACCAGGCATTGAATTGATGGAAGAGTGTTTGAAAATCGCACATGCCAATAAGCAAAAGGTTTTCTTATTGGGAGCGAAAAACGATGTTGTTCAGAAGGCAGAACAAGAACTTTCCAAGAAATACCCCAACATCAATTTTGATGTTCATCATGGCTTCTTTGACTTAGCAGATGAAATGGTGTTAAAACAAGTCACGTCATTCGATCCCGATTATGTTTTTGTGGGCATGGGCTATCCAAGACAAGAACAATGGATAGAACGACATGCGCATCGTTTTAACAAAACACTTTTTATGGGTGTTGGAGGATCTATAGAAGTATTGAGTGGAACTAAGAAGAGGGCGCCCGTATTATTTCGAAAGCTTAATTTAGAGTGGGTATATCGCTTGTTTATTGATTGGAAACGTATCGGAAGAATCAAGGCAATTCCAAAATTTTTATACAAAGTATTTAAAATGAGATTATATAAATAAATTGGAAAAGGTCAGTTTCATCCACGGATGAAACTGACCTTTTTAATATATAGTCGCTTATTTTACAACAAATCTAGAATTATCTAAATCATTTCTGAATTTTTTTTGTTCATTTTTAGAACGTTTTTTAAATTCATTTAAGAATTTTTCATATTCAGGAAGCACTTCATCCAATTCGCCAAATTGTTTGAGCTTACCTGCTTCAATCCAAGCAATTTTAGTACAAAATTCACGTACTTGTTTCATGTTATGACTTACAAAGAAAATCGTTTTACCTTGTTCTTTATATTCAAATATTTTATCTAAACATTTTTGTGCAAAGGTCTGGTCACCTACAGATAACGCTTCATCAATAACGAGAATATCAGGGTTGGTTGTTATATTGATAGAGAACCCGAGCTTAGCACGCATACCACTGGAATATTTTTTTACAGGTTGATATATAAACTCACCTAGCTCACTAAATTCAATGATTTCAGGTGTGAGGGCTTTAATTTGTTTGCGCGTGAACCCCATACATAGCATTTTGAACTCAATGTTTTCAATGCCAGTGAGTTGACCGTTTAACCCAGCACTAATCGCAATGACACTGACGTCACCATCACGTTGGATAGCGCCATCTGTAGGAGAAAGTGAGCCACCAATCATATTACTTAAAGTTGATTTACCAGAACCATTGATACCTACTAAACCGATGACATCTCCTTCATAAGCAGTTAATGATAGGTCATTTAAAGCATAAAATGTCTTGTTCTTATGAAAAGGAACAATGACATCCTTTAAGCGTTCTTTATTATTACGATAAATACGATATTCTTTAGTTACATGTTCAATGTTAACCGATACATTCATATTTTTACCTTCCTTGTTTGCAGTTAGCTCTATTATATTATACATTATATTAGTTGTTAAATTTATTAACCTATTGTAAAGTAAGTGAGTACAATTTTACAAAAGTTTTCATATACAGTTGTTAAATTTTACTGAATATACATTATAAAATCAACTATTAAAGATAAAATTATAAAATATAAAGTTACGAGGGCTTTAATCTAAATTTATAGCAACTATTTTTTCATTATTTAGTATACAAAAAATCCAACTTTATAACATCTTTTAACATTAACTAATTTACGAAGGTGAATGAAAGTTGTTATGATAGTAACAAAGCGTATAGGGTAATAGAATATCATAGTGTCATAAGTAGATAGTGATAAGCAAATCGATTGAAAGTGTGGTTTATTTAAATGAATGCAGTGTGGGTAGTTTTTAGAGAGCATTTTAAAAATTTCTATCTTATACAGAGACTTGCGCAATTCCAAGTGAAAATTACGAATACGAATAACTATCTAGGCATGGCTTGGGAATTAATTAACCCAGCGATGCAAATAATGGTTTATTGGTTTGTATTTGGCCTTGGAATTAGAAGTAATGATCCTATAGACGGTGTGCCATTTATTTATTGGTTACTCGTGGGTATAAGTATGTGGTTCTTTGTTAACCAAGGTATCTTAGAAGGTACAAAATCAATAGCGACGAAGTATAATCAAGTAGCGAAGATGAATTTTCCATTATCCATTATTCCTTCTTATATTGTGATGAGTAGATTCTATGGTCACTTAGCTTTACTGGTTGTGGTTATTTTAATATGTATGTTGGCAGGCTATTATCCAACAGTATATACGTTACAACTGTTCTTATATGTACCATTTGCACTCATATTAACAACAGCGATTGCATTATTTACATCGACATTAGGTGTACTCGTCAAAGATACGCAACAAGCAATTCAAGCTTTGATGAGAATGGTGTTTTTTGCGTCATCTATTTTAATCGTGCCTCCAGAAGGTATTGTAAAAGATGTAATGAAGTTAAACCCAATATATTACCTTGCAGAAGCGTATCGTTCTGCTGTGTTACATAAAGAATGGTATTTTATTACACATTGGGAATTAACGCTATATAATTTCTTTATCATCTTGTTGTTATTTATCGTAGGTTCGTTTCTTCATATGCGTTATCGAGATCATTTTGCAGATTTCATGTAATTATAAGTATAGTTTAGATAGGGAAAATGCTGAATGTTCAACAAGTAAGTTATTAAAATGCTAGCAAAGTATAGATTACTTTGCTAGCATTTTATTTTTTATATTCTATACATTTGATGACGGATACAATATTTGGAAACTTGTTTTATTGAAAATATTTAAGTGTATTTGATTGTGCTTAAATTGAAAATGTAATTTTAAAAAGGATTTTTCTATAAATTTATACTTATAGTAGCTATAATATAAACAAACGTAGTGTAAATGAATGGCGGTGGACATAGTGAGACAAATGATTAAAAAACTGTATATGACAATCATTAGCTTTTTGAATTTAATATATATGAAGAAGAAAATACAAGATAGACATATCGTCATCATGATGACATTTGCTGAAGATGTATATCCGATTATTGAGGCATTATATAGAAAAGGCTATTTAATTACTGTGATTGGAAATGATTCGAATCGAGCATACATACAACAATTTGAAAATATTAACTTTATATCTACAGGCAATAAACGCGTATTCAAACATATTAAAGCACTCAGTACCGCAAAGGTTATAGTGATTGATACGTATTATTTAATGCTTGGTGGACTGAAGAAAAAACCCCAGCAAACTGTTATTCAAACTTGGCATGCAGCAGGTGCGTTGAAGCATTTTGGTTTAACTGATCATCAAGTGGATTTATCAAATACTAAAATGGTTACACAATATAAAAATGTCTATGGCGCGACAGATAAGTATCTTGTAGGTGGAGAACCAATGGTTGCATGTTTTAAAGCTTCTTTTGACGCAACGGATGAACAATTTTTAAGAACTGGTTTGCCAAGATTAGTGCCATATACAACGCTAGATATAAAAAAAAGACAGCATGAATTAAAAAAACAATATGGTATAGAAGGTAAAGTGGCTATATATGTACCAACGTATCGTGAACATAAACAAGCTAACCGTAATATTGATAAAGGTGAATTTGAAGCAGCATTACCAGAGTATACTTTGCTTAGCAAACTTCACCCTTCAATTGAAACGGAAGCACAAACAACGATACATTTACAAACATTGATGATTTTAGCAGATGTTATAATTAGTGACTATAGTTCTTTAGCAATTGAGGCTAGTTTGTTAGGTAAACCAACGGTATTTTATGTTTATGACGAAACACAATATGAGCAAGAACGAGGGCTCAATAAATTTTATAAAGCAATACCTGAAGGTTATAAGGCATATAGTGAAACAGAACTTATAGAAAAAATAAGTGCGAGTGATGTACAATTATCTCCTTTATTTGATGTTTGGCATGAATACAATACGCAAGATAGTTTAACGAACGTAATCAATGAGATAGAGAAAATGGTGAAAATATGAAAATTTCAATTATAATACCTGTGTACAATGCAGAAAAAACAATTCGAAGAGCAATTGCATCGATTGATACGAAACACCAATATGAAATTATTTGTATCAATGATGGCTCAACAGACAATAGCAAGCGTGAATTAGAAAAGTTACAAAAAGAATACAAACACGTCATTATCATCAACCAGACCAACCAAGGTGCAGCTGCAAGTAGAAATGCGGGCATTGCTAATATGACAGGTGATGTATTTATGTTTTTAGATGCAGATGATGAATTTTTACCTAGTAGAATTGATTTCATGGCCGATTATTATCAACAGGATGATGACGTAGACATTGTCATTGGACAAATAGGGCGTGAAAAAGATGGTGACTGGCAAACAATCTATTCACATCAGGCTATTCAAAAGCTTGATAAAGTGAATCTTGGACAATGCCCAGATATGATGCAATCTATTGGCCCAGGCGCTAAGATGTTTAACGCTAAATTTGCGGATTTACGCTTCGATGAAGATGTCGTCTTCTGTGAGGAGCATACATTTATCATTAGCGCGTATAAAAAAGCACGTGATATTCAATTATTACCAGATGTCGTTTACGGTTATAATGAACAAGATGGCTCTGTTACAGACCAACGTACGGATCAATTTGTTTCATATATGCAAGATGCGGTTAAAGTGAGAGCACGCGTGATGGATATATTATCACTCAGAGAAGCAAGAACATATTACAGTTACCGAATGGATGAGCTCATTGTCAGTTATTTGTTACAAGCATACGTTGAGAAGAATGCTGTGATTACGAAACAATTACTGGATTTAGTTACAACATATATCAATGAAATGCAGAAAACAGATTACGATGGGAAAGCGATGTTCAGAATAGTTAAAGTAGTTGAACAAGGTAGTAAAAAATGGAATAAAGCAATGTATCAGCAGTGGAGAGATACATTGTTAAGGGTTGGCATTGGGAGACCCAATTATTATCGTTTTAAAGCTGAGTTACTACCAAAACGTGCGCGATTCAGAGGGAAAATGAAGTTGAAACAACTTTTAAACCGATAAAAATAGTCGATATTCGTAAAGTTAAGTGTAGTATGCTATAATTTTTAAAAATGTAAATTTTAAGTTAATCTTTTGTTAAGGAGTACAGTTTATGAAACGAGTAATTACCTATGGTACATATGATTTGTTACATTATGGCCATATTGAATTGTTAAGAAGAGCTAGAGAAATGGGTGACTATTTAATAGTTGCATTATCAACAGATGAATTTAATCGTATAAAAAATAAAAAATCTTATTATAACTATGAGCAACGTAAAATGATGTTAGAATCTATACGTTATGTTGACCTTGTAATACCGGAAAGTGGTTGGGGTCAAAAAGAAATAGATGTTGAACGTTATGAAGTAGATACCTTTGTCATGGGTCATGATTGGGAAGGCGAATTTGATTTCTTAAAAGATAAATGTGAAGTGATTTATCTGAATCGTACAGAAGGTATTTCTACTACTAAAATTAAAAAAGAATTATATGGTGATAGCGAGAAATAAAGCGTTCTATCACTAGTAGAACAAGGGTTAAATGAAAAGGTTGTTGAGATTAGCATTCTAATTTCAACAACCTTTTTTATGTGCAAGGTATACCTCTTAAAGGTTTAAAAAAATGATAGATTCTATACATCTAGAATCTATCGCAAGATAAAGTTTGAAGTTATTTGTTGTTGCGTGATTTTCTTCTGAAAATATCAATAATCAAGTAAATAACGATTGCTATCGCAATAATGATTAAAATCGTACCCAATAATGTTAATATTGGATGGTCATCCCAAGAAGATTTTACTATCGTTGTAGTTTGATGAACGAGCGGCTTATTCACATTAACAGTTGGTGGACCATATTTATCTGAAATAAATTTACGGTCATAGTCAATGTGTGCTTTTTTATCTTCAATGACTACTTTGTAGTCTTGTTTATCAAAATCTTTAGGCAATACATCGTAAAGGTCTTTTTCAACAAAATAGGTCTTGCCATTAATTTTCTGTTCTCCTTTAGATAATACTTTTTTATATTTATATTGATCAAAGGACATATTCATTAATGCATTTCCCATCATATTACGCTGTTTTTCACCACCGAGGTTTTTATAATCACCAGCCCCCATGATAACTTGATTAATTCGGAAACCTTCACGTTTAGTTGTAATCGTGTGATTATAATCAGCGATATCACTTGATCCTGTCTTTAATCCATCAGTACCTTCTAGACTCATGTCGGCACCTTCAAGTGAATGGTTAAACGTATAGTAAGTTACACCGTGTTGCGTCGGTGCAAGTTGTTTTGTAAAATCTAAAACTTTAGGCGTATCTTGAACTGCATGTTGTGACAAAATACCAAAGTCTTTGGCAGTTGAAGTGGTATTGTCTTCATTTTTATATTTTTTAGGTGCAAAATCTTTTAGTTGTTTATTTTCAGCACCTGTCGGATTCACAAAATGTGTATCATTCATACCTAATGATTTTGCTTTTGAATTCATTTTATCCGTAAAATCAGAAACATTACCAGATACTTCCTTAGCCAAAATAAGCGCAGCAGCAT
The DNA here is from genome assembly GCF_002614725.1 of Staphylococcus edaphicus. Lineage (GTDB taxonomy): Bacteria > Bacillota > Bacilli > Staphylococcales > Staphylococcaceae > Staphylococcus > Staphylococcus edaphicus. The sequence continues at coordinate 104,150 of NZ_MRZN01000003.1, read as the reverse complement.
TACTTGAGTTAGATACAGTAATTTGCAACAACTCTTTGATTGTGTAGGTTTCACCAGGATAAAGTTTCGTATTACTTAGTTCTGGTAGTGTTGACATTCTGTAGTGGTCATCAGTCATCTTAACTTTATCGTTTAAAGACAAGTCCCCATGATTTACTGCATCAAGTGTTAAATACATTGTCATTAATTTAGACATTGAAGCAGGATACCATGTCTTATTCATATTGTATTGATAAAGAAGTTGACCAGTTTGAGCGACGTTAACGGCACCTTCTGGTTGATATGACTCGGTTACGTTGTAACCGTATTGATTTGCCGCTTGTGTAGGTGTAATACTTTCGGCCTGCGCAAAAGGTGTTATAATTGTACCAATGAAGAGTACAGTTATCATAGTTAGTATAAACTTTCTCATAATTACATTCCCTCTTAATATATTCAGTTTTAGTGTGATAGAGATATTCTAGCATAATGCAAACTTATAATAAAACTTAACCCTATTAATTTTTAAGTATTTGTGGAATGTAAAAGAGTTGTGTAAAATAGATATGCCTTGTAATGTTACAAACACAATGAGGTTTTATAAAACATACCTGCTCATTTATAATGTAAGTGAAATAAAAAATTTAAAAAGAGGTAATAAACATGAAGCAAGAGAATCCATTATTCTACTTATTCAAAAAATTATCATGGCCAATAGGTCTTATCATTGTTGCCGTATTGATCTCTTCATTAGGTAGTATCACCGGGCTACTAGTACCGTTATTCACTGGTAAGCTTGTTGATAAATTCTCATTTGAAAATATGAACTGGATGTTTGTCGCTGGATTCATCTCTATCTTTATAATCAACGCCTTATTAAGTGGGATTGGATTATATTTATTAAGTAAAATTGGTGAAAAAATTATTTATGCGATTCGCTCTGTGTTATGGCGCCATATTATTCATTTGAAAATGCCATTCTTTGATCAAAATGAAAGTGGTCAATTGATGAGCCGTTTAACGGACGATACGAAAGTAATTAATGAATTTATTTCTGAAAAATTACCTAATCTCTTACCATCTGTGCTAACTATTATTGGTTCTATGGTGATGTTATTTGTAATGGATTGGAAGATGACCTTATTAACATTTATTACGATACCAATTTTTGTTTTAATTATGATTCCGTTAGGTAAAGTGATGCAAAACATTTCTAAAAAAACGCAGTCTGAAATTGCTAATTTTAGTGGTCTATTAGGACGTGTTTTAACTGAAATGCGATTAGTAAAGGTCTCGCATACTGAAGATTTAGAATTAGATAATGCGCATAAAAATTTAAAGGAAATATATTTTTTAGGATTGAAGCAAGCTAAAGTCACAGCAATTATTCAGCCTATATCAGGTGTGATTATGTTACTGACAATTGCGATAATATTAGGCTTTGGTGCGATAAGAATTTCGTCAGGTGCAATTACTGCTGGAACACTCATTGCTATGATATTCTATGTGATTCAATTGTCATCACCGTTAATTAATTTATCAACACTCGTTACTGATTATAAAAAAGCGGTCGGTGCCAGCAGTCGTATCTATGAAATTATGGAAGAACCGACGGAAGCATTACATGTAACACAAGAAAATAAAATTACTGATGGCAGTTTAATATTTGAAAATGTGGACTTTAAATATGGTGTGAAACCCATTCTGTCCGATGTGAGTTTCGAAATTCCGTCAAGTAAAGTCACTGCATTTGTTGGACCATCCGGTTCAGGCAAGAGTACGATTTTTAATATTATAGAACGCATGTATGATATTGAAAAGGGAGATATTACATATGGTGGCAAGTCAATTTATGATATTGCATTAGGAGATTGGCGTGAAAAAATAGGCTACGTTATGCAGTCTAATTCGATGATGAATGGCACAATCAAAGACAATATCTTATATGGTATTAATCGAGAAGTAACTGATGCAGAACTGATACAATATGCAAAATTGGCAAATTGTCATGAGTTTATTGAACAATTTGAAGATGGTTACGATACAGTAGTCGGTGAACGTGGACTGAAACTATCAGGTGGTCAACGACAACGCATTGATATCGCCCGTAGTTTCGTAAAGAATCCTGATATTTTGTTATTAGATGAAGCTACAGCTAACTTAGATAGTGAAAGCGAGCGCAAGATACAAGATGCTTTAGAAGAACTAATGGAAAATAGGACGACAGTTGTTATCGCGCACAGACTTTCTACTATTAAAAAAGCTGAACAAATTATCTTTATTGATGCAGGTAAAGTAACAGGTAAAGGTACACATGAAGAACTTATTTCAAATCATGAAAAATACCAGCAATTTGTAAATACACAAAATTTAACAAAATAAAAAGACTAAAAACGACTTCATTTGATTAGTAAATGGAGTCGTTTTCATATTAAAAGACGAATGTTAAAGATGAACAAGAACCACAAAATCAATATTAATCGAACTATAAAATAGTTATTTTATATAAAGTACATGCGTGCTATAATTATTGTGAATTATTAAAAGCAATGTTTTGAAATCGTATAATGCATTATTAATGATGAAATTATAAAATAGGGATTAGGAAAATGTAAGGAGTTTAGCATGTTAAAACTTAATAACGCAACTGTGCGTTATAAGTATAGACATATTTGGCTAATCTACATTTTCTGAATACATATCGACAGAGATACTTTCAAACATACATTGTGGGCAATGATTTAAATTAGAAATGGTGGGTGTATTATGTTCTTAGTGATTAACATAATTGGGTTGTTTGTGTTTTTAGGGATTGCAGTCTTATTTTCTAGAAATAAGAAGCATATTCAATGGAAATCGATTGCTATTTTAGTAGTGTTAAACTTATTCTTAGCATGGTTTTTAATGTACTTTCCATGGGGGAAGATGGCAGTACAATCGTTGGCAAATGGCATTTCTTGGGTAATTGATTCGGCACATGCAGGGACAGGCTTTGCATTTGCTAGTTGGGTGAAACCTGGTGCGATGGACATGGCAGTAAGTGCTTTGTTCCCAATTTTATTAGTTGTACCATTATTTGATATTTTAATGTACTTTAACATTCTGCCAAGAGTAATTGGGGCGATTGGTTGGGTCTTAGCAAAAATCACACGACAACCTAAATTCGAGTCATTCTTCGGTATTGAAATGATGTTCTTAGGTAATACAGAAGCATTGGCTGTTTCAAATGAACAGCTAAAACGTATGAAAGAAACACGTGTGTTAACAGTTGCTATGATGTCAATGAGTTCAATATCTGGAGCAATTGTTGGAGCATATGTTTCGATGGTACCAGGTGATTTGGTGTTAACGGCAATTCCATTAAATATTATAAATGCGATTATCGTTTCATCCATATTAAATCCAGTCACTTTAGAAGAGAAAGAAGATATTATTTATAGTATTCAAAATGATGAAGTAGAGAGACAACCTTTCTTTTCATTCCTAGGTGACTCAGTGCTTAATGCAGGTAAATTGATACTAATTATTGTTGCCTTTGTTATCAGTTTCGTCGCATTATCAGATTTAATCGATCGAATGATTAACTTACTTACTGGTATTGTTGGTAACTGGGCAGGCATTAAAGGTAGCTTTGGCCTAGATCAAATTCTCGGTGCATTTATGTATCCTTTTGCCCTGTTGCTAGGCTTACCATGGGATGAGGCATGGATTGTTGCACAACAAATGGCTAAGAAAATTGTTACAAATGAGTTTGTTGTTATGGGGCAAATTAAAGATGTAGTGGATTCCTATTCGCCGCATAGACGTGCAGTTATCACAACATTTTTAATCTCATTCGCTAATTTCTCAACTATTGGCATGATTGTTGGTACATTAAAAGGTATTGTAGATAAGAAAACGTCTGATTTCGTATCGCAATATGTACCCATGTTATTACTTGCAGGTATTTTAGTGTCATTAATGACCGCAGGCTTTGTTGGCTTATTTGCTTGGTAAACATAATTAGTTATGTAAAATTAAGGACTAATCCGCATTAACAAGGGGTTAGTCCTTTTCATTTTAAAACGATAGCATATAGATTGTGCATGCTTGTTTGGGATAGGCTCTGAGTCTATTGTTCTCATTTGATACAATGTTGCAAGCGTGTATTGCATTATACATGGTTTTCTAGTAGGTAAATTAGTCCCCGTATAACCGTATAAAAAATGAGTTGAATGATTCGAGAGAGCACATCAATAAAATGACAAAAAAACCAAGTAATTGAAGTGAGGAGACACATTCGTCATTACTTGGTTTTTACGGGAAATGAATTAATTGTACATAATTAGTAAGGACTAGGTACTAAATATATACTCGAGCAAAAATTGTTTTGTTTGTTACTATAAACAACACAAAGGAGATGGCTTCTTATTGGCTATCAATAAGAAGATAAATTGTATTATAGCAAACAGAAATGTAAAAGTAAACAGAAATTTCAGAATTTTTAAACTTTAGATGATTGCATTATAAAACAACCGCAGTTTTATAATGTTTTAGAGTGATGTTTTCCCCTGTTGGCGCAATATAGATGTTGTGGTATTTATGATTATTTGCTAACATTCAATTGATTGAAGTAAATTCAAGGGGGTCGTGTGGGTGAATAAAACAGTACGTGATTTAATATTAGTCGTTGTGGGATCGTTTATATTTTCGGCAGGCGTAAATACATTTATTATATCTGCTGACTTAGGTGAAGGAGGCGTAACTGGTATAGCTATCGTTCTTTACTATGCCTTTCACATTTCTCCAGGTGTAACCAACTTCGTATTTAATGCGGTACTTATCGCTATAGGCTATAAATTTTTAAGTAAAAGAAGTATGTATTTAACAATAGTAGCAACAATACTCATTTCAATATTTTTAGAATTAACAGTAAGTTGGAAGATTGAAACTGGAAATATTCTCGTCAATGCAGTATTTGGTGGTACATGTGTTGGTCTCGGTATAGGAGTTATTGTTCTGGCTGGAGGAACAACCGCTGGGACAACGATTTTAGCGCGTATAGCCAATAAGTATTTAGATGTAAGTACACCTTATGCATTACTGTTTTTTGATTTAATTGTTGTGGCGATTTCGCTAACAGTTATTCCAATCTCAAGTGCACTTGTCACAGTTATTTCTTTATATATTGGAACTAAAGTGATGGATTACGTTATAGAAGGTTTGAATACGAAGAAAGCAATGACAATTATTTCAAGTAAACCTGATGAGATTGCTAAGGTGATCGATGAACAAGTTGGACGTGGACTTACTATTTTAAATGGACGCGGTTATTTTTCTAAACAAGAAAAAGATATCCTATATGTCGTTATAACTAAGACACAGGTAACACGTGCGAAACGTTTGATTAAAAAAATAGATAACGAAGCTTTTTTAGTCATACACGATGTACGTGATGTTTATGGTAATGGTTTTTTAATCGACGAACATTAAAAGCGAATTAATTTTTTTGAGCCCTCAATTCATGACATATTTCATGATTGGGGGCTATTTCTATACGTAATTGTTTATTGGTAAGTGAGACACTTATACATAATTAAAAATGAATGGGATATAAACCGAAACAGACGTTAACCTATTACAACACTATAAAAATAATTAATAGTCAATAGAATTGAAAAATGATATAATATCATCTGTGATAATGATTATCATTTATATAGAAAATAAGCAAACAAAAGTTATAAAATATATGGGAATAAATAGGTGATTTTGCCTATTGTTATAGAAAGAAGGGTAGTTATGAGTCGCTTGAAAGGAGAACAGGTCACTATAGGTTATGGTGATAATGTCATCGTAGATAATTTAGATGTACACATACCTGATGGAAAAATAACATCTATTATAGGGCCGAATGGTTGTGGGAAATCAACATTACTTAAAGCGCTATCAAGATTGTTACCAATCAAAAATGGAGAGATAAAGCTAGATGATGAAAATATACATGCACAGTCTACAAAAGAAATCGCAAAAAAAATAGCGATTTTACCACAATCGCCAGAAGTTGCGGATGGATTGACCGTGGGTGAATTAGTTTCATATGGACGTTTTCCGCATCAAAAAGGATTTGGTCGTTTGTCTGCAGAAGATAAAAAAGAAATTGATTGGGCGATGCGTGTCACAGGAACTTATGATTTTAAATTACGTTCGATTAATGACTTAAGTGGTGGCCAACGTCAACGTGTTTGGATTGCAATGGCGTTAGCACAGCGTACAGATATTATTTTCTTAGATGAACCGACGACTTATTTGGATATTTCTCACCAATTAGAAATCTTGGAATTAATTACGCAATTAAATAAAGAACAGGGGTGTACGATTATCATGGTCTTACATGATATAAACCAAGCTGTTCGTTTTTCAGATCATTTAATTACAATGAAGCAAGGGGATATTGTTGCGACTGGTGATACTGAAAAAGTATTAACAAAAGAAATTTTAGAAAAAGTATTTAATATAGACGTAGAGATTAGTACTGATCCAAGAACTGGTAAACCGATGCTCGTGACATATGATTTATGCAGAAAAAGTTATTCGGAAGTCTAGGGGTAAATTATGACTACAAAGAAAAAAGGAAAGTTGAATTTTACCGCAACATTGATTATAGCGGCACTACTATTAATGGTTGCTTTAGTTGTTTCAATATTATTTGGTGACGCCAAGATTCATTTATCAACTATTTTTGAAGCAATATTTAACTATAATCCTAAAAACCAACAACATAATATTATCAGTGAAATACGAATACCTAGAGATATAGGTGCCATTTTGGTCGGTGTGGCACTCGGAACTGCTGGTGCAGTTATTCAAGGTGTTACTAAAAATGGTTTAGCTGATCCAAGTTTAATTGGTCTAAATTCGGGTGCGTCATTTATGCTTGCACTTACTTTTGCATTCTATCCATCAGCACCATTTATCGTTATGATGTTTGCAGGCTTTATAGGCGCATTAATGGGTGGCTTTATAGTACTCATGATTGGGAGATCTAGAAGTGATGGATTTAATCCTATGCGTATTATATTAGCTGGTGCAGCTGTCAGTGCACTGTTGACTGCTTTAAGTCAGGGTGTTGCATTACTCTTTAGATTAAACCAGAGCTTAACATTTTGGAGCGCTGGTGGCGTTTCAGGAACGACTTGGAATCAGTTGATGTGGGCAGCGCCATTTATTTTAATTGCACTTGTAATACTTGTTTCAATGAGTAAACAATTAACTATATTAAATTTAGGAGAAACGCTTGCTAAAGGACTCGGACAAAATGTAGCATTTACACGTGCCATTACGTTAATTTTATCCATGATTATGGCAGGTATAGCGGTAGCTATGGTTGGTCAAATCGCATTTGTTGGTTTGATGGTGCCCCATATAGTGAGGTATTTAGTGGGCACGGATTATGCGCGTGTGATACCGCTTACTGCAGTTGTTGGTGGCTTGTTACTACTAGTTGCAGATACCGTTGCACGTATGTTGGGAGAAGCCCCTGTAGGAGCAATCATTTCCTTTATTGGTGTACCTTACTTCTTATATTTAGTTAAAAGAGGGGGGCGCTTCTCATGATAGATCCAAGACTCAGATATAAACAGTGGGTTACGATGACAATTCTCATCATATTAGTGTTGTTGGCATGTGCTTGGAGTATGACTTCGGGAGAATATAAGATGTCCGTTGGTGCATTCTTCAAGACCTTATTAGGTCAAGGTGAATACACAGATACTTTAATATTAATGGAGTTCAGATTGCCTCGTATGATTATTACTATCTTGGCAGGTGCGGCTTTAGCGATGAGTGGTGCCATCATACAAAGTGTAACTAAAAATCCTTTGGCTGAACCAGGGATACTCGGAATAAATGCAGGTAGTGGTTTCGTTATTGCATTATTCATAGTTGTAGGACAAGTAGATGCAGCAAACTTTGTTTATGTACTACCAATTATTAGTATGATTGGTGGCGTATTGACTGCGTTAATTATTTTTTCATTTAGTTACAATAAAGGTGAAGGTATTACGCCAGCAAGTATGGTGCTCGTTGGTGTCGGGATGGCATCTGCGCTCAGTGGTGGTTCATTAACGTTAATGTCTACGTTCGATGAAGACCAATCAGAGTTTATTGCTTCATGGCTAGCAGGTAATATATGGGGAGATGAATGGGCATTTGTCATTGCATTCTTGCCTTGGGTCATTGTACTCATACCTTATTTATTATTTAAAGCCAATGTTTTGAATCTATTAAACACACATCAACATATTGCACAAGGCGTTGGTGTGAAGATTGGAAGAGAACGCATTATGCTGTTACTTGTTGCAGTATTACTTTCATCCGCAGCAGTATCAGTAGCAGGAGCAATTGGTTTTATTGGGTTATTAGGGCCGCATATTGCTAAGTCTATTTTCGGACCAAGACATCAATTGTTTTTACCAATTTCTATATTAATTGGTGCGTTTTTACTTGTCTTGGCAGATACGTTAGGACAAGTGATTTTACAGCCATCTGGTATTCCAGCAGGAATTGTCGTTGCAATTATCGGAGCACCTTATTTCTTATATCTCATGTACAAAACAAAATCAGTTTAATCAATTAAATATTGAAACGAATACTTGTATTTATGCTAGCAAGTATTCGTTTTTTTAATTACTTAAAACAATGATGTAAAATTAATAAAATCAACAGTCAGATGTTAGCGTTTACATTTGTGGGTGGGGTATACTAATGATGAGTAGTTAAATTAGGAGGTCATCGTAATGAAAAAATTAATTAAAGAAAAAACACATTTTTTGAATGATATGTTAGATGGGCTTTCAATCACTAATGAGCAAATTGAGGTTGTTTCAGATTCAATCGTTGTTAGAAAATCTAGAAAAAAACAGGGCGTTGCCATTGTATCCGGTGGTGGTAGTGGTCATGAGCCAGCACATGCAGGATATGTTGCGCAAGGTATGCTAGATGCTGCAGTTTGTGGTGAAGTATTCACATCACCTACGCCGGATAAGATACTTAGTGCTATCAAAGCAGTAGACAATGGTGATGGTGTATTACTGGTAGTTAAAAATTATGCAGGCGATGTCATGAATTTTGAAATGGCGCAAGAAATGGCTGAAATGGAAGACATTTTGGTAGAAACCGTTGTCGTAAAAGATGATATAGCAGTCAGTGATGAAGAGAAGCGTAGAGGTGTAGCAGGGACGGTCCTTGTACATAAGTATGCGGGGTACCTTGCAGAAAATGGGGCATCATTGTCAGAAATTAAAGATAAAATAGAAACCTTCTTACCAAATTTAAAAACGATTGGTATGGCAATCACAGCACCTATGGTACCAACGACTGGAAAATTTGGATTTGACATTGAAGATGATGAAATGGAAATAGGTGTAGGGATACATGGTGAAAAAGGCCTATCAAGAGAGACAATAGAACCAATAGATAATATTGTGGGGCGTTTATTAGGTGTGTTACTCCAAGAAATAAAATCAGATGATTTAATTGTTATGGTCAATGGTATGGGTGCAACGCCGCTTTCAGAACTTCATATTGTAGCAAAATATGTTTCTGAAAATTTGAAAGCGCAACATAAATCAGTAGAGCATTGGTTAGTAGGTGATTATATGACTGCTTTAGATATGCAAGGGTTTTCAATAACGCTTATACCTAACTCTGAAGCGGTGTTAAATGCGCTTAATGCGCCAACTGCTAGTAAATATTTTAATTAAAATAGGACGCATAAGAAATGAAGGAGTGGAAAATATGAATGTATCAGAACTTAAAACACGTTTATTAAATTTAGTAGATGTCTTTGAAGAAAAAGAAGACCTACTGACAGATTTAGATAGAGCGATTGGTGACGGCGATCATGGTGTTAATATGGTAAGGGGCTTTAAGGCATTGCCTGATAATATAGATGATCGTTCGATGCAAAGTTTATTAAAATCCACAGGTATGACTTTAATGTCAAATATCGGTGGGGCATCAGGACCTTTGTATGGTTTTAGTTTTGTGAAAATGTCACAAGTTGTAAATGACGAAATTGATAAAGATAATTTAAAAGTAATGTTAAACTCATTTTCAGAAGCGATTGCACAAAGAGGTAAAGTAGAATTAAATGAAAAAACGATGTATGACGTTATTGAACGTGCAAATACAGCTGCGCAACAAGATGAAGCATTAACATTTGAAGTATTACAGTCGTATGCAGATTTAACAAAAGATATAGAGGCTACTAAAGGACGCGCGTCATATTTTAAGGAAGATTCCAAAGGACATGTTGATCCGGGGGCACAGAGTAGTGTATATATTTTGAATGCGTTGATTGGAGATGAATTTTAATGACAAGTATTGTAATCATCAGTCACAGTAAAGAAATTGCCACAGGAACAAAAGCATTATTGAGTCAAATGGCGGCAGAAGTGCCAGTTTTTGCACAAGGCGGTGTAGGTGATGATATCGGCACATCATATGATCAAATTCAAGATTTAATTAATCAATTGGATGACGATGCGTTATGCTTTTATGATATTGGGTCGGCAGAAATGAATTTAGAGTTAGCGATTGAAATGTATGAAGGAGATTATCGTGTGGAGAAAGTAGACGCCCCTATTGTTGAGGGTAGTTTTACTGCAGCTGTCAAATGCTCAGTAGGCGGATCAATGGATGACGCAATAGCAGAATTGACTCAAACGTTCGGCTAAATAATAAGCGTTATTTCAATAAATCACAAAATATAAGAGAAATCTGAACATAACAACTAATTTGACAAAAAAATTCTTTTTTAAATGATTATATAGGTAGATTATGGTAAAATAAAAGCTAACTGTTATAGAAATCTGGATACCTAGGAGGACATTGCCATGAAAGATTTAATCCAAAAGCATGTCTTAAACGGCGAATTTGAGTCAGTCAAACGTTTGATGTCCCAGACAGATTTTATGGAATTTGAAGAAGCGTATATATCAAGTGCCCATGAAGTGGAGAATATCATGTTTTATACATGTATTTTAGATATGATGAAAGAAGAAGAAACGGCAGAAATGCATGACTTAGCTTTCCTATTATTAGTCTATCCATTAAGTGAAATCAATGGTGCTTTGGATTCTGCGTTTTATCATGCAGCGTCTTCCATAAAAATTACTGAGGGCAAAGAAGTTAAAAGTTTGTTACAAATGTTATTGTTACATGCAGTTCCTGAACCAGTCATTTCTGATAAAAAAGCATTCGACGTTTCACGCCAAATACTTAAATTAGATCCTTCTAATAGTGTTGCGCGTAATGTCCTGAAAGAAACTGCTAAACGTATGGACGATGTAGTTGTTGATTTTAACGAGTTAAATCGTTTTAAAAATGCCCATTAGTAAAGTAGTTAACTTTGGTAAGGAATTATAAATATTAGATTTTGACAAAGTAAACAATTGATTTAAAAATCCGAGTTGAGTACATTTATTTTAGTGTAGCTGACTTGGATTTTTTTATTAATATATCGGATATGTATAGACGTAGTAGGAAAAAATTGTAAAAAAAGCTAAGATATTTAACAACAACGATAATTGTATAAAATTACAGAATTTCCGTAGATATATCGATTAAATCAGTAATTATTTTATGTGAAAAGTATATTTAATACATTAATTGAATGTTTAATAATATTAGGGTGATTATAGATTTGTGTTAAAAATAATGTGTAGTGTAAAATTTTATGTTGTACTGTTGCAAAAATTATTCAGTAAGTTATAATAACTCAATGTGTTAACTATGAGGAGGTTAAAATTACATGGGGTTGAATAAAGAAGCGGTAAAAATTGGATTCGCTTATGTTGGTATCGTCGTAGGTGCCGGCTTTTCAACAGGACAGGAAGTCATGCAATTCTTCTCACCTTATGGCCTATGGTCATATATTGGTGTGATACTTTCAGGTCTAATTTTAGGATTTATAGGTAGACAAGTAGCTAAGATTGGTACTGCATTTGATGCACAAAATCATGAATCTACTTTAGATTATCTTTTTGGAGACAAGTTCAGTAAAATCGTAGACTACCTATTGGTATTTTTCTTATTTGGTATTTCAGTCACTATGATTGCAGGTGCAGGATCAACGTTTGAAGAAAGTTTTGGCGTACCTACTTGGTTAGGTGCATTAATAATGGTTGTAGCAATCTACATAACATTGTTAATGGACTTTAATAAAATTGTACGTGCTTTAGGCGTCGTAACACCATTCTTAATTATATTAGTTGTTATTATTGCTGCATATTACCTGTTTAATGGAAGTATTTCGTTTGGCGAAGTAAATGACTCGGTACCAGAAGCGAGTGCTTGGAAAGGTATTATATTCGGTATTAACTATGGTGGTTTGGCCTTTGCGGTAGGTTTCAGTACAATTGTTGCTATCGGTGGCGATGCATCTAAGCGTAAAGTTTCTGGTGCTGGTGCGTTATTTGGTGGTATCGTCTATACGATACTATTAGCACTAATTAACTTTGCATTACAGTCAGAATTTCCAAAAATAAAAGACGCTTCCATTCCAATGTTAACGTTAGCTAATGATATCCATCCTTGGATTGGTTTAGTATTATCTATCATTATGTTAGCGGTAATGTACAATACTATTCTAGGCTTAATGTACTCTTTTGCTGCAAGATTTACAGAACCATACAGTAAAAAATATCATATTTTTATTATTGTGATGGTGATTGTGGCATTTGGATTAAGCTTTGTAGGTTTCTCAGGACTAATTAACTTCCTATACCCAGTTATGGGTTATGTAGGTCTTATCGTTGTCATTGGTGTACTTGTGAAATACTACATTAGAAAACGTCAGAATGAAAAATATATCGCATAAAAATAGATTTAACAAAAGTAAACCCAGCTTATGTATGTGAGCTGGGTTTTATTTATATTTCTTAGTCAATTCATACTACAGTGTATGTATGAATTATGGTACAATGCTTCCGAAAGGGAAGGTCATGCATGAAGAAAAATTATAAGTGGACGCTGATTGCTGTGTTCGTATTTGTTGTAATCGCATTGGTTACAGCATTGTTATTAAAGCAGCAGTATGATCGTCAACACGCAAGTGAACTAAAAGAAAAAGTACAAATTAATAATAGAAATGTTAATGCATTTACTAATATCACTTATAGCACGGGCTTACCAAACAGTAGACTAGATATTCTTACACCTACAGATTTGGATAAAGATAATAAATTGCCGGTTGTTTTTTGGATGCATGGTGGTGGTTTTATAGCTGGTGATAAACAATATAAAAATCCATTATTATCAAAAATTGCTGAGCAAGGTTATATTGTTGTGAATATTAACTATGCACTTGCACCTGACAATAAGTATCCGACCCAACTACATCAGATTGATCAAGCCGTCCAATTTATTAAGAAAAATAAGCACGAATTACCTATGGATTTTGACCAAGTTATCTTTGGTGGCGATTCAGCTGGTGCCCAGATGTCTAGTCAATATACAGCCATTCAAACAAATCAATCACTTAGAGATGATATGGGATTTAAACAGCAATTTAAAGCAGATAAAATAAAAGCAGCAATCTTTTTTGGCGGCTTTTACGACATGAAGACAGTAAAAGCAACTGAATTTCCAAGAATCCAACTTTTTATGGAAAGTTATACTGGAGAGAGAGATTGGGAGAAACAGTTTAAATATATCAGTGAGATGTCTACGATTAATCAAGTAACAAAAGATTATCCACCAACATTTTTATCAGTTGGTGATGCAGATCCATTTTATAGTCAAAATATTGAGTTTTATAAAAAACTGAAATCTATGGATGTACCAACAGATAAATTGTTTTATGATGGCACACATCATTTAAGACATCAATATCAATTCCATTTAGATTTACCGGAATCGAAACAAAATATGAAAAAAGTTCAAAGTTTCTTAAGTAGAAACACGAGTTCTTCTGGTGTTGAAACAGAAATAGATGAAGGAACAGAAAATCCAAATGGTGTAGACTTAAATCCGTATTAATAAAAGTTGGATTTAAGATAGAGTCTCATAGAAAGCAATTTCATAATAGAATATCATAGTTTCTCTGACAAATAGAATTGGAAGAGAGATAACATGATACAAATATCAAGTGTAAGTGTACCAAGTCGACACATGATATTGCTAGTCATTTATGATGCATATAATAAAATAAGGTCGAGACATAAACTGAAATGTCTCGACCTTATTTGTTATACTGACAGAAAGCAAGCCTGTTTATTGTACTTCAAACTGATTTGCAAGATTATAATGATGCATATTAGTTTGGGAAATTATATTACTGTTATACACTCTTTTTTTCATTTACAATAATGTTAGTTGCTAATGACGTTTAGATGACTGGTAGATAGGTAAATTAAAGTAATAACTTCGCCATGACATATTTATTGAAGTATCTACCATCTATAAACAATTTGTCACGTAGCTCACCTTCAATTTGATATCCTGCAGTTTTAAATAAGTCTACTGCAGTTTCGTTTTCAGGAACGACTGAAGCTTCGATACGACGAATATGATGATTTAAACACCATGCTTCAACAGAGTTAATTAATGATTGCCCTAGGCCTCTTTCTCTATAATGTCTAATGACACCCATAGAAAATATCGCTTCATGGCGTGTTCGTTCAAAATTTTCTGTCGTAACAATAGCAAATCCCACAAGTTCGTCGTTATTTTCAGCAATATAAATGGCATTCGAAGGTGAAGTTATATAATGTTCTAAATTTGCAATCGCATCATTATTCGACGGCGCATATTCACCGGGATTATATATTAAGTAATCAGATTCATCATAAATTGTCGTTAATAATTTAACAAATGGATCTATATCATTGATGCCAATTTCACGTATTTGATGAACCATGTATGTACACTCCTTATATATCTTTTGTTAATACTCAGTTATAGTATAACTTAACATCATTAGCATGATATTACTAGGGAATATTTAAATAGAGTCAAACTAATGTAAAGGAAGTATGCTTATGAAGCCCAATATTTTACTTGCTGGTGTAACAGGCTATATTGGAAAGAATTTGATTCATTCTATAAAAGATGAAGGTGAGCTATATACGTTATCTAAATATCCTAAAGAAAAGGATTTTCAAGACGTTATATGGTTAAAAAAAGATATTTATAATTATACTGATGTGTTAAATGCAATGTCGGGGATGGATATAGCGATTTATTATTTAGATCCAACGAAACATTCGGCTAAATTAACACAGGCAACTGCAAGAGACTTAAATTTAATTGCTGCAGATAACTTTGGTAGAGCAGCTGCTGCTAATGGTATTGGTAAAATCATTTATATCAGTGGTAGTCGATTTGATTATGAAACAATTTCAAGACTATCAGCCTATGGCGTGCCGGTTGAACAGACAGAAGGCATTGTGTCACGTCCACATGTTGCTGTGGAACTTCAAGTATCTAAATATGATGACGTCCGCAGTGCTTTGAGTATTCAATTGCCGATGAATTGGACATTAGAACAAATGGTTGAATACTATTTTAATTGGTTAAATGAAACAAAAGGTACATTGCTTCATACATATAAAGACAAGGATAATTATGTGGTTTATGTTAAAGATAAACAGAACCCGATATTGGTATTACATAAAACCCAAGTCGAATCGGATATGATTGTGCTACACTTAGTGGGTGGTTCAATCGTAAAACCTAACGTGCTAAAACAGGGCAAATTAGAGTTTCGTAAGCTGAAAGGTACGCAAACTGTATTAGTGCATCTATTCGATTATATCCCTAAGTTAGTTTGGCCGGTGTATTATTTATTCCAGTCACCGTTTCAAGGATTAATGTTGAGAGGATTTGAAATCGATTGTCGAATTAAGCATTTTAATGGACGTATACAGTCAGGTGAAGATATAAAATATACTAAATAAAAGGTGATTATATGGACATACTATTAGTAGAAGATGATATGACATTATTTAAAGAATTAAGCGAAGAATTGGAACAATGGGATTTCACTGTTAATGGTATTGAAGATTTTAATGATGTAATGGCAAAATTCGAGTCAGTAAATCCTGCAATCGTTATTATGGATGTCAAATTACCAAAATTTGATGGGTTTTATTGGACAAGGAAAATCAGAGAAGTTTCTAATACGCCTATCTTATTCTTATCTTCTAGAGATAACCCAATGGATCAGGTGATGAGTATGGAACTTGGCGCTGATGATTATGTACAAAAACCATTCAACACAAATGTATTAATAGCAAAACTTCAAGCAATTTATAGACGTGTCTATCAGTTTAGCTTAGATGAAAAGCGTGTGCTGTCGTGGCAAGATGTGGTATTAGATTTATCTAAAGATAGTATAAGCAAGGATGATCACCAAATATATTTATCGAAGACAGAGATGATTATATTAGAAATGCTTGTAAAAAAGCAAGATCAAATTGTGACGAGAGATACATTGATTACCGCTTTGTGGGATGATGAAGCATTTGTAAGTGATAACACGTTAACCGTCAATGTAAATAGATTAAGAAAAAAATTAGCAGAATTAGATATGAATGATGCCATTGAAACAAAAATTGGCAAAGGATATATGGCACATGGCTAATTTAAAATGGATTATTCTCTTTTTACATTCACGAATATACTGGATATTATGGCTCTTATTTTTACATTTTATTTTCTTAGGCATCGCTTATTTAGACTATGATATAAGTGTATATAGCATTTTTTATATTATTATTTTAAATATTGGCATATCTGTATTGTTCTTATTGTTTACTTACTTAAAAGAAGTAAAGTTTTTTAAGCATCTTGATGAAAATATAGAACCAGAAGCATTAAAACATAAAGCATTAGCAGATACACCTTTTCAACAAGAAATGGTTAATTATTTATATGGACAGATTACAACTCAAAAAGCATTGGTCACGCATCAAAAACAACAAATACAATCTACAGAAGCAGCATTAACTGATTTTGTCCATGATATTAAGACACCTGTCACAGCCATGAAGCTGTTAATTGAGAAGGAACAAGATGTCTCTAGAAAGCGTGCTTTACTCTATGAATGGACGCGCATCAATGATATGTTAGACAGGCAGTTGTTTTTGACTCGACTTGAGTCACAAAATAAAGATATGTATTTTGAGCATGTGGCATTAAAACGACTTGTAATAGAAGAAATACAAATAACAAGGTACATTAGTCAATCAAAAGGTATAGGGTTTGATTTGGATTTTGAAGATGAATTCAATGTGTATACAGATACGAAATGGTGTAGGATGATGATTAGACAAGTGTTATCTAATGGAGTCAAATATAGCGAAGAAAGTACAATACATATACGTGCTTTTAAAGAAGCAGGACAAGTTGTACTTGAAATAGTAGACGAAGGTAAAGGAATCAGCAAAAAGGATTTGCCTAGAATTTTTGAAAAAGGATTTACATCTACTACTGATCGAAATCGTACAAGCTCTTCGGGACTTGGTTTATATCTAGTGAATCATGTTAAAGATAAACTGAGTATAAGTGTGCAAATTACTTCTGAAGTAGAAGAAGGTACAGCAGTTAAATTTATTTTTCCAAATCAGAATGAAATTGTTTCAAAACTATCAGAAAATATATAAACATTTACAGTATTATATTATGTAAAACTGCCAACAAATTTTGATTTATCGGCAGTTTTCTTTTTAATAGAAATACTGTAAGAGGGAAGTATCGTCAGTGAACAAGCTATAGTGGATATTGGTTATGTATAAAAGTAATTGTTGAATACTAAAAGTAAATGTGCAATCATATCTAATGTAAGTTTATTTGAATTTAATATAATGAGTAAGCAGTTTTGTGACACGCAGTTACTGAAGGTATTTTATAGAAATACATTTTAAAAACATCGCGTATATAAGTATAATCATTAATATTACGAAAATGAAATGTTAAGAATTTGTAAATACAATTGTAGGATTGTAAATTTTATGCTATTTTCAAATAAGGATAAATCAACATTTGTGAGATTTTTTAAACTAATATAAGCAAACGCTCATTTACATATAATTAACAAACATTGTAGTGACAACAAAATAATGAGCAAATTGTAAATCTTGCCAATCTTAATTTGTCTTAAAGGATTTTAAATTTTTTTAAATTTATTGAAGGTGATTGGGGACAATCGCTGTAAATGGAGGATTTTTTGAATGTTTAACAAGAAAAAAGATAAGTTCATGGTGCAACTTGAAGAAATGGTGTTCAACTTAGATAGAGCAGCAATTGAGTTTGGGAAGATGGATTTTAATACACATTTAGATCTTAAAGCATACTCAGACAATATTAAAACCTATGAATCACATGGAGACGAGTTAATGCATCAAGTGATTTCAGACTTGAACCAAACTTTTATTACACCAATCGAACGTGAGGATATCCTCTCTTTATGTAATGCTATCGATGATGTTTTAGATGCAATTGAAGAAACATCAGGCATGTTCGAAATGTATTCTATTGAGTATACTGACGAATATATGGCTGAATTTGTGGATAATATCCAAAAAGCTATTGCAGAAATGAAACTAGCTGTTGGTTTACTTGTAGAGAAGAAATTATCACATATGCGTATCCATTCTATTAATATAAAAGAATTTGAAACTAACTGTGACGGTATTTTACGTCAATCAATTAAACACATATTTAATAGTGAAACAGACCCGATTACACTGATTAAGATAAAAGAAATATACGAAAGCATGGAAGAAATTGCAGATAAATGTCAAGCTGTAGCAAATAACTTTGAAACAATAATCATGAAAAATAGCTAAGGAGTCCTAACTTATGGAATATATTTTGATCATCACAGTAGCTATCGTTATTTTTTCACTTGTATTTGACTTTATCAATGGTTTCCATGATACAGCCAACGCTGTTGCTACTGCTGTTTCAACTCGCGCCTTAACTCCTAGAACTGCGATACTTTTAGCATCAGTGATGAATTTTATTGGCGCTTTAACTTTTACTGGGGTTGCAGGAACAATTACTAAAGATATTGTAGATCCATTTAAATTAGAAAATGGGCTTGTTGTCGTATTAGCAGCAATTATTGCTGCTATTTTATGGAACTTAATTACATGGTATTATGGTATACCAAGTTCGTCTTCTCATGCATTGATTGGTTCAATCGCTGGGGCTGCAATTGCATCACAAGGTTCATTTGCAGTGTTACATTATGAAGGCTTTACAAAAATTATCATTGTTTTACTTGTATCTCCGATTATTGCATTTTGTGTTGGTTTTATTATGTATTCAATAGTAAAAGTTGTATTTAAAAATGCAAACCTTACAAAATCTAATCGTAACTTTAGATTTTTCCAAATTTTCACTGCATCGTTACAATCATTTTCACATGGAACCAACGATGCGCAAAAATCAATGGGGATTATCACATTGGCACTTATCGTAGCTAATCTACAAACAGGGACGAGTGTTGAGCCACAATTATGGGTTAAAGTAGCCTGTGCTACAGCAATGGGATTAGGTACAGCTGTTGGTGGTTGGAAAATTATCAAAACAGTTGGCGGTAACATTATGAAAATACGTCCAGCTAATGGTGCGGCTGCAGATTTATCTTCTGCATTAACCATATTTGTTGCGTCATCATTACATTTCCCATTATCAACAACACATGTTGTATCTTCATCTATATTAGGTGTAGGTTCATCAAACCGCATAAAAGGTGTTAAATGGAACACAGCACAACGTATGATTATTACATGGGTGATTACGTTACCCATTTCTGCAATTGTTGCAGCAATTATTTACTACATTATAAATATTTTCTTATAGTAGATAGTTTATTAAAATCGCATTGACTGTCGACAAAGTTTTCAACTTTGTTGGCAGTTTTTTTGTGGACAATTTTGCAAGATAATGCCTTGGTTAATAGACTTTAACTGATGCTTTTGGCATGGGAGTTAGCATTAATCACTACCAATCGAATTTTATGTAGTTTACCAATGCGATTTAAGGTATCTTCTTCAAATGAAATTGTTCACCTTGAGATATTATTTAACATGTATTTATTGTATCTAAGAGTTGTGTTCGTTTTTTAAGGATACTATTGAAAGAGCGACGTATGGAAGGCATCAATTAATTAATATAAGAAAGCGCTGATAAGCACAGTTGATAGAAGATTAATTATTGGCTTGTTGCTTTAATAATATGGTAAGAAAATCTTGTAATCAGAGAAGGGTGGCATGATTAATGGGATAGTTTTTGAAAAAAGCTACCACTAAAAAAGACTAGAATCCATATACGCTGGATTCTAGTCTTTTTAAATAGATAATTAATGAATATAGTTATAGCTTGAAGCTTGTGAAGCTGGAATTGTACGATAATCTACAGTACCTGGTGGTGTATTATAGTTCATTTCTGAAATTAAAATACTACCATCTGGGTTTACTCTTTCAACATAAGCAACATGTCCAACAGGTCCTTCGAAGTTTTGCATAATTGAACCTGCTGTTGGTGCATTATTTACTGTGTAACCATCAGCAGCTGCATTATCAGCCCAGTGATCAGCGTTCCACCAGTAAGTACTGATTGGTTGACCAGTTTCAGCTCTGCGGTTAAATACGTGCCAAGTACATTGTCCCCAGTCATACAGGTTAGCATCACTTGCTGTAGACCCACCTGTATTTGTGTTTGGTGTTTCTGTAGATGTTCCACCAGAACCACCTGTACCAGTAGCACCTGGAATTGTTAATGTTTGATTTGGATGGATTAAATATCCGTTTAAATTATTAGCTGCTATAATCTCATCAACTGACACACCGTATTGATTTGCGATGATGTTTAAAGATTCACCAGATTTGACTGTATGTGATGATCCACTTGAAGTGTTATTTGAAGTAGAACCACTTTCTTGAGAACCACTTCCTCCAATTTCAATAACTTGTCCCGGGAATACCATATTGTTATTGATATTGTTATTTTGTTTGATTTCGTCTACTGAAACACCGTATTGTTGTGAAATTGACCAAAGTGACTCACCAGATTTTACTGTGTGTTGTGTTGACGCATCGGCTTCATGGTTGGCGATAAATGCTGCCGCGCCTGAAGCTGCTGTAACTGCAAATGCTAACTTTTTCAAAAGAACTCCTCCTTCAATTCCTATATATCTAAACCCGTAAATATGTATTAAATATATTCGTTAGTGTTTTTAATCTGAATTCACGTACTATACTAACAAAAATCATTTGCTTTGTGTGCATTGTTATAAAGATGTAATATTATTAAAATTTCGTAAGGGCAAGCAAAATGTGAAAAGAACACTTTTGCAATGCACTTTAACCGAAACTATCTTTTTTCAAAAATAGTGATATTTATTGCAACTGTAATATTATCGAAGAACAAACAAAGAGTGTGTCCAAAATTTTTGAAAGTATATTTAATGTTTGGTACCTTTTAAAAACGTGAACACTTAAGTAATACATATTATTTTTGTACGAATTTTGAAATATATATACCTTTTGTATAGACGTTTAATGTTATGATTAAACGCATATGATTATTATTTAATAGATAGAAGTTTTTGAAATAGAGGAGTGATTAAGTTGGCTGAATCAGCACAACATATTAACAACAAGCAAAATAAGGCTAAAGATCAATCAAAATCACATGCCTATGGAAAAGTATGGCTCTTTTTTGTATACTATTGGATTATATTTGGAATTGGTTGCTATTTCGGACAATATTTGCCAATGTCATGGAGACAACCACTATCATTGGTATTACTCGGTTTAGTGTTAATTACGTTGATATTTAATAGAGCGCGTAAATACGGAATAGTGATTTCTCATATTTACGCTATCATACTAGGGTTGTTATCCTATGCAACATTCACGGCTTATTTACAAAATTTAGGCCCGGAGGTATTTTACAAGAATATCTTATTAGCCATCTCAGCTTTCATAGTATTTGGATTAATAGGATTCTTCCTTATTGGAAATGCTGCAAGTATGGGGAAATATCTATTCGTTACACTTATTGCATTAATTGTTGCAAGTTTAATTGGTATGTTCATTCATAACCCGATTTTTCATACAATCATAACTGTCGTAGGATTATTACTGTTTCTACTATATACTTTGTATGATTTTAATCGTATGAAACGAGGTCAGTTCTCTCCGAGAGAAATGGGTTTCAACCTATTTATCAATTTATTGCATATTATAAAATATGTATTAAGACTTGCTAGTAGAATGAGAAAATAATTACCATTTATAATCATGTAAAAACACCCTAACAATTTACTTTCTATAAGTAATTTGTTAGGGTGTTTCTTTAATATAGTGTAATTTTAAATTTGATGTACTATTTAAAATTTAAATAATACAATAGCTGTATTTTAAAATTAAGTTTGATTAATAAAAAAACATGTTGACAAATTTAATTATTTTATTCAAAATTATCTAAAGACTAAAACATGTTAATTAAAATATTCGGGTATGACGTGATTAAAATAATTGTAATAGTGGCGTGAAAGTTTAATGCATAGCGTATGAGACAATATTCGAAAGAGGTTAAATTATGAAAGCGCAGTGCTTAAATATTATTACTAAGGACAAGTATCCTACTAAGCGTGTGACAGATGGATTATTATTATTATTCCCTCTAAAAGGTTGTATAGAAGTTCAGCATTTTATTACAGATGTGAATGTTGAAAATGACTTGCTTATCGTGAATAATTCGGAGATATTTCGTATTAAGGAAAATGAAATGTCACTCGTATTATATATTTCTAGTGACTGGTTTCATGAACAAGGGTATTCATTTTTTGAATATCAATACACTTCTAATTTAATACAGTCATCTAGTGTATTATTAGATGCTTTGTTAAATTTAGCAAAGCATCATTTAAGCCAAACATTGACCAATGAATTATTTGAAACATATATGTTTCAAATAGTTGATATTATTGCAACAGAAGCTAAGATAGATGTTAATTATTTAAAACAACAAACAGATTATTCATTTTACGGTATAACAGGTGAAATGTTGGATTATGTAAATACACATTTACATAAACGATTAACATTAAAAGCCATTGCTAATAAGGTATTTATTTCTCAATCAAATATCTCAAGTCAGTTTTATAACACATTGGGAATGAGTTTTAAAACTTACGTAGATACTTTAAAATTATCAGCCTCTATAGGTGCTTTATTAGAAGGAAAATGTACAATTTGTGAAATATCAGATGCATATGGCTTTAGTAGTTCGGCTAGTTATAGCAAAAAGTTCAAACATTATTTTGGATACGCACCAAAAGAATATCGACAGCTTTCCAAGACAGATAAAGTTTTCGATTTTGCATTGAAAAACGATGATAACTATTTAATTGAAGAAATGCAACAAAAGATAACTAAAAAATTAAAGAAACTCAATGTTCAAAACAATTATATTTGTTTGAATATGAAAGAGATGGCTGAATCAAGGAATGATGCTATCGTGATTCAAATTCATTCATTGGAAGAGTTCCGCTATTTATTTGAAGATAAAAGTATGAGCTATATATTTGAGGGTACACAAAATGTATTAATCTATTGCATGATGGATGTTGAATCGATACGTGCTGCCTTTACAAAAGATGTGGATTGCGGTTTTATAAAATTTGTATTAACCACTCAAGTGAATTTAGCCGTTCAAATCAAATCAAGTGAAAAAGTGAATATTTATATTGATGAAATATATAGCCAGTATAAATCATTTTTACAATTGCATCCTGAATTGTCAGAAGATAAAATGCATGCGGTCAGTTATATATTTAATCTTTCAACTATGTCGATTAAAGAAATCTATCGTAATATCATTAAAATTCAGCGTTATAGAAATAATGTGAGATTTGGTGTTGATGTGACGCATTTATTTAATCATCCAGAAACATTTAAATTAATGGAACCGCAATTGAAACGGATAGGTTTTGACTATTATTTTATTGATAATCATAAACTGACATCACCTTATCTCAATGAAGACCATGAAGCGTTATTGACTAAAGAAGTATTTAAATTCAGTAATATAAAGAAAATTATGAATGATATGAAGTTAGAAGAAAGAAAATATTATCTCTTAAATGTACATAATAATCTATTATTAAACGACGATAAGATGGAGATAATTGAAAGTCCACCATTATTAATGGGCATGGTTAAAAAGGCACGAACCAATTTCTTTGGTTTAGGCATTGATTTAATCGAACAACCAGATAAGAAACATACATTATATTTGTATGATAGAAATGGATTTCGATCCATTTTAGGTAATATGTATGAAAGATTAATGGAAAAAAGTAACTGTAATATGAAAGCGTATGATTATTATACCGTGGTAAATCACCCACACAAAATAACGATTTTTGTGGGTGACTGGCGTGTAGTTGAAAGCGAAAATGCTGTAGATGATGAACAGAATATTCAAATTCATATTAATTTTAAAGATATTACTTTGCGTCGTGCTTATGTCATTTTTTATGAAACAATAAGCAATGTATACGGTAATATTAAATATGCCATTCCCACCCAATTACGCAATAACTACCGCTGGTCGGAGGAATGTATTAGGAAGATTGAGGCGTATAATAAACCTGAATTCAGTGTATTTGAACATAACTTTGAAGAAGAGACTTTGACATTAAATTTAGATTATAATACAGTTCACATCATCGATATATATAAATAGTAGATTTGTTTATATGCTTTTTAATTATATAAATAAACAAGCGTTGCAAAATTTAATTTGTTATTGTTCGCAATTTTGACAAACCTATAATTACAAATGATAAGGACAAGTATTTACATTTTATGGATAATTAGATTGTATTGCTGATTAGCATTTGGAGGTGTAACAACAATGAATGAAGAGAAAAAAGCGCATTTTTTAAGTGTTTATAAAAAATATAAAAGTGTAATGCATTACGTTGAAGCAAACTACAAGTTAACAATGAATGATGTAGCGATCTTAGAGCTTATCCAAAATAATTGTAGTAAACAAAACATGTTAATGCAGCCGTTCTTAAAAATTGCAACAACGGAATTAGAGTTGAGTAGGACTAAAGTGCTTGCATCTATCCGTCGCTTAATCGATCAAGACAGAGTAAGTAAGATACGTTCAACAGAAGATGAACGTAAAGTCTACTTATTTATGAATGACGACAACGCTGATAAATATGAGACACTACTTGATGATATTGAAGCATATGTAAAATAATCATTCATTATAAACAAAACCTTTATGTAAAAACAGAATATTAATGAAGATACAGATACATATCATTTCACATGTGTATCTGTATTTTTGTAGTGAATACCAATAGCGAAATGTATATTATAGGCTTACGTCTATGTTCTCAAGATAAAATATTGTATAATATATCATGTTAATTAATGTAGTTATCGAGAAAGTGAGATGGAAGTATGGGACGTAAATGGAATAATATTAAGGAAAAAAAGGCCCAAAAAGATAAAAATACGAGTAGAATTTATGCCAAATTTGGAAAAGAAATTTATGTAGCTGCTAAGTCAGGTGAACCAGATCCTGAATCAAACCAAGCACTACGCTTGACACTAGAACGTGCGAAGACATATTCAGTGCCAAATCATATTATTGAAAAAGCAATTGAAAAAGCAAAAGGTTCTGGTGAAGAAAATTATGATGAACTAAGATATGAGGGCTTTGGACCTAATGGTTCAATGATTATTGTCGACGCGCTGACGGATAATGTAAATAGAACAGCATCAGATGTTCGCGCAGCATTTGGGAAAAATGGTGGTAACATGGGTGTGTCTGGTTCTGTTGCGTATATGTTTGAACACACAGCTGTTTTTGGGATTGAGGACAAATCAGCAGATGATACTTTAGAAGCATTAATGGAACAGGATATAGATGTAAAAGATGTTATAGATGAAAATGGATTAACAATTGTCTATGCTGAGCCAGATCAATTTGCTCAGGTCCAAGACGCATTACGTGAAACAGGCGTTGATTCTTTTAAAGTAGCTGAGTTTGAAATGTTACCTCAAACTGATATTGAGCTATCTACAGAAGATCAAGAAACTTTTGAAATTTTAATAGAAGCTTTAGAAGAATTAGATGATGTGCAAAATGTATTCCATAACGTGGATTTGAAATAGTATGGAACAATCAGTACAACGTTGGATATCACAGTTAGAATTAAAACCGCATCCAGAAGGTGGTTATTATAAAGAGCATATCAAGGGACATAATGTTAATGATACGAATAGAGCGGCATATACCAGTATATATTTCTTGCTAACGTATCATAATATTTCACATTTTCATCGTATAGATGCTGATGAAATATGGTATCACCACGATGGTGATTCACTCACGGTTCATATGATTTATCCGAATGGCCGATATGAAAAGGTGACCATAGGTAAAAATATTGAAGCAGGTGACGTGTTACAATATGTAGTTCCTAAAGGTACTATATTTGCATCTACAGTAGAAGGTGAAAATGATTACGCTTTGGTTGGCTGTATGTGTCAACCAGGCTTTGAATTTGAACATTTTGAATTATTAAGTACAGAATGGTTAAACAAACATTATCCAGAATTAATAACGATAAATGAACGCTATGCTTTACCTAGCAATGCTATTGAACATAATGAATAATTATCATTTCTGTTATAATTTAGAATAGTTGAGATATAAGAAGCATTGGCCAATGATTATTTGGATGATAGTGTATGTCTAAGTTCTTCCACTAGGCTGTGTTAGGCAAACAAGCGTCAACGTGTTTGTAAAAGGATGACCTAGTTTCATAAATAGATAAGCCATGATGTTGTTAAATGTAAGAGTCCGAGGCATAAATAAATGCCTCGGACTCTAATTTATTATGAAAACAGTTAAAAATTATTTAGCTGTTCCAAATACTTCATTGGCAATTTCGACAATATAAGATAATTTTCTCCATTGTGCTTCTTCGGTCAATTTATTGCCTTCTTCTGTAGAAGCAAAGCCACATTGTGGGCTTAAACATATTTGATCTAAAGGTATATATTGCTCTGCCTCTTTAATACGTTTGAGAATTGTAGTTTTATCTTCTAATTCACCATTTTTTGAAGTGAATAAACCTAATACTGCGGCAGATCTATGTTCAGGGAAGAAACGCAAAGGTTCGAAGTCACCAGAGCGTTCATCATCGTATTCTAAGAAAAATCCACCTAACTGTTCTTTGAATAAATACGGTGCCACAGGTTCATAACCTCCTGAAATGGCCCAAGTAGATTGATAATTACCACGACAGATATGTGTTGTAACTAATAAATCATCTGGTAAATCTTGAACTGCTTGATTAACTACTTGATATGCAAGATGACGTGCTGCTTCTTTTTCATTTTCTGTACGATCACGACCACGCGTTTTTTGTGTACCCGAAGTTAGGTTTGCCCAATAAACATCATCTAATTGGATGTAACGTGCACCTAATTCATAAAATTTAAGCAAACTTTCATGATAGGCTTGTGCAACGTCATGCGCAAAATCTTTAATATCCGGATAAATAGCTTCGTTTAAAATATTTGGATGGAATAATTGATTCGGACTTGGAATTGACACTTTAGATGTTGCGCGTCCATCAACTTTATCATGTAAGAATTTGAAATGTTCAAAGTGAGGGTGCTCCGGATTGAATTGCACTTTATCGACGATTTTGACATTATGATTGCGTGTTTCAACACCTTCAAATTCTAAACCACGATCTGAGGTATAACCTTCTACACCATTTAAATTTTCTAGGAAATCGAAATGCCACCAACTTCTTCGAAATTCTCCATCAGTGATGCTATGTAATCCTACTTCAAGTTGTTTTTCAATGATGTGTTCAATTTCCTCATCTTCAACGTTTTTTAAAGCCTGTGCATCAATGACGTTGTTTTGATAATCTTGACGTGCTTGTTTTAAGCGATCAGTTCGCAATAAACTACCGACGTGATCGGCTCTAAATGGTCTTTGAATAACTGCCATGGTTATAACTCCTTTGTTTATAGAATTTTCAGAAAAATATAGATAAAATTTACCAGACTTCGCAAAAATTGTCAATTTCGCTTTTACTCTATGAAATATAGTACAATAATGATAATCAAAATTTTCGAAATACAAATAAAATGCTTCCAATATAATTCATGAGATGACATAAGGAAGTCAGTTTTATATAATAATGTTAAGGAGTTGGTGACAGTGAAAGTAAAATATATCGATAAGCGTCACTGGCGTCGCATCATTGATAGAGAATATACAGAAGTTAAGGTGAACAATAATAAGTTTAAGGGTATTATTGGTTTGGTCACAATGAATAAAGTGCGCGAACCATTAGAGGTTTCAGTTGTTGGTCAAAATATTATTGTTGCTGATGATCACTATCAGTGGTTACAAATCTTACCTGAGAAGAAGCGCTATAGTATTACAGTGATGTTAGATGACAAGGGCAATCCGTTGGAATATTATTTTGATATAAATATCAAAAATGTTACACAGAAAGGAAATGCACGTACAATCGATTTGTGTTTAGATGTACTTGCGTTACCTAATGGTGAATATGAACTTGTAGATCAAGATGATTTGGAACGCGCTTTAGAATCAGGTCAAATTACAAGAAAGCAATATCATGAAGCATATGTAATTGCGCATCAATTAATGATTAAAATTGATGCAGATTTTCAATCGATGCAAGATAAAATTATGTATTGTTTTTATAAAATTAAACAAAAAGCAAAACAAAGTAAGCATGATGTATCAAAATCGCAACCGCACCATAAACCAAAAGATCATAAAGTGAAGGCACATAAACACAAGGCAACACATAAACATGAAAAACATGCTAAACAAGAACAATATGATAAGTCGGAAAAACAACCGCAACATAAAAAAGGTACATTTGAACAATGGGCTCAAAAATCATCTTTTAAGAAAAGTGATTAACCATATGACCAACATCAATAACCGAATTCAGATTCATATTGATATGTAGATATAGCTGATTTCAGACTATTAAAAACAATAATATAAGTTAGTGTTGAAACGTGTTATAGTGAATCATGCGCACAGAATAAAAGACATTTTGAAGCATATTTTAAATGTCTTTTATTTATGTTAAAGGATGGCTTATAGCGAACTATATAATGACGTACTAAATAGGTCATTTGTTTCAATTATGTAATCGAATATTGTGAAAAAATCAACATTTTAGTATGAGCCTTTGTGACTACGGTACGGGCATATTGTAATCACGATACAATGAAATCAACCACAGAAAAATGCACTAAAACATAGGGGGATAATTATGAAGATTGACGATTATCGCTTGTTAACCACGCTTGATGAAACTAAAACACTGAGAAAAGCAGCAGAAATATTATATATTTCTCAACCTGCGGTCACACAGCGTTTAAAAGCAATTGAAAATGCGTTTGGTGTCAATGTGTTTATCCGAACTAAAAAACAACTGATTACGACAACTGAAGGTGCAATGATTATTGAGCATGCGAGAGAAATGCTTAATAGGGAACGTTTGTTTTTAGATAAAATGCAAGCGCATATCGGTGAAGTTAATGGCACAATATCCATCGGTTGCTCTTCGTTAATTGGACAAACGTTGTTGCCTGAGGTGTTAAACTTATATACACGACAATTTCCAAATGTAGAGATTCAAGTTCAAGTAGGTTCAAGTGAGCAGATTAAAGCCAATCATAGAGATTATCATGTCATGATTATACGTGGTAATAAAATGATGAATTTAAGCAATACACATCTTTTCAATGATGAACACTTCTTTATTCATCCCAAAAATCGTAATAACGAAGTGGACAAGATGCCATTCATAGAATTTCAAGCAGACCCGATTTATATAAACCAGATTAAGGAATGGTACGGTAGCCAAATCGGACAAGATTATCATGCGATGATAACCGTTGACCAAGTAGCGACCTGTAAAGAAATGCTGTTGAACGGGGTCGGTGTAACGATTTTGCCAGAAATTATGATGAAACATTTAGACCGTGATTTATTTGAGTTTAAACGAGTCAATATAGATGAAAAACCGCTGATTCGATCAACATTTTTAAGTTACGATTCAAGTATGTTGCAATTACCTCAAGTAGAATCGTTTATCAATTTAATGATGGAGTATGTCGAATCTTAAAGTGATGCACTATCTTACTTTGTTGCAAAATAGAAACATTTTTAGCGTAAAGCTAATGCAATGACACAGAGGAACATATTATTTATAGAATAGAGGTTGCCTATATGTTTAGTGCCTTATTACATATCAAGAATTACAAATTATTTGTAATTAATATGATGCTCTTAGGTATGGGAATTGCCATTACAGTACCTTATTTAGTATTATTTGCTACAAATGATTTAGGAATGACGTCCAGTCAATATGGCTTATTATTAGCATTAGCAGCAATAAGTCAATTTATTGTTAATACTATTGTGGCACGTTTTTCGGATACACATAATATAAATAGAAAATTGATTATCATCGCCGCATTATTTATGGGGGCAGTTAGTTTTTCTATTTATTTCTATATTCATGAAATTTGGATTTTTATAGCAATGTATGCAATTTTTCAAGGTTGTTTTGCACCGGCAATGCCACAGATGTATGCCTCAGCAAGAGAATCTATTAATGCTTCCGCGTCTAAAAATAAAGCTAAATTTGCGAATGCTGTCTTGAGATCCATGTTCTCTTTTGGCTTTCTATTTGGTCCTTTAATAGGTGCTTTGTTATTAAATGTAAACGGTTATGCAGGGCTGTTTGGCGGCACTGTAACTATTATTATATTTACACTCTTGCTACAAGTATTCTTTTTTAAGGATATTAAAACGGTACACGCTGTTTCAGATGTAAATCATGTTGAAGCTACTGCACCTAATATGTTAAGAGACAAAGTCTTGCTAGTGCCATTTTTAGCGTTTATTTTATTACATATTGGACAGTGGATGTACACACTTAATATGCCATTGTTTGTTACGAAATATTTAAATGAACCTGAAGGTTTTGTAGGTGGGCTGGCAAGTTTGTGTGCAGCATTAGAAGTGCCGTTTATGGTACTTCTTGGCATATTATCTGCTAAGTTAACAACGCGAACACTATTGATGTTAGGCGGTTTATTTGGTGGATTATTTTATTTCAGTATCGGAGTATTTGAAAGCCTAGTTATGATGTTTGTAGGGCAAGTGTTTTTAGCTATATTTTTAGCTATTTTACTTGGTCTGGGTATCAGTTATTTTCAAGATATATTACCTGATTTTCCTGGATACGCGTCGACACTTTTTGCTAATGCAATGGTTATAGGTCAATTATGTGGTAATTTATTAGGTGGCGTTATGAGTCAATGGGTTGGTTTAGGTAATGTCTTCTATGTCTCAGCGGTGTCAATATTTATAGGTATGATACTTATTTACTTTACTAAAGATCAAAAATTTACAGAAGAAAGTATGGAGTAGATAATAATGACAATTATTTTATGGTTATGTATTATAGCAGCATTTGTTTTAGCATTTATCGGGTTGGTTAAACCAATTATTCCTTCAGTATTAGTGCTATGGGTTGGTTTTTTAATTTATCAATTTGGCTTTCACAATGGGAACTTATCGTGGGTATTTTATGTTTCTATGATATTATTTACAGTATTTATTCTTGTTGCTGATTTTATTATGAATAAATATTTTGTCAATAAATTTGGTGGTTCAAAATTAAGTGAACTTGTCGCGTTGATTGGTGTGATTGTAGGTTGCTTCGTATTTCCACCATTCGGAATTATAATCGTTCCATTTGTTGCCGTACTTGTAGTGGAAATGATTCAAGAACCTAACTTATCTAAAGCTTTAAAAGCAAGTTTCGGTTCTGTTATCGCTTTTCTAGCAAGTACTGTCGCGCAAGCTGCTATCATGGTAATTATGGTGATTTGGTTCTTTGTAGATGCTTTATTAATTAACTAAATAGTTCTTTATGTGGGTTGATTATTCACACTTTTAAAAAATGCATTCATCAGATGTTGTTTTTGAAGTGAATAGTCAACTCTTTTTGTTGTGGCAATAAATCTGTGCCTCTTTTTAATGTAAGCGTATTTATATAAAAAAATGATAAAAACTTAAGCAATCTCCTTGTTTTAGGCAACGGCATTTTAGTATAATCACAATCATGTTTAAAAAATACGTAATTGGAGGGGAACAGTAATGAAATACCCTATAGCTATCTGGATGCTTGCGATAGGCGCATTTGCCATTGGTATGACGGAGTTTGTTATCATGGGATTATTACCTAATATTGCACGGGATTTTGACGTAACGGTGAGTCAAGCTGGACAATTGATTACTGGATACGCATTAGGTGTTGCAATTGGTGGACCTATCATAGTCATGTTGACTATAAAATGGAATAGAAAATATTTATTACTTGCACTGATGGGAATATTTATCCTAGGAAATCTCACAGCTTCATTTAGCCCTAATTATGGATTAATGATGACAAGTCGAATTATTACTTCATTAGCACATGGTTCTTTCTTTGGTATTGGTTCTATACTGGCAGCAAGTATGGTTAGACCTGAGAAACGTGCCAGTGCAATGGCACTCATGTTTATGGGGTTAAGCATGAGTAATATCTTAGGTGTGCCATTTGGGACATTAATTGGTCAAAATTTTGGTTGGCCAATGACTTTTATTATTATTTCAATTATTGGCGCGCTTGCACTTATTGGAATTATTATTTTTGTACCAATGCAACGTGAAACAGTGAAGTCATCTGTATTAAACGAATTAAAGATTTTAAAAGAAAAACGTTTATGGCTGACACTTGCTGTGACATTGTTTGGTTTTAGTAGTGTCTTTGCATATTTCACATATATTTCAACTGTTTTAATTGATGTCTCTAATGTTCAAGAGAATTTAATATCCTACCTTTTAATTATATTTGGTATAGGGGTTACGCTTGGTAATGTAGTTGGAGGCAAACTCGCAGATTGGAATTTAAACAAAGCACTACAAATCATATTCAGTGTGTTTATTCTATATTTCATCTTATTATACTTTGTTCAAATGAATAGTATATTAATGGTTGCAGGTATTTTCTTCTTTGGATTGATTGGATTTAGTATGAGCCCATCATTACAATTTAAGAGTACTTTAATTTCACAAGATGCACCAACACTTGCAAGTACGCTCAACCAATCAGCGTTTAATTTAGGAAATGCACTAGGAGCTTTTATCGGTGGGGTAGTAGTTACAAATTTACCTGTAGCATCGTTAAGTCTCATTGCGCCTATCTTGACAGTCATCGGACTCATTTTCTTATTTGTTAGTATAGCTGTTGAGAAGAAAGAAGGGCTTAACGCTTAAAGTAGGAAGATGATTTAATAAATTAAAAAGCAGGATAACGTCATCTTATTTTCAAATGGGATAGCGTTATCCTGCTCTTTTTATTATAACGAAGTGTTTGAATCTTTGTTGATAAAGTGGTGATCTATATATAGTGAAATGGGAATAATGATAAAAGACATTATGATGAAGGTCCAATTACTAATTAAGATATAAGGTCCAATAGCTAAAAAGGATTGTGGAATAAAAAATACATTGAATAACGCAAATAATAAAATAATAATGCTGATATACGTAGCAATCCACGTCCAATGTGACTTAGTGAAACATTGCATTTGTACAGTTTTAAATATAACCCAAATAAATAGGAAGATAATAAATAAGCCAATGATTAACATAATCGGGAATGTATAAATATATAACCGTTTTGCCCCTATAAAAAAACCTATAAATCCTTTTAGAAAACAAAAAATCCCTATCAATAGCAAGATATGTTGAAAAATGTACTTAAATATATTAATAATTGTTTCATTAGGTAAATGTTTAATTTCATTTTTAGCATGTGCTTTTGGATCATGATTGAAGAAATCCATTGCGAGTGTGCCATCTTTTTCCGCTTGTAACAATTGATGTAAAATACGATTTAACATTTTCTCAGATGCATATGGGTTCACACTTAAATCTGCTCGCACATATGTCATATAGTTTTCAAATGTTTCTCTATCTGTATTATTTAACCTCAGTGACTTCACATTATTTTCACGCATTAATCTTTCAGTGGATTTCATTTGAATTTCGCTACCTTTTTTTAGAATATATGTATAGACAAAGCTAATTATGACTAATGTCACAATATAAAGCAACAACCTTTTAAAAGGAGTATATATGAAAAATATAACTTATAAACAAACACAGTATATCAATCAAATTGCTGAAATACACGAAAGTGAACTAGAACGACAATATGCAGATTATAGAAAAAGCAAACTCTCAGTAGCTTTACGTGTCGAGATGATTGAGCATGGTTTAAGAAATAGTGATGATAACATATTGATTAAGACAAATCATGAGCAGTTGATCGGTTTTATTTGGTCACGATATGACAAGGTTCAGAAATTGGCAACGATTGAGATGTTATATGTCGAACCCAGCCATCGCAAACTGGGTATTGCAACTATATTAAAAAAAGAGATAGAAGCATGGGCGATGAATAAAGGCGCTCGTAAAATAGAAAGTACGGTCGCCTATTCGAATAGAAAAATACAAGAACTGAATTTAAACATGGGATATAATAAAGATAAAATTATTATGTCTAAGAATTTACTAGTAAATAATGAAGATAATATTAAACAATGATAAAATATATATTATTATGAAAAAGGAGATATTACATGAAAAAATGGCTGGCACTCATATTAGCATCAACCATTACTTTAACGGCATGTGGTAAAGATGATGAAAAAGCATCTTTAGAAAAAGATATCGATAAACTTGAAAAGCAAAATAAAGATTTGAAAAAACAAAAAGAAAAATTAGAAAAAGAACAGGACAAACTTAAAGATAAGTCAGATAACTTAGAAAAAGATATTAATGCAAAAACTTAAAGCATGATTTTTTGTTCAAGCATATGCATTTATATCTAGTCAACGTTAATGTTAGTGAAATAATATTTCCTAGGAAATCATTGTAATCTGGTTTTAGTCACTGTTATAATGGGTAACGTTATAAGATATTAGAATTTTTAACCGTTACGTATAAAAATAAAAAGTTGGAATACAAGTTAATTGGTCAATACGCTTTATCATATGTGCGAATGTAATGGATGAAGTGAATTAACAGTTTCCTTGAATAGAAGAGAGGTTATCGTTATGCATGAACAAGATTTCAATTTATTAGAAGGACGTTCAATAACTTTGCCAGAATTAGGCAGAGAAATTGAAAATATTACTGGTAGACAAATTAAGGATTCTACAGGTGAAATTAAACGTGTCATTGCACATTTGCCGAATTTTGAATCTGATACAGATACTTTTGTCGCTACGTATCAATTAGATTATAAAAATGACTTTATCGATGCAACGTTTACCGCGCCAAAAAGTGAGCGTAGTCGTTTGAAAGAAATCGCAGTAAATGTTGAATTAATTAGCTACATTTCAAGAGCATAATGTATTATCTTTGAAATACCAAAAGCAGTAACGCGATATGAGTTCTCTCATAACGCGTTACTTTTCTATAGAAATTTATTTTCAAGTATAGAGGTGTAACAAATGACGGTTTATATTGAAACTGAGCGATTAAGATTACGTGATTGGCGAGAGGAAGACTTGCTACCGTTTCAACAAATGAATGCCAATCGACAAGTTCGGAGATATTTTCCTAGTTTATTAAGTTATAAACGTTCAGAATACGATATGATGAAAATGAATGAAGTAATTCAAGCGCATGATATAGGATTGTTTGCGGTAGAATTGAAAGAGACCAGTGGCTGGTTAGGTTTTATTGGTTTGAATTATGTACCTGAAGAGAGTAAATATACGTTTGCAGAATTACCTTTTTATGAAATTGGTTGGCGTTTGATTCCTGAGGTATGGGGCAATGGTTTTGCAACAGAGGGGGCAACTGCCGTATTAAATTATGCAAAAGACCTTGGGCTAGAGGAAGTTTATGCATTTACTTCAGAAAACAACGAGGCATCACGGAAAGTAATGGAGAAAATTGGTATGAAACATTTTGACTATTTTGAATACCCAGATCTTAGTAAATACCATCCACTAAAAAGACATGTTAGATATTATAAAGATTTAAAGAGGTAGGATATGTTTACAGTTGAAAAGCAAACATGGGTAATCTTTTTTAAATATTAATTGTAAAACGTTAGAGGTGTAGTGAAATGTTTCAACCTTTGATTCATGGTTTTTTATTAGCATTAGGTTTGATATTACCATTAGGTGCACAAAATGTGTTTGTATTTAATCAAGGTGCAAACCATAAAAGTATAACAAAATCATTACCTGTTATTATAACGGCAGGTTTATGCGATACACTATTAATATTGTTAGCAATCATAGGTGTTTCAGTCATATTATTATCTATGCCAGTGTTGCAAATTACAATATATTGTATCGGTTTGTTGTTCTTATTGTATATGGCATGGTCATTATGGCGTGCGCGTCCTGATACATTGCAAACATATCGACCAATGTCTGCTAAGAAACAAATTGGCTTTGCGTTATCAGTGTCATTACTCAACCCACACGCAATCATGGATACGATTGGTGTGATTGGCACAAGTGGGGCAGTTTATGAAGGTACAGAAAAAATCATCTTCACCTTGTCAACGATTATTGTATCTTGGATATGGTTTGTTTTTTTAGCAGTAGCTGGAAAAATGGTTGGAAGCATAGATAAAACAGGTAAATACATTATGATTTTGAATAAATGCTCATCGGTTATCATTTTAATTGTGGCAATGATGATTTTAAAACAACTATTGGCCATTTTATTATAAAAAAAGGTTTATTATTGGACAGGGCGACAACACGCATTTGGTGTTGTCGCCCTTATATTGTTTATGTATTTCGGCAGATTTTTCAACTTAGATGTGCAAATAACCTCGATTAATCATAAGTTCTTACACCGAAAGGCTGATAACGATTTAATGTTTCAAATAGCGATTCGGGCGTATGACATAAAGGCGCTAGTTGTTTATATTTTGAATCGATAAAACCTTCTTCGATCATATGTTCAATCAATACTTGTAAAGGTTCGAAAAAACCATTAATGTTAAAGACTGCAATGGGTTTTTGGTGTATACCAATTTGCGCCCAACTATACATTTCAAAAAACTCTTCCAATGAACCAGCACCACCAGGAGCCATGACAAAAGCATCTGCAAGCTCAGCCATTTTATTTTTCCTTTCATGCATAGAATCTACTAAAATAAGTTCAGATAACTTGTTACTTGTGATTTCTTTTTCATCTAGCATTTTAGGCATGACCCCAATTGCAGTTCCACCATTATCTACGACACCATCTTGAATTGCACCCATAATACCAACAGATCCTGCACCAAATACCAGCTCATAGCCGTGTTGCGCCATGTACTTACCTAATTGATAGGCTTCGTTTACATAGATAGCATCATTGCCTTTACTCGCACCGCAATATATAGCAATTTTTTTCATTGTTAGTCCTCCAAACTCAAGTATATTTGTGAATTAAAGTTGAAAATACAGATTCAAACTTTGCTACATCGTCCTCAGTGAAAGCAGTTGGACCTTTAGTTCGGCCACCACTTTTTCTAAATTGTGCGCTAGCGTGACGTTGTTCGAGTAGCGTATTAATATTCTCTGGATTATATATAAATCCTTTATGATGTATAACAAGCTTAGCTTTATTCAATAATAGGCTAGCCAATCCATAATCTTGGGTAATAACAAGATCATCGGGTTGGACAAGCTTTACAATGCGATAATCGACAGCATCGGGTCCATCGTCAACATAGATAAACTTTACATGGTCAGGTTGTATAACAGATGAAAAGTGGCTGAAACTGCGAACAATCGTAACAAAAATGCCTGTCCCATCCGTCAATTCAATTACTGAATTGACTACAGGACAAGCATCTCCGTCTATTATGACTTGTGTCATATGCGTTTATTCGCCTTTACTTTCATTGTTTTGTTTTACGACGCTTTTTGCCACATAGTCTTTATACTTCTTGAATTCAGCTAAACGTGCTTTTTTATTTTTCTCTTGTGCTTTATCTTCATTTTTATGACGTTTATCGATGTTTTTTTGCAATAATTTATTTAATTTATTTACATCTTTGCGATTATCTTTTTCAAGCTTTTCGCCTTTTTTCTCAGTTTCATCATCAAGTTTACCTGGAGTTAAACCAACTTTTTCCATGTGCTTGTTAGATTTTTTCATATCTTTAATGCGTTGCTTTTCATTTTCTTGACGTGCTTTATCTTCATCTTTATGGCGTTTATCTATATTTTTTTGAAGAATTTTATTCATTTTGTCTGCTTCTTTGCGATTTTCTTTTTCTAGTTTTTCGCCTTTTTTCTCAATGTAAGCAGGATCATTTTCTTTCGCGATACGTTTAAGCTCACGTTTTTGATCTAAGTTGTGTTTTTTATCTGCAACATATTCTTTTGCATGAGAAGATTTATCTACTACATTATCTTTCAAGCGTACAGATTTATCTGCAACTGTTTTAGAAGCGTTTACTGTCGCATCATTTACTTTTTTTACATCTGGGTGATCTTTGATACGTTTACGTTCAACGATTAGCGGTACTAGAAACACAGGCGCCACTGTGATAATTGTTTTAATTAATTGCTTTTTGTCCATACTCGTTGCCTCCATTTGAATTATACTATCTTCACAATACCCTATCATACATGATAATAAACGGTAAATATAGCGTATGCATAGGATTTATTATCAATTGTTTTGATACTTATCGTACATTATACACTAACAGTGTATCTTAAAAAATAAAACACAGATGCCACGCCTTATAAAGGAGAATCTGTGTTTTATTAAATATCATTTTATGATGCTATTAAATTATTCACCAGTGATACCTCGTCCGATACCAAAACCAAAATAAAGAATTGCAATAATGATGACTAAGATGATTCTATAAATTGCGAATGGAATCAATTTAATTTTACTAATTAAGTATAAGAAAGTTTTAATGGCAATTAAACCAACAATAAATGCAGCTAAGAAACCTAAAATATAGAAACCAATGTCGCTCATATGGATATATTCCATATTTTTAATTAAAGATAAACCACTTGCAGCAAGCATGACCGGGACAGCCATGATGAAAGTAAAGTCAGATGCTGATTTATGATTCATTTTCATTAAAACACCTGTAGAAATTGTAGATCCAGATCTACTGAAACCTGGCCACATTGCTACTGCTTGTGATAAACCAATTACAAATGCTTGGAAATAATTGATTTGATCAACGTTACGTGGGTTAGTGACTTTTTTGCTATAAATGTCTGCAATAATCATATATACAGCCCCAATAAATAACCCTATCATTACAGTGGGTACACTGAAAAGATATTTTTGGATTACGTCGTCAAATAATAATCCTAAGACACCAGCAGGTATCATACCAACAATAATGTGTAATAAATTCAAACGTTTTGGTTTTTGTCCAATTCCGTCAATAGGTTCGTGTCTGTATTTACCAATATGTAACATTTCAAAATAACGTTCACGGAACACCCAAGCTCCTGCGAAAACAGAACCGAGCTGGATTACAATTTTAAATGTAAAAGCGGATTGTGAGCCTAAAAATTCACTAGATTTTAACCACATGTCATCGACAAGAATCATATGACCGGTAGAAGAAACGGGTGCAAATTCCGTTAAACCTTCTACGATGCCAAGAATAATGCCTTTGATTAATTCAAGTATTAACATAATTTACCTACTTTCATAGTACTTATTAAATTTTATATATTTTCATTTAACCATAATAGCACAATAAAAATATAATACGCTACTTAAAATCGTTATATTAGACTAAAGAATGAGAGTCAAAGACTAAATGTAATTTTAAAGTCATTATGTAAGAAATAAAAGTTGAAATCTAGAATTATGTCGAAAATATGAAAGTAACATAAAAAAGATAACTTAATAATGAGCGTAATTATTTAAATTTCATATAATGTGTTTATAATATGTGGCAGGTGATATTTTGTGAAAAGATTAACAAATTTAGCGTTAAAATATAAATTATACCCAATATGCATGTTTCTTGTCAGTACATTATTAGCTATAGCCGTAGTAGTTCAGAACATTTCAATTGCTGAAATTTTAAATATCGTGTTGTTAAAAGGAAATCAAGATTTAGTCGCTTTATTACTATTTACATTAGTTATTTTAATTGGACGTG
Organism: Staphylococcus edaphicus; assembly: GCF_002614725.1. Lineage (GTDB taxonomy): Bacteria > Bacillota > Bacilli > Staphylococcales > Staphylococcaceae > Staphylococcus > Staphylococcus edaphicus. The sequence goes on along the minus strand of NZ_MRZN01000003.1, from coordinate 63,826 downwards.
CGACGTTTAATACAGTGAATCAAATGATAGGTAATCAAATGGCGGTAAAAGTAAAACGTGATTTGCGTCGGCAACTAATTTTAAAACGTTCGAAAGATCCCATCGGGGTTCAAATGAATACATTGACAGAAAGTATTGATGGCATCGTCCCTTTTTTTAATAGTTACTTTCCACAAGTATTTAAATCAATGATGATTCCATTTATGATTATTGTGGCAATGTGTTTTATACATTTGAATACTGCGATCATTATGATGGTTACGGCACCATTTATTCCTGTATTTTATATCATATTTGGATTGAAAACACGGAATGAATCAAAAGATAAAATGACATATTTAAATCAATTTAGTCAGCAATTTTTAAATAAAATTAAAGGCCTTATTACATTAAAATTATTTAATAGAACGGATCGTACAGAAGCAGCATTATACGCAGAAAGTACAACATTCAGAGATCTAACTATGCGCATTTTAAAAAGTGCTTTTTTGTCTGGGCTTATGCTTGAATTTATTAGTATGTTAGGCATTGGTTTGGTTGCATTAGAAGCAGGGTTAGGTTTGATTTTATTTCATAATATTGATTTTAAAACGGCAGCTATTGCAATTATATTAGCGCCAGAATTCTACAATTCGATTAAAGACCTTGGACAATCGTTTCATACGGGTAAACAGAGCGAGGGTTCGAGTGATGTAGTGTTTGATGTTTTAGATAAAGAAAGTAAGCACGATAAGTCGAAAATACAAACAGCTAAACAACAAGCACCCATCGTTCGGCTAAATCAAGTTAGCTTTAAATATGAAGAAGCCGACACGTATACCTTGAAAGATATTACTTTAAATATAATGCAAGGAGAAAAAATTGCACTTATTGGAAATAGTGGTGCGGGTAAATCAACACTAGCACAGATCATTACGCAAAATTACAAACCACAATCTGGTAGCGTAACGTTTAAAGATGAAGCTTTAAGTATTGGTTTTTTAAGCCAAACACCATACATTTTCAATGCGTCGATACGTGATAATATTACGATGTTTCGAGAAATTGATGAGGCAAAATTATTGAAGGTATTGAATGATGTGGGCTTGAAAGAAAAGGTAACGGCATTAGCAAAAGGTTTAGATACATGGATAGGAGAAGGTGGTGAAATGCTCTCAGGAGGCCAAATGAGACGTATAGAACTATCAAGAGTATTGTTGACCCAACCAGAGCTATTAATCTTTGATGAACCTGCTACTGGTTTAGACATAAAAACAGAACAAATAATTCAAGATGTAATAGAACAGCAATTTAAATATACAACGATTATTACAATTGCCCATAGAGCACATACCATTAACCGAGCGAATAAATGTATATTAATAGAAAATGGTTATTTAAAGTCTGATACACAAGTGACAATGAATAGTCAGAATCAAGGTGGTGATGTAACATGAAACCACGCATTCGATTTAAGGTAGATAAAGATATAATATTATCAATATGTGTTGGTGTGGTTGGTAGTTTAGTGGCACTAGGTATGTTTTTTTTAAGTGGTTATATGATTACGCAAAGTGCATTAGGTGCGCCGTTATTTGCTTTAATGGTACTTATTGTATCAGTTAAGATGTTTGGCTTTGTAAGAGCCATTGCAAGATATATAGAAAGACTGCTATCTCATAGAGCAACATTTACGATGTTGAGAGATGTGAGAGTGCAATTTTTCAAGAAACTATTACCAGTCATTCCAGATGTATATCGTAAGTTTAATTCTAGTGATTTGCTATCACGAATGATTGGTAGAGTGGAAGCATTACAGAACATTTATCTAAGAGTGTATTATCCGCCAATTGTGATTGGTGGTACAGCAATTATCACAATTTTGACAATGCTATATTTTTCATACGTACATGCTATTATTATTTGTCTGAGTATGTTTATGACATTGTTTGTCATACCTTGGCTAAGTGCTAAAAAAGCGAGACAACTCAAAAAGCAAGTTAATCAAGTACAAAGTGGATTTTTAAATCATTTTTATGATTATAAAGAAGGCTATGAGGAACTATCCCGTTTTGATCGAACTGATTTTTATAAAGATAAAGTGCTGCAACAATTAGAGCAATATGAAAATGTTCAGGCTAAAGAACAACGGTTCTTATCTTTATATGAGTATAGTTTAAATATTGTTTCTATGATTGCGTTGTTTTTCACTTTATATTTAGGTGTAGTCCAAGTACAACATGAATATTTAGATGTCGTTTATTTAACGAGTATCGTGTTAATGATGTTAACATTATTTGAACAAGCTATTCCAATGAGTAATGTAGCGTATTATAAGGCTGATACAGATGAAGCAATTGAAAATATTAGTGAGGTTATTGCACATCCGATGGTACAGGGTAATGAACGGATGCAAACAGATTTAATTCATGATGACGCACTATTAGATATTAAAGCAGTTAACTTTAAATATTGGAATCAATCGCGCCCTGTCTTAAATCAAATTCAATTCTCTATTCAAAAAGGGGAACATGTTGCGATTGTTGGGCCTTCGGGTTCTGGGAAAAGCTCTTTGCTACAGCTAATGCTTGGATTGTATCAAAGTGATAAAGGTGAAGTTTTATTGAATCAACAAGATATTGTGAAAATCAGTGATAATGACAAATATAGTTATATCAATGCATTATTGCAATCACAACAACTCTTTGATGGTACGGTGCGAGAGAATTTATTTGCTGAAAGTAGCGATAATGACATCAGAAATGTGCTTGATGGCTTGGGGTTAGAACATATTGATTTGAATAGAATCATAACACTTTCAGGTCAAACTTTATCTGGTGGAGAAATTCAAAGATTGGCATTAGCGAGATTGTTTCTAAAAGATGCGCCCGTGTGGATATTGGATGAGCCAACGACGGCTCTGGATATTTATCATACAGATAAAGTTATGGAAGCTATTCATAATAAGGCAGATACGCTTATCGTAGCAACACACGATTTGCAATTATTACCACAATTTGATCGAATCATTGTTATGCAAGATGGTGTTATTTTAGAAGATGATTGTTATCAAACGCTATTGAATAAAACCAATGGTTATCTAAAACAAATGGTAGCAATTAATACAGTATAAAATAGAACCTTAGCTTAAGTGAATATATCTGTTGTATTTTTGCAGTGGTCTATGCCGATGACTGAAGAGAAAACACTAGACGAAGATGACAAGACTAAGGCAGTAATTGTCGACAGCCTGAAACGAGCTCAAACACATTAGTGTTTGAGCTCGCTTTATAAATCAAGTATATTAAAGGAATAATTTTAAATAGCTTGTACCTAAACTTTTAATGCGAAAAATTATTTTGCTTTTTCTTCAGTAAAGGCATCAATTACTTTTGAAAGTAATCGATTTAACTCTTTAGATTCATCTGTGCTTAATGATGATGCAACAGCAACATCTTGACAAGCAGTGTCTAATTCTGGGCGAATTGCTTCACTCTTATCAGTCAAATGAATAAACACTTCGCGTTGATCTACTTCAGAACGTTCGCGTTTGATTAAATCAACTTGCTCCATTCTCTTAAGTAATGGAGATACAGTACCTGTATCTAGTGCTAATTCTGTTACAACTTTCTTAACGTTGACAGGTGAATCAGCCCATAAAATAGTTAATACTAAAAATTGTGGGTATGTCAGTTTGTATTTTTTAAAGACATTGTTTGAGTAGTAGCGATTTACTTGTCTTTGTGCATTATACAAACTGAAGCAAAGTTGTTCCTTTAAATTAAGTGGTTCAGACATAAGTTCTCCTCCAGACATTCTATCCGTTTTGTTCTCTCTGTATCGGACCTGAATCCGTCTTACATTGTGTTTGACACTTCTTCAATCATACTTTTGCACTGTGCCATGCTAAAATAAAGTGTGTATAAAGTTTAGAAGATATCTAATATTTTATCAAGTAAAAGTTTAATTATATGTATAAATTAAATTTTACACAAACATTTGTGTTTAAGAAATGAGTGATTTTATGGAAAATATTAAACAACCTAAGACGTCCATTACTATTGTAACAGGATTTTTAGGCAGTGGGAAAACAACTTTCCTTAGTAATTATGTGAAATATTTATTAAGAAAACATGAGAACCCTAGTATCATCGTAAATGAATACGGCAATTTAGATGTTGATAGCCATGCATTGAGCGATGATGTTGAAGTTGCGTCGATATTAAATGGTTGCGTCTGTTGTGACATGCAACAAGATTTAATAAAACAATTAAAACATTTTCTTAACAAAAGTGCAATGCACCACATTATAATTGAGGCGACGGGTATTGCACATCCGATAGAAATTATTGCGGCATGTCAAGACCCTGAAGTTGTCGACTATGTTAAACCACCAATTGTTATTGGATTAGTAGACGCACCAAGATTTTTGACCAGGACCCAATATACTTATAGTACAACACAATTGATGGAAGAACAATTAGAAGTGAGTCAGGCAATTGTAGTCAATAAAATAGACTTATTAAAAAATGACGAACACAGCGCATTGGAACAGCTTAATAAAATAAATTCAAGAGCACCGAAATTTTATACAACTTATGCAGAAATGAATATGTCATCTCTTGATACGATTACAAATTCAACAATAATAAGTAAAGATACACATATGCATCATCATGGAATCAATAGCGTGCAGTATCATTTTTCTGGGCCAATTGATCGTCAATTATTTTATCAATTTATTTTACGGCTTCCCGATAATGTTCTAAGATTAAAGGGATATGTTCAATTTCGCGATAAGCCTGATGAAACATATGAATTTCAATACGCATTTGGCTTGCCAGACTATCAAATCATTGACGACGATATGCCACTAACGCTTGTGATGATTGGTGAACAACTTGATGAAAATCAAATACGTAATAAATTAGACATGCTACAGTTTTCTTAATTAGCGAATAAAATAAAAGGTGTTGGTTTTTAATGGATAAAGTAAAAATAAATCAGTATGTTTCATTTTCAAAAGTAATACAAGGATTTTGGAGAGCACAAGATTGGCAGTGGACACCACAGCAACTTAATCGTTATATAAATGAGTTAGTAGAACGTGGAATTACAACTATGGACCATGCAGATATATACGGATCATACACTTGTGAAGGTATTTTTGGAGAAGCATTAAAATTATCACCCCAATTAAGAAATCAAATTGAGATTGTTACGAAATGTGGTATTGTATTGCCTTCTAGTCCTGATCAAACAATAAGTGGACATAGATATGATCATAGTAAAGCGCATATTCAACATTCCGTTGATCGATCATTGCAACAATTAAATGTAGACCACTTAGATAGTTTATTGATACACCGTCCATCGCCTTTGATGGACCCACATGAGGTGACTGAAGCATTAAAAACCTTGGTAAGCGAGGGGAAAGTTAAGTCATTTGGTGTGTCGAACTTTAATAAGTCTCAATATGATTTATTGAGTAAATGCCTTGTCTGTGACAAGTTACATATTACAATCAATCAATTGGAAGTATCGCCTTACACATTAGACGCAATTGAGAATGGAAATATCAATCATATGTACAAAGATGATGTTAAAATAATGTCATGGAGTCCTATGGCTGGCGGGAAATTATTTGATTTAGCGGATGAAAAAGCTGCAAGAATTATGGCAATTGTTTCTCCATTAGCACAAAAATATAATGTTACATCTAACGGTATCATCATGGCGTGGCTAGACAAGCATCCTGCTACGATAATGCCGGTGTTGGGAACGCATAAGATAGAACGAATAGATCAAGCAATAGAAGGGCTAAAAGTAACATTGACAGATCAAGAATGGTTTGATATTTATACGGCTTCATTAGGTCATGATATCCCGTAATTTAATTTTAAAGGAGCGTAAATAATGAATACTCAGAATGAACAACACCACAGAAAAGAACTTAAATTTCAAAGAAACTTTATCAATTTTCCATTTTTAGGATTTGCATTGGTCATTGCCATATTAAATATGGTATATCCTGATATTACTGTAATGATGACGCTATTTGGTTTGTTTTTCCTTTATAATTTAGCAATTTTATTTGTTGCTTTTATTAATCACTTTAAACGCACGATGCTCTTATCCCTCATATTAACGGTGCTTTCTCTGATATTGTTAGGTATTACATTTTATTCATTTGGTCTAACGAAACACATTTTTTAAGTAGTTTTGAGGGAATGATTTTTAAAGAAAGATAAGCAGGATGAGGAGGTAATGCATGGAACAGTGGATTACACATTTTATGGAATTATATGGTTATTGGGGCATCGCGTTTTTAATTTTCTTAGAGAATGTTTTTCCGCCAATCCCTTCTGAAATCATTTTAACATTTGGTGGTTTTATGACTACTCAATCTGATTTGAGTTTCATTGGCGTGACAATAACATCTACGATTGGTTCAGTCGTCGGTGCGCTTGTCTTATATGGTCTAGGAGCTTGGATTGGTGAACGCAATTTATATCGTTTTGTTCATCGTTATGGAAAAATACTGCGTGTAAAGACGCAAGACATAGACAAAACAATACATTGGTTTGATAAATACGGTTACTGGACGATTTTCTTCTGCCGCTTTGTACCATTACTAAGAAGTTTAATATCTATACCTGCAGGATTAACCAAAATGAACTTGCCACTATTTATTTTGTTTACAACAATTGGTACTTTGATATGGAATATTGTATTAATCTATTTAGGTCAAGCAGTAGGTGGTAATTGGCATGCCATTGTGTACTATATGGATATTTATTCTCGTATTATATATGTCGTATTACTTATGCTTGCTATTTTTATTATATGGAAATGGTTTAAACGCCAACGCAAACATAAGTAAAGTTGATAACTTAAGTTAAGCATTTTCAATCATTGTGTAAAAAGAAAAGGTGTTATAATTCAATTGAGATATAAATTGCTTGATTGAAGGGATGTTATTATGACAAAACAAAAAGTATCCATTATAGGTGCTGGTAACACGGGTGCAACATTAGCATTTATTGTTGCACAACAAGAGCTAGCAGATGTCGTGCTTATCGATCGTCCAAATAACGAAGGGCAAGTGAAAGGAAAGGCATTAGACATACTTGAGAGCAGCCCGGTATACGGTTTTGACGTGAAAGTAACTGGATCCATTGATTATGCTGATACGACCGATTCAGATATTGTAGTTATTACTGCTGGAAGCCCCCGAAAGCCAGGTATGAGTAGAGATGATTTAGTACAAATTAATGAAAAAGTTATGCATGATGTCACGAAAGAAATTGTGAAATATTCTCCTGATTGCAAAATAATTGTACTTACAAATCCTGTGGATGCAATGACCTATTCTGTGCTCAATGCATCTGGTTTTCCAAAAGAGCGTGTAATTGGTCAGTCTGGTGTTTTAGATACGGCACGATATCAGACATTTATTGCTGAAGCCTTAAATGTTTCTGTAAAAGACATAAAGGGACTTGTGTTAGGTGGTCATGGCGATACAATGGTTCCTTTAGTGAAGTCAACAAATGTAAATGGTGTTCCATTGGACCAATTATTAGACCAAGCACAAATTGAGCAAATTGTGCAACGCACTAGAAAAGGCGGCGCTGAACTTGTTGCTTTGCTTGGCAATGGTTCTGCATATTATGCTCCAGCGTCAGCAGTTTATGCAATGATGGAAGCAATTTTGAAAGATCAACACCGCTTACTTCCTAGTATCGCCATGCTAGAAGGGGAATATGGTTTCTCTGATATTTGTTTGGGTGTACCAACTGTTTTAGGTGAACAAGGTATTGAAAGTATTGTTGAACTAGAGCTTGCAGATAATGAGCGAGCCCAATTACAAATCTCTGCCGAGTCTGTAATAGAAGTGAAACAAGCATTAAAACATCAATGACATGGGCGTAGCATGCTTAGATAATGCAAGAGATGGACAGGAATTATGTTTTTAAAAGAGAGAAAGGCCAAGACACATCCATTGTGTCTTGGCCTTTCTCTATATATTCAAAAGTTTATTCAACTGTGTTTAAGCTTAATCGTTAGTGGCCTACATTCTAAATATACAAATATAAAGCGCGACATATTCAATAAAGGTCAATATATACATATATTTTAGTCTTACTTTAACATGGAGGGGCACATTCCAATTTGGAAAACGACGTTCATAATAAAATAATTGTAGATAAAATAAACCAATGCCTAATGGGAAGCACATCAAGATAATGCTGTGCGTATAAGAGAACCCTACATCATGTAATAGATGCCCGATGATTAATTGTAATAAAATCAGAATAATGATTAAGATGATTATATTGAAAGTCATTTTATGCTACGCACTCCTTTCGCAAATGCAAATATGATGACTTGCAATGCTACGAGTAATAACACGAAGCATAAAGTGTCGAATTTCAAGCTTGATGTTACTTCGTTGAAAATGCGAAGCGGCTCATTAATAAGATAAACTGAATGTAAACGCAAGAAGCGGCCAATGAAAATACCTAGTCCGTTAAGGAACATCATCGCTACAATAATAAGTCTATTTAACCACATACGATGTGTGAAATGCTCTATTTCTAAAAACATTAAAATTAATAGATATAAAGCAAGTAATACAGCAATAACTAAAAATGTGAAATAAGCCCATTCTGTTATTAATAACCCTTGATAAAAGTTAAATCTAAATTGATTTAAATGAATTAAATCTGTAACCATATACAAAGTATTGGGCACCATGAATACAAAAATAAGGGCGAATATGATAAAGAGTGGCCATTCATATATAGATTTAGGTTTAAATAAATTTAAAAGTAAGCATAGTTCAAATGGCACATATGCTAGAAATAGATTTAAAGTCATAAATGGGTAATAATTATTAAAAAATATAGAAATAATTATTAAAATAAGAAACACGGTTCTAGCAATATAGCGACCCCTCATAAATACACCTACTTCCTTTCTGTTGTAGTATTTCGTTATTACTCAAGTGTTTTTTAACGCTATACGATTCAAATAAATGAAATAACATCGTTCCTTTGATCGAATAAACAAAGAGCACTATTATTAATACGCATTTGTTGAAATACAAGATTAAATGATACATTTTTTAAAAATAAATTTCAATGAAAATACTAATTAGCTTGTTAAATATAAACTAGTGATTAAATGATTGAATAGTAATAGGAAGGCGTATTATTTAATCTTCGAAATATAACACATCTTTATGAATTATTCATTTAACGGTCGGAAGCACCTATATAAGGAAAATACATCTTTATGAATTAAGTAGTCTTCTTTAAACTGAATACAAACCACTTTTCAGTTTAGTCAACTAACCAAATATAAAATCAGACTAGGTCATGTATTTAATGTCCTAGTCTGAATATAAAAGTTTAATAATAGTGCATACGTATTTATAAGTCTAGCAGGTTCAAACCAATGTCTTCATTGTGTTTACGATTAATATCGAGGTTGGTCATTGTAATGACAATTTCGGCAGTTGCAGACACAATTGCTTTTGTTAAATGACCGCTCAACGTTTCATATTGATTTGTACCAAATGTTGCATGTAAATGTGCAAATGGCTGTGCATCAATATGAGAAATATTGCCTAGTAAACCGATTAATTCTAAGGGTTCATCAATTAATTTTTTCTCATACGTTTTCGTTTCAAGATTATAAAAGTTCAGCTCTGCACTTGAGCAAGCTCCAATACCGCTCACTGTACCGAATTTACCATCTTGTTCTCTGGCGATGTCAGTAACAGCCTCTACTATATCTTCGCCTTGTTCCAATACTAAAACAATTGTTTTACCATCTTCTTGATAAATCATATGAAGCCCCCATTCTGAAAATTGATTACATGACTATTATACAAGTTCTTTTCAAGACTTGTATAATAGTGTTTGTAAATAGAATTTTTTATTGTCATTTGCTACAGAACTGTTATAAAATGTTCTAATATTAGGGTTTTAGCGCTACGTTAAGTGGCTAACGATGTATATGTATTTTAAAAAGAATGGAGTGAGAAACGTGAATAAGCAGTTTTATATATTATATTTTAATATTTTTCTTGTCTTTTTAGGTATTGGTTTAGTAGTTCCGGTGCTACCGGTTTATTTAAAAGACTTGGGCTTAAAGGGGAGCGACTTAGGCGTACTTGTTGCCGTTTTTGCTTTAGCTCAAATGATTATATCGCCGTTTGGTGGTACACTTGCAGATAAATTAGGTAAGAAATTAATTATTTGTATCGGTCTCGGGCTGTTTGCTGTTTCAGAGTTCTTATTCGCTGCAAGTCATACGTTCTCACTTCTAGTTATTTCCAGAATACTAGGCGGTTTTAGTGCCGGTATGGTAATGCCAGGCGTAACGGGTATGATTGCAGATATTTCTGAAGGAAGAGATAAAGCCAAAAATTTTGGATATATGTCAGCGATTATTAATTCCGGATTTATCTTAGGTCCTGGCCTTGGGGGATTTTTAGCGGAATTTTCTCATAGGCTACCGTTTTATGTGGCTGGTTTTAGTGGATGTGTTGCATTAATATTATCAATTACATTAATAAAAAATCCAAAGAACAGCACGCAAGATGGTTTTGCCAAATATCAACCTGAATTATTGTCAAAAATTGATTGGAAGGTATTTCTTACGCCAATTATCTTGACGCTTGTACTTGCTTTTGGACTATCAGCTTTTGAAACGTTATTCCCATTATATACGGCTGATAAAGCACATTATTCACCTTTAGATATTTCATTTGCGATTACTGGTGGAGGAATATTGGGTGCTGTATTCCAGGTTTTCTTCTTCGATAAGTTCATGAAGCATTTTAAGGAGTTAACTTTTATTACTTATGCGTTATTATACTCTGCTATTGTTTTATTGGCGTTAACATTTGTGCACCATTACTGGTCAATTATGGTTATTAGTTTTATCGTATTTATTGGATTTGATATGATTCGTCCAGCGATTACTAATTATTTTTCAAACATTGCAGGTAATCGACAAGGTTTCGCCGGTGGGTTAAATTCTACATTTACAAGTATGGGGAATTTCATTGGGCCGCTTGTGGCAGGCACATTATACGATATTAATTTTGAATTCCCGCTATATATGTCAGTATTAGTGATGATACTTGGTATGTTCGTCATATTTATCGAGAAATTGATTAGATCACGCATGAGTCATCGCTAAAAGCACAAACTTCATATCCCCTTCATCAAAGACACGCATGAGTGAGCTTGTTGAAGGGGTTTTTAAGTTGGAAATTATTATGATATGCAGTGAACTTAAAAATACAAATCGTGCTACATACATTGAAATAGTTTGTGCAAGATAAATACGATTAAAGCTATAGGAATATGTCGCTTGTATTAAATAACCCGGACTTACGTAATAATTATGTGACAAATATTACATTTATTTTAAGTTGTGTTCTATTTAAGTGCTTTCAGAATAATCTATGCTAACATGATAAGAAATGTAATAAATGTAAGTAAGGGGATGAACTTGAAAAATTTAATGTTAACCATGATGGCGTTCTTTCTTGCTTGCTGCTTTGTGTTTCTTTTATTTATAGCTACGAACCAACAGGCACTTGCAAAAGTGCATGAAACGATTTCTAGTTTTTCGGTTGGTGAATCAAGTGCTGAAGCAAAGGATAAAGTGGAGCAGAAAGATAAGAATTCAATTAAAGCAGCAATTAAAGAAGACAAATATGAAGCGCCATACAATGGAACGAACCATGAACCTATCGCTAAATTAACGACACACGATTTAAATATGAAAGATACTGGACAAGCGAATTTACCACAATTTTCTAAAGCACTAGCTAAGGCACAAAGACTTGTGAACAAAGACAACCACGCTTCAAATCAATACAATGATTACGGCATCGATAGCACTTGCCAAGGTGTATATTATTATATTTTTACATTTGAAAATAAAGAAAAGCCAAATACGTTTTACAGAGTAACTGTGAATGAGGAAAATCAAACGAGTATATTTGATAAATCTTATGTAGCTAACGATGAACAGCCATCTCAACATGAGCGTATTTCTCCCCAAGAATCTGAAGTTATTGCACAAAAACATGCAGTAGACGAATTAGGAAAAAGTGTAGTGTTGAAAAAAGTTAAAGAATCTAAGGATGGTATGTTTTATAGCTTTCAAGATTATAAAACACAAAGAGATTATAAAGTTGTTGTAAGTAAATCTGGGGATGTAATTCAACAACCATCATTAAATTAAATAAAAGTGAGCCTCATAAATTCAGTTCAATTTATGGATGGCTCACTTTTTTATGTTAAGGAAATAAGTATAAAGTAGGACATATCAATGTTATGATGATAGTAATAAATAAAAAATAAATTGGAGAGTTTATTTTTTGAAGTAGCGAATAATGTTTATAGGGAAAGGATGAATGTTTTGAGAAAAATAAAGAAAGCAATCATACCAGCAGCTGGATTGGGGACTCGCTTTTTACCAGCTACGAAAGCAATGCCTAAAGAAATGTTGCCAATTTTAGATAAACCTACGATTCAATACATAGTAGAAGAAGCAGCACGCGCAGGTATTGAAGATATTATCATTGTTACAGGTAAGCACAAGCGAGCCATCGAAGACCATTTTGATAATCAAAAAGAATTAGAAATGATACTTCAAGATAAAGGAAAGACAGAATTATTAGAGAAAGTTAAATACTCTACAGAACTTGCGAATATCTTTTATGTTCGACAAAAAGAACAAAAAGGTCTGGGTCACGCTATTTATTCAGCAAGACAATTTATCGGAGATGAACCATTTGCTGTGTTATTAGGTGATGATATTGTAGAGTCAGATAATCCAGCGATTAAACAGCTTATGGAAGCATATGATGAAACAGGAAAATCGGTCATTGGTGTTCAAGAAGTAGAAGAAGCACATACGCATCGATATGGCATTATTGATCCATTACAGAGATTTGGTAGAAAATATGAAGTTAAGCAATTTGTTGAAAAACCTAAACAAGGGACGGCACCTTCTAATTTAGCAATTATGGGGCGTTATGTTTTAACAGCTGATATATTTGATTATCTGGCAACACAAGGTGAAGGCGCAGGTGGAGAGATTCAACTTACAGATGCTATTGAACGCTTGAATAGAGAAGATCAAGTTTATGCATATGACTTTGAAGGTGATCGATTTGATGTCGGTGAAAAATTAGGCTTTGTTAAAACGACGATAGAATATGCATTAAAAGATGAAACAATGCATGATGATCTAGTCGATTTTATAAAAAATCTAAAATTGAACTAATCTATAACGAACATAATAGACAGTGGCTTAAACGACCTATTAGAATAAACAGCATTAGAAATGTCATATGGGGTGATTAGAATGAAGAGAAAGAAAACCAATGCGATGAGAATGCTTGACCGCAGTGCGATACCATATGAAGTAAATACATATGAAGTTTCAGATGAACATATGGATGGGGAAAGTGTAGCGGCAAAAGTCGGCGTGGATGCTAATGAAGTATATAAAACACTTGTACTTGAAAATACAAAGCATGATCATTTCGTATTTGTTGTTCCAGTTCGGGAATCTTTAGATATGAAAGCAGCAGCCCAAGCAGTTGGGGAAAAGAAATTACATTTAATGCCACTTGGCGACTTAAAGCAAGTCACAGGATATATTAGGGGTGGTTGTTCACCTATTGGCATGAAACGGCACTTTCCAACTGTTATTGATCAACAAGCAAAGGATATCGATACGATTTATGTCAGTGGTGGTGAACGTGGAACACAAATTAAACTAAATACAACAGATTTAATCGGTGTAACGAACGCACAAGTCATACAAGTCATACATGAATAAAGAATGCAAATGAAGGACAGAAACCTAGTGTTTAGATAGGGGTTTCTGTTCTTTATTTTTAACTAATTTAAGCAAATTAACAGTAATGTTTGCAAGTGACTATATTTGTGATGAAAAAAGTGGCAAATCATTGAAATTTTAAGAATAAAATGACTGTTTTTGATTGTTTTTGGTAAATTATGATTGAAATAAGAAAGCGGAAACATTATAATGACATTGAGATGAGGTGAAGCGATGATAACGGAAAAACGCCATGAACTAATTTTGACCGAATTGTCAAAACAAGACTTTTTAACATTACAAGAATTAATTGATCGCACAGGTTGTAGTGCATCAACGATTCGTCGTGATTTATCAAAATTGCAAAAATTTGGAAAACTCAAAAGGGTGCATGGAGGTGCAACGCTAAACCAATCATCTGTTTTAGAACCTAATTTGGCAGATAAAAGAAGCACCAATTTAAGAGAAAAACAAGAAATTGGTAGAATTGCAGCGAGCCAAATTGAAGATCGAGATTGTGTGTTTTTAGATGCGGGTTCAACAACATTAGAAATGATTCCTTACATCAAAGCCAATGACATCATAGTGGTGACAAATGGTTTAACACATGTTGAAGAACTGTTGAAGCATGGATTCAGAACACTGATTATTGGTGGTGAAGTCAAATCGACTACATTTGCAACGATTGGTGCGAGCGCTTTAGAGACATTGAGTCGATATCGATTTGATAAAGTCTTTTTAGGTATGAATGGCATCGATTTGAAATATGGTTTGACGACGCCTGATGAACAAGAAGCGATTATTAAACATCATGCCATGCAATTAGGCACACAAGTTTATGTATTAATAGACCATGATAAATACGAAAAAGTTTATTTTGCACATGTACCTTTAGAAGAAGGCGTTTCAGTCATCACTTCCAAAAAGGCACAAGCAAGTAAAGACTTTCACCTGTTTGCGGGTCAATATAATTTTATTGGAGGAACATTATGATATATACGGTAACTTTAAATCCTTCTATTGACTACATTATGTTTACAAATGATTTTGAACTTAATGGGTTAAATCGCGCCACGGAAACGCATAAGTTTGCAGGTGGCAAAGGCATCAACGTATCAAGAGTGCTTAAAACATTAGATGTACCATCTACAGCACTAGGTTTTGCAGGTGGGTTTCCTGGTCAATTTATCGCAGAAACATTAACTAAAGCAGATATATGTACGAACTTTGTTCAAGTTGATGAAGATACAAGAATTAATGTCAAATTGAAAACAGGTAAAGAAACAGAAATCAATGCACCGGGACCACAAATAACAGACGACCAATTTGAAACACTCTTAACACAAATCAAGAAAACGACCCAAGCAGATACGGTTATTGTTGCTGGAAGTATTCCAAAAAGTATTCCAAATAATGCTTATGAACAAATTGCAAAAATCACGAACACAACCGGGGCGGCGTTAGTTGTTGATGCAGAGAAAGACTTGGTTGAACCCGTCTTAAGCTATCGACCATTATTTATTAAACCTAATAAAGATGAATTGGAAATAATGTTTAATACAACGATTGA
This sequence comes from Staphylococcus edaphicus, assembly GCF_002614725.1. Lineage (GTDB taxonomy): Bacteria > Bacillota > Bacilli > Staphylococcales > Staphylococcaceae > Staphylococcus > Staphylococcus edaphicus. Next base: position 48,399 of record NZ_MRZN01000003.1, on the reverse strand, counting down.
AACAGACCAAGATGTTATAACTTATGGTCGTGAAATATTAAACAGAGGCGCGCAATCTGTCATTATCTCGTTAGGTGGCGAGGGTGCTGTCTATGTCGATAAACAACATAGCTATAAAGCTAGTGTTCCTAATGGCCACGTAGTTAATACAGTAGGTTCTGGAGATAGTACTGTTGCAGGAATGGTTGCAGGTCTTGACTCAGGACTGACAATTAAAGAAGCGTTTAAACAAGCAGTATCTGCTGGAACAGCTACGGCATTTAACGATGATTTGGCAACAGCAACTAAGATTGAAGATATTAAAAAACAAGTCGTTATTACGACATTAGATGGGAGTGAATAATATGAGAATTACTGAATTGTTAACAAAAGATACCATTGCAATGGATTTATCAGCTACAGAGAAAGATGGTGTCATCGATGAATTGGTGAACCAATTAGATAAAGCAGGTAAATTGAATGATTTAACAAGTTTTAAAGAAGCTATTCATAATCGTGAATCACAAAGTACAACGGGTATTGGTGAAGGTATAGCAATTCCTCATGCTAAAGTAGCTGCCGTTACCACACCAGCAATCGCTTTTGGTAAGTCTAAAGCGGGTGTGGATTATCAAAGTTTGGATATGCAACCGGCACATTTATTCTTCATGATTGCGGCACCAGAAGGCGGTGCTCAAACACACTTAGATGCTTTAGCTAAATTATCTGGTATTTTGATGGATGAACAGGTGAGAGAAGCATTAGTAAATGCTAGTTCGCCAGAAGAAGTACTGCAGATTATTGATAAAGCAGATGATGAAGCGACTGAAGAGGAAGCTTCAGAAGACCAGGAACAAGCTACTGCTGTTTCAACATCAGAATCAAATGAACCTTATATCTTAGCTGTGACTGCGTGCCCAACTGGTATTGCACATACGTACATGGCACGAGATGCTTTAAAAAAACAAGCTGAAAAGATGAACGTTAAGATAAAAGTAGAAACAAATGGTTCAGGTGGTATTAAAAATCACCTCACAGACGAGGATATAAAAAATGCAACAGGTGTCATTGTGGCAGCCGATGTTCATGTTGAAACAGATCGTTTTAATGGTAAGCAAGTGGTAGAAGTTCCGGTTGCAGACGGAATTAAACGCCCTGAGGAATTAATCAATCTAGCTCAAGATACTTCTCGCAAACCGTTTGTAGCAAAAAGCGGGAATACTGGAAGTAATGGCTCAGCAAGTAATGAAAAACAAGGTGTAGGAAAAACGATTTATAAACACCTAATGAATGGTGTTTCTAATATGCTACCGCTTGTGATTGCTGGTGGTATATTAATGGCAATCGTGTTCTTATTTGGTCCAAATTCATTTGATCCGAAAAGTGCAGAACATAATGCCTTTGCTGAGCAATTATGGAATATCGGTAATAAGAGTGCCTTTATGCTCATTATTCCTGTACTTGCTGGTTATATTGCTCGTAGTATCGCAGATAAACCAGGTTTCGCAGCAGGTTTAATTGGTGGTTTATTAGCAAGCACTGGCGATTCTGGATTCATTGGTGGTATTATCGCAGGTTTCTTAGCAGGTTATTTAACATTGGGTATTAAGAAATTAACGAGTGGTATGCCACAATCATTAGAAGGTCTGAAACCAACACTTATATATCCAGTACTGTCTGTATTATTTACTGGTTTATTAATGATATATGTAGTTAATCCGCCTGCTTCGTGGTTGAATAACACTTTGCTTAACGGATTACAAAGTTTATCTGGTACAAATATTATGTTGCTCGGTCTCGTTGTAGGCGCTATGATGGCCATCGATATGGGTGGGCCATTTAACAAAGCGGCTTATGTATTCTCTGTGGCAGCATTAACAGAAGGAAATGCTGCGCCGATTACAGCAGCGATGATTGGAGGTATGGTACCACCGATTGCGATTGCAACGGCAATGTTAATCTTCCGTAAAAAATTCACGAAAGAACAAAAAGGTTCGATTGTTCCAAACTACGTCATGGGCTTGTCCTTTATTACAGAAGGTGCGATACCATTTGCGGCGGCAGATCCTATCAGAGTGATTCCATCAATGATGGTTGGTTCAGGTTTGGCAGGCGCAATTGCATTAGGCCTAGGTTCATCAATTCAAGCGCCGCATGGTGGTATTATTGTTATCTTAGGAACTGACTTTAGTCATGTATTACAGTCACTTATAGCAATCATCATCGGTGCAATCGTGGCAGCAATCATTTATGGTTTATTGAAACCAAAATTAACTCAAGATGAAATTCAAACTTCAGAAGCTATGAATGAATAAGATAGTCTTGCAGTAATGCAAAGTGTAAGAAAGCCGGAAACGACTCAGTTCATGAGTGTGTTTTCTGGCTTTTTTGTTTTATTCATTTTATGATTAAAAACTTTTGAATATAACATTGTGATTAGATTTGGTAAAATGTGAATAAAGTCTTCGATAAAATGAGCTAGAGTAAATTTAAGTAAAGAAGGTAAAAAAATGAGCGAATATGTAATAGAAAATGGACGAATTTATACTGAAACGGGAACGATAGCAAATGGATATATCATCGTAAAAAATGGAAAAATTGATGATATCTCCTCTGGCGAATATACTGGTCATTTAACAACGATTGATGTACATGGTCAACACGTGCTACCTGGATTTATCGATATTCACATGCATGGTGGTTATGGAGAAGACGCTATGGATGCCTCTTATGAGGGATTGAAACATTTATCTGAATCACTGTTATCCGAAGGAACTACAAGTTATTTAGCGACTACAATGACGCAATCTGATGAAAATATAATAAAAGCATTAGAAAATATTGTGACTTATCAACAAGCACAAGATCAATACAATGCAGCAACTATCGTTGGTGTACATTTAGAAGGACCATTTATTTCAGAACATAAAGTCGGAGCACAAAATCCAGCTTATGTCCAAAGACCTTCTGTAGCAAAGGTAGAGCAATTTCAAATTACGGCTAATAATCAAATTAAAGTCATTACATTTGCTCCAGAAGTAGAAGGTGCTAACGACACCTTAGTTGCTTTACATAATGATATACGATTTTCAATTGGTCATACAGTTGCTACATTTGATGAGGTGAATGAAGCTGTAGAACATGGTGCGAAACATGTCACACATCTTTATAATGCCGGAACTTCATTTGAACATCGTGAACCTGGTGTATTTGGCGCAGCATGGCTGAATAATAAATTGAGCACTGAATTGATTGTTGATGGTATTCATTCACATCCTGCAGCGGTTCAAATTGCGTATAAACAAAAAGGCAATGAGCGCTTCTTTTTAATAACAGATGCTATGAGAGCCAAAGGTATGCCTGATGGCGATTATGATTTAGGTGGACAAAATGTAATTGTTAAGGGATCAGAAGCTCGTTTAGCATCTGGCGCATTAGCAGGAAGCATTTTAAAAATGAATGACGGTTTAAGGAATTTAATTCGCTTTACTGGTGATACATTAGATAATTTATGGCGTGTCACTAGTTTAAATCAAGCGATAGCCTTAAATATGAATGAACATAAAGGCAGCCTGAAAGTTGGGAAAGATGCGGATATTGTAATAGTGAATGATGTCATTGATGTATTAGCAACGGTTAAATCTGGGAAAATACACCAATTTGATGCATCATTGTAAGACCATAATTAACTTTTATTAAAATTCATTTTGAAAATATATTAATTTCGAAAGTTGACTTAAGTTGTGATATAGGTTTAAATGTTAAGTTAGAATAATGAATTTTTAAGCGTGAAAATAACAAGTGCTAACAACATTATGATAAAATAAGAGAAATGCGTATTTTTAGGGAGGTGTCGCAATGGGGAGGATTTAGTATTCAACGCTAGCATTAATAAACAAAAAATACTTATATTCGGTTACCTATTGTGACACGAAATTTGGAGGTGAATCCCTAGAAATAGGGAACTAATTGGAAACAGTGACCATAATGAATTTAGTAATATTTTTTCTTTTAATAGCATTAACAACGGTATTCGTAGGATCGGAATTTGCATTAGTTAAAGTGCGTAGTACAAGAATAGATCAACTTGCATCGGAAGGTAATGGAAGCGCACGTGTAGTCAAAAAAATGATAAAAAACCTAGACTATTATCTATCGGCATGTCAACTTGGTATCACAGTGACATCTTTAGGTTTAGGTTGGTTAGGTGAACCAACATTTAATAAACTATTGCATCCATTATTTGAAGCGATTAATTTACCAGATGCACTAACTACAACCATTTCATTTATCGTTGCATTTATTATAGTAACGTATCTGCATGTAGTATTGGGTGAATTAGCACCTAAAACATTAGCGATTCAACATACTGAAAAATTAGCCTTGCTCTATTCAAGACCACTTTATTACTTTGGTGTTGTGATGAAACCATTAATTTGGTTAATGAATGGCTCAGCGAGAATGATTATACGTATGTTTGGCGTTGATCCAGATGCAAATAACGATGCAATGTCAGAAGAAGAAATCAAAATTATAATTAATAATAGCTACAACGGCGGAGAAATAAACCAAACGGAATTAGCATATATGCAAAATATCTTTTCATTCGATGAAAGACAATCTAAGGATATTATGGTTCCCCGTACACAAATGATTACAATGAATGAGCCGTTTAACGTAGATGAATTGCTAGACACGATTAAAGAACATCAATTCACACGTTATCCAATCACAGCAGATGGCGATAAAGACCATGTGAAGGGCTTTATCAATGTTAAAGAATTTTTAACAGAATATGCTTCTGGCAAGCAAATAAAAGTGAGCAACTACATTCATGATTTGCCTATGATTTCAGAAACGACGCGCATTAGTGATGCGCTTGTACGTATGCAACGTGAACATGTGCATATTAGTCTGATTATTGATGAATATGGTGGTACAGCAGGTATCTTAACGATGGAAGACATATTGGAAGAAATCGTTGGTGAAATTCGTGATGAATTTGATGACGATGAAGTTAATGATATTGTTAAAGTTACTGAAAATAGATACCAAATCAATGGACGTGTACTGTTAGATGATTTAAATGATCAACTGGGCATTGAATTTGAAGATTCAGAGGACATTGATACAATTGGTGGTTGGTTGCAAGCACACAACACCAATTTACAACAAAACGATTACGTCGATACTGAATATGATAGATGGGTTATTTCAGAAATTGATAACCATCAAATTATTACGGTCATTTTAGAATTAGAACATAATAAAGCAAGACAAACGATTGAAGAACTTGAAGAAGAAGAAGAAAATGATTAATAGTGAAATTCATATAAGACTTTAATTATAGAAATCCTGACAAAGTATGCATGCTTTGTTGGGGTTTTTTAATTTTTATAAGGATTAAAAGATGATATAGTATATTTTAATGTTAGCCTTGAGCTAATAGCTAATAGCTAAATGCAAAATGAAAAGGGGTTTGAATCATGTTAGATGAAGTATATTATTTAAACAACGGTTACCCGATGCCTAAAATTGGACTAGGCGTATATAAAATTTCAGATGAAGAAATGAACAGCTCAGTGGCAACGGCATTAGATGCTGGGTATCGTGCATTTGATACAGCATATTTTTATAAAAATGAAATAGCATTAGGCAATGTGTTAAAAAAATCCAGTGTACCACGTGAAGATCTATTTATCACATCCAAATTATGGAATGATTATCAAGGATATGATCGGACGATTGAGTTTTTTACTAAATCTATCGAAAATTTAGGAACCGACTATTTGGATTTATTTTTAATTCATTGGCCATGTGAAGCGGATGGCTTATTTATAGAAAGCTATAAAGCTATGGAGAAATTATATGAAGAAGGTAGAATTCGTGCAATCGGTGTATGTAACTTTAAGCAGCATCATTTAGAAACATTGATGGCAGAAACGGATGTTGTGCCAGCGGTCAATCAAATTGAAGTACATCCTTATTTTAATCAACAGGGGTTACAAGATTATTGTGATAGTAAAGATATTGCAGTTACGGCTTGGATGCCATTGATGAGAAATCGAGGTCTACTAGAACATGAAGTGATTTTAAGATTGGCGGAACGCTATGAGAAGACTCCTGCACAAATTGTGTTGCGTTGGCATCTAGCACATAACAGACTTATTATTCCGAAATCAAAGACACCAGAACGCATTAAAGAAAACTATGATATTTTAGATTTTAATCTTGAACTTACAGATATTGCAGAAATTGATGCATTGAATAGAGATGAAAGACAAGGGAAAGACCCTGATGATGTACGTATCGGTACATTGAAATAAAGACAAGGACTGTACAGCCCAATATAGGGCATATAGTCTTTTTTTATGAGTCATAATGGTTATTGTTTTCAAATGGTTCTAATAGTTGATAGACTTAAAGTAACAATTTATATCTTTATTCAATTTAAATTTCAGTCAATATGAGTTATTGAAGTGGAAAATTATTTTTATCATGTTTTGATATTTAAAACTTGATTAATCAAGGGTCTTGAATCATGGCAAAAACTAAGCATGTACATTAAGTTTCAACATCAAACATTAAGGCTATATAAAGATTATGTAAATATAATTGATTTAGATAGCGTAATGTAGGTGGGAATTGATAAAGTAAAAAGGAAGTAATTGAAATGAAGGTGTTTAGTATGCAAATAAGAGTTATAGTGCCTTGTTATAACGAAGGTGAAGTGATTTTAAAAACATATGAAAAGTTGACTGAGATTTTATCACAAGATAGTCAGTACCATCGCTATGACTATGATATATTATTTGTTGATGATGGCAGTAAAGACAAAACGATTAATTATATACAAGATGTGGCTACAAAAGATAAACATGTAAAATTTATTTCATTTAGCCGAAACTTTGGTAAAGAATCAGCAATGATTGCTGGTTACCAACACAGCAAAGACTGTGATGGAGTGATAATGATTGATGCTGATTTACAACATCCACCAGAACTCATTCCTCAAATGATTGAAGGTTATATGGATGGATACGATCAAGTGGTTGCTAAACGTGATCGAACTGGTGAGAAACAATCAAGAAAAGCATTGACTAAGGTTTACTATAAATTAATCAATCATTTTGTTGAAGATATTAAACTAGAAGACGGAATTGGAGACTTTAGGTTACTAAGTCAACGCGCCGTTATTTCGTTAACGGAATTAGATGAATATAATCGCTTTTCTAAGGGGCTTTACGAGTGGATTGGCTATAATACGAAAGTGTTCACTTATGAAAATGTTGAACGTGAAGATGGCGAATCAAAATGGTCATTTAGTAAATTATTGAATTATGGTATAGATGGTTTGATATCTTTTAATAATAAACCTTTACGTGCAATGATTTACTTAGGTCTTTTTGTATTCTTTATCAGTTTACTTTATATTGGTTACATTTCAGTGGGCATTATGCTTCGAGGTGTGGAAACGCCAGGTTACTTCTCTACAATTGCTGCTATATTATTGCTCGGTGGTATACAGTTGATATCTATAGGTATCGTTGGTGAATATATAGGTCGTATTTATTATGAAGTGAAACAACGTCCAAAGTATATCGTCCAAGCAACGAACTTTAATTATGAATGTAATAAGAATCAGCAAAATATTAATCAAGATATCAATTATGAAATTGAGCGCAATCATCGTCAACAAGAAAACACAACAAAACCTAAAGAAGAAAAAGAATTGGTTAAAAACAGATAAATTAGCCATTAACGCTGTTTAAGTATTAAACAGCGGATGAAACACAAATTTTATAAGACGTACTTTTAGGTAGTTACTTTCTCATGTCAACACTTAAAAGTACGTATTTTTATATCAATTGGAATAATTAAATTTTTATTAAAAATAGCCATCAAAAAAGCCAATCTCGAACAAACGAGATTGGCTTTGAAAATATAACATTATTTTTTACGTAATTTACCAACGATAAATGACGCTAATGCTACTAAAATAATTGTTCCGATAAGTGCTGGGAATACAGCGATGCCACCTAAGTGCCAACCCCAGTCTCCTAGTATTAAAGAACCTAACCAAGCACCTACAATACCAGCAATGATATTTCCTAAAATACCACCTGGAATATCTTTACCGACGATGCCTCCAGCAATCCAGCCGATTAAACCGCCGACAATTAACATAAGTATAAAGCCCATATTCATTTACCTCCTTTATTAAAAACTTACTTAACTGTTATCTTATACCACAAAATATATTATCTTAATCATTTATGTGGAAAAAATATATTCTGCCATAATAAAAATATAACAAATAGTATATGGATAATGATGAATGCGTACCAATATGGGGTTAACAAGGTCATTATCGTAAAGGAAAGTATAATGAATAATTGTCCTACAAAAATAGGTTGTTTAATGTGATTCATAAGCTTAAGTTGTTCTTTTTCCTTTGGCTGAAACGTACTATAAAACAGTAAGATAGCACCAATGAGGAAAATAGCAGGTGCTAAATAGGGAATAGACATATAATATGAATCGTGACTCGTGCTATATGTAAGAATCAGCGAAGTACTCAGAATAATTGTTAGTACGAAAGCGATAAATTTTTGGTCTGTAACCTTAAAGGCAGTTATCTTACGATTTAAGTACAATTGTAATAATGTCCAAATGATTAGTTGACCACACGTATAAAATACAATGTAATCATATTCACCAACTAGAAATACATTAATAATGCTGTTGACACAGATTGCTATTAGTATAGAGCTAAACTTAAGTTGTTTAAAATTCTGACGATATAAATCAATACCAAGTATAATGCATATCGTAGCAATATTTATAATTATATTAATCAGCATGATGCTCTCCTAACCTATATACTTCATTGAAACATTATATCAGTGAAGTTAAAGTTAATCATTTAATTTCATTTCTTTAATTTAAAATTATCAAATATTGTTTAAATTAAAATGTCTAGATATAAATGAATAAAATGATTTTTACAGTAATGTCGTGCCATATAATGTTTGCATCATAATAAAGGCGATGTGTTATATAGACAAACAGCATTATACAACGGATCGCCATAAATACTCAATTTAAACACCTTTTTTGTTACTCCAAAGCAACGTGTGCAATTGAGGTAATACATATACGTTATTCATATCACTACTGATCATGACACGATCTACCAACGTTTCATATAAAGATAATAGTTTTTCGGTGTGGGCTTCTACATGTTCGCCATCTAAGTAAGGATTGCCTACCTGTAGATAAAACGGAATAGTAGGATAACGGTGATGAATCATTTTAGCGAATTGGTAATCTTCATCATCAAAAATCACAACTTTTAAGTTTAGTGTTTCAGGTACGCATTGTTCAATCACTTCATCTAAAATAGGTAGGTTAGGTTTCATTTTTGAACTAGGTGGTTTTGGACTAATCGTTAAATCATCAATTTGTGTCATCCATGGTTGGAATTTACTGCCTTGTGTTTCTAAAGCGCTTTGAATCCCTTTATTATCAAACAAATCTACTAATTGTTGTATGCCTTTAATTAAAGCAGGATTACCACCAGAAATGGTGACATGGTTAAAGGCGTCACCAGCAATTTCATATAAAGCGTCATAAATTTCCTCAGCAGTCATCATGCGAATATCTTCTTTTGCGCTACCGTCCCAAGTAAAGCTGGAATCACACCAACTGCAGCGATAATCACAACCGGCAGTTCGTACAAACATGGTTTTACGACCTATGACACGTCCTTCGCCTTGGATTGTTGGGCCGAAAATTTCTAGTACAGGTATTTTACTCATGATGTTGCTCCTTTGGTCTATAGACTACATAGCTTGTTGGTGTTTCTCTTACATAGACTTGTAAGCATTTAGGACGGTTGTTACGTTGGTCTAATGATGTTTGAACCATTTCGTAAATTGTCTGTGCAACGATTTCAGTTGACGGACTTTTTCCTTCGAATTGTGGTAAGTCATTAAGTAAATAATGATCAAATTGTCCGTGTACCAGTTGTTTTAATTCACTAAAATTCACCAAGAAGCCATTATGATCTAACGTATCTCCTGCAATAGTCAAGTTTACAAAGTAAGTGTGCCCATGTGTACGCATACATTTCCCTGCATCTTCACTTGGTATATAATGTGCTGCAGAAAAGTTAAAATCTTTGTTTAATTCAAATTGATAGGGATGCTGAACGCTTGGATAATTTTGTTGGAACATATTAATCTACTCCTTTTTCTTCTAGATAAGCGTTTAGACCATTGGCTCGTAATTTACAAGCTGGACATTCACCACAACCTTCACCAATAACTCCATTATAGCAAGTCAGAGTATTGTAACGGATGTATTCTAAGGCGCCTAATTCATCGCTTAAGGCCCAAGTAGCTTGTTTATCTAACCACATCAATGGCGTGTGAATAACGAAGTCCTTGTCCATAGATAATGATAAAGTGACATTCATTGATTTAATAAAGCTATCTCTACAGTCTGGATATCCTGAAAAATCTGTTTCACAAACACCCGTAATAATGTGTTTGGCATTTGTTTGATAAGCTAAAGCACCAGCAAAAGAAAGGAATAGTAAATTTCTTGCAGGTACAAAGGTATTTGGAATACCATCCTCACCAACTTTAATATCTAAGTCATGTTGTGTTAATGCATTTGGTGTGAGTTGTGAAAGTAATGACATATCAAGGATATGATGTTTGATATCTTGTTCTTTTGCGATTTGTTTTGCGACTTCAATTTCTGTGTCGTGCCTTTGACCATATGCAAATGTGACAAGTTCCACATGCTCAAAGTGTTTTTTTGCCCAAAATAAGCATGTTGTACTGTCTTGGCCACCACTAAATACTACGATGGCTTTATTATTGTCTAACGTTTGTTCTGACATTTATTGTGCACTCCTTAAAAGTATTGGACCAACTGTTACATTATATAGATAAGCGCATAAAAAAACGCCTATCCCTATAAAAAAGATAGACGTTATACATCTGTCTAGTTTTTTATAGAGGGTATCAGCTAGGAACCTCTTTATATTCATTTATAACGTGACTCAGAATAATATATTTAAACTGTAAAATCAAGTTAATATTTGTGATAATAAGTATAACAGACTATAGAAGATTTTTAAAAAGAGGTGACGACATGATACTAATGATTGATAATAAAGATTCGTTCACCTATAACATCGTAGACTATTTGAAACAAAGTTATGTAGGCACAATCGAAGTTATAGATGTTGAATATCTAACTGTAAGTAAAATATATGATTTAGCGCCCAAAGCAATCGTGATTTCTCCGGGACCCGGTGCACCGAGTGATTATCCGATATTAAATGAAGTTATAAGGATGTTTTCTAAGCACATACCCATACTTGGCATATGTTTGGGATTCCAACAGATTGTGACTTATTTTGGTGGGGACATTATAAAGAGTGACAAACCGATTCATGGACATACGACACAAATTAAACATAATAACAAAGGTATATTTCATCAACTGCCAGATACATTCAAAGTAATGCGCTATCATTCTTTAATAGCCAAAGCACAAAGTTTTCCTGATTCATTAGAGATTACTGCTTTAAATGATGCACATATCATTATGGGATTGGAACATAAGTCATTACCTATATATGGCTTACAATATCATCCTGAATCTATACTCAGTGAACATGGACTGACGCAAATTTTTTCATTTATAAAAATAGTGGAGGCGTATCATGCAAATACACTTTAATTATCGTTATATATTAGACGAAGCAACGGATGAGATGCATCAATACTTATTAACGCAGTGCACAGATAAGCGAATTGCTTCAACAATTGAAGACGTAGGGAAAGTAATTTCATTTGCTGAAGCGAAGCAAAAAGCAGGACTATATGTCGCGCTTTATCTACCTTACGAAGCGGCGCCATATTTCAATCATCAAATGGCAACTGTAAAAATAGAAGGTGACTATATATATGCGGCAGCTTATGCATTCAATCATGCCACAGACATAGCTAACTATGATTTAGAAGGACAAATATTAAAGCCATGCAACTTTAAATTTGAATTACCGTCATCGCAACTGATGACACATATAAAAATGATTCAATCAGCAATTATTGAAGGTAATACATATCAAGTGAATTATACGACACGTTTAACAGATCAAATACGACAACCTATTGCAACATTATATTATACGTTACTACAACAAAATCATGGTTTTTATTCGGCACTTATAGACACAGATGAGGTCAAAGTCGCATCTCTGTCACCAGAATTATTTTTTCAACGTGGCGCTTTTAACAACAAAGCAGATGTCTTATTAAGTAAACCGATGAAAGGGACCATTGCTCGAGGCGTATCTGAAGTAGAAGACCAACACAACCTTTCGACCTTACAACAATCAGAGAAAGATAGAGCGGAAAATGTCATGATTGTAGATTTATTACGCAACGATATGAGTCGCATTGCCAAGACTGGCACAGTCAAGGTATATAAACCTTTTCATATTGAGGCTTACAGTACTGTATTTCAAATGACGTCGATGGTTACTGGCGAGCTAAATAGTAGTACTAAATTAGCAGATGTTTTAAAGTCATTATTCCCATGTGGCTCGATTACTGGCGCACCTAAACTGAATACAATGCAATATATTAAAGATTTAGAACAAACACCTAGGCATGTTTATTGTGGCGCTATTGGACTGTTATTGCCTAGCGGAAAGACCATAGTTAATGTGCCAATTCGCACAATACAATACGTAAATAACCAAGCTATTTATGGCGTGGGTGCAGGTATTACCATTGATTCAATACCCGAAAATGAGGTTCAAGAATTTTACGATAAAACAAAATTACTGGAGAGATTATAATGCAGTTATTTGAAACATTACGTATGGATGAAGGTCGTTTTCCAAGGTTGTCATATCATAAAGCACGAATGAAAAAATCAGCAGAACAATTGGGGTTTAAGTTTGATGACAATAGGTGGCTTTATGAAATCAACAAGATGATTGAAACACACCCAAAAGGAAGCTTTAGAACGAAACTTTTATTAAATGATGATGGAACCATACATCATGAAATTGCGCCTTTATCAGACAAGCAGATATTTACAGCAAAGTTTCAACAACTAGCCCCTCAAGTGCCTAAAGACTTAGTAATCAATAAGACAACACAAAGAGCACATCTTGAACATAATCATCAGACAGATCTTATATTACTTTATGATAAAGATGAAAAAATATTAGAGTTTGATATTGGCAATGTAATTATTAAAGAAAAAAATCAACTATATACACCGATTTATGAAGCGGATTTTTTACGCGGATGTAAGCGACAAGAAATGATAGACAATGGTACATTAATGCAAAAAAACTATTATTTAAATGAATTGAAAGAGAAGATGAAGCAAGGGACGGTCACACTATTTCTAATAAATAGTTTGAGAGAGGTTGCCGAGGTAGAAATTTATCTATAGAATATAAAAAGTATAAACATGGTGTAGCAATTGGAAGACCATAATCATAAAATGATTTTCAAAGGAACTTATTAAGTAAAATGATGGCTAAATATAGTGAATGTGAGTGAAGTGACATGATGGTACTAGGTTGGACGTTATTAATGATTATAATTTCTGTTTTTACCAAATGGATTGTACATCTATTGATACAACGACAAAGTGTCTACTTTGCAAGAGTAGTCATCACAGGTTCGTGTATCATTCAGTTTATTATTGCCTATTTTTTAATAAAAGCAATCGTACATTATCTGGCACAAGCATTAGACGTATTTTATCGATAGTAACAATTTATGAGGTGAACCTATGAAGATATATAGTCAAGGAGATCAAGCCATTGTGGTGTCTATAGAAAAAGAGGTCTCTAAAGATTTAACCGAAGATTTATTAGCGTTAAAAAAATATTTAGCAGATAAACAATACCCATTTATCACTGAAATTGTGCCTACGGAATCAGATATGATGATTTGTTATGACGCGAGAGACATGATAAAACACCATCATATACAATCTCCTTTTTTATATATGAAGGCACTAATGCAAACCGTTCAATTAGAAATTAAACATGAAGAAGAAGCTGTGATGCCAATAGAAATACCGGTTGTTTATGGTGGTACATATGGACCTGATTTAGCATCTTTATTAACTCATTATAAAATGGATTTTGAAAAGTTTGTCAAACTACATACGCAACCAACATATTTTGTTTCAATGATGGGTTATACACCAGGGTTCCCATACTTAACTGGTATGTCTAAACGCTTATTTGTTAATCATACTGGAGGCAACAAGTCATTTATCCCAGCAGGATCAGTGATTATTGAAGGTAAAAAGACCGGTATTACCACGACTGATACATATGGAGATTGGTTAGTAATAGGTTATACACCGGTTAAATTATTTAATCCGGAATTAGAAGAATTCACTAAACTTAAACTAGGTGATAACGTTGTATTTCAAGCTACGACAGAGGAGTCACTGGATTTAGGAGGCTTTGAACCATGTCAATCATAATAGAAGGCGAAGGGCTATTTTCTAGTTTTCAAGATTTTGGTCGAACAGGTTATGAACACGACGGTGTTATTCCTGGTGGTGCCTTAGATCCACTTTCTCATGAAATTGCAAACAGATTAGTAGCAAATGATAAGCGTGAGGCTACATTAGAAATGACAAACAGAATGGCAAGCTTTCGGTTTACTGAACCGACATTAATTGCGTTAAGCGGAGGGAGTTTTAAAGCTAAGACAGAACATATGAAAGTATTGCCTAACAAATTATATTTAATGGAAAAAGGGGATGTACTTAAATTTACTGAAACAAACCATACATCTAGAGTATATTTAGCGGTCGGTGGTGGTTTTGAATTAGATGAGTGGTTAGGCTCAACTTCAACGGATTTTAAATCTAAAATCGGTGGTTTCCATGGACGTAGTTTAAAAAAAGGTGACGAAATCAACATGAAACGTGATTACACAGAGCGTCACCATAAACTTTTTGAGAATTTAGAAGAGACCCATCAAACTGACTGGGGAATCGACGGTTATGCACTATCTTTTAATTACATGTCCGACGTGTTTCATGTGATTAAAAATAAAGGGACTGAAGATTTTGAACAAAAAGCGTTAAGCCGTTTTACATCTGGAGAATATAAAGTAACAAGTAAAGCTAACCGAGTAGGTATGTATGTCGAAGGCAAGCCTGTGAAAGCTTTCTATGAAGACATGCCTGCGCACCAGTCTGTACAAATAGGTACCATACAAGTTAAGCGAGATGGCACGCCCATCATTTTACTGAACGATCATTATACATTGGGTAGTTATCCGCAAATAGGTACGATTGCAAGCTATCATTTAACTAAATTAGGCCAAAAACATCAAGGTACAAAATTAAAATTTCAATTTATAGATGTAGAAAGTGCTGAGAAAAATTTAATTAAATACACAAATTGGTTGAATCAATTATTTCACGGGATTGAATATCGCATGCAATTAGAAATGCTAAAGTAATGCGCATGTTGAAAATAGAGTGCATGTTAACTAACTGTAATCCACAAGGACGCCTTGTAAGGGTTGCAGTTTTTTTATATATAAACGCACCATTTGTAGTAAAAGAAAGCAGGATTAAATGTAAGGAATCTAACATACGACTAAAGCCGGATTATAATGTATAACATTCAAAGTATAATTAAATAGCATATTAATAATTAATAATAAGTTAATAATAGGTTAATAAGCCGTTAACAAAGCATTTGTTTGGTGCTTAATTACATGAAAAAGTGTGTTTTTACTTGATATTCAACTTGAATTGCTTTATATTTATTAATTGAACTGTGTGCGTTTTGTTACGAATGGATTACAAATTGTTGAAGTTTGTAAAGGTCTCGTTAAACAAAAATCACCAAGTAAATAAATGATAATTCGATATTCAATAGTTATTGGATATACGTAAAAAGCAAATTTAAAAATGAAGTAAGACATTAACGCAATAAATGATAAATTATAATCTGCTAAAAAGATTTTAATGAATATAAATTGAATGCAAAATAACAAGAGCAAATAAAGACACATGCTTAGTTAGAGGGATTAGCGTCACTAACAAGCACATTGAAACAGTAACTTAGCCAATCTTTACAAGGGTTTGGATTATATTCCGACCATTATTAATCTATATCGGGGGATAAAAACATGAAACTACACAAAAAGAAATTAACTCTTTTTGCGTTTTTTATATTGACAGTATTGACTGTCACATTGAAAACGTACTTTTCATACTATGTTGATTTTTCTTTAGGTGTTAAAGGATTAGTTCAAAACCTAATCTTATTAATGAATCCATACAGTTTGATCGCGTTAGTACTAAGTATTTTCTTATTTTTTAAAGGGAAGAAAGCATTTTGGTTCATCTTTATTGGAGGCTTTATATTAACGTTCTTGCTATACGCAAATGTTGTATATTTCAGATTCTTTTCTGATTTCTTAACATTTAGCACATTGAATCAAGCTGGGAATGTCGAATCAATGGGTGGCGCAGTTTCTGCATCATTCAAATGGTATGATTTTGTATACTTCATTGATACAATTATTTACTTGTTTGTTTTAATATTTAAACAGAAATGGCTAGACAGACGTGTGTTTAGCAAGAAATTTGTTCCAGTAGTAATGGCCGCATCAATTGCGTTATTCTTCTTGAACTTAGCGTTTGCTGAATCAGATCGTCCTGAATTATTAACACGTACATTTGACCATAAATATTTAGTTAAGTACTTAGGACCATTTAATTTCACTGTTTATGATGGTGTTAAAACAATACAAAACAATCAACAAAAAGCATTAGCAAATGAAGATGATTTAACAAAAGTGTTAAATTATACAAAACAAAAACAAACTGAGCCAAACAAAGCGTATTTTGGCGCAGCTAAGAAGAAAAATATAATTAAAATACACTTAGAAAGTTTCCAAACTTTCTTGATTGATAAAAAAGTGAACGGAGAAGAGGTAACGCCGTTCTTAAACAAACTTTCGACAGGTAACGAAGGGTATAGATACTATCCAAACTTTTATCATCAAACTGGACAAGGTAAAACATCAGATTCAGAGTTTACAATGGATAACAGTTTGTTTGGTTTGCCTCAAGGATCAGCGTATTCTCTAAAAGGTGACAATACGTACCAATCACTACCAGCTATCTTGGATCAACAACAAGGCTATACATCTAGCGTGATGCATGGTGACTACAAAACATTCTGGAACCGTGATCAAGTATACAAACACTTTGGTATAGATAAATTCTATGATGCGACGTATTACGATATGTCTGAAAATAATATAGAAAACTTAGGCCTTAAAGATAAAGAATTCTTTAAAGAGTCTGCTGATTATTTAGCTAAAGAAAAGCAACCGTTCTATAATCATTTAATTACTTTAACCAACCATTACCCATTCACTGTGTCTCCTGAAGACGCATCAATTGATAAGCCGAATACGGGTGATTCAACGGTAGACGGTTATATACAAACAGCAAGATATTTAGATGAATCATTAGAACAGTTTGTAAATGAATTGAAGAAAAAAGGTTTATATGATGATTCTGTTATTATGATTTACGGTGACCACTACGGTATCTCTGAAAACCATAATAAAGCGATGGAAAAATTATTAGGCGAAGATATAACACCAGCTAAATTCAATGATTTAAACCGTACTGGTTTCTGGTTGAAGATTCCTGGTAAAGAAGGTACAGTCGATAAAACATATGCTGGTCAAGCAGATGTCATGCCTACAATGTTACACTTGATGGGTATCGATTCGAAAAACTATCTCATGATGGGTACAGATTTATTATCTAAAGATCATAACGATACCGTACCATTCAGAAATGGTGACTTTGTAACCAAAGACTATAAGTATGTAAATGGTAGAATTTATGATAATAAGAATAATGAACCAATGACAGAAAAACCAAAAGACTTTGATAAGCGTAAACAACAATCTGAGAAAGATTTAGAGATGAGTGACGATGTGCTTAATGGAGATTTATTGAGATTCTATAAAAACCCAGATTTCGATAAGATTAAGCCATCAAACTATGAATATAAAGTAGGTCCAAAAGGACAAGAGAAAAAATAAATTAAAAAGGGAGCACCAGACGATAATGTCTGGTGCTCCCTTTGATTTAAAATGTAATACATGATGCTTTTCCTTATCCAAGTGCGACGTCAAGTATCATCATGATTGTGAAACCAACCATTAAACTTAACGTTGCGAGATCGGTATTGTTGCTGGCTTGTGAATCAGGAATCAGCTCTTCAACAACTACGAATATCATTGCACCCGCAGCAAAAGCCAATGCATAGGGCAACATAGGTGTGATAACAAGCACGGCTGCTGCACCAAGCGTTGCAAATATGGGTTCAACGATGGCAGATGCTTGCCCATAATTAAATGCTTTCCATCTTGAAGCACCAGCAGCACGGATAGGCATAGATAATGCAGCACCTTCAGGAATGTTTTGAATACCAATCCCAATTGCTAAACCAAGTGCGCCTAAAAATGTTGCTTGTCCGTTGCCTGATACGATACCGCCAAATGCAACGCCGATTGACAGGCCTTCTGGAATATTATGCAATGTAATTGCTAAAACGAGTAACGTATTTTTATTGAGTTTTTTTGTGCCTACACCTTCATGGTATTGGTTTGTGTCTTGGGTGTTAGGGTGTATATGTGGAATCACCAAATCTAATCCACGAATAAACAGACCACCCAATAAAAAACCGATAGCAGCGGGTAACCATGATAATGATGATCCTTCACCATAGTCAATAGCTGGTTGTAAAAGAGACCAAAAACTTGCTGCAATCATAATGCCGGCAGCGAAGCCTTGCATAGAATTTAATATCTTATCATTGACCCTTTTAAAAATAAAAACCGATGCTGCTCCTAATGCAGTGAGTAGCCAGGTGATAATACCTGCTATTAATGCTTGGATATAAGGAGGTAAGTCTTGGAAAAATTCTGACATAAGCTTCTCTCCTTTGTATCATTTGAGTTCGAAAAGGTGTATAATATATAGAACTGAAATTAAGTTTAACAGAAAAAATTATAATTTTCGATATTAAAAAGGATGTTGGACAATGGAAGCATACAAAATTGAACATTTACATAAATCATATGCCGATAAAATCATTTTTGATGATTTGCAATTGTCTATTTCTGAAGGTGAAAAAATAGGACTTGTAGGTATAAATGGTACAGGGAAGAGTACGTTACTCAAAGTAATGGCTGGCTTAGATGAAGACTTCAATGCCGAAGTTTCTCATCCTAAGGCTTATCGCATTAGGTATTCTTCGCAGAAACAAGACTTTAATCAAGATATGACCGTTTTCGAAGCAGTATTAACTTCAGAAACAAAAACGCTCCAAGTTATACGTGCGTATGAAGCAGCGTTAAATCAATATACTGTGACACAGAGTGATGAAGATTTCCAAAAAATGATGCATGCTCAAGAAGCAATGGATAATTATCAAGCGTGGGATTATAGCGCAGAAATTAAGACCATCCTTTCTAAATTAGGTATATATGATACAACGAAACCTGTGAACGCGCTGTCAGGTGGACAACAAAAAAGAGTTGGCTTAGCTAAAACATTAATTGAACAACCGGATTTATTACTTTTAGACGAACCTACGAACCACTTAGATTTTGAATCTATAAATTGGTTGATTAATTACGTCAAACAGTATCCGCATACGGTATTGTTTGTAACACATGATCGTTACTTTTTAAATGAAGTGTCCTCGCGTATTATAGAACTTGATCGTGGAAAGTTAACAACGTATGTAGGTAATTATGAAGACTATATTGCGCAACGTGCAGAAAATGAAATTATTGAGCAAAAACAACAAGCGAAACAACAATCTCTGTATAAAAAAGAGCTCGCATGGATGCGCGCGGGTGTCAAAGCACGTTCTACTAAACAGCAAGCAAGAAAGAATAGGTTTAGTGAATTAGAACAAGATGTTAAGGGACAACAACATCAAGATAAGGCATCGTTAAATTTGGCTTATTCAAGACTTGGCAAACAGGTGTTTGAATTGGAGCATTTAACTAAACGAATTGATGAGAAGACACTATTTGAAGACATTACACAAATCATTCAAAGTGGTCAGCAAATCGGCATTGTTGGCCCTAATGGAGCAGGTAAAACAACTTTACTAAATATACTGAGCGGTGAAGATCAAAGTTATGAAGGTAATCTCAAAATTGGTCAAACTGTCAAAGTAGCATATTTTAAACAAACAGAAGAGCGCCTCGATCGAGATATCAGAATGATTGATTATTTAAGAGAAGAAAGTGAAGTTGCTAAAGAAAAGGATGGTACAGCCGTTTCTATAACACAACTACTAGAAAGATTTTTATTTCCTAGTGCAACACACGGTAAAAAAATCTATAAATTATCAGGTGGCGAACAAAAAAGATTATATCTTTTAAAATTATTAGTACATCAACCGAATGTACTTCTACTGGATGAACCGACGAATGACTTAGATACAGAGACACTTACTATTCTCGAAGATTATGTGGATACATTTGGTGGTGCTGTGATTACGGTGAGTCATGATCGATACTTTTTAAATAAGGTCGCTCAGGAATACTGGTACCTTCATGATGGTAAGATGGAGCGTATCATAGGCACCTTTGAAGATTATGAACGCTATAAAAAAGAACAAGATCAAAAGTTAGAAGAACAAGCGAAACAACAATCTAAAGTTAAACCAAATACAGATAAGAAAAAGAAAAAAGGTTTATCGTATAAAGAACAGAAAGAATACGAAGCTATCATTGAACGCATTGATACTACTGAACAGCGATTAGAAGAAATAGACGAAGAAATGGTAGTCGCAAGTTCAGATTATGCTAGGATTAAAGCGTTAAATGAAGAACAAAAACGTTTGAATGAGCAGTATGAAGCAGATATTTCAAGATGGAGCGAGCTTGAAGAACAAAAAGAACAATGAGGGATTTTATAACATGGAGTCAACATTATCACATTATTTTGGCTATGACACGTATCGTCCTGGTCAAAAAGAAATCATAACTAGAGTCATGAACCATCACAATGTGCTAGGCGTGTTACCAACTGGTGGGGGAAAATCAATCTGTTATCAAGTACCGGGATTAATGTTAGGTGGAACGACGATTGTCATTAGTCCGTTAATCTCTTTGATGAAAGACCAAGTTGATCAATTAAAGGCCATGGGTATACATGCAGCATACTTAAATAGTAGTTTAACGCAAAAGCAACAAAAAGAAATTGAGACACAATTAAGGAATGGTGAGATTCAATTTTTATATGTTGCACCTGAGCGATTTGATAATGCTTATTTTATTAGATTACTACAACAACTACCGATTCATTTAGTTGCATTTGACGAAGCACATTGTATTTCAAAGTGGGGACACGATTTTAGACCAAGTTATCAAGATGTAATTCATAAAGTGTTCGCATTACCACAAGACTTTACAACTGTAGCGCTAACAGCGACGGCAACGATTGAAGTTCAAAAAGATATCATGGAACGCTTGAACATTGGAAAGCACGATGAAGTAAAAACAAGTACGAAACGACGTAACTTAGTCTTTAAAGTAAACCCAACATACCAACGTCAGAAATTTGTTATGGAATACGTGAAAGAGCATAAAAATGCGGCAGGTATCATTTATTGCTCAACACGGAAACAAGTTGAAGAACTACATGAAGCTTTAGAAAATAATGGTGTAAATAGTACAATTTATCACGCTGGGCTTTCAATTAAAGAACGTGAAGCAGCGCAAAATGATTTTGTTTATGATCGTGTGCGTGTGGTAGTAGCGACCAATGCGTTTGGCATGGGGATTGATAAATCCAACGTGCGTTTTGTGATTCATTATAATATGCCAGGTGACTTAGAATCTTATTATCAAGAGGCAGGTCGTGCTGGACGTGATGGTTTAAATAGTGATTGTATATTGCTATTTAGTGAACGTGATATTGGATTGCATCAATACTTTATTTCTTCATCAAAGGCAGACGATGATTATAAAGATAAAATGGGTGAGAAGCTCAACAAAATGATACTTTATACGAAAACCAAAAAATGTTTAGAAGCGACGCTTGTACATTATTTTGAACCCAATGAAAAACTGGAAGAATGTGGACAATGTAGTAATTGTATTGTTGAAAATAAGACTTACAATATGACAGATGAAGCTAAGATGATTGTCAGTTGCATCGCACGTATGAAGCAACGAGAAAGTTATAGTGTCATCATCCAAGTTTTAAGGGGCGAGGATTCAGATTATATTCGATACTGTGATTATAATCAGCTATCAACACACGGTATTATGAAAAACTACACAACATCTGACCTCAGTCATCTTATAGACGAACTTCGATTTAAAGGGTTTTTAAATGAACATGATGAAATTTTGACTTGTGATAATTCAGTCAAACAATTGTTGAATAATCAAGTAGACATCTACACTACGCCGTTTAAACGTAAGTCGAAAGAAAAAGTGAATATCAATACGGTTGAAGGTGTAGATCGAGCATTATTCGATGAATTAATTCATGTGCGTAAGCAATTAAGTGAATCATTAAGCATACCGCCAGTGAGTATTTTCTCAGATTTCACCTTAGAAGAATTTGCCAAAAGAAAACCTGAATCTAAACAAGAAATGATTTTGATTGATGGGGTTGGGAGTTATAAATTAAAACACTATTGTCCGATGTTTTTAGAGAAAATCCAAACATATAAAGAAAAAATATAAATGAGCTTAATATTTTAATTTTCAAAGCAATACGTTTATACTAGGTTCAACTATAAACATGTACATGAACAACACAACAGCGAAGCTAATTTGACAATGATTAATATTCTATGCAATTGCACAGGTCATAGATTTATTTTTTGTTTGAAATTAACTTCGCTATTTTTATATGGTTGAACGTAAAATGGATTTGGATTTTCGATGAATAATACATAAATTATATATAAATAGGGAATAATCAAAAAAATATAATTGTTATATTTGCAATTATGAGTATATAAAAGTGAAGGTGACAAAGTGATAGAATTTAAAAATGTAGTAAAACAATATGGGGATAAAACTGCTGTTGATGATATCAGTTTTAATATTAAAAAAGGTGAATTTTTTGTATTAATAGGACCATCTGGTTGTGGCAAGACGACAACATTAAAAATGATAAATAGATTAATTTCATTGTCGGAAGGCTATATATATTTTAATGATAAACCGATAAGTGATTATCCTGTCTATGAAATGAGATGGGATATCGGGTATGTATTGCAACAAATTGCGTTATTTCCACATATGACTATTAAAGAAAATATTGCGCAAGTGCCACAAATGAAAAAATGGACTGAACAAGAAATTAATCAACGTGTGGAAGACTTGATGGCGATGGTTGGTTTGGAACCAGAAGTATTTAAAAATAGAAAACCGGATGAACTATCTGGAGGACAACAACAACGTGTAGGTGTTGTTCGAGCATTAGCAGCCGATCCCCCAGTTATTTTAATGGACGAGCCATTTAGCGCTCTAGATCCAATCAGTCGTGAGAAATTGCAAGATGACTTAATCGAACTGCAACAAAAAATCAAGAAAACAATCATTTTTGTGACCCATGATATCCAAGAAGCAATGAAACTGGGCGATAGAATTTGTTTGTTAAATGAAGGACATATCGAACAAATTGATACACCAGAAGGCTTTATTAGTCATCCTAAAAATGATTTCGTGAAACAATTTATGGGAGATAAATTACAGCGTACGATTAATGATCTGAAATTATCAGAGCTTATTGAGAATTTAGCTATAAATGAACAAGATATCCAAACAAGTTATCCCGTTGTTGATAGTAATAAATATGTAAAAGACATTTATACAGATTTGGCAAACCATGACGCCATTATTATTAAAGATGCTGCGACTGCTACACAGCGTGTGTTAAGACGGCAGGATATTTTTAAAATGTTAGCGGAACGCAAAGGGGGGAGCATGAATGAATGAATTCATCAATACACTCGTTGCGCGTAGAGAAGAATTATTAACAACGATATTTGAGCATATACAAATTTCATTTATTGCTTTACTGATTGCTGCTTTGATAGGTGTTCCACTGGGGATTGCTTTAACGAAAACACGAAAACTATCTGAAATCGTTATGAATATTGCCGCAGTGCTCCAAACGATACCTTCGCTTGCCTTATTAGGATTAATGATACCGTTATTTGGTATTGGTAAAGTGCCCGCAATTATTGCTTTAGTGGTATATGCCTTGTTACCAATATTAAGGAATACATATACTGGTATAAATGAAGTTGATCCGTCGCTCGTTGAAGCGGCAAAAGGAATTGGTATGAAACCAAGACGTCGTCTGTCAAAAGTCGAATTGCCCATTGCAATGCCAGTCATTATGGCAGGGATTAGAACGGCAATGGTATTAATTATTGGGACTGCAACACTAGCAGCATTAATAGGCGCTGGTGGATTAGGGGATCTTATCTTGTTAGGGATCGATCGTAACGATACGTCATTAATATTGATTGGTGCCATACCAGCAGCACTTTTAGCTATATTATTCGATTTGGCTTTGAGATATATGCAAAAAATGTCGTATAAAAAATTACTTATTTCTCTCGGTGTCATCGTCATTATCTTATTGTTAGTGATTATAGCGCCGATGCTAGGTCAAAAAGGTGAAAAAGTTACGCTCGCTGGCAAATTGGGTTCTGAACCATCTGTGATTACAAATATGTATAAAATTTTAATTGAACAAGATACAGACGATACTGTAGAAGTTAAGGACGGTATGGGCAAGACGTCATTCTTATTCAATGCATTAAAATCAGATGATATTGATGGTTATTTAGAGTTTACAGGCACCGTTTTAGGTGAACTTACAAAAGAGGACTTGAAGTCTAAAAAAGAAGACAAAGTATATCAACAAGCAAAATCAAGTTTGGAAGACAAATTTGATATGACAATGTTAAAACCAATGAAATACAATAATACGTACGCCTTAGCAGTGAAAAAAGATTTTGCGGATGCCCACGATATTAAAACAATCGGTGATTTAAATAAAGTGAAAGATCAGATTAAACCTGGATTCACATTAGAATTTAACGACCGTGGTGATGGCTATCCTGCTGTGAAAAAAGCATATGATCTTGATGTAGGAGACGTAAAAACGATGGAACCTAAATTACGTTATCAAGCGATTGAAAATGGAGATATTAATTTGATTGATGCCTACTCAACTGACGCCGAACTTAAACAATATGATATGGTTGTATTAAAAGATGATAAACATGTCTTTCCACCTTATCAAGGTGCACCTATGTTTAAAGAGTCTTATTTAAAAGAACATCCAGAAATTAAAAAACCACTAAATAAACTAGAAGGTAAAATTTCAGATGAAGATATGCAACAAATGAATTATGATGTAACAGTTAAGAAAAAAGATCCATATCAAGTAGCGAAAGATTATTTAGAACAGCATAATTTAATAAAACACTAGTGTATAAAAATATGGGTTCAATAATTTGAGTAATGTTTCTTATGCTTAAATGGATTGAACTCATTTTTTATTAAATCTAAACGTCATTTGATGATAACGATACATTGATTTTCATGGATTATTGGGTTTATAATAGTTATTAAGTTTTGAAATTTCTGTAAATTCAAGGAGG
The DNA here is from genome assembly GCF_002614725.1 of Staphylococcus edaphicus. Classification (GTDB taxonomy): domain Bacteria; phylum Bacillota; class Bacilli; order Staphylococcales; family Staphylococcaceae; genus Staphylococcus; species Staphylococcus edaphicus. Next base: position 22,637 of record NZ_MRZN01000003.1, on the reverse strand, counting down.
ACCGATACAACAATGAAGAAACAAATAGAACAATTATCAGCATACGAACCTGGGTTATCACCTCGTGCGTTAAAAGAAAGTTATGGTATTGAAGGCGAATTACATAAATTAGCATCAAATGAAAATTTATATGGTCCGTCACCAAGAGTGACAGAAGCGATTCAAGCTCATTTAGATGAGCTGCAGTATTACCCAGAAACGGGTTCTCCATCAATTAAGGCGGCAATAAGTAAACATTTAAATATAGATTCCGCACGTATACTATTTGGTGCTGGTCTAGATGAAGTCATATTAATGATTTCGAGAGCCGTATTGACACCTGGAGATAAAATTGTGACAAGCGAAATGACATTTGGTCAGTATTATCATAATGCGATTGTAGAATCAGCAGATGTTGTTCAAGTCCCATTACAAAAAGGTGAATTTGATTTAGAAGGCATTTTAGCAGAAATAGATAATGATACAAAGCTTGTATGGTTATGCAATCCAAATAATCCAACTGGGAGATACTTTACGCACGAAGCACTTCAAAGTTTTTTAGAACGTGTACCAAGTCATATTCCAGTAATTGTAGATGAGGCCTACGTAGAATTTGTAACAGCTAAAGACTTTCCTGATACATTAGCCTTACAACAACGGTTTGAAAATGCATTTTTATTACGTACATTTTCTAAAGCATATGGTCTAGCAGGAATGCGCATTGGCTATGTCATTGCACCAAAAGAAGCGATTGAAAAGTATAATATCATACGCCCTCCTTTTAATGTTGGACGCTTATCAGAATATGCTGCATTAGCTGCATTAGAAGATCAAGACTACTTATTATCAATTCGTGAACGAAATGCACAAGAAAGAGAGAAGTTTTTCGAACTTTCACAAAGCGATCACTTTTATCCAAGCCAGACGAATTTTATTTTTGTGAATACGGAGAAACCACATGAACTTTATGAAGCGCTGTTAAATGTGGGTTGTATTACGAGAGAATTTCCAAATGGCGTTCGAATTACGATAGGATTCCCAGAACAAAACGCTAAGATGCGAGAAGTACTTGAACGCTTTGACCTATAATCACTAAATGATTTGACGTTCAGCTTAATTAAAGTGCATTAATGTGATGATGTGGTGCAACTTTGGTTTCGTTGGGCGTTTTTTGCTATACTGAGATTATTACAGATTAGAGTTGATAAGGGAGTAGAGGAAGACGATGGCTAAACAATCGATAGCGATAGATATGGATGAAGTACTTGCGGATACAGTAGGTGCACTGATTGAAGACGTGAACAATCGTACGGATTTAGGGATTACAATTGATATGTTAGACGGTATTAAACTAAGACATGCGATGCCCGAACATGATGGTTTACTTACTGAAATTTTGAGAGAGCCTGGATTTTTAAAAAATTAAAAGTGATGGCAGATGCTCAAGACGTAGTTAAGAAATTAACAGAACATTATGATGTGTATATTGCAACTGCGGCAATGGACGTTCCAACGTCATTCCATGACAAATATGCTTGGTTGAGAGAATATTTTCCATTTTTAGACCCACAGCATTTTGTATTTTGCGGTAGAAAAGATATCGTAAATGCAGATTATCTAATTGATGATAATCCAAGACAACTCAGTATATTTACTGGAACATCTATTATGTACACGGCGACACATAATATTCATGATGATAGATTTACGCGTGTGAATAATTGGAAAGATGTAGAACAATATTTCTTAGGAGATGGCGGATACAATATTTAAGTGCGACGATTAATTTAAACATGAGAGGGACGATGAAACCATTTTTATTCAAATGATTTCAGCGTCCCTCTCGTGTTTTGGTTTTTAACAGATTTCCAACCATAAAATATAGTTAAAATTAATGGATTATATATTCTAATGAAATTTAGTTATTGTTATTTTGGGATTGGCTTGCTGCTTGTGCCTCAGGTAATGTCAAGATATAAATAGCATTTGGAATAACTTCTATGTTTAATGGTGTCTTTAAATTAATTTCTCCATCGATATCTACTTTCATTTGTGGCTCGGTTTCAATCGTAATTTTTTTAGCGAGTAGATGTTTAATTCCATCAGTCATTTTGTTCCAATTCATACTATCACGTTGTTTAAACACATCATTTAACACACTTGAACTTTGTTCTTTGAACACAAAAGTATTTAAATACCCATCATTTGGTGATAAATCTGTTAATGGAATACGGCTACCGCCAATAAAAGGGCCATTTGCTACAACGAGCATCGACGTGTTACCTTCTATGGTTTGATCATCGACTAAAATTTTATAGTCAAAATGTTCTGGATTAAGTAGTGTTTTGACAGTAGAACCTACATAACTTAGCTTACCGAATACATCTTTATTACCGTTCTGTACATTTTCTGCATTTTGAACAATTAAGCCAAGACCAATAAAGTTGAGCGCATAGTCGCCATTGACCTTCATAACATCATAGGGTCTTAATTCAGCATCCATCAGTTGTTGGCTGGCTATTTTATGACGTGGATGAAGGTTTAGCGTTTTTACAAAGTCATTGAATGTACCACCAGGGATGATACCGATAGGTAGATTTAGATTGCTTTTCATCAAGCCGTTTACTAATTCATTAACGGTGCCATCGCCACCTAATATAAAGATGATATCGACGTCATCACTGTAATGTTGATCCTTGATTTTTTGACAAAAGGTGATGATATCGCCTTCATTTTCACTTAATTGTATTGATAAATGTTTACAAAATGTAGTTAATGATGTTGCAACATCACCTAAACCTCTATAGATATCTTTAATACCTGTATGTTCATGGTAAAATAATACACCGTGCTTATATTGTTTCTGAGTCATGCTATTCACCGTATTTCTCTAATTTTTGATTTGTTTATATAATAGTTTACCCGTTTTTTTATAATAATATGTCCAAAACGATATAATAGGACTTAAAGATTACAATAGTGCTATGCGATGAATAAGAAATGCTATATTTTGAAGCCATTTAAAAGCAGTGTAATAAGTTTAATAATTAGTGGTGACACAAATGGGTAGCTTGAACGATGAAAGGTGGCAATATAGGTAAAATAAAGTATCTCCAACACAATAAAAAAGCTGAGCGACTTAATCTAATTAAGAAACTCAGCTTTATATAATGAAAATTACTAATATATAGAACTTAGCATTTATTTAATACCACGCATACCTTTGACAATTTTTGGTACGAATGCAAGAACGATAAGACTGACTACGATCGCGATGACACCCAATAGAAGGAAGTAGTTTTTATGTCCAAGTGGTTCGATTAATTTTACCAAGGTACCATTAATTGCTTGCGCACAGGCATTTGTTAATAACCATAAACTCATCATTTGTGTATTAAACGCTTTTGGTGCTAATTTAACTGCCGCACTATTTCCAGTAGGAGATAAGCAAAGTTCACCAATAACACAGATGATGTACGAAAGGATGACCCAGTTAACACTTAGCATTGAACCATCTGCTGAGTGGCCAATTAAACCTATCATGATGTAAGAGGCACCTGCGAGTATGGCACCAAGTACAAACTTTGTTGCTATGCTTGGTTGGCGTCTCGCCATTTTCGCCCAAATTAATGAAATAACAGGCGCTAACAATACGATGAATAGTGGATTAATGGATTGGAAGAGCGTTGGACCAAAATCTGTCTTCCACCCAAAAATGTTTAATTTCATGTCACTGCTTTCAAAAGCGAATAAGTTAAGTACATTTGCGCCTTGTTCTTGAATAGACCAGAATACGACTCCTAAAATAAACAATGGTATAAATGCAATCACTCGTGAACGTTCTTCATCGGTAACATCTTTACTGCGAATCATAATAGTGAAGTAGATGATTGGCAGCGCAACACCAAGTATTAGCACAGTGGTACTGACAATATTAAACGATAAGGTACCCGTTAATCCCGTAATAACAAGTACTGCAGCAATCAGTAAAATAGCCACTGCAAATATAAAACTATATTTTTTCTTTTCACTTTGATTTAAAGGATTGGTTGGTTTTGTACCTACACTACCAATATTTTTCTTGTTAAATAGCATATACCATACTAAACCAAGTGCCATACCTACTGCTGCAATTAAGAAACCAGCATGGAAGTTACCTGAGTCTACGAATTGGTTCAGAATCAATGGTGAAATTAAGCCACCTAGATTTACAGACATATAGAAAATAACAAAACCGGCATCAATACGTGAGTCGTTCTCAGGGTATAAGCGTCCCACAATGTTAGAAATACTTGGCTTCATTAAACCAGAACCAACAATAATAAAGAACATTGAAATAAATAAGCCAACGATATCTAAGGGTAAACTTAAGAAAATATGTCCGATAATAATTAATACGCCGCCATAGAAAGTGGCGGCACGTGTACCTGTGATTCTATCAGAAATCCATCCTCCTAGCACCGAAGTCATATAGATAAGGGCTCCGTATACAGCCATGACAGATTGAGCTGTCCCTTTGTCCATACCTAAGCCGCCATCTTTTATAGCAAAATACATGTAAAAGATTAGTAAGGCACGCATGCCGTAATAGCTAAATCTTTCCCAGAATTCTACAAAGAATAATACGCCGAGTCCTTTAGGATGTCCAAAAAAACCTTTCTGAGGAATAAGTTCAACTGTTGAGTCTTGTGATATGTATTTGTCTTGCATAAAACATTCCCGTCCTTTCTTGCTCCCAATAAAAATGTATAAAAAAGATTTTACGCTTAATAAAATTAAATTGCAATAATATTCTCAAAATAAGAATATTAAGAATATTCTGTTAATTATTGTAATTAATTTTGTATGATTTAAATAGCAAATTGTAAATATAAGTGTTTAATGTAATCATAAAAGCAGGGATATAATGAAGTGAATTTGCACTTTATTTGAGGATAGTGTGATCATCAACGCTTTCAACTACTGTCTATGTTTATCCAATAATGGCAAAAGAAAAACTGCCAGCTAACCATAATGTGGTGTTGCTGACAGCTTATATATAAAGCTTAAAAGATATGTTAATTAGAATCTATGCGTAATTAGTAAACACCTTTCATTGCACGTTTTACTTTTGGTGAAATGATTAATAATAGAATACCGATTACCACTGCGACTAAACCTGAATACATGAAGTAGTCACTTTGGTCCATTTTTGTATAAACAACTACGAGTTGTGCGTTAAGTCCTTGTGCTGTTGCATTACTTAACATCCATAAACTCATCATACGTGCTGTGAATGTGACTGGCGCTAATTTTGTAGTAGTCGATAAACCAACTGGTGAGATGCAAAGCTCTCCGATAGTAATTAAAAAGAAACTTAGCACAAGCCATAATGGATTAATTAAGTCATTACCTGTAGCCAATGGAATAATCATGACTAGATAGGACAAACCAGCGATAATTGCACCATAGGCAAATTTATGTACCGTAGGTGGGTTCTTTTTGCCTAATTTAACCCATAGCGTTGCAAAGACAGGTGCTAAGAGAATGATAAACAATGGATTTAAAGATTGTGCCCATGATGCAGGGATTGAGAAATCTATGAATCCATTCGTTAATACTGACATTTCTAGTTGCGTCTTTTTATCTGCAAATGTTGCGAGAATCGTTGACCCTTGTTCTTGTATCATCCAAAAGGCAACAGATGTAATATACAATGGTATGTAACTATATACACGTGAACGTTCATCTTGCGTAACGTCTTTATGTAAAATCATATTAATAAACAAGTAGATTGGTAATACAATACCTAAAATGGTAATTAAAAAGCTAAAGTTTTCTAAAGTTAAGGCATTATTCAAATGTAGAATTAATAAATACACTAAAAATAATACAATCATCCCTGTACTAAATAGAACGAACTTTTTAATTTCTGGTCTTGTTAAAGGATTCGGTACGTTACGACCCGCCAAGCCTAAGTTTACTTTACGTTTTAAAGTATAGACCACAAGTCCACAGAACATACCGATAGCAGCGATTAAGAAACCAGCGTGGAAACTAACTCTAGTTTGTAAATAACCTGTAATTAATGGCGCAAATAAACTACCGAAATTAATACCCATATAGAATAAAGTGAATGCAGCGTCTCGTCTTACATCATTACGATCATAGAGTTCACCAACTGTTGATGAAATGTTTGGTTTTAATAGACCAGTACCTGCAATAATGACTGCGAGCGCAACCATTACTAATGTTAAATTATTTGGTAAGGACAATAAAATATGCCCAATCATGATTAGGAATCCACCGTAGAAGACAGCGCTTTGTGTCCCGGTTATCCGATCTGCAATCCACGCCCCAATAACACCTGACATATAAATTAAAGTTCCGTAAATTGCGACAATTTGCATTGCCACGGCTTGGCTTAAACCGAAACCACCCTCAGCCACACTATAATAAAGATAATATATTAGTATCGCTTTCATACCATAATAACTGAATCGCTCCCAAAATTCAGTGAAAAACAGTGTGCCTAGTCCTTTTGGATGTCCGAAGAACCCCTTTCTCGGAGTACTTTTCATAATTTCTTCGTGCGTGTAACTTATCTGTTTCATAATTTCCCTCCCCTAAATGGTTGGATTTATTTTATAATGTTTTCACAAAAATAACAAGTGTATATATCAATAGTACAAAATCATATTAGTAAGCGTTTTAATATTTAAGTAAAATAATAAAAAAATAATCCACACGAACTACTTTTGGTTTCGAGTGGATTATTAATAGTAAGAAATTATTAACGGTTGTCTATCTTTTCAGGATAAAGGTCATGGTTCATTAAGCGATGCTCTGCCATTTTCTCATATTTAGAGTTTGGACGACCATAATTTGTATATGGATCTATTGAGATACCACCACGTGGTGTGAATTTGCCCCAAACCTCAATATAATGTGGATCCATAAGTTCTATTAAGTCATTCATAATGATGTTCATACAGTCTTCATGAAAGTCACCATGATTTCTGAAACTAAACAAATATAGTTTTAATGATTTGGATTCAACCATTTTAATATTTGGGATATACGAGATATAAATAGTCGCAAAATCTGGTTGTCCTGTAATAGGGCATAAAGATGTGAATTCAGGACAGTTGAACTTAACAAAATAATCACGGCCCTGATGCTTATTATCAAAAGATTCTAATACATCGGGTCTATAATCAAAGTCATATTTATTGTTTTGGTTCCCTAGTAGTGTAACATCTTCTAATTCTTGTTTATTACGTCCTTCTGACATGGTATAACACTCCTTATGTTTTTGGTTTTTGTTCTTCTTTTTGTAATGTTAGTGGTTGTCGTCTTGCTTTTTCAAACATGTAGTAACTTGAACCTATGATGATGACATAACCTAAAATCGCATAAAAGTCTGGGGATTCTCCAAACAAGATAAATCCAAATAAAGCTGTAAAGACAATAGATGCATACGTGAATATAGAAATGTCTTTAGCGGGCGCGTAACTGTAAGCTAATGTAATGCCAATTTGACCAGCAGCTGCTGCAAGACCAGCACCAATTAAATACACAACTTGCATCATAGTCATCGGTTCGAATGTAAAGGCCGTAAATGGTATTAAAACGATAATAGAAAAGAATGAAAAATAAAATACAATCGTATATGGCGCTTCACGTGTACTTAGCGCTCTTACACAAGTATAAGCACTTGCGGCAAAAATACCTGAGAATAAACCACCAATCGCAGGAATCATAGATGATGAAAATTCAGGTTTAACAACAAATAACATGCCGAAAATTGCAACCACCATCGCTATCAATTGATAGTTACGAATTTTTTCATTTAGAAATATTAAACTAAGTAAGATAGTCCAAAAAGGATTGAGTTTCATTAATGTATCAGCATCGCTTAAAATCATATGATCTATGGCATAGATATTTAATAGGACACCGATTAAACCTAAAGTAGAACGCGAAATTAAAAGCGGCTGACTGCTGAGTTTACCGAATAGCGGTTGTTTATATTTATAAATAAAATATAACGGAATAAACATAGCTACTAAATTTCGAGCGAGTGACTTTTGAAATACAGGTAAGTCTCCCGCTAATCTGAAGAAAACAGACATAAAGCTAAAGCCAACTGCGGAAACCAGGATAGCAATAATCCCCTTAACTTTAGGATTCATATGTATCGCCTCGATTTTTAAATTTTTAACGTATTCATATTAGCATAACTATATAGAACATGTATATATGCTTGAAAGTAAATTGAAAAGGGAGTAAACTAACAAAAGGGAACAAATGTTCTGTTTTCTGGCTGAAATGCGAAATATATTCTATTAAATTTTATTTTCCAAACAATTTCAATTGTAGTCAATTTTGGAGTCGTTATTTCTTAAATGGAGTTATATCAATGCTTACAAGCTTTTGGGAAAAAGCAAATAAAATAGCTTTGAATTTCGAAAAAATTTTTTTATAAAATTAAAATGAGCAGTTAACGTTGAATTGGTGCCATTTCTGTTTACTATTCAAAATTTCGTCATGAACAAAGGCCTTTAAATAACTTTCGGACTTATGTATAATAAAACACATAATATAGTACTTAAGGCCAGGGAGAAACACAATATATTGTGTTTTATAACGTGGTCAATTTATTTATAATAAATCATATTTTAAGTAAAATAACACTACTTTGGGCATTCAATCATGACAAATCAAGCATTAATACCTAATTATTGAACTTTTACATAACTCTATAGAGTTTAATGTAATCACTATATATTGTGGTTAGCTCAATTGATGGTTACTACTTAAATTAATTTTAAAATATAAATACGATAAGTTCTATTTGATGACAACTGTAATACGAATAAAATATAAGTTTAGAAAGAAGGTGATCCTATGAAGGTTGTTTATTTTTCATTTTCGGGCAATGTACGTAGGTTTATTAAAAAAACAGAACTTACCAATGTTATGGAGATAACTCAAAATAATTGTACTGAGAATATTGAAGAACCATTCATCTTGGTCACTGGAACGATAGGATTTGGAGAAGTACCACAACCAGTTCAGTCATTTTTAGACATAAATCATGATTTACTAAGGGCCGTTGCAGCAAGTGGAAATCGCAATTGGGGACAAAACTTTGCGAAAGCTGGACGGTCGATCTCGGAAAGCTATCAAGTTCCTTTACTTATGAAATTTGAAGTTCAAGGAACACAGAGCGATATTAGCGAATTTAAAGATAAGGTGGGGCAGTTCAATGAAAATTATGGACGAGAAGAAATACAATCATATTGAGTTAAATAACGAAGTAACGAAACGTAAAGACAATGGTTTTTTTAATTTAGAAAAAGATCAAGAAGCACTTGAGGTATATTTAGAAGAGATTCAGGATAAAACAATTTATTTTGACACTGAAATTGAGCGTCTACACTATCTCGTTGATAATGACTTCTATTTTGACTTGTTTGCAAAATATTCAGAAGCTGACCTACAAGAAATTACAGATTATGCTAAAGGTATTCCGTTTGAATTTGCAAGCTACATGTCAGCAAGTAAATTTTATAAAGATTATGCATTGAAAACAAATGATAAAAGCCAATATCTAGAAGATTATAAGCAACACGTAGCAATTGTGGCGCTTTATTTAGCTAATGGTCACAAAGCAACAGCGAAACAATTTATTTCAGCAATGGTTGAACAACGTTATCAACCAGCTACGCCGACTTTCTTAAATGCTGGACGTGCACGTCGTGGAGAATTGGTATCTTGTTTCTTATTAGAAACAGATGATAGTTTAAACTCAATTAACTTTATTGACTCAACAGCGAAACAATTAAGTAAAATTGGCGGCGGTGTCGCAATCAACTTATCTAAATTACGTGCGCGTGGTGAAGCAATTAAAGGCATTAAAGGGGTAGCGAAAGGTGTGCTACCTGTTGCAAAATCTCTTGAAGGTGGCTTTAGTTATGCAGACCAACTAGGACAAAGACCTGGTGCAGGTGCTGTTTATTTAAATATTTTCCATTATGATGTGGAAGAATTTTTAGATACGAAAAAAGTAAATGCGGATGAAGATTTACGTTTATCAACGATTTCAACTGGTTTAATTGTGCCATCTAAATTCTTTGATTTAGCCAAAGAGGGTAAAGATTTTCATATGTTTGCGCCACATACAATTTATAAAGAGTATGGTGTGACATTAGACGATATTAATTTAGACGAATACTATGACGAACTGGTTGCTAACCCGAATATTGATAAAAAGAAAAAAGACGCACGTGAAATGTTAAATACGATTGCACAAACACAATTACAATCGGGCTATCCATATTTAATGTTCAAAGATAATGCAAATAAAGTACATGCTAACGCTGATATTGGTCAAATTAAAATGAGTAATTTATGTACAGAAATCTTCCAATTACAAGAAACTTCTGTAATTAATGATTACGGTACTGAGGATGAAATTAAACGTGATATTTCTTGTAATCTAGGCTCGTTAAATATTGTTAATGTTATGGAATCAGGTAAATTTAAAGATTCTGTGCACACAGGCATGGATGCATTGACAGTTGTAAGTGATGAAGCAGATATTCAAAATGCACCAGGCGTAAGAAAAGCAAATAGAGAGTTACATTCTGTTGGATTAGGCGTGATGAATTTACACGGCTATTTGGCCAAAAATAAGATTGGTTATGAATCAGAAGAAGCCAAAGATTTCGCTAATATCTTCTTTATGATGATGAATTATTATTCATTAGAGCGTTCTATGGAAATCGCTAAGGAAAGACAAGAGGTATACAAAGACTTTGAGAAATCTGATTATGCAAACGGTAAATATTTTGAATTTTATACTTCACAAACATTTGAGCCAAAATATGAAAAAGTGCGTAAATTATTTGATGGATTGGAAATTCCAACACCAGAAGATTGGAAAGCACTTCAACAAAAGGTTGAAGCCAATGGTCTTTTCCATGCATACCGTTTAGCAATTGCACCAACGCAAAGTATTTCATATGTTCAAAACGCGACAAGCTCAGTAATGCCAATTGTTGATCAAATCGAGCGTCGTACGTATGGCAATGCAGAAACTTTCTATCCAATGCCATTTCTATCACCTGAAACAATGTGGTATTACAAGTCAGCATTTAATACAGATCAAATGAAATTAATTGATTTAATTTCAACGATTCAAACACATATTGACCAAGGAATTTCTACGATTCTTTATGTCAACTCTGAAATTTCTACACGTGAATTGTCAAGATTATATGTATATGCACATCACAAAGGATTGAAATCTTTATATTATACGCGAAATAAACTATTAAGCGTAGAAGAATGTACAAGTTGTTCAATTTAATAGACAAATCACATAGGTACAAGTGAACAGTGGTATTATGAAGCAGTCTGATCTAGCTATAAGGTTAGGCTGTATATCACTGCTTAATTAAATATTTATTGGATAGGGGACAATAACTAAATGAAAGCAGTCAATTGGAATACGCAAGAAGACATGACAAATATGTTTTGGCGACAAAATATTTCACAGATGTGGGTAGAAACTGAATTTAAAGTATCTAAAGATATTGCAAGTTGGAAGACGTTAACAGATCCAGAAAAAGAAGCTTTTAAAAAAGCATTAGCTGGTTTAACAGGATTGGACACACACCAAGCCGATGATGGTATGCCACTGATTATGTTACATACAACGGATTTACGTAAAAAAGCCGTTTATTCATTTATGGCCATGATGGAACAAATCCATGCTAAAAGTTATTCACATATCTTTACAACATTACTACCTTCCAGTGAAACAAACTATTTATTGGATAAATGGGTTATTGAAGAACCTCATTTAAAATATAAATCAGATAAAATTATAAATAATTATCATAAACTATGGGGTAAAGAGGCTTCGATTTATGATCAATATATGGCACGTGTATCAAGTGTATTTTTAGAAACATTTTTATTCTATTCAGGTTTCTATTATCCGCTTTATCTTGCCGGTCAAGGTAAGATGACAACTTCAGGAGAAATTATTCGTAAAATCTTATTAGATGAGTCTATTCATGGCGTATTTACAGGAATGGATGCACAAAGTTTACGTAATGAGCTCTCAGAAAGTGAGAAGTTACAAGCAGACCAAGATATGTATAAATTGTTAGATGACTTATACAAAAATGAAGTTGCTTATACACATTCACTTTATGATGATATTGGATTGGCCGAAGATGTATTAAACTATGTCAGATATAATGGTAACAAGGCATTATCTAACTTAGGTTTTGATCCGTATTTTGAAGAGCGTGAATTTAATCCAATCATTGAAAATGCATTAGATACTACTACTAAAAACCATGACTTCTTCTCAGTTAAAGGTGATGGTTATACATTGGCACTTAATGTAGAGGCATTAAAAGATGAAGATTTCGTATTTGACGAATAAACAATAGATGTGGTTGATTTAGAAAAAGAACTTAGCAATTTAGTGCAGTTTTAATGATAATAATAACTGCCAATACGATGATTTAAGCCGAGACATGTATGTTGTCTCGGTTTTTTTATATTCATATAGAAGCATGATTTAATGTAATTCGTATTAAAATAAATTTATATATAGAAGGAAAATTAAAATAAAGTGCTGTGATTTTTTAGTTGCGATATTAAATTATGTCATTATGCATATATAGATTATATTTAAATCGCATATACCTATTGAATTTACAATTAAAAATGGTAGAATTTTAATATAGTTGTTGATAATGATTATCATAACCAATAGCATTAAAAAATTGGATTTTAAAATCGAAAGGGTTAGAGGTAGTTCAATTATGAAATATTTTTTTAATGGTATTGTCTTAGCTATTATTTTACTCATCCTTACCATCCTTTCTCTGTTTTTAGGCGTAAGCAAGGTATCAATCACAGACATTTTCCATCTGACAGATGCACAAATGAATATTATTGTTTCGAGTAGAATTCCAAGAACGGTGAGTATACTCATTTCTGGAAGTACATTAGCGCTTGCGGGTTTAATTATGCAACAGATGATGCAGAATAAATTTGTCAGTCCCACAACTGCCGGTACAATGGAGTGGGCAAAGTTAGGGATTTTGCTATCTATGATATTTTTCCCACAAGAGAACATCATCATAAAATTAATTTTTGCAGTGACGTTAAGCATTGCTGGGACTTTCCTTTTTGTTAAATTGGTGCAATACATACGGTTTACCGATGTTATTTTTATACCACTATTAGGTATCATGCTAGGTGGTATTATATCGAGTTTTGCCACGTTTATAGCGTTGAGAACGAACACAGTTCAAAGTATTGGAAATTGGTTAAATGGTAATTTCGCAATTATCACTAGTGGTAGATATGAGATTTTATACTTAAGTATTCCTTTATTAGTACTTACATATATTTTTGCAAATCATTTTACGATTGCTGGAATGGGCAAAGACTTTAGTAATAACTTAGGCGTCAATTATGAAAAAATAATTAATATTGGCTTATTTATAACAGCTACTATTACTGCGCTAGTTGTTGTGACTGTCGGAACCCTCCCTTTCTTAGGACTCATTGTCCCTAATATCGTCTCCATATTTAGAGGTGATCACTTAAAAAATGCCTTGCCTCATACGGCAATGCTTGGTGCTATTTTTGTAATGTTTTCTGACATTTTTGGCAGAATCATCGTATATCCATATGAAATTAATATTGGCTTAACCATTGGAGTTTTTGGCACGATTATTTTCATAATCTTGTTAATGAAAGGACGACATAATTATGCAAATTAGTGCTAAATCTAAATTATTTATATTAATTGTAGCAACAGTAATTATAGCAATACTTTATTTGCTCATAGGCATTGATTTCGCAATTTTCCAATATCAATTTACAAGTAGATTGCGCAAACTTATTTTGATGGTTTTAGTAGGTGGTGCCATTGCCGCATCTGTAGTTATCTTCCAAGCTATTACTACAAACAGGTTGTTGACACCGTCAATTATGGGATTAGATGCAGTATACATGTTTGTAAAGGTATTGATCGTCTTTATATTTGGCGTGCAATCGGTATTTGTTACAAATTTGTACATGAGTTTCTTTATATCACTCATAACTATGATTGGCTTTTCGCTTCTATTATTTCAAGGTATTTTTAGAATTGGCAATGTCTCAGTCTATTTTATTTTACTAGTGGGCATTATTTTAGGGACATTCTTTAGAAGTATCACAGGATTTTTAGAGTTAATCATAAATCCTGAAGATTTTTTAGCCGTACAAAGTGCGATGTTTGCAAACTTTGATGCATCTAATAGTAAATTGGTTGCGTTATGCGGTATCATACTGATTGTTTTAATATTAATCACCATTTACTTAATACCATATTTAGATGTTTTACTCTTAGGCCGTGATCAAGCGATTAATTTAGGTATATCTTATCAAATGCTAACACGTATCTTATTAATTCTAGTGGCTATTTTGGTGTCTATCTCAACTGCACTAGTGGGGCCAATCACATTCTTAGGATTATTGACAGTAAACTTAGCGCATGAATTAATGAAAACATATCAACACAAATATATTTTGCCTGCAACGATTTGTATTAGTTGGCTTAGTTTATTCTTAGCACAAGCAATTGTAGAAAATTTCTTTGAAGCGACAACACAAGTTAGCATCATCATTGATCTTGTAGGTGGTAGTTACTTCATTTATTTATTACTTAAAAGGAGACATGCGAATTGATACGAGTACAAGGGCTTAATAAAACGATTCAAGACAAAGCGATTTTGCAAGACATTAACGTAGACATACACAAAGGTCGTCTTACTTCAATGATAGGTCCAAATGGTGCAGGTAAGAGTACATTATTATCTGCTATCACTCGATTAATAGATTTTGAAAAAGGCACTATTGACATAGAGGGACAATCTATTACGGATTATAAAAGTAATGATTTGGCTAAAAAACTATCTATTTTAAAACAATCTAATCATACAGAGTTAAATATAACGGTCGAAGAGTTAGTGAATTTTGGTCGTTTTCCA
The DNA here is from genome assembly GCF_002614725.1 of Staphylococcus edaphicus. Lineage (GTDB taxonomy): Bacteria > Bacillota > Bacilli > Staphylococcales > Staphylococcaceae > Staphylococcus > Staphylococcus edaphicus. The sequence goes on along the minus strand of NZ_MRZN01000003.1, from coordinate 7,608 downwards.
CATTCGAAAGGTCGTTTAAAACAAGAAGATAGAGACCAAGTTGAATATGCACTCGATTTGCTACATTTAAATGAGATTAGAGATAGATATTTAAAAACACTTTCGGGCGGGCAACGTCAACGAGCTTATGTAGCAATGACGATTGCACAAGATACGGATTATATTTTACTTGATGAACCTCTAAATAATTTAGACATGAAACATTCAGTTCAAATTATGCAAACATTGAGAAGGTTAGCCCAAGAATTAAACAAGACCATTGTTGTTGTGATTCATGATATCAATTTCGCGTCTTGTTATTCGGATGATATTATCGCATTAAAAGACGGCAAGCTTGTTAAAGCAAGTACGAAGAACGCAGTGATACAAACAGATACTTTAAAAGAATTATATGATATGGATGTCAAAATTGAAGAAATTCGTGGACAACGTATTTGCATTTATTATGATGAAGCGACTGAAGTACCAGAATCAGTATTGGCACATTCTATGTAAGACGAATGAATTGTTAATCTTGAAGGGAGTGATGCAACAGTAACGTTGTTAAACTTACAGGGACATAAAAGGTAGTACATCATTAAGAAATTCAGGAGGAGTTAAGTACATGAAAAAGTTAGGATTATTATTAGTAGTTGGATTAATGTTTTTATTAGTAGCATGTAGTAATGGTGGATCAGAAGATAAAAAATCTTCAGATACTGATTCAAAGAATAAAGATTCAAATGAAACAGTGAAAATTGAAAATAATTATAAAGCAAATGGAGAAAAACGTGATGGTAGCGATGCAAAAACTGTTAAAGAAACAGTAGAGGTCCCTAAAAATCCGGAAAAAGCAGTTGTTTTAGATTATGGCGCACTAGATACAATGAAAGAACTTGGTCTAGAAGATAAAGTCAAAGCCCTTCCAAAAGGAGAAGGTAATAAGTCATTACCAGATTTTTTAAGCGACTTCAAAGATGACAAGTATTTAAATACTGGTAATCTGAAAGAAGTTAATTTTGATAAGATTGCAGAAGCTAAACCAGACGTGATTTACATATCTGGTCGTACAGCAAACCAAAAAAATCTAGATGAATTTAAAAAAGCAGCACCTGATGCAAAAGTTGTCTATGTAGGTACTGATAATAAAGATGAATTGAAATCTATGAAGAAAAATGCAGATAACTTAGGACAGATCTATGACAAAGAAGATAAAGTCAAAGATTTAAACAAAAAACTAGATGATAAAATTGCGAGTATGAAAGAAAAAACAAAAGACTTAAAAAATGATAAAGCATTATTCTTATTAGTTAACGAGGGTGAGTTATCAACATTTGGTGCTGGTGAACGTTTCGGTTCATTGATTTTTGATACAATGGGCTTCACACCTGCAGATGAAAATATAAAAGATAGCCAACATGGTCAAAATGTTACAAATGAATACATTGCTGAGAAAGATCCAAGTATTATCTTTGCAATGGATCGTGGTCAAGCAGTAAGTGGCGACGCAACAGCTAAAAAAGCGTTAGGAAATGATGTTATTAAAGATGTTAAAGCTATTAAAGATAATAAAGTTTATGAATTAGATCCAAAACTTTGGTATTTTGCTAGTGGATCAACAACGACAGCAATAAAACAAATAGACGAAGTTGACAAAGCGATGGAAAAATAAAAACACTCAAGGTGTGGGGATATAGAATCATTTGGCGTCTGGAATTTATTCCAGACGCCCTCTTTATAGATATGTGAATGAGTCAAAACGTTAAATTATTCATCAGCATCGGAGTAATGTTATAATACATGTATCATCATACTTTAAGCGAGTATATAAATAGAAAGTTTATAGTAATTGTAGGGGGACGAAGATACATGATATTAGATAATGTAAATCCAAATGATTTATTTCCAACTGAAAAAAAAGGACCAACTGTTTTAGGAACGATAGAATATTCGGTGCAAGGTTCTACGGAATTTGAAGGTGCATTTATAGCTACCAATGAGAGAATTATTCTCAATGTTGATATGAATGGTGAGTTCTATTATAGAAGCATTGCATATAATGAAGTTGAGAAAATCGAATACGACGGAGAAAAAATCAATTTCACTTTTAATATTGGACCTATGCCAATGAAGAATATTCAAAAAGGTGACGTAGAAACTTTTGTTCAATATGTTAGCGATAAAATCGATCAATAAGTCACTGTGAAATGTAATTGACCAAATAAACAGCAAAAAGCGTCTGGAACAAAAATCTATGTTCCAGACGCTTTTTGCTTTAGGTAGTAAAGCATTGCAATGCATAAGCACTCAAATCAACCTGTGTTGTTTAAAATTCGGATTCCTTATTATCAAAATATTAGGTCTTTAATGCCATGATTTAAATCTCAAAGTATAAATGATAATGATACTTACAACGATTATTAAAATGAGCATCACATTTAGGACAAGCTTCTGTCATCATATAATCATTGATAGTCATTTCATGCTTACAAACACCACACAAAATTGCTTTTTCATGAAATTCATTCGCATGCCAGCGCTGAATGGCATGCGATTCATGCTCATTGTGACATTTATAACATGGGTAATATTTATTACAGCATTTAAACTTAATGGCAATAATATCTAAAGGTGTTTGATAATGCGTACAACGTGCCTCATTATCTACTGTGGATCCATATACATTTACCATAATGATATCTCCTATTAATCATCGAGAGGATGTTCTCCGATAATTCGTACTTCAGGATGGAGTTCAACATCAAATTTTTCTTTTACGACTTTTTGAACATAATGAATTAAATCTTCATAATCAGTTGCAGTGCCCTTATCTACGTTAACCATGAAACCAGCGTGTTTTGTCGAAACTTCTACACCGCCAATTCGATGACCTTGTAAATTAGAATCTTGAATCAATTTGCCTGCAAAGTGGCCCGGTGGGCGTTGGAATACGCTACCACATGAAGGGTATTCTAGAGGTTGTTTTGATTCTCTTCTCTCTGTTAAATCATCCATTGATGCTTGGATTTCATTCTGGTTACCAGGCGCCAAAGTAAAGGCAGCTTCTAATACAACGAGGTGCTCTTTTTGAACAATACTATTACGGTAATCTAATTCAAGTTCTTTATTTGTTAATGTGATTAATTCCCCCTTATCATTCACACAAAGGGAGTAATCAATACAGTCTTTCACTTCGCCTCCATAGGCGCCAGCATTCATAAATACGGCGCCCCCGATAGAACCAGGGATACCACAGGCAAATTCAAGGCCAGTTAAGCCATGATCTCTTGCAGTACGTGAAACATCGATGATTGCAGCACCACTTCCAGAAATAATGGCATCATCAGATACATCAATATAATCAAGTGACAGTAGGCTAATCACAATACCTCGAATGCCGCCCTCACGGATGATAATATTCGAGCCATTACCTAAATAGGTCACAGGGATGTCATGAACATACGCGTAATGAACGATGGCTTGGACGTGTTCATTTTGAGTTGGAGAGAGATAGTAATCTGCTTTCCCACCGGTTTGAGTATATGTATATTTTTTAAGTGGTTCATCAATTTTAATAATTTCTTCTGGAATAATCGCTTTTAATTCTTTTAAGATGTCGTCTTTATGCAACTATAGAACATCCTTTCCTGTTGAATTCATTTATTTATTATACCAATGATTGCTAGTCTTTGCTAAATACTATGATAATTAATTTTAATTTATGCGTCATTCATTGAATTCATAACTTCAATATACTCAGCATAGCATTATTTGTTACAAATTATTTTATTAGATTAAATGATTGTCTGGGTTAATTCATGAAATAAATATTGTTTTTGATTTTCATATGTACGAATAGATTTAACTTTATTTGCTAGAATTAATTTATTAGCACCAAATTGTTTAGCAGTTTGTTTATCATTAGTAAGTATCTGGTTTGATTGGACATAGTCTCGATAAAGACTAGAATCCTTCTGAACAATATGCAAACGTGCAATTTGTTTTAAATCTATTAAATTGTTAAATTGCGCCATGATAACCTTTTTCTTATACGGATGGTGCAATCGATAAAAGCCCTCATAATTTAACCGTTTTTCATCTAAAGTGGTAATATCATGTAAATTGTCGACACCTACTAATACATCTAATATAGGTTCGGTGGCATAGTTGAAATGTGATGTACCACCAATATGTAGTGTGGTTTTAACAGGTGTATCGAGTAGATTAATAAGCATTTTTTCTAAAATTTGATATTTTTGTGCAAAATAATTTTTATTGTCTTCAGTTATATAAGATTGGATGTCTGAATACATGTAGGTTGTCCACACCTTTCTTTGTTTTGATATAACTGTTAAACTGTAAATTCTGAAACAATATATCATATATCATTTTCAAGTTAAATAAGTTTCTGTATAATACTGAATGATAAGGAGTGCAGAAATGAAAAAATTACTTTGCATTGTTTTATTGTTTGGCTTTGTAATTTCACTTAGCGCTTGTGGTAATGAAGGATCTAACGAGTTCAAAGATTTTGATAGTTCGCTGAATGATGTGAAAAATAAGGAAAAAGAGCTTAAACATGTCATGGATGATATATCGTTGAAGCGGTTAGATGATTTAAGTAATGCAGATATGACCGATAAGAACAAGAAAGCCTTCAATGATTTACAAAATAACATTAACAGTAAATTAATTCCTAAATTAGAGGCATATGAAACAGCAGCTAAAAAATTACCGGCAGAATCTAAAGAAACTAAAGATTTAAAATCTACCTACTTAGCGTCAGTGAAAGATAAGAAGGCAGCAATTAACGATTTGAAATTATTTATCGATTTATGCAATCAAGCGATTAAAGCAAATGAAGATATTTTAGAATATACGAAGTTATTTGAAAAAAGTAGATCTCAAGTTGAAGCACATATGCAAAGTGCAAATGATGTAGGTGCTACCACTGATGTGAACAATTTTAAACATAAATTAGAACAAAACAACAAAGAAATAAGGCATACGGCAGAAAAAGAAGCAGATTCAACGGATTCAATTAAAGTTAAACAATCTATTGAAAAAGAAATAATGCCTTTAATTACTAAGCAAATTAAAGATTTAAACAAAGCTGAAATCACGAATAGTTATGTCAATAGTGCACGAAAAAATGCGATTGAAATGTATTATAGTTTACAAAATTATTATGAAACACGCATAGAAACAATTGATATTAGCAAAGATTTATCGAAAATAAATCGTGAAAAATTGCCTAAAGCGAGTAAAGATTTAGAAAAATATGATGCTGTTTTTGATAAACAATATAACAACATAAAAGAAGATTATCACTAATGATGAATTTTGTATTGTTATAAAATTTTAAATAAACGGTTAACAATAAAAAGAGTATTGTGTATAATTGGAAACAATGATATGAGTATATCGTGGAGATTTCACACTTTTGAAATAATATGGGTGTGTTAAATATTTTTAGAGGTGAATAGAATGGCTATAAAGCTGAGTTCGATTGACCAGTTTGAGCAAATTGTAAAAGAAAATAATTATGTATTTGTGTTGAAACACAGTGAAACGTGTCCAACTTCAGCAAATGCAATGGATCAATTTAATAAATTTTTATATGAACGAGATATGGATGGTTATTATTTAATTGTACAGCAAGAACGAGAATTATCGAATTATATAGAAGAAAAAACGGATGTGAAGCATGAATCGCCGCAAGCATTTTATTTTGTAAAGGGACAGGCGATTTGGAATGCAAGCCACAATGACATTAACGTTACTACTTTAGCAAATGCAGAAGAATAAAACATAATCAAATACACATGAAACACGCTTGTTAAACGCTTATCTATATGAAAGTGATTAGCAAGCGTTTCTTATAGTGTGAAAAATGTTTATCCGACATGTATAATAAATAGTTGAATATGAAATATAGACTACTATTTTATTGGAAATAAACATATGTGACTATGTATAGTTAGAATTGTGTTCAACTAAATAGTAGGATGTTACATAGTAAATGATATGAGTTTATGTTTTATTATACAAAAATCAATGAATAAAACTATTTGAGGTGAAAATATGAAAGTGTTAGTGGCGATGGATGAATTTAATGGAATTATTTCTAGTTATCAAGCCAACCGTTATGTGGAAGAAGCGGTGGCAAGCCAAATTGAAAAAGCAGATATCGTTCAGGTACCGTTGTTTAATGGGCGTCATGAATTGATGGACTCTGTCTTTTTATGGCAATCCGGTACTAAATATAGAGTGCCTACCCATGATGCAGATATGAATGAAGTAGAAGCTATATATGGCATTACAGACAGTGGGATGACTGTAATAGAGGGTAATTTATTTTTAAGTGGTCAACGGCCGATAAATGAACGCACAAGTTATGGTATGGGAGAAATGATTGCTGATGCACTTGAAAATGATGCGGACCATATTGTAATTTCACTAGGTGGCATTGCAAGTTTTGATGGTGGTGCAGGAATGTTACAAGCGCTTGGCGTAAAATTTTATGACGATGAGGCACAAGAGGTGGATATGCGACAAGGTAGTCGTATGTTGAAGTATATTCGTAAAATAGATACAACAGCCATAAATTCAAAATTAAAAAATGTCCGCTTTCAAGTTATGTCTGATTTTGATAGTAAATTATATGGAAAGCATAGTGAAATTATGCAAACGTATGAAACATATGGTTTAGATAGAGCAAAGGCAGCGGAAATTGATAATTTGATTTGGTATTTAAGTGAAATTTTCAAAAGCGAATTAAAACTTGCACTTGGACCTATTCAAAGGGGCGGTGCTGGAGGTGGTATTGCTGCTGTGCTTCATGCACTTTACGATGCAGAAATCATGACAAGCCATGCGTTAGTTGATCAAATCACACATTTAGATGCACTAATTAAACAGGCCGACCTAATTATTTTTGGAGAAGGTGTAAATGAAGAAGACCAAATTTTAGAAACGACAACTGTCCGCCTTGCTGAATTAGCTACTAAATATGACAAACCATCGATTGCTATTTGTGCAACGCCTGATAAATTTGATTTATTTGAGTCTATGGGTGTTACATCTATGTTTAATACATTTATTGAAATGCCTGAAAGCTTTACTGATTTTAAAATGGGAATACAAATCAGGCATTATACAGTACAAGCAATTAAATTATTAAAGACGCAATTCACTATAGATAAATAAAGAATAAATTAAAAAGCGGCTTGTGATTACGTATCACAAGCCGCTTCAGACTGTCGACAAAGTCTACGACTTTGTTGGCAGTTTTTTTATGCACGCTTTCCGCGGGCACTGCCTTAGCCTGTAGTCTTCGGCTAGTGCTATTCCCGCAGGAGTCGGCATAAATCACTGCCAATATTACACAAAAAATATTATAATATATGTAAATTAAACAGTGGTGGTGTTTATTATGTTGAATAAATCAATTGATAAAAGAGATCAATATGAAATGATTTCTATCTCTGAATTAGTCCCTGATAATCATTTATTACGTAAAGTCGATACGATATTAGATTTAAATTTTGTGTATGAACTTGTCGAAGACAAATATTGCCTTGATAATGGTAGACCATCTATAGATCCTGTTATTTTAGTAAAAATATT
>NZ_MRZN01000039.1 GCF_002614725.1 Staphylococcus edaphicus | reverse complement strand
GATGTACTTAGTGATGTCGATGCACTACCTGAATCACTCACTGATGTACTCAACGACGTTGAGGTACTGTCTGAATCACTCACGGATGTACTCAATGATGTTGACGCACTGGATGAGTCACTTACTGACGTACTTAGTGATGTCGATGCACTATCTGAATCACTTAATGATGTACTCAATGATGTCGACTCACTACCTGAATCACTTAATGACGTACTTAGTGATGTCGATGCACTACCTGAATCACTTAATGATGTACTCAACGACGTTGACGCACTATCTGAGGCACTCAATGATGTACTTAACGATGTTGACGCACTATCTGACTCACTTACTGACGTACTCATTGATGTTGACGCACTATCTGAGTCACTTAATGATGTACTCAATGACGTGGATGCGCTATCTGATCCACTCACTGACGTACTTAACGACGTTGACGCACTATCTGACTCACTTACTGACGTACTCATTGATGTTGACGCACTGCCTGAATCACTCACGGATGTACTTAGTGATGTCGATGCACTACCTGAATCACTTAATGATGTACTCAACGACGTTGACGCGCTATCTGATCCACTCACTGACGTACTTAGTGATGTCGATGCACTATCTGAATCACTTAATGATGTACTCAATGATGTCGATGCACTGGCTGAATCATTTAATGATGTACTCAATGATGTTGACGCACTGCCTGAATCACTCACTGATGTACTTAGTGATGTCGATGCACTACCTGAATCACTCACTGATGTACTCAACGACGTTGAGGTACTGTCTGAATCACTCACGGATGTACTCAATGATGTTGACGCACTGGATGAGTCACTTACTG
>NZ_MRZN01000038.1 GCF_002614725.1 Staphylococcus edaphicus | reverse complement strand
TAAGAAGATGTTCCGAATATATCCTTAGAAAGGAGGTGATCCAGCCGCACCTTCCGATACGGCTACCTTGTTACGACTTCACCCCAATCATTTGTCCCACCTTCGACGGCTAGCTCCATAAATGGTTACTCCACCGGCTTCGGGTGTTACAAACTCTCGTGGTGTGACGGGCGGTGTGTACAAGACCCGGGAACGTATTCACCGTAGCATGCTGATCTACGATTACTAGCGATTCCAGCTTCATGTAGTCGAGTTGCAGACTACAATCCGAACTGAGAACAACTTTATGGGATTTGCATGACCTCGCGGTTTAGCTGCCCTTTGTATTGTCCATTGTAGCACGTGTGTAGCCCAAATCATAAGGGGCATGATGATTTGACGTCATCCCCACCTTCCTCCGGTTTGTCACCGGCAGTCAACCTAGAGTGCCCAACTTAATGATGGCAACTAAGCTTAAGGGTTGCGCTCGTTGCGGGACTTAACCCAACATCTCACGACACGAGCTGACGACAACCATGCACCACCTGTCACTTTGTCCCCCGAAGGGGAAGGCTCTATCTCTAGAGTTTTCAAAGGATGTCAAGATTTGGTAAGGTTCTTCGCGTTGCTTCGAATTAAACCACATGCTCCACCGCTTGTGCGGGTCCCCGTCAATTCCTTTGAGTTTCAACCTTGCGGTCGTACTCCCCAGGCGGAGTGCTTAATGCGTTAGCTGCAGCACTAAGGGGCGGAAACCCCCTAACACTTAGCACTCATCGTTTACGGCGTGGACTACCAGGGTATCTAATCCTGTTTGATCCCCACGCTTTCGCACATCAGCGTCAGTTACAGACCAGAAAGTCGCCTTCGCCACTGGTGTTCCTCCATATCTCTGCGCATTTCACCGCTACACATGGAATTCCACTTTCCTCTTCTGCACTCAAGTTTCCCAGTTTCCAATGACCCTCCACGGTTGAGCCGTGGGCTTTCACATCAGACTTAAGAAACCGCCTACGCGCGCTTTACGCCCAATAATTCCGGATAACGCTTGCCACCTACGTATTACCGCGGCTGCTGGCACGTAGTTAGCCGTGGCTTTCTGATTAGGTACCGTCAAGACGTGCACAGTTACTTACACGTTTGTTCTTCCCTAATAACAGAGTTTTACGAGCCGAAACCCTTCATCACTCACGCGGCGTTGCTCCGTCAGGCTTTCGCCCATTGCGGAAGATTCCCTACTGCTGCCTCCCGTAGGAGTCTGGACCGTGTCTCAGTTCCAGTGTGGCCGATCACCCTCTCAGGTCGGCTACGTATCGTCGCCTTGGTAAGCCGTTACCTTACCAACTAGCTAATACGGCGCGGGTCCATCTATAAGTGATAGCAAAACCATCTTTCACTTTAGAACCATGCGGTTCCAAATGTTATCCGGTATTAGCTCCGGTTTCCCGAAGTTATCCCAGTCTTATAGGTAGGTTACCCACGTGTTACTCACCCGTCCGCCGCTAACGTCAAAGGAGCAAGCTCCTTATCTGTTCGCTCGACTTGCATGTATTAGGCACGCCGCCAGCGTTCATCCTGAGCCAGGATCAAACTCTCCATAAATGAATTATGATGTTTGATTAGCTCATAAAATACTAATT
>NZ_MRZN01000037.1 GCF_002614725.1 Staphylococcus edaphicus | reverse complement strand
TTTTGTACATTGAAAACTAGATAAGTAAGTAAAATTTATGATTTTACCAAGCAAAACCGAGTGAATTAGAGTTTTTTAACAAGCTTTGAATTCAAAAAAAGAAATAATCGCTAGTGTTCGAAAGAACACTCACAGATTAATAACATTTTGGGTTTTCAACCGACTTGTTCGTGTTGAAAGTCAAAAAAGATTAAGTTATTAAGGGCGCACGGTGGATGCCTTGGCACTAGAAGCCGATGAAGGACGTTACTAACGACGATATGCTTTGGGGAGCTGTAAGTAAGCTTTGATCCAGAGATTTCCGAATGGGGAAACCCAGCACGAGTTATGTCGTGTTATCGATATGTGAATACATAGCATATCTGAAGGCAGACGCGGAGAACTGAAACATCTTAGTACCCGCAGGAAGAGAAAGAAAAATCGATTCCCTGAGTAGCGGCGAGCGAAACGGGAAGAGCCCAAACCAACGAGCTTGCTTGTTGGGGTTGTAGGACACTCTATACGGAGTTACAAAAGAACAAATTAGACGAATCATCTGGAAAGATGAATCAAAGAAGGTAATAATCCTGTAGTCGAAAGTTTGTTCACTCTTGAGTGGATCCTGAGTACGACGGAACACGAGAAATTCCGTCGGAATCCGGGAGGACCATCTCCCAAGGCTAAATACTCTCTAGTGACCGATAGTGAACCAGTACCGTGAGGGAAAGGTGAAAAGTACCCCGGAAGGGGAGTGAAATAGAACTTGAAACCGTGTGCTTACAAGTAGTCAGAGCCCGTTAATGGGTGATGGCGTGCCTTTTGTAGAATGAACCGGCGAGTTACGATTTGATGCAAGGTTAAGCAGTGAATGTGGAGCCGTAGCGAAAGCGAGTCTGAATAGGGCGTTGAGTATTTGGTCGTAGACCCGAAACCAGGTGATCTACCCATGACCAGGTTGAAGTTCAGGTAACACTGAATGGAGGACCGAACCGACTTACGTTGAAAAGTGAGCGGATGAGTTGTGGGTAGCGGAGAAATTCCAATCGAACCTGGAGATAGCTGGTTCTCTCCGAAATAGCTTTAGGGCTAGCCTCAAGTGATGATTATTGGAGGTAGAGCACTGTTTGGACGAGGGGCCCTTATCGGGTTACCGAATTCAGACAAACTCCGAATGCCAATCAATTTAACTTGGGAGTCAGAACGCGGGTGATAAGGTCCGTGTTCGAAAGGGAAACAGCCCAGACCACCAGCTAAGGTCCCAAAATATATGTTAAGTGGAAAAGGATGTGGCGTTGCCCAGACAACTAGGATGTTGGCTTAGAAGCAGCCATCATTTAAAGAGTGCGTAATAGCTCACTAGTCGAGTGACACTGCGCCGAAAATGTACCGGGGCTAAACATATTACCGAAGCTGTGGATTGTCCGTAAGGACAATGGTAGGAGAGCGTTCTAAGGGCGTTGAAGCATGATCGCAAGGACATGTGGAGCGCTTAGAAGTGAGAATGCCGGTGTGAGTAGCGAAAGACGGGTGAGAATCCCGTCCACCGATTGACTAAGGTTTCCAGAGGAAGGCTCGTCCGCTCTGGGTTAGTCGGGTCCTAAGCTGAGGCCGATAGGCGTAGGCGATGGATAACAGGTTGATATTCCTGTACCACCATAATTCGTTTTAAGCGATGGGGGGACGCAGTAGGATAGGCGAAGCGTACGATTGGATTGTACGTCCAAGCAGTAAGATTGAGTGTTAGGCAAATCCGGCACTCTTAAGATCAAGCTGTGATGGGGAGAGGAAATTGTTTCCTCGAGTCGTTGATTTCACACTGCCAAGAAAAGCCTCTAGCTAGAATTGTGGTGCCCGTACCGCAAACCGACACAGGTAGTCAAGATGAGAATTCTAAGGTGAGCGAGCGAACTCTCGTTAAGGAACTCGGCAAAATGACCCCGTAACTTCGGGAGAAGGGGTGCTCTTTAGGGTTAACGCCCAGGAGAGCCGCAGTGAATAGGCCCAAGCGACTGTTTATCAAAAACACAGGTCTCTGCTAAACCGTAAGGTGATGTATAGGGGCTGACGCCTGCCCGGTGCTGGAAGGTTAAGAGGAGTGGTTAGCTTCTGCGAAGCTACGAATCGAAGCCCCAGTAAACGGCGGCCGTAACTATAACGGTCCTAAGGTAGCGAAATTCCTTGTCGGGTAAGTTCCGACCCGCACGAAAGGCGTAACGATTTGGGCACTGTCTCAACGAGAGACTCGGTGAAATCATAGTACCTGTGAAGATGCAGGTTACCCGCGACAGGACGGAAAGACCCCGTGGAGCTTTACTGTAGTCTGATATTGAAATTCGGCACAGCTTGTACAGGATAGGTAGGAGCCTGAGATACGTGAGCGCTAGCTTACGTGGAGGCGTTGGTGGGATACTACCCTCGCTGTGTTGGATTTCTAACCCGCACCATTTATCATGGTGGGAGACAGTGTCAGATGGGCAGTTTGACTGGGGCGGTCGCCTCCTAAAGAGTAACGGAGGCGCTCAAAGGTTTCCTCAGAATGGTTGGAAATCATTCATAGAGTGTAAAGGCATAAGGAAGCTTGACTGCGAGACTTACAAGTCGAGCAGGGTCGAAAGACGGACTTAGTGATCCGGTGGTTCCGCATGGAAGGGCCATCGCTCAACGGATAAAAGCTACCCCGGGGATAACAGGCTTATCTCCCCCAAGAGTTCACATCGACGGGGAGGTTTGGCACCTCGATGTCGGCTCATCGCATCCTGGGGCTGTAGTCGGTCCCAAGGGTTGGGCTGTTCGCCCATTAAAGCGGTACGCGAGCTGGGTTCAGAACGTCGTGAGACAGTTCGGTCCCTATCCGTCGTGGGCGTAGGAAATTTGAGAGGAGCTGTCCTTAGTACGAGAGGACCGGGATGGACATACCTCTGGTGTACCAGTTGTCGTGCCAACGGCATCGCTGGGTAGCTATGTATGGACGGGATAAGTGCTGAAAGCATCTAAGCATGAAGCCCCCCTCAAGATGAGATTTCCCAACTTCGGTTATAAGATCCCTCAAAGATGATGAGGTTAATAGGTTCGAGGTGGAAGCATAGCGATATGTGTAGCTGACGAATACTAATCGATCGAAGACTTAATCAAATTTTAAAATGTTTTGTTTGGTTTAATCATATTTTACTTACTATCTAGTTTTGAATGTATAATTTCATACATTTCATTGTCTGGTGACAATGGCAAGGAGGTCACACCTGTTCCCATGCCGAACACAGAAGTTAAGCTCCTTAGCGCCGATGGTAGTCGGACTTACGTTCCGCAAGAGTAGGACGTTGCCAGG
>NZ_MRZN01000036.1 GCF_002614725.1 Staphylococcus edaphicus | reverse complement strand
AGAGACTACAGGCTCGAACCATACCCCAGGCAAGCATGCACGGTCAAAATCGTAAGATTTTAAATATAAAGAGGACTAACCCATAAAGGATTAGCCCTCTTTTTTTGAGATTGGGTATTTATGTCCCAGCCTCGTTTTATATATACTCTATAATCAACTTATTTCTTTTGTTCGGCTTCTCTCAATTCAATGCGTCTAATTTTACCTGAGTTTGTCTTAGGTAAGTCTTCGACGAATTCGATAGCACGTGGATACTTGTAAGGTGCGACATCTTGTTTTACATAATTTTGTAATATTTTAACTGTATCATCCGTGGCTGGCACATCATCTTGTAAAATAACAAACGCTTTAACGATGTTCCCTCTGATTTCATGTGGGCTCGCAACGACAGCACATTCTTTCACGTATTCGTGTTTTGTTAGTGAATCTTCAACTTCGAATGGTCCAATTGTATAACCAGAGCTGATGATAATATCATCCTTACGACCCTCAAACCAGAAATAACCATCTTCGTCTAATTTAGCCAAGTCTCCGGTGATATAATATTCGCCTTTTCTAGGTTCAGCCGTACGTTCTGGATCTTTATAGTAACCTTTGAACAACGCAGGTAGGTCTAACGGCACTGCAATATTACCTACTTCTCCAATTTCTGCAAGTTCCCCATCGTCATTGATTACTGTGACATGACTTCCAGGAATTGCCTTGCCCATAGAACCAGGACGGCTTTCCGTATCTTTTAAGAAACCAATTAATAATGTACTTTCTGTTTGTCCATAACCATCTCTCACTGTAAGATTAAAGTTATCTTGGAATTTTTCAACTACTTCTCTATTGAGTGGTTCTCCCGCAGATACAGCACTATGCAAATGTTCCAAATTATAATCTGTAAGATTTGACAGTTTCGCCATTAAACGGTATTCCGTTGGGGTACAACACAGCACATTAATTTTATAATTTTGTAATAATTCTAAGTATTTTTCAGCATTAAATTTACCATTATATACAAATGCTGTTGCGCCTGAACCCATAATTGATAAGAAAGGACTCCACACCCATTTTTGCCAACCTGGTGCTGCAGTTGCCCAAACAATATCGTCTTCATTAATGCTTAACCAATGTTTAGGGGCCATTTGCATATGTGCAAATCCCCAACCATGGGAATGAACGACCGCTTTAGGATTGCCTGTTGTTCCTGAAGTATACGATAATAATGCGACATCATCTCTTGACGTGTCTTCAATATTTAATTGATTCGATACAGTTGATTTTTCATCTTCTAGAGCATACCAATCCGCTTCATGACCACCAACAATAAATTTCGTTAGTGTTGCGTATTCTTTCACGGCTTGGAATTCATCAATCCTATCTGCCATTACCACAATCGCTTTCACTTCGCCATGGGTGATTCTATATTGTAAATCTTTGGTACGTAACATTTCTGAACTAGGAATAATAACAAGACCTAGTTTCAATGCAGCAAGATAAATTTCGTACGTTTCGATGCAACGAGGCATCATGACAAGTACTTTGTCACCTTTTTGTAGGCCATAGTTTAAAAATATGTTTCCTATTTTATTAGCATTTTTTATCAATTGCTCATATGTGATTGTATTTGTGTCGCCCGCAGCGTCTTCAAAAATCACTGCTTTTTTAGTTTCATCAGCCGCGTATTTTTCAATTTCGCTGACAATATTATATGTCTCAGGGGCAATCAAGTCATTTTTATTCATTATCTCTGTACTCTCCTTCAATACTGTGTCTATGATTCTTAAAATGTATTTCTTATTTCATTCATAGAAATATGCTTATCCATAGCCATGATAATTTTATTCCTATCACATGTAAAAAGATATGTTTATGATTATAAATTTATGAATACTTTCCTATTATAGTACAACAATCATTCATTATGGAAATATTCTGAATTTTAATATTGCTATGATGTTTTACATGACAATGCTTATTTCTTGATAATCATTTTGACATTTATTACTTAAGTCATGTAGTATTTCTATTATACAGTTGTAAAATGTTATCACAAGTTCTTTCTAACACTTGTTTAAATAATGTATTTTTACACTTGGTGTATGTATCTATTTTTATATAATTTGGCTACCGATTTAATTTTTTCAGTTCAACTTTTAGAATTAAATTATGTATAGTGCTATAATATAAAACAGTGTAATTTTTTATGAAAGAAGTGAGTTAATTGAGTACAAACGATACTTTCCATGTTGAAAAACGAATCCCCTTATTTATCGTATTATTATCAGGGGCTTTTATTACTATTTTAAACCAAACATTACTTGGTACAGCTTTACCCCCAATAATGAAAGATCTTCAAGTATCTGAAAGTACCGTACAATGGTTACAATCTATATTTATGCTTGTAAACGGAATAATGATTCCGGTCACAGCCTTTTTAATTGAAAAGTATACCTCTAGGCAATTATTTATAACCGCCATGAGTATTTTTGCTCTAGGTACCTTGCTCTGTGCGATTGGAACTGATTTTTCACTATTGTTAATCGGTCGTATATTACAAGCTGCAGGTGCAGGTATCATGATGCCATTGATGCAAACGATATTATTTTTATCTTTCCCTAAAGAAAAACGTGGTACAGCAATGGGTCTATTCGGGCTTGTCATTGCGTTTGCTCCAGCTATCGGACCAACATTATCCGGTGTGTTAGTAGAACATCTATCATGGAGAAGTGTCTTCTATGTCGTATTCCCGATTGCAGTTATTATTATTATTGCATCTATCTTCCTATTGAAGAACGTTACAGAAACGTCACAACCAAAATTAGATATTGCATCCGTAATTTTATCTACACTTGGTTTTGGTGGACTTCTATACAGCTTCAGTTCTGTTGGAGAAGCAGGATGGGGTAGTATACAATTCATAGCACCACTTGTAGTAGGTATCGTTTCATTGATTATATTCATTCGTCGTCAATTGAAATTAGAAGAACCTATGCTTGAATTCAGAGTGTTTAGTTATAGCATCTATACATTAGGTACCGTACTAAGTATGTTTGTATTTGGTGTATTAATTGCTACAAATATACTATTGCCTTTATATATGCAAAATATGTTACAGTTTTCTGCATTAGAATCCGGTCTGGTCTTATTACCTGGTGCAGTCGTTATGGGACTTATGAACCCACTTACCGGTTACTTATTCGATAAATTCGGTGGAACTTGGTTGGCACGTATTGGGTTGTTCATTTTAGTGGTTTCTTCAATACCATTTACAATACTAACGGCGCATACAAGTTTTACTTATCTTGCAATTTCCAATGCTTTACGGATGATTTCAATTGCAATGGTCATGATGCCTATGACAACATTAGCAATTAATCAATTACCGAATCACCTCATAGCACACGGAACTGCAATGAATAACACCTTTAGACAAATGGCAGGTGCCATTGGTACAGCTTTATTCATCACTTTGATGTCAGTTTCTGCAAATCCAAGTGATGGCGTAGAAGGTATTATTCATGGTGTCAATGTGACATTCATGGTTGCAACTGGTATTTCAGTTATTGCATTAATCTTATCTGCTAAGTTAACGGATGATAGCAAACCGTCACGTAGAACGATGTAATTTGTATTTGAAGTACATGATTCTAATAAAAAAGCACTTACGATACATTCTTTGATGAATGTCGTAAGTGCTTTTTATTTATCTCATAACATTAATAACCAATTGCTGAAAAAGACTCAAAGATGCGTGATAAGCTTTTTTAAATTACTCCGCCGCAGACAATCTGTTGATGGCAATTTCACCTAATGATTTGGCTGCTACAACTAAAGCATCTTCGTTCACTTCAAATTTAGGATGATGATTCATGTATGGTGACTTTGTACCCTCCGGTTTACAACCTACAATATAGAATGTACCTGGGATTTCTTTTAAATAATAAGCAAAATCTTCAGACCCTGATACGGCAGGAATTTCAATTAGATGTTCAAAATAATCACCTTGGCTTGCACTTAAAATATCCACTACATGATTTGTTTTATCGGGATGATTATATAAGACTGGATAGCCGAATTGATAATCTAAGTCATACGTAACATCAAACCCTACAGCTACACTTTTAGCAACTTTTTCAATTTCTTCATACATAAATTGCTCTAATTCATCATTAAGATAACGCGCTGTACCTTTAATCGTCACTTTGTCTTGGATGACATTCGCACCACCTGGTGCATCAAAAGAACCAACTGTAATGACCCCCATCTCTGAAGGATCAATACGTCTAGATACAATCGTTTGAAGTGTATTCACAAAGTTTGTCCCCGCAACTAATGCGTCATGGGTCTTATGGGGACTCGCAGCATGGCCGCCTAATCCTTTAATTGTCAATGTAAACGTTGAACTGCCTGCAAATGCGTTCCCTTTATTAAAACCTATCACTTCTGGCCCTGCCACAGGTACAACATGAATACCATAAATCTCATCTACATCGTCGAGCACACCAGAAGCCATAATTTGTTGTGCGCCTCCTGGTGGCATTTCTTCTGCATGTTGGTGAATGATTTTAATCGTACCTGAAAGTTGGTCTTTGATTTCAATCAATGCCTCTGCTAAACCAAGTAAATAGGCAGTATGCGCGTCATGTCCACATGCATGCATGACACCTTCGTTTAGTGATTTGAAGGGCACATCGGCTTCTTCTTCAATGGGAAGTGCATCGAAATCAGCACGTAATCCAATCGTTCTACCGGGTTGTTGCCCCTGTATTTCAACGATAATTGCATGACTTCCATCAACGGGTTGGGTCATTGTTACATCTTTATTTTTATAGAAATCTTGAATATATGCAGAAGTTTCAGTTTCTTGAAAAGATAATTCAGGGTGTTGGTGTAAATAGCGACGATGTTGAACCATTTGTGGCTTTTTAGCTTCTAATTTTTCAAACAACGTTTCTTTTATATTCATAAACATTCACTTCTTTCAGTTAAATTTAAAACCTATCACTCTATAACAAGTTTAAATTTAATGAAATATTAATTCAAATATTAATTGAAATTTTTAAAACTTTACACTTTTTATGATTGTTTTTGAAATAACAAGTAAATAAACCACTTATTTAAGCTATATTAACGTTTGTCGCTTTTTCATTTTTATAAACAATCCACATCATAACACTAGCAATCAGCACCATTGTGAAGCCAAAATAAGGCGTCATGGTAATTGACATATGATTGAGCACGTACCCACCAATCACAGAGCCTAATGTAATCCCGATATTAAATGAAGCAATATTTAGACTAGACGCAAAATTTGTAGTAGCTTTATTTTTACGTTCAGCAAATAGTACCACGATTAATTGCAATCCAGGTACATTCATAAAGGCGAAAAGACCCATGACTAATATCGCGATTGTACCTAAGATTTGATGAGATACCGTTATACCTACTACAAATAACACGATTGCTTGAATTAAAAATATACCTATCAGTACTTGTGTTGGATGGTTATTAGTCAATTTACCACCAAGCGTATTTCCTATAGCGACCATCACACCGTAAATCACTAACAATAGGACTACCCCATCATCACTATAATGTAAGATGTCAGTTAACATGGTTGTTAAATATGTGTACACAACAAAGGTTCCACCATAACTCAGTGCGGTAATGAAATATACCATCATTAAGGATTTATTTTTAAAAACAGTTAATTGTTCTAGCATAGACGCTGATTCATATTCATTTAAATCACTAGGTACTGATACGACGTTGAAAATTAAACTTAATAAACCGATCAGGGCAATTGTAATAAAGGAAGCTTCCCAACCAAATTGTTGGCCAATCCACGTACCAAGCGGTACACCTGTAATCGTTGCAACCGTTAATCCTGTAAACATCATAGCAATCGCACTAGAACGTTTATCTGGTGCAACTAGGTCGCTAGCAATTGCTGTTGCAATCGACATAAAGACACCATGCATTAATGCTGAAAGTATACGCATGGCTAGTAACATACTAAACGTCGTCGAAAAAGCTGCACATGCATTTGCGATAATAAAAATAACCATAATACCAATTAATAGGTGCTTGCGTTTTATTTTATTCGTTAATGGCGTCAACAGTGGTGCGCCTATCGTAACACCAACAGCATATAGTGAAACCGTCAATCCTGCTAATGATATCGTCGTATGAAATGAATCTTTAATTAATGGCAATAAACCTACACTTATAAATTCCGTCATACCTATTGCAAACGCTGATATTGCCAATGCTAAGATGGCAAATTTATTTTTTCTCATGATTTTTTTCGCTCCTTATTTCTATTGATTGTGTTACTATAAATCACACATACACAATAAGGAAGTACGCACTTTTATGTATTATAGGTACTTAAAAGTGCCTATAAGGAGAGAAACAAATGACTAAAACATATAATATTGGTGTAGAAGCCACCATCGATGTCATAGGAGGAAAGTGGAAACCGGTCATACTTTGCCACTTACAAAACAATGGACGTATGCGCACAGCTGAACTAAAACGTGCCATTCCAACCATTACGCAGAAAATGCTGACACAACAATTACGTGAACTAGAAAAAGATAGCATTATCAATCGCCGCGTTTATAATCAAGTGCCTCCCAAAGTCGAATATGAACTTTCTAAATATGGTCAAACATTAGGAGAAATTCTTTCTTCATTATGTTACTGGGGAGAATTTCATGTTGAAAAAATGTATGAGCAAGGTGAATCAGTCACTTTAAATCAACAAGACTATATCAATATTCCCAAAACTTAAACTAATTCGATATCACTGAATATATCGTTTTTGAAACGGAAATGTTGCACTTAGACCGTTACGCTTTCATCACAATGAACATTAATAAATAGGAGATTGAATCATGAAATTAGATGAATTTACAATCGGTGATTTATTTACAACACACCGTTACAAAGTCACTGAAGCAGATATAATGTCATTTGCAAAAACTTATGACCCTCAGTATATGCACTTAGATAAAGAAAAAGCCCAACAAGGCAGGTTTAACGGACTCATTGCTTCAGGTATACACACGCTATCCATTTCATTCAAACTTTGGATAGAAGCAGGTAAATATGGCGAAGATGTCATTGCTGGCACCCATATGAATCATATTAAATTTATTAAACCTGTATTTCCGGATGACGAATTACAAACAGTTGTTGAAGTGTTGAAGAAAATACCGAATAAAAAAGACCAAGGACTACTAACCGTTCTATTAACTACATTCAATCAGCACGAGGACAAAGTGTTTGTCGGGGAGCTCACTGCATTAATCAAGCGTTAAACTTTCCACCAAATCGCTTGTATGCCCTACTCTAATGATGTCTTTTAAATGATTATTAATATATGCAAATTTCATGTATATGGTTGCCTGATACTGCACTCTCAGGTTTATGATATGTAATATATAAAAGGAGGCTAATTATGGGTAAATTCAACAACTTACAAAACAAAGTCGTAGTCATTGCAGGTGGCGCAAAAAATCTAGGCAGATTATTAAGTACCACTTTTGCACAAGAAGGTGCGCATATCATAATCCATCATCATGATGCACACACTCAAAATGATGCACAAGAAACTTTAGCTGAAGTTGAAGCACTAGGAGGAAAAGGTAGCTTGTTCAAAGGAGATTTGACCGTTGTTGAAAACATAGCATCATTGTTCCAACATGCCGAAACTACTTTTGGAAAAATAGACATCGCCATTAATACGGTGGGCAAAGTACTCAAAAAACCTATTTCAGAAACTACCGAAGCCGAATACGATAGTATGCAAGACATCAATGCGAAGTCCGCTTATTTCTTTATCAAATACGCTGAGCAAGCGATGAATGATCAAGGGAAAATTATCACGCTAGCAACTTCTTTACTTGCAGCTTATACAGGTTTATATTCTACGTATGCAGGTGAAAAAGCGCCGATTGAACATTATACACGTGCTGCGTCAAAAGAATTTATGGATAGAGGTATTTCAGTCAATGCAGTGGCGCCGGGTCCAATGGACACGCCCTTCTTTTACCCACAAGAAGGCGAAGACGCTGTGGCTTTCCATAAATCTCAAGCACTTCACAACCAACTGACTAAGATTGAAGATATTGCACCGATTATCAAGTTTTTAACACTAGATGGCTGGTGGATTAACGGACAAACGTTATTCGCCAACGGTGGCTATACAACGCGTTAACACTTCAAAGATAAACAAGAAGGCTAACTCATGTATGCATTTTTAGCAATTCAAAAAGAACATGAAACAATAATAAAGATTATTACAGAAGCAACTGTGGTAGATAGTAAACAAGTAGCACTATCTAGTAATCCATATGTTCAATCTTTGGCAGACGCAATGATTGAACTGTCACACGAAAACAATTTATTTCACAATGACATTCAACGTATTGGTCTAAACATTGGCAACATTGAAGCCATTGGTTATGACACACACGAATTACTAAAAAGCGATTTAGAAGCAACATTTGGTTTCGAAGCAATAGTTCAAAGTGATTATGAAGCATTACTTAATCGACTTATACAGTAAAACAACTATAACCATAAGATAATCGATTTCTAATTGCCTTGTTCATAGCCTATTAGAAATCGATTCAGTTATAGAGAGGTGAGTTAAACATGCAAGTTAGACAAGTAGCCGAACATTTAGATTTAAGTGAACATACCATCCGTTATTATGATAAGGCTGGGCTTTTCCCATTTATTGAGAGAAATAATAATGGTTATAGAGAGTTTACTGAAGAGGATTTGTATTGGGTTGAATTTATAAAGTGCATGAGACAAACACATATGCCGATATCAAAGCTAAAAGAAATTGCTAAATTATATCATCAAGGCAGTGAGACAAAACTTAAAAGAAAAGAAATATTTTTAGAACATCAAAAGAACTTGTTAGAACAAAAGAAACTTATTGATATTGGTTTGGAAACATTGGAACAAAAATTTAAAATACTTGAAAATGAGTAGCAACTACTTGAATAAATTGATGTGTCAGTTTGTTTATGAACATCGTAAATGATAGAGGTGTCACAATGGAAGTGGAAAGCAAAAAAGAAGTAAGTATGACAGAATTATTCTTCGATTTAGTATTTGTATATGTATTGTCTTCAATTAACCATACAGTAGAAGAAATATCACATAATCTGATGTCTTTAGAAGAACTTGGAAAGAGTTTTATGATGTTTTTAGTGTTTTTTTCTATATGGATTTATCGTACACTGCTAGTCAACCGCTTCTTTAGTAAAAAATGGTATCAATATCTCTTTGTCTTTATAGATATGTTTCTTATCATTATATTATCGAGAGCAATCAATGGAAACTTCCAAGAAACATTCACACCATTTGTTGTGATGACAAGTTTAATCTATTTAAGTATTTTCATACAATACTTTATTAATTACAAACTCACTCATTCACAGGTTGATTTTAATTTGGTTAAAGTGTACACAAGTGGATTGTTACTGTCTATTATACTTTCTCTAGCATCACTTTTCATAGCTTCACCGATTAACTTTTGGATTTACTTTATTGCCATTGTTATTGTCGCAGTATTTCCCTTAATCTTTTATAGCGTTTCAAATCGTAACGCTGTATTCTTTAACCACTTAACGGAACGTTTAAGTTTACTTGTCATTTTATTATTTGGTGAAGGCATTGTTTTATTAATTCAAAATATTGAATTAGCGCATTTAAATTTCACATATGTATTGTACTTTATTTTTATAACGTGCCTATTCTTAATTTATGTATTTCATTATAAAGAAACAGACAAAAAAACAGATAATCATACTGGATTTACAACAATCTATACACACTTATTCTTAATATTTTCTTTAGATACATTATTCCTAGTGATGAATAAATCACTTTTACATCATTTGAGCATTATAGAAAGCATTGGCGCACCTATGTTTTTCATCATTTTCATATTGTGTATCACAATCAACATATATTTACACAAACCAAAGTCATCTAATGCTTAATTCAAACTTCACATACTTAAAGATTGATTATTTTTTAGCCTGCTTATGTCCTAGATTCCAAGGTATAAGCAGGCTAAATATTTGTATTTATTTTCTATCACTATTTCTATATAATCATAACAATGGACAACATATACCGTTATTAATCTAAAGGAGAGATTGAAGTGAGTACAATTTCATATATTCTAACGCTATTCGTTGCTGCAGAATTTTTTTACATAATGATATTACAGACCTTTGCCACAACTTCTAATAAAACCAGTAATTTGTTTAAAATGTCAAAAGCAGCATTAAAGCAAGAAAATTTAAATACCTTGATGAAAAACCAAGATGTCTATAACGGACTTTTAGGATTACTACTTTTATATGCACTCTTTTTGTCAAACCACGCCACGGAATTGATTAGCTGTATATTAATTTACATGATTCTCGTAGCACTCTATGGTGCATTAACAAGTCAAAAATCAATTTTATTAAAACAGGGTGGCTTACCGATTATTGCGTTAATGTCATTACTATTTTAACCTCACTAAATTCTTCAAATTATCAATATGAAGAGTCAAAGAAGATTAAACAATCGTAGAAAGTTTAAAGAATAAATAAAAAACGGGAGTTGGATAGAAATCTAATATACTTAAAAAGATTTTATCGTCCCACTCTCGTTATTTTATTTATTTAATTTGTTTTGGTTCAGTGCCTAGTGTTCTTTCTCTTAAATCATATTCAATTTCTTCTAAACTGCGGCCACGCGTTTCTGGTAAGTACTTGATGACAAATATCATAGCAAAGACACCGATGACTGCAAAGATTAAGAACACCCATTCCGTACTTAGTGCACTATTTAACACAGGGAACAATTGAGCAACAATTAGTGTACCAATATTCAATACCAATGTTGCTAAGCCTGTCGCGGCACCACGTGCACGCATTGGGAACATTTCTGGTAACATAACCCAAAGGATCGGTCCCCAAGTTAAACCAAAGAATACAATAAATAGCGATAGACACACGATAATGATAGCTGCTGACGAAGTAATGCCAATCGTCCATATTAAAATAGCCATAACTAGTAATGACGCAACCATGCCAATATTACCCGTGATAAGTAATTTTTTGCGTGCAATTTTATCTGCTATAAATACCGCTACAATAGTCACAATAACATTAATTGTTCCGATACCGACCGTTCCTAAAATCGAAGTCGCTTCACCTAGACCTGCCTTGCTAAAAATGGTCGGTGCATAAAATATAATGGCATTGATACCGATAATTTGTTGGAATAAGGCAAACACACATCCAATTACTAAAGTCGGTCTAAGCCATGGAGATTTTAGTATAGACCATGTTGATTCTGAAATAGCCGAAATTTCTTTCATTTCTTTAATTTCAGTGTTAATTTCTGTTTCATCATTGAATGTTATTTTCATAACATCTCTTGCTGCTTGTTCACTTCTATTTTCTAAGAGCCATCTTGGACTTTCAGGCATAAATGCAATACCAATCAATAAAATCACAGAAGGTACTACCGCTAGCCCTAACATCCAGCGCCACCCCTCTATATCTGCAAATGCATAGTTCACTAAATAAGCAGCTAAAATACCTAACGTAATCATTAATTGGTTTAAAGAACCTAAAGAGCCTCTATAAGCTGTTGGTGCCATTTCAGATAAATAAACCGGTACCGTTGCCATAGAACCACCTACAGCTAAACCAATAATTAAACGGCCTGCTACAAGCATAGGCATATTTTGCGAAACTGCTAGGATTAAAGAGCCTACAATATAAATCACTGCAATCATTAATACGAGTCTTCTTCTTCCAATTCTATCGGATAATGGCCCACTACCTCCCGAACCAATAATTGCCCCAACAAGCATAGATGCAACGACTAACCCTTCTGTAAAACTATTTAGCGGAATATCGTCATGAATAAAGAGTAGTGCTCCCGAAATCACACCATTATCATAACCATATAACAAGCCACCAAGCGCACCTAATATAAAAATCAAATTTTTATTAGCTTTCACAATTTAACATCCCCTTTAAAATTAATCTCAGTATAATCCTATTATGTAAGCGTTTCAAATATTAAATTTATTTTTCCAAAATATTTTGAGAAAAAAATACTTTATTTTTATTTAATAAGCAATTTTCATTCACTATTATTAATTTGTTCTACTTCATTATGCCGATATCAAAGCATACTTCCAAAGAAAGACGTTTCTACTACAACAGTGTAGTACCAGTTTCAAAAAGCAATATGCTTTATTCAGATAATTTACAAAATAAAAAGAACCTCGCTCGAACAAGATTCTTAAATGAATGATATATAATTATTCC
>NZ_MRZN01000035.1 GCF_002614725.1 Staphylococcus edaphicus | reverse complement strand
ATCGTCTTTCATTCTCATAAAAGTAGCGTCATGATCTGTTTTAGAATAACTATTTCTATCTTTAAGAATAGATTGCTGATATCTGTATTTATTTTTACGTTCTGAATATTCTCCAATTCTTTTTCTACATTTTTTTATTTCAGTTCTAGTTTTACGCTTTATTCTTCTTGTTTCAACGTTCTTTGATTCATTCATTTGATTGGTTAAATCTTCTAATGCATCAATAATCATATTTGCTGTAATACTTGATGCTTTTAAAGCGAGTTTGATTGCTTTTGTGTTTAAAATAGTAAGTATAGATTGGATGATTAATTTTGTTGAACTGATTTTAGTGACAACTTCATTCATCATATCTACGACAGGCTTAAAGTAGTCATTGTATAATTCTTGTACATATTCAGCTAATTTTTTGATGGCGTCATCGATGTGGTCTTGTAAGACTGTCATTTTTCTGGTTAAATAATTAGAGGATTCGATTTGTCCTGTGACCATATTGGTGCCACTGTAATTGATTTGTAGATTTCCATCCATAACAGTAGCGTCTTGTTGTGACATAATACTTTGGATATCACCGATTTGTTGACCATAAATATCATTTTGCTTTTTAATTTGCGTAATATTCTGACTTACAATTTTGAGATGTTTCATCATTTCTTCAGAAACACCATCTTGAAAATCATGATCAAGATTTTTGAATAATTCTGTAAGAATGTCATCAAAAGTATCGTGAATCGCTTCAATACCTCGTACTAAATCTTTATCCAGCGTTTTAATATTACTTGATAGAATGTTTAGACCTAGCGTAGGAACTAAACCTATAATTGGGGCTAATACACGTTGAACGGTATCAATCGAATGTTCTAATGTGTTTGCTTTGGATTTTACATCTCGACTCAACTCTTCCAAAGTATCCAAGAAAACTTTATCTTTAAAATCTTGCTTTAAATTGTTTTTACGTTCTCCGAAATTCGTATTTTCGATTTCTGAAATATTAAAACTTTCGTTTAAAAAAATAACACAATCAGTAAGCATCTTGCTTGTTTCACCAGTAACAAGTTGATGTAAGTTTGCTAATTTATCAGTGTCGAGTTTGATTACTCCACCACTACCACTTGTCGCAATTGCTTCGCCCGTCCAAACATTGATTGGAATACGGTCATCCATTTCTAAGGAAATATCAATAGTTTTA
This sequence comes from Staphylococcus edaphicus, assembly GCF_002614725.1. Classification (GTDB taxonomy): domain Bacteria; phylum Bacillota; class Bacilli; order Staphylococcales; family Staphylococcaceae; genus Staphylococcus; species Staphylococcus edaphicus. Next base: position 13,561 of record NZ_MRZN01000035.1, on the reverse strand, counting down.
GGGACAGTCTTACCATTTTTAATTTCTGTGTCTTTAACCGATTTAATTTGATGCACGGATAAGTTAGTGTAAGTGTTATCTTTTTCATTGAATTTACGCTTATAACCTAAATGACTAGCTGTTAACCCTTCAAGCGTTGGTACACCATTCGAAAGATTTACTCGATTAGCTGGAATGTCTTTAGCAAATGGATCTTGAAGCCAAGACAACATATCATAAGTGCTATGATAGCTAATAACATTCTTATAGTAAGGTCGTTTAAATGCGTCCCAAGAAGAAAGGGGGAGCATTGCAGGGTTAGTAGCTACTGCATGTTTATCAGTTTGTTGTACTCCTTGATATTTTGCACTCCCACCGGCTTGTGAGTTACCTCCATAAGCAATGACAGTTTTACCTTCATATAATTTTTTACGGACTTGATACTTAGAGTAAAACTCTTGTTCGGTTAAACTATTAGCATCATCGATTTTTTGTTGATAATTTTTTACATATTCATTGTTTTGTTTAAGTAATTCAGTATTCTGATTGTTATCATTCATTAATTTAATGTTTTGAAGCCAATCATCTCCTAATGTCCCTTTCAATGGATTGTTAGGATTAATACTTTCGTCATTATCTGTACCTTGAAAGATAGTAACTTGTTTTCCCGTAGGTTTTTGGTCTTTATCTAATAGCTCGAAAACTTTAACGTCAGAGGCACCTTGAGTATTACTATTTTTATTGTCTGCAAATTCATCAACCTGTTTAAAATTTTTGCCATTAACTACTCAGTTCTGTTAAATCTCTATCATTGATTTTATTCACCATCAAACACCCCGAAGCTAGTGACATCTTTATCATCATATCTTGGTTTAATTGAGTTGATGTTGCTGTCAGTGTATCTTAGAGTTAAATCAATATCACTAGGCATGTTTTTCTTCGATTCAAGATCGTCTGCAAGATTAAATACATTGTCAGTGTTATTTTTTTTACTATAATTATTTTTGGTGCTAAACAATGTGGTTACCACATCTACTTGAGCTTCATAATTAGTATATTTATAGGCTTTTTTCATACCTTCTTTAAAATCATTGTCATTTTTATTTATTAAAGGTTCAAATAAGTTCTATAGTCTTTTAAGGAAGTGATATTTCCAACGATGTAAAAATACTCATTTTGATAACCTGCATTCTGGGTTTTATTAATAGCTTCCTTTGTATATCCAGTGTACTGATAGTTATCCTCATTTTCTTCAAAAAATTGCTTGAGATTATCGTATTCTTCTTTTTGTGCACGATATTCAAAACCACTCAATACTGTATTAACCATTGTACTCATTTCGTCACCATTATCGCTACTACGCATAGATCCGTTATCGTTAATGGCTTCTTTATTCAATGGAATACTTGCATTAAAGACGATATCGTGATCATCACAATGAACGAAGACTTCTACGCCATCACCACTGCCGACAACATTTGTCGCTTTGTTCAGCTTTTGGTTGGAAACCTTGTCCTTTATATTGGCTTGCTGGCATTTCTTCTGGCACTTGTTTAGAATTTTGACCCACGCTAGAACACCCTCCTAGTAATAACGAAGTAATAATAATAGAACTTGTGAGCTTTTTCATAGAACACCTCTGGTTTATATTTATATTTGGTGCTGCAGTAAAGTGAGTTTAATGAATAAAGTTATAAGCGCTAACTTCTGAAGATGAGATGGTACGCGTTGAAGTTATGTATGGTGCGATCCAGTTCATTTCAGATATAAATATACTTCCGTCACTATTAACACGTTCCACATAAGCAACATGACCATAAGGACCATTACCAGTTTGAAGTATCGCACCAACTTCTGGCTTGTGATCTACTTTAAATCCTGACGCTGAAGCTTGGCCAGCCCAATTGCGTGCATCTCCCCAGAATGTACTAATCGTTTCACCATCTTTTGCGCGCTTATCAAATACATACCATGTACATTGACCTGATGTATATAAGTTGTTTTTATTTGTAAATGATGGTTTATCAATGATTTTTCCATTTCCCACAGCAAGAGGTTTACCATCTACAGTTTGAGCTCGATCATTGAATTCTTCTAACTGCAATTCATCATATAGAGCATCCATATCAATATAGGTAATCATGCCACTTTTGTCTTTTTTATAGGCTTTATTTGGTTCTTTAGTATCATGTTTATTATTGTCTATAGGTGCAGTACTTGATATAGGTGGAGTGGGTTGTGGCAAAGGTGTGTCAGTTTCTGCTACTGGATTACCTTGATCATTGTGCGTGTTATGTGGGCCTTTGGCTATAGGTGAATTGTTATAATCAGGTTGTTGATTTGGATTGATGTTGTTTGGTGAAGCATTATTTGAAAAAGACTTGTAGTTTTCATTTGGATTTTGGCTAGACTTACTTTTCTGTGTTTGAGCTTGTTGATTTGGATTTGATGTTGAAACGTTATTTTGTGAATTAGATTTTCCATAAGAGTATGTAAAAGTACCATCTGAATGCTTTGTATTGAACTGAGCATTTGGGTGGTCTTTTTGTGCTTCTTCAATTGTAGTATATGTTTCTGCGTAACTATTTGTAGCGTAAATGACATTTAGGCTGCTGATCATAACAAGTAATGCAGATCCTTTTAATAAAGTTTTTCTCATAATAACCCTCGTAAACCCTTTCTTTTTGTATTATGTATGATTATACACAAAGCTATTCAATAAATAAATATGTAAATTGCCTTAATAGAGTATTTTAATTTTTTAATTGATTATTTTAAATAAAATGTATACAACATGAGTTTGTTTGGTTATTATTATGTTGAAAGTACATATCTTTCGAAACTTTAAATTTTAAAGTGTGTACTTTTGAGAAGTTTGATTATTTAAAATTTCAGGAGGTTTTTATTATGGCAATGATTAAAATGAGTCCGGAAGAAATAAGAGCAAAATCTCAATCGTATGGTAATGGAGCTGAACAAATTCACCAAATCCTTTCGGATTTAACTCGTGCACAAGGTGAAATTGCTGCTAACTGGGAAGGGCAAGCTTTTAGTCGTTTCGAGGAACAATTCCAACAATTAAGTCCTAAAGTGGATAAATTTGCTCAATTATTAGAAGAAATCAAACAACAGTTAAACAGCACTGCTGACGCGGTTCAAGAACAAGACCAACAGTTATCAAATAATTTTGGTTTACAGTAAGCATTGTTATAAAACTGAGCCACATGTCAAAGTGTGGCTTTAATTCAATTATTGTAAAATGATTCGAAAGGAATTACGCATGAAAAAGAAAAACTGGATTTATACATTAACCATAATATTAATCATTTTAATTACAACTATGGGTATTTTAATGATTGTTCAACAAAAAAGCGGGAATCAAGCGGAACATAACACTAAAAGTGAAACAAAAGAAAATAAAGATATACATATCGCGATAGTAAATGAAGATCAACAAACCACATACAATGGTAAGAAAATTAATTTAGGTACACCATTTATAGAAAGGTTATCTGATCAAAATAAATATAAATTCGAGACTGTTTCGAGAAGTATTGCAGAAAATGGTTTAAAGCATGGCACTTATCAAGTTATGTTAGTCATACCTAAAGATTTTTCAAAATTGGCAATGCAATTAGATGAAAAAACACCTTCTAAAATGGCCATACAGTATAAAACAGCTGTAGGACAAAAAGAAAGTGTTGCAAAAGAAACAGAACAAGTTGTAGCCAATGTATTGAATGATTTCAATAAAAATTTAATACAAATATATTTAACAAGTATCATCGATAATTTACATAATGCTCAAGAAAATGTTGGAGATATTATGGATCGTGACCAAAAAGTTAATAATAAATTTTCTAATTATTTACTTGACCCGTTAAATGATTTCCCATCACTATTTACGGATGCACTTGTTAATTCATTAGGTGCGAATCATGATATTACCAAAATGATTCAAAACTATAATAATTCATTAATCAGCTCAGATTCTAGTATTTTTAATATCAATAACAATCATACCGCATCTACAATTGTACAAGATCAAAACACACTATTTGATCAAAACATATCAGCATTAGAAAAAACATTAGAAGACTATAAGTCTCGAAAAGATAGTGTGGATATAAATGATTATATTACGCAATTGAAACAATTTAATAGTCAATTAGGTCAACAGTCTAAAGCAGATGAGCGTTCTAAAGAAGAATATGAAGAGGCATTCAAAGAAAATTTAAATTCTGTAAAAAATGACGTCAAAAAAGAAGAATCACCATTTACAGATAAAATGGTTGATGATTATCGACAAAAGCTAACACAATCGATGAAAACACAGTTAGAAAATAATAAAGATTTAAATGATGCGCTAGAATCTTCCAATAAAGAGAAGCAAAAAGTCATTGATGCAATGGTTAATAATTTACGTAATTCAATTGAAAACGACAGTACAGGACAGGATTCTTTTTATATTCTTAATATGTCAAATGAAGACTTAGAAAATGTTGGTTTAACTCCGGAAAAAGTTCGAGATTATCAAGAGATTTTAAAGGATGTTCAATCGTTTAAAGATGATTTCAATAAAGCGCATTCATGGAAAGAACAAATACACCAAAGTAGTTATCAAGGTAAACTGAACGCTGATGACACTTCTAAATTAATCAGTGAAGGCGTTAATGTAGAACGTAAACAAACGATTAAGAGTAAAGATATAAATCAATTAACTGTTGCCACAGATCCTAACTTTGATTTTGAAGGTACAATTAAGGTGAATGGTAAGGAATATGATTTAGAAGATCAAGAAGTTGAATTGGATACATCACGCAAATCACTAGATGTCACAGTGAAAGGTGTAGCGAAATTAAAGGAAAATGTTAAGTATCAAAATGATTTCTTAAAAGATAAAACAATGCAATTACAGTTGCTATTTGGTCAAGCTGATAAAAAACCAACAGATAATGGGAACCAACCATCAGATCAGCTAGAAGATAAAAATGCGAGCGTTGTAGATTTATCAATTAAACACAACTTGGAAGGACTTTTAATTAATGCAGATATTAATCAGCAACTTCGTTCATTAGATAGATTTAAAGCACAATATAATCTATATCAAGATTTAGATATTAAATTAGATGATCCAAAAATTAATAACGATGATATTGCCGATATGATGGTCAATGAAGTAATTAAAGATATGAAAAACTTCAAATCAGATAAAACGGCATTATTAAAACAAATAGATGGATTAAATAGCAATTCAGAAAAGATGGTTGAAGATATACTTAATAATAAAGACCAAGTAACTAAGAATCAAAATGATATTTCAGCATTAGTGAATGACTTAGATAAGACTGAAAAAATTCTGAATGAAAATCCTGAAGAACCAAAAATTGATAAAGAAAAAGGGAAAGAATTTACTACACTTTCTACAGATTTGGATAAAGAAGTAAGTAAATTATCAGATCGAAGTACACAGCTACTATCAGACAGTCAAGAGTCGAAATCTATATCAGAGTCTATAAGTGGAGAACTTAACCAATTAGATGACAATGTAAGCAAGTTGCATGCGAGTGGTAAAGGTTTAGGAACAAGAGCGAATGATTTAAATAGAGAAATGACTAAAAATGAAGAAGATAACCAATTATTTGCTAAAGATTTTGAAAAAGTATTAGCAAATTCTAAAGATGGTGATCGTCAAAATGAAGCACTTAAAGCATTTATGAGTAATCCAATTCAGAAGAAAAACTTAGAGAATGTATTAGCTAATAGTAGTGAAAAAGATACGATGTCACCAACTATACTTGTGCTACTTATGTATTTAATTGCGATGATGACAGGCTATATATTCTACAGTTATGAACGTTCAAAAGGTTCATTGAATGTGATTAAACAAGAATTTAGTAAAAATAATACGTTATGGAACAATGTGATTACGTCATCAATTGTGACGGCAACTGGTTTAATAGAAGGTATAATCATTGGTGTTATTGCAATGAATCGATACGCGATATTGTCAGGTTATAGGGTGAAATTCATGTTTATGATTATCATTACTATGATGGTATTTGTACTGATCAATACGTATTTACTAAGACAATTAAAATCAATCGGTATGTTTATTATGATTGCTGTATTAGCGTTGTACTTTATTGTAATGAATTATTTGAATCCGTCAGGTAATGCAAGTGACCTAAATAAACTCTCACCTTTATCCTACATTGATACGATGATATTTAATTACTTAAATGCAGAGCATCCAGTGGGTCTTGCCTTAGTTATATTAACGCTGTTAGCAATCATTGGATTTATATTAAATATGTTTATTAAACGATTTAAGAAAGAGAGGCTCATCTAATGTTAGTTGAGGGATTATTGACGCTGACTTTACTAACTGCGGATAATCAACGAGGAAGCCTAGATATTGATGTTAAACAAGAAGAACAGGAAAATATCAATAACGACTTGGATCAATATGATACGACTTTATTTGATAAAGATAGTAAAGCGGTAAATGACAGAATTAAAGAAAAGAAACAGAAGAAAGAACAAGACATAAAAAACAACATGTTTCATCAACAAGCGGGTCAACCGACTCGCTTAGATGAAACTAAAAAAATATTGTTTACACCTACAACAGCATCCACAAAAGGTTCAGAAAGTGATAAAAGTCCTTATATTCAAAACAAGCAGGAGAAAAATATACTCCCTTACATATTGTTGAGTATAGGGGCTTTTTTAACAATTGGATTTGTCATATTTTCGGTTAGAAGAGGGAGACGAAGACAGAAATGAATCAACATAAAAAAGTGACATTTGATTTTTCTAATTATAATTATGGGACGTATGATTTAGCAGTACCGATATATTTGCCGCTCAAGTCCTTATTACCATTAATTATAGATAGTTTAGATATTGAAATTTATGAGCTGAAAATGCAGATAAAAGTAATGACCAAAAACCAGTTACTAGTAGAGAATGATAGATTAATTGATTTTCAAATTGCAGATGGCGACATTTTGAAATTATTATAAGGAGAAATGATGAATGGCTGATAAAAAGTCTAAGGATAGCAAAAACCTTGAACCATTAGAAAACTTAACAGAAACAGACGAAATAACTACCCATAGAGTAGATATGAGAGAAATATCAAAAGCGTCCATTAAACCTGAACATCATCATTTGATGTATTTATTAGAACAACCAGGTCAATATTTTATTGATGCAGATGTAACTGAACTAAAAGATAGTTATCAGGTTCATTATAAAATTTCTGAACATACAATAATTTTTGAAAAAATTAAACAATTTTCGAAAAATGAAAAACTAAGATATTTATTAAACATCTCAAAATTAGAAAATATTAGAGATACGAGGTATACATTTAATTTAAGTGCCGATGAGCTCTACTTTACTAAAGATGGTTTGCCATTAGTTAAAACAAGAGGATTAAAAAATGTAGTAGCTCCGTTACCTATTTCTGAAGAAGAATTTTTGACACGTTATAAAGCATTGGTGATTAATGCATTTAATTCAAAAACTTCATTTGAAGCATTAGTTGAAGGTAATTTAGATTTACATAAAGGTACGCCATTTGAACAAAAAATTATAGCCGCTGATTCGTTAGATGAATTGAAATCTTTTTTAAATGAACAGTATGATAAGCAACAAAAGGATTATACCCAGAACTTTACTTATGTAAGAAAAACAAGATACACCGTTTTTAAATGGCTAGCTATAGCAGTGAGTATCATTACCATTGGATTATTAGCTTTTTTGGCATATCTGTATTTTTCAGTAATGAGTACAAACAAACAAGTAGAAGATGGTTATCAATCATATGTTAAGGCAGATTATACCCAGGTTTTAAATGATTACGAGGACTTGAATGGTAAGCAGTTAGATAAAGAAGCATTGTATATCTATGCAACGAGTTATATTGAAACAAATAAGCAAGGTTTAGAAAAGCAGAAAAAAGAAAACTTACTTAATAATGTAACACCAAATTCTAATAAAGATTATTTACTATATTGGGTTGAATTAGGTCAAGGCCACTTAGATGAAGCGTTGAATATTGCTACATATTTAGATGATAACGATATCATGAAATTGGCATTAATTAATAAACTGAATGATATTAAGAATAATCCAGATCTTTCAACAGAAAAACGTTCAGAAGAAACGAAAAAATATAATGATAAACTACAAGATATTCTAGATAAAGAAAAAGACGCAAAAGATGAAAAAGCAAAAGAACAAGAGGAAGCTGATCAGAAAAAAGATGAAAAGCTAAAACAACAAGAAGAAAATGAGAAAAAGCAAAAAGAACAAGAGCAAAAAGATAAAGAAAAGAGACAAAAAGCAGAACGTGAGAAATAGTATGGAGGTGAGACAATAACGATGCATAAATTGATAATAAAGTATCAAGCACAATTAAAAATGCTAAATCTAAGGGATCAGAAAATATATACAATTAGTGGTGATAGAACCGCAGACATCACAATTAAAAACTTGGATGAAGCTATTCATTTAGAACAAAATGAAGAAGGTATGTGGCAAGCCAACCATACAACTATATTTAAATCACTTGTGCGTAAAACGAAAAATGACGATATTACATTAACGGTCTATTCAGATGAAGAAGCTGTATCATATGCGTATCCATCACAACAAGATGTTATGACTATAGGACCAGATGCATTTGAGGATATCGTGGTTAATGATTTATCTAGTGTATTGATGTTTAAAGATATTGACCAAATTAAACAACAAGGATTTATACGATTAGTACATGATAGCAGTGTAGATGTATATGTGAATTATGAATTGCATAAAGAAAAAACAAATAAAATATATATAGGGGACCAGCTGTTCATTGATGGCATGTGGATTGAAATTCAAGCAGAAGGTATTATTGTTCGCTCCCATAGAACGGTTCAATCAAAGCTAATTCTTTTGAAGAGAAACGAACCAAATGCACAATCAGATGAATATAATGACTATCACCGTTCGCCTAGAATTATTCATCGCGAACCTACAGAAAAAATAAAAATTGAAAAACCCCCACAACCCGTTCAAAAGAACAATACAATGATTTGGCGTGCCATCATTCCACCACTTGTGATGATTGCATTAACTGTAGTGATATTTTTAGTAAGACCAATTGGTATCTATATCTTTATGATGATTGGTATGAGTACAGTTACTATCATATTTGGTATTACAACGTATTTTACAGAAAAGAAAAAGTATAAAGAAGCAGTTGAAAAGCGAGAAAAAGATTATAAGCAGTACTTAAGCGACAAAACGACAGAAATTAATAATGCAATTAAAGACCAACGTTTTAGCCTGAATTTTCATTATCCAACGTTACCTGAAATTAAAGATATCGTAGAAACGAAAGCTCCGAGAATTTATGAAAAAACGTCGCACCATCATGATTTTTTGCATTATAAGCTAGGTATTACAAATATAAAAAAATCATTCGAAATTGATTACCAAGAAGATGAGTTTATCCAACGTCGTGATGAACTATTTGATGATGCGAAAGAAGTATATGAATTTTATCAAGATGTAGAGCAAGCCCCATTAGTAAATGATTTAACACATGGTCCGATAGCATATATCGGTACGCGCCATCTTATTATTGAGGAATTAGAAAAAATGATCTTGCAATTATCAACATTTCACAGTTATCACGATATCGAATTTTTATTTGTGATTAGAGAAGATGAACGCGCGTCATTTAATTGGGCAAGATGGTTGCCACACATGACATTTCAAGCTCAAAATATTAGAGGTTTTGTATACGATCAACGTACGCGTGACCAAATATTAACTTCTATGTACAGTATGATTAAAGAACGTATTCATACCGTGCGTGAACGTAGTAAGAGTAATGAAAAAATTATTTTCAATCCACATCTTATCTTTGTTATTACTGATATGTCACTGATCATTGATCACGTTATTCTAGAATATGTAAATCAAGACTTATCAGAATATGGTATTTCACTTATTTTTGTTGAAGACGTTATTGAAAGTTTGCCTGAGCATGTCGAGACAATTATTGATATTAAATCACGTACAGAAGGCATGCTCGTGATGAAAGAAGAAGAATTAACACAACTAAAATTCACACCTGAAGATATTGGTGAATTAGACAAAGAATATGTTGCAAGACGTTTAGCGAACCTAAATCATATTGAACACATGAAAAATGCCATTCCAAATAGTATTACTTTTTTACAAATGTACAATGTTAAAGAAGTAGATGCGCTTAATATTGAACAACGTTGGCAACAAAATGAAACATTTAAGACTATGGCCGTGCCTTTGGGTGTACGTGGTAAAGATGATGTTTTATCACTAAATCTACATGAAAAAGCACATGGTCCACATGGATTGATTGCAGGAACTACAGGTTCAGGTAAATCTGAGATTATTCAATCTTATATCCTTTCATTGGCAGTCAATTTCCATCCACATGAAATCGCATTCTTATTAATTGACTATAAAGGTGGGGGTATGGCGAACCTATTTAAAGACTTAAAACATCTCGTAGGTACAATTACCAATTTAGATGGTGATGAAGCTATGCGTGCATTGACTTCGATTAAAGCGGAGTTACGTAAGCGTCAACGACTTTTTGGTCAATTTGATGTGAACCATATTAATCAGTATCACAAACTCTTTAAAGAGGGTATAGCGACAGAACCTATGCCGCATCTATTTATTATTTCAGATGAATTTGCCGAATTAAAATCTGAGCAACCGGATTTTATGAAAGAACTTGTATCGACTGCACGTATTGGACGTTCACTAGGAATACATTTAATTCTTGCTACGCAAAAACCATCAGGTGTTGTGGATGATCAAATATGGTCCAACTCTAAATTTAAATTAGCGTTAAAAGTACAAGATAGACAAGACAGTAACGAAATTTTAAAAACGCCAGATGCAGCAGATATTACGTTGCCAGGTCGTGCTTATTTACAAGTAGGTAATAATGAAATTTATGAATTATTCCAATCTGCGTGGAGTGGTGCCGCCTATGATACTGTAGGAGACGCACTTGAAGTGGAAGATAAGACGATTTATATGATAAATGATTTCGGGCAATTGCAAGCAATCAATAAAGATTTGAGTGGTTTAGACAATGATGAACCAGAGGAAACTCAAACTGAATTAGAAGCGGTTATTGACCATATTGAGCGAGTTACAGAACGATTAGGCGTAGAACATGTCGAACGTCCTTGGTTACCACCATTGCCAGAGGCAGTATATCAAACAGATTTAACAGAAACAGATTTCAAAAAACTATGGTCAGATCAACCACAAGAAGTAGAATTAACAATCGGTCTTAAAGATGTACCGGAAGAACAATATCAAGGCCCAATGTCACTTAAGCTAAAGCAAGCAGGGCATATCGCACTAATTGGAAGTCCAGGTTATGGACGTACAACATTCTTACACAATACGATATTTGATATTGCACGACATTATCGTCCGGATCAAGCACATATGTATTTATTTGATTTCGGAACAAATGGATTGATGCCTGTATCTGATATACCGCATGTAGCAGATTATTTTACAGTGGACCAAGAGGATAAGGTTGAAAAAGCGATTAAGAGAGTCAATCAATTAATTTCAGACCGTAAAAAACTACTAAGTCAAGAACGTGTAGTCAATATTGAACAATATAATCGTGAAACACGTACTACAGTGCCAAACGTCTTCATCATTATCGATAATTATGACACAGTGAAAGAATCACCATTCGTAGAGTCATACGAAGAAATGATGGCTAAAGTTACACGTGAAGGCTTAGCATTAGGGGTACACATTATCTTAACAGGATCTCGATCTAATGCGATTAAATCAGCAATATTTACGAATATAAAGACACGTATTGCTTTGTATTTATTTGAAAATAATGAACTTACAAATATTATTGGATCTTATAAAAAAGGTGTGAAAGATATCAAAGGGCGTGCTGTTATTAATGATGACAATTTCACACAAATGCAAATCGCACAACCATTTGAATTGGAAGAAGGTCAAACGTATAACAGTAGAATCAAAGATGAAGTCGCACAAATGAATGAACACTACGTCGGCGATTATCCAGCACATATTCCAATGATGCCAGAGAAAGTTGGAATTGAAGTGTTTAAAGAAAAATATGAATTTGACAACTTGATAAAAAATGAGCAAATGTTGCCAATAGGTTTAGAATTTGAAGAAGTAAAACCAGTTGGAATTAAGCTAGTCTCAACAAATCTATTTACTTCAGCCAAGCCGAGTGACTTAGATGTAGGTTTTGAAATTCTAGAAAAACAATTAAATGATGTAGCGAAAAGCTACGAAATAGCAGTCTTAGATCCTAATGGTCGATTAAAACAGTCACAATATGAAAATTATCTTTATTGTTACGATAATCAAGATGTTATAGGATTTAAAAAAGAATTAGTAAATTTCATTAAAAATATTGAACCTCAAAAACAATGGTTTGTTGTAATAACTGATTATAAAGAATTCATAAATGTTGCAAATCCTACAAATGAGGAAATTAAGACGATTTTCTTAGATGGACCTAAGAATAACGTTTATCCAATTGTGTTTGGTTTATATCAAGATACAATAGGTGGATTTAAAACAGAAGCTAAATTACTTAAAGAAATAGTAAGCGAAGCATTTATAGGTATGAGTATTAGTGAACAAGATTTAATTAAAGTGAAATATAATTCCAATGAACCCATACTTAAACGCAAAGAAATGTATAATATTTCAGAGTATAGCTATAAGCGTATTCGATTGTTTGACTAGTATTAGTAATACATCAAAAGTTATTAAGATTAGATGTGAAGAAATCTATAACACGAGATTTTTCGCACTATACTAAACAGGACTGATATAAAAAGCAGTCCTGTTTTTTGATGCAAAAAGCCAGGAAATCTCTATAATTTAAATATCTAAGCAAATAGATTGAGGAGAGATTATCGTCTATAAATTAATTTATATCAAAAACACTTGGAATTATTTTCGAAAATAAGCTAGGAGAAATTGAAAAGATGAAGATGCAAATACAAATACTATTAGGCGAAAGTAACATATACTCCTCATTGTTATGAAAGTTATGGTTTAATAAAAAAACTATACTATTGTAAAAAATATATTCCTGTTTCATTTTAGAAGAAAAAATAAAAGCAAGGAGGAATATAAAACCAAAAAGATAAGTACGACTGATTCAGAAGCCGGATACTACGTTAAAGGTGAACGAGAAAAGCAATTTGCTTATAGTTTACACGTATGTGTAGATAAAAACGGTTATATTATTGATAAGCATGTGACACTTGGTAATATTCACGATAGTACACAACTCAAACCAATGATTGAAAGATTAGAAGCCAAGCAGATGTTGCTTATCACATTAGCAATTGATTCAGGATATAAAATACCTTTTAATGCCCACTTTTTACTTGAAAAAGCAATTGTACCAGCAATGCCATATACAAGACCTAAAGGAAAACCTGGTTTTTTCAGAACAAAAGATTTCATCTACGATGAACATTATGATACTTAT
>NZ_MRZN01000034.1 GCF_002614725.1 Staphylococcus edaphicus | reverse complement strand
CCGGATACTACGTTAAAGGCGAACGAGAAAAGCAATTTGCTTATAGTTTACACGCATGTGTAGATAAAAATGGTTATATTATTGATAAGCATGTGACACCTGGTAATATTCACGATAGTACACAACTGAAACCAATGATTGAAAGATTAGAAACCAAGCAGATGTTGCCTATCACATTAGCAATTGATTCAGGATATAAAACACCTTTTAATGCCCACTTTTTACTTGAAAAAGCAATTGTACCAGCAATGCCCTATACAAGACCTAAGGGGAAACCTGGATATTTCAGAACAAAAGATTTCATCTACGATGAATATTATGATACTTATATTTGTCCTAATGATGAAATTTTATCATACAAAAGAACGATGCCGACAGGACACAGGTTATATGTATCAGACGGTTCAATATGTCGAGACTGTCCGGTATTAAGTAAATGTACCGAAAATAAAGATGCCATAAAACAAATTAGAAGACATGTTTGGCAAGATGATTTAGATATAGTTGAAGATTTAAGGTTTGTGGATACAGTAAAAAAACAATATAAAATGCGAAGTCAAACAATAGAGAGAAGATTTGGTGATGCAAAAGAGCAGCATGGTATGCGATGGACGAGATATAGAGGACATGACAAAGTATCCATGGATACCACGCTAATTTGTGCTGCCATGAATCTTAAAAAAATCGCAATGTGGCTAGTAAAAGGACCAGCAATGGTCTGAAAGACCACTGCTTTTTTGAAAAATAACTATATAAATAAAAATAAACAAACCTTACGCATTAATTTGCGCAAGGTTTGTCTACGTTCTGAAAGCACCAAGCTATATTATATAGCTTGGTGCTTTATAAGTTAATTAAACAGTTACAACGTTAACAGCTTGTTCGCCACGTTGTCCTTCAGTGATATCAAATTCTACTTTTTGGCCTTCTTCTAAAGATTTGTAACCTTCAGCAGCAATACCTGAGAAATGAACGAAAACATCGTTGCCATCTTCTCTTTCGATAAAACCAAATCCTTTTTCTGCATTAAACCATTTTACTGTACCGTTATTCATATAGAATACCTCCGTGTGCTTTTGCACATAATATTTGTAACAAATTCATAATTAAAAAGAGGATATTCAAAAAAATACACTACAATTAAATTCACGAGCTTTCATTACGTTAGATTAACTATACACCCAATATTGAAAAATGTCTAGCTTTATTTTATAAATAAAAAATTAAAAAGTGAAAAATGTGTGTATAAAACGATTATAAAGCCATGCTGTAGATGTAGCGTGTCTTCAAAAGACAGAGATATATAATAAATTGACTTAAGAGGTAGACAGTGATAGTCTAATTCCTACCAAATTAATCAGAATAATAAATTTGTTGGAGGGGTCAAAATGAAACACTTAAAATTAGGTTACTTTTTAGCGGGATTTGGGCATCACATAGCAAGTTATAGACACGCAGATACACAAAAAAATGGAGGGATGAATTTACAAAAAATTATTGAACAGGCGAAGATAGCAGAGGATGCAAAATTTGATTTTTTATTTATTTCAGACAATCTATATATCGATAAAAAGACACATCCAGATTTATATTCAAATTTTGAACCCATGGCACTTATGTCCATCATTGCTATGGAAACACAGCATTTAGGTCTGGTTGTTACCGCATCTACATCATTTTCAGAGCCATTTCTACTTGCTAGAAGTTTTTCAACATTAGACCATGTCAGTAATGGTAGAGCAGGTTGGAACATTGTCACATCTGGCGTTAATGATACAGCTAAAAATTTTAGTGGGATAACGAATATTGATCACGATTTAAGATACGATCAAGCTGATGAGTTTTTAGATATATCTCTTAAATTATGGCATTCTTGGAAAGCAGTCAATGATGAGCACAATGAATCGCCGAGCTTTAATTCAAATGATTTGCATCCATATCCTATTAACTATAAAGGGGAATTTTATAGTGTGAAAGGCCCTTTAAATATAGATCAATCACCTCAAATTTATCCTTTGTTGATTCAGGCTGGTTCTTCTAAAAAAGGTGTAGCATTCGCAGCTAAAAATGCAGAAGTCGTTTTTACTGCTCAAAATGATATGAATGATGCCATCGTATTCGCAGATCATTTAAAAGCACAGGTTAAACAGGAAAGAAGGTCACAACAAGACGTGTTAGTAATGCCGGGTATTTTTCCAGTTATTGGTGAAACGAAAGAAGAAGCAGAGGCCAACTATAAATCATTGCAGGACTTGATTATACCAGAAATGGGTTTGGAGCTTTTATCTTCTTATTTAGGAGGCATTGATTTAAGTGATTATGACTTAAATACACCGTTTGAAAATATTGAGTTAAAACCTAGTAATAGTATTCAAAGTCGAGTGGATCTTATTAAAGATACCGCGAAAAAATATAAATTAACCTTAGAAGAGGTCATGAAACACGTTGCTGGTGCAAGAGGACATCATACTATAGTAGGAACGGCTGAGGATGTAGCAGATAGAATGGAACAATGGTTTGTGAATGGTGCAGCAGACGGATTTAACATTATGCCTCCATTAAACCCAACACAATTTGAATTATTTGTTGATAAAGTTATCCCTATTTTACAAGATAGAGGATTAATTCAAAAAGCGTATGGTCAGGGAACATTACGTGAAAAATTAGGACTCAGTGACAATCATATATAAGCGATGCGTCTATCTCTTATGATATCAATGCTTATAAGCATTATATTTACTTTATTATGTTCACTTATTTTGTAAATAAGAATCATTATAAAAATTTTTAATTTTTCAAATAAATTTCAAAATATGACAACCACGCCTGTTATGGCTATTTTCTTAATTTTAAATTATTACTATTATTTTTTTAGAATAATTATTAAAAACTGGATTATAGCAAAGGATGAAGCGTATTCTTTTTCAATTTTTATCAAAAATTTAATGAATTAATTTATTGGAATATCAACTTGACATAAAAAATTTCAGTGGGTAAAGTGTGTAACATAATTATTTTCAAATAATTCTAAAAATAAATAA
The DNA here is from genome assembly GCF_002614725.1 of Staphylococcus edaphicus. Lineage (GTDB taxonomy): Bacteria > Bacillota > Bacilli > Staphylococcales > Staphylococcaceae > Staphylococcus > Staphylococcus edaphicus. Next base: position 14,285 of record NZ_MRZN01000034.1, on the reverse strand, counting down.
AACGTGAATTTTTAATACACAGAACATTAAAAGAGAAGGGGATGACCCATTAATGTCAGAAACAAAAATTACGTATGAGCATTTTGAGCCCAACGCTTTTGAATCAATAGACATTACGGATGAGACAAAGGGCGCACGCAAAGTTATAGCATGGGCATATGAAACTTATGGAGATTCAATTATTTATTCATGTAGTTTTGGTGCTGAAGGTATGATTTTAATCGATTTAATTTATAGTGTGAAGAAAGATGCAGAAATCGTATTTTTAGATACAGATTTACATTTTCAAGAAACATATGACTTAATTGATCGTGTGAAGGCACGTTATCCAGAACTCAATATTAAACTTAAAAAACCGGATCTCACTTTAGAAGAACAAAGTGAACAATTTAATCCAGCATTATGGAAGAATAATCCGAATCAATGTTGTTATATTCGTAAGATTAAACCACTTGAAGAGGTCTTGTCTGGCGCAACAGCATGGGTTTCAGGGTTAAGAAGAGCGCAATCACCGAGTCGACAATCAACGAATTTCATCAACAAGGATGAAAGGTTTAAATCCGTTAAAGTATGCCCATTGATTCATTGGACATGGGATGATGTTTGGGATTATATTCAAACACATGATTTACATTATAATGAATTACATGATCATCATTATCCAAGTATTGGATGTATTCCTTGCACAGCTGCCGTTACAGATTCAGGAGATTCGAGAGCTGGCAGATGGACCAATTCCAATAAGACAGAATGTGGACTTCATACAATAGACAAACCATAATTTTTAAGAAGTACTTTTTTTTATCACAAAACCTTAGTATTCGTATCGGATATATAGAGAATGATAGCAACATAGGTTTTGAACAATTTATAAGGCGGGCAAACGCATTGAAGTATGACGTTCCTAGCCTTAAATAACAAGTGGATTATAAGTATATAAAAGACCATACAAATAAAACCGAGGTGAAAACGTTGTGAATTTATCAGTATCAAACAGTCCATTCGACACCGAACAAGCAACGCAATTGAATCAAATCATTCAAAATTTAACAGCTGATCAAAAAGTTTGGCTAAGTGGCTATCTCACAGCGCAACAAGTAACAACAGGGCAAGAGATAGAAGAACCGCAACAAGTAGCAGAATATGTCTTGAATTCAGAAGCGGTTAATGACCGTCATATTACAGTTCTTTACGGATCGGAAACAGGAAATGCGCAAAGCTTAGCTGAAATATTTGCGGATCGACTTGTCGAACATAACTACACCGTAAAGTTAAGTGCAATGGATGAATTTAAACCTAAAGAACTTAAAAAGGTAGAGGATATATTCGTTATTACAGCGACCCATGGTGAAGGTGATCCGCCAGATAATGCACTTACTTTTTATGAGTTTATACATAGTCGCAAGTCACCAAAATTAGAAAATGTAAGGTTTTCCGTGCTTGCTCTAGGTGATGAATCATATGATCAATTTTGCCAAACAGGTAAGGATTTTGATTCGCGCTTAGCTGAGTTGGGTGGCGAACGCTTAGCTGATAGACAAGATTGTGATTTGGATTTTGATGACCCAGCTGAACAATGGATGAATGCAAACATTGAGTTAATCAATCAATCTTCTGGTCATCAACAAGTGACATCAACAGAAACGGTTCAATCAGCAAAGGAAAAACGTTATTCAAAATCAAATCCATATCAAGCGGAAGTGCTAGAGAATATCAATCTAAATGGTAGAGGTTCTAACAAAGAAGTTAGGCATGTTGAATTGCTATTAGATAATTACGGTGAATCATTTGAACCAGGTGATTGTGTTGTAGTGGTTCCTCAGAATGACCCTGAAATTGTGTCATTACTTATTGAAACATTAGGTTGGGACACACAATTAGAAATACCTATCAATGATAACGGTGACCCATTGCCATTAGAAAATGCTTTGCAAGATCATTTTGAAATTACAAAACTGACCAAACCTTTATTACAAAAAGCAGCTGAATTATTTGAAAATACTGAATTAATCGCACAGGTAGAGGATGAATCATGGATTAAACAATTTATTGAAGGTCGTGACCTGATTGATTTATTAACGGCATTTCCGCCTTCAGATTTTCAACCAGAAACCCTACATAAATTATTAAGAAAATTACCACCAAGAGAGTATTCAATTGCAAGTAGCTATAAAGCAACTCCAGATGAAGTACATATTACGGTTGGTGCTGTTAGATATGAAACACATGAACGTGAGCGTGCGGGTGTTTGCTCGGTACAACTGGCAGAACGTGTACAACCCGGTGACACAATACCTATTTATTTAAAGAAAAATCCAAACTTTAAATTTCCGTTCGATGAAACGACACCAGTCATCATGATTGGTCCTGGCACAGGTGTAGCACCATTTAGATCTTATCTTCAAGAACGAGAAGAGCTCGGATTAACAGGAAATACGTGGTTGTTCTTTGGTGAACAGTATTTTACAACAGATTTTTTATACCAAACCGAGTGGCAAGCGTGGTTAAAAGACGAAACACTATCTAAATTAGATGTGGCTTTTTCACGAGATACAGACGACAAAGTCTATGTACAACACCGTATTGCAGAGCACAGTGAACTATTCTATCAATGGTTAACTGATGGAGCGTCTTTATATGTATGTGGTGATGAAAAAAATATGGCTAAGGATGTACATGAAACGATACGCTACGTATTAGAACAAGAAGGTGGTATGTCTGAAACAGACGCTGAAGCATACCTTACTCAAATGAAAAAAGACAAACGTTATCAAAGAGATGTTTACTAAGAAAGGAATGATTAGATGGCCGAAACAAAAGTTAATTTTTCAGACAAGCTTGATGAAATGGAACGCATTAAAGCACATAGTGATTATCTTAGAGGTTCGATTGTTCAAGGATTGGCAGATCGTGTTACAGGCGCAATTGCAGAAGAAGATACTAAATTATTAAAATTCCATGGTAGTTATATGCAAGATGATAGAGATATACGCGATGAACGTAGAAAGCAAAAGCTAGAACCTGCCTATAGCTTTATGATTCGAGTGCGCGCGCCAGGTGGTGCTTCGACAGCAGAACAATGGATTGCGATGGATGACATAGCAAATACTTATGCGAATGGCACAATCAAACTGACAACAAGACAAGCGTTTCAATTTCATGGTGTGTTGAAACATAATTTAAAACAAACGATGAAAGATATTAATCAGTCTCTATTAGATACCCTTGCAGCATGTGGTGATGTGAATCGTAATGTGATGTGTAATCCTAACCCATATCAATCAGATGTCCATAGCGAAATTAATGAAATTGCCAGTGATATTAGTCGACATCTTTCACCTAAGACACAGGCATATCATGAAATTTGGTTAGATGGTGAAAAAGTATTAGATACCAGTGATGAAGAGCCAGAACCAATTTATGGTAAAACGTATTTGCCACGTAAATTTAAGATTGGTATCGCAGTGCCACCATCCAACGATATCGATGTGTATTCACAAGATATTGGATTGATTGCCATTTTAGAAAACGACAAGCTCGTTGGTTTTAATATCACGGTAGGTGGTGGTATGGGAATGAAGCATGGCAACACAGCTACATATCCACAAGTTGGCCGTCTTATCGGATATTTCCCGAAAGAAGAAGTCGTAGATGTTTGTGAAAAGATTTTAACAGTACAAAGGGATTACGGTAATCGTGAAGAACGTACGAACGCACGCTTTAAATATACGGTAGATAGATTAGGTGTTGATTGGATAAGAAATGAAATCAACAACCGTCTAGGATGGGAATTAGAAGCCAAACGCCCATACCACTTTGAACATAATGGTGATCGCTACGGATGGACTGAAGGCAGCGGTCAATGGCACTATACATTATTTGTTCAAAATGGACGTGTAAAAGATACAGAAGATTATAAGTTGAAAACTGCATTAAGAACGATTGCTGAAATTCATACAGGTGATTTTAGATTATCACCTAACCAAAACTTAGTTATCGCGAATGTTTCAGCAGATAAAAAGCCTGAAATAGAGAAAATTATTGCTGATTATGGCATTACAGATGGTGAACATTACACAGGATTAAGACGTAATTCAATGGCATGTGTTGCTTTTCCGACGTGTGGTTTAGCCATGGCAGAGTCAGAAAGATATTTACCATCATTAATTACTAAGATTGAAGATTTACTTGATGAAGCCGGTTTGAATGAAGAAGAAATTACGATAAGAATGACTGGTTGTCCAAATGGTTGTGCGAGACCAGCATTAGCAGAAATTGCCTTTATTGGTAAAGGCCCAGGTAAATACAATATGTATTTAGGTGGCGGTTTTATAGGCGATAGATTGAATAAAATTTATAAAGAAAATATTGGTGAAGCAGAAATCTTAGAAAGTTTAAAACCAATTTTAATCCAATATGCCAAAGAAAGAGATGAAGGCGAACATTTTGGCGATTTTGTTGTACGCGCTGGCATTGTTGAAGAAGTAAGAGATGGGCAAACGTTCCATAGCTAATAAATTGAGGAAGTGGTGACAGGATGGGCAAAGTATTTTTAGTAGGCGCAGGGCCTGGAGATCCTGATTTGATTACAGTTAAAGGATTAAAAGCAATTGAGCAAGCAGATGTGATTTTGTATGACCGATTGGTAAATAAAGAATTGTTAAATCATGCAGCACCCACAGCAAAATTTATGTATTGTGGCAAAGATCCAAATCGTCATTCGTTACCACAAGAAGACACGAATAAATTACTCGTTAATTTAGCCAAAAAAGGACAAGTCGTAACAAGATTAAAGGGTGGAGATCCTTTTATCTTCGGTAGAGGCGGAGAAGAAGCAGAAATTTTAGCAGAACATCATATTCCATTTGAAATTGTTCCTGGTATTACATCTGGTGTAGCAGCCCCTGCATATGCAGGCATTCCAGTAACACATCGTGATTATAGTTCATCTGTGGCATTTGTTACGGGAGTGATGAATAAAAATATAGATAAAGAAAGTTATTGGAAACATCTTGCGCTAGGGCCAGAAACATTATGTATCTATATGGGTGTAAAAAAATTACCGGAGATTAGTGCATTGCTGATTAGGCATGGCCGTTCGGTCGATACACCTGTCGCCTTAGTTCATCAAGGAACATCGGAATTTCAAAAGACAGTCGTAGGTACATTATCAAATATTGAGGATGTTGCCAAAGATATTGACAATCCGGCAATGATTATTGTTGGTGAAGTCGTCAAATTAAGAGAACGCATTAGTTGGTTCGAAGAAATGCCCGTAGAAGAAGCAGTCGCAAAATTAACGTACCAATAACACGTCCCATAGTATTGTGGTGTGCGTTAGAAATGGAGGGGTAAGTATGCGAGGTGTCTTATATGTTAGTCACGGTAGTAGAGTGCCTGAAGCGGTTAATGAAGCTAAAGCATTTATTGATTTAGTAAAAGAACAAGTCGATGTAGAACTGCAAGAAACGTGTTTTTTAGAGTTAACAAGTCCAGATTTATCACAAGGGTTTCAAAGCTTAGTAGATAATGGAGCAACTGAAATTTCGGTAGTACCTGTACTGCTACTAAGTGCTGGTCACTATTTTAAGGATATACCGGCAGAAATTAAACGTAATCAACAAAAGTATCCACACGTTCACGTTACTTATGGTAAACCTTTAGGCGTACAACCAAGACTGACTGAAATTTTAAAACAAAGAATCGAAACATCTGGTGTGATACCAAACGACGACGCCAAAGTGCTCATCGTTGGTAGAGGGAGTTATAACCCACAAACTCAAATCGATATCGAGACGATTAAGTCACAATTGCAAGTGCAAACAGGATTGAACGATATTGAAACATGTTATTTAGCAGCATGTAAGCCTTCTTTTGAAGAAGCATTACATCGTGCCGTTAATGCTGACTCTTCACAAGTATACATCGTACCTTATCTATGGTTTACAGGCATACTAGATCAACAAATAGCTAAGAAAGTTGCTGAATATGCCGGTGATAAAGAGATTGTTCTCTGCAAGCGATTGGGTAACCATAAACATTTACAAATTGCATTGAAAGCGCGTGTTGAAGAAACTTTTGAATATGTGACGCAATAACACTATTTGAGAAGGAAGTGATGTAATGCCAATGATACCACTTATGATTGATATATCTGAAAAGCAAGTCGTTGTCATTGGTGGTGGCAAGATTGCTGAACGCAGAGTACGTACACTAATCTCTTATACCGATAAAATTCGGGTTGTCAGTCCATCACTTACCATCGCGTTACAAGATTTGTTGGATAACAACTGGATTCAATGGGATAAAAAGACATTTGAACCCAAGGATATAGAACAGGCTGATTTAATTATTGTTGCCACAAACCATGCACATATTAACCAACAAGTTTTATTAGCGAAACCACATCATGCATTAACCAATATGACTTCCGAAGCAGCAACAGGTGATGTTGCTTTTCCGAGTATCTTACGTCGTGGAAAGTTGACGCTAAGCATTTCTACTAATGGTGCCAGTCCTACACTTACGGCTCAGATTCTTGAAGAATTTAAATCACGTTTCGATAATAGTTACGAAGATTATGTTGATTTTTTATATGAATGTAGACTACGCATTAAACAAACACACTTATCCACGAGTCAAAAACAGAATATTCTAAAAATGATACTGACTCAACCGTATAGAGAGAAAAATAAGCAACTTGAAATGATTAAAAGGCTTGAATCAATGACATAGAGTCGGAAGGAGTACGTCGTATGCATAAATTATTTATCTTTGCACTGGCAGGTTTTCTTGCACAACTAATTGATGGCTCACTAGGTATGGGATTTGGTGCATCTTCCTCATCCATATTATTAACATTCGGAGTAGCGCCAGCTATCGTATCTGCAACTATACATTTTTCAGAAATTGCAACAACTGCAGCTTCAGGTACATCACATTGGAAATTTGAAAATGTACATAAGCCGACAATGATTAAGCTAGCCATTCCAGGAGCAATAACAAGCTTTATCGGTGCGGCATTTTTAAGTCATATTCATAGTGATTTAATTAAACCATTTATCGCCATATTTTTATTAACAATGGGTTTATATATATTATATCAATTTTTATATAAACGAAATCAACAACAAGTCAAAGGACCATCAACGATTAGGAGATATGCAATGATTCCACAAGGTGCAGTTGCAGGTTTTCTTGATGCTGTAGGCGGTGGTGGCTGGGGCCCAGTCAATACACCATTACTATTGGCACAGAAGAAGTTAGAACCAAGGTATGCGATAGGAACTGTTTCAGCGAGTGAATTTTTTGTCACGGTATCAGCCTCACTGAGCTTTATTATCTTTTTAGGATTTAGTCAGATTAACTGGGGATTAGTGATTGCACTGAGCGTTGGTGGCTTAATAGCTGCACCATTTGCTGCCTGGTTAGTTAAAATTTTACCGATGAATATTTTAGCTGTGTGTGTCAGTGGTTTAATTATATTTACAAATAGTAGTTCTTTATTAAGCGTATTTGAACTTAATGCGACAATTTCAATTACAGTAAAAATTGCGCTAGTGGTTATTTGGCTTGGTTTAGTAGCTTTTGCATTATATCAAAATAAACAATTGCCATTTGTCTTCGCTAAAAACAAAGCAAATGTTAACGCGAATAAAATAGATTAAAGAAGGAGTGTATTAGATTGCCATTAACTAAGGAAATTATTGAAAATACGATTCAACCCCACGGTGGTACATTAATAAACAGAGAAGCGGAGGCAACTTTAAAAGAAGAATTGCTCACAGCGGCGGAATCATTACCATCTATTACATTAAATCCATGGAGTTTGTCAGATTTAGAGCTTATTGGTATTGGTGGATTTAGTCCGTTAACCGGCTTCATGAATGAAGCAGATTATACAGAAGTAGTAGAGCATGTACATTTAAGTAATGGGTTGGTGTGGAGTATTCCGATTACTTTACCAGTAACTGAAGATAAAGCAAATGAACTAGATATAGGTTCTCGTGTCGCGTTGTATGGGGAAGACAATCATTTATATGGCGTACTAGAATTAGAAGAAAAATATACGTATGACAAAGAGAAAGAAGCTCAGTACGTTTATGGCACAACAGATATAGATCATCCTGGCGTGTTGAAAGTCTATGAAAAAGGAAGTGTCTACTTGGCGGGACCTATTCATTTACTAGATAGACCGAAACATGATGACTTTGTAGATTATCATTTGGACCCATCAGAAACGAGACAATTATTTTATGACTTAAATTGGCAAACAATCGTTGGTTTCCAAACACGTAATCCAGTGCATCGTGCGCATGAATACATTCAAAAAGCAGCATTAGAATCTGTTGACGGTTTGTTATTGAATCCTTTAGTAGGTGAAACAAAATCTGACGATATCCCTGCGGAAGTGCGCATGGAAAGTTATGAAGCAATTTTAAAAAATTATTTCCCAGAAAATAGAACGCGCTTAGTTATTTATCCAGCGGCAATGCGCTATGCAGGTCCGAGAGAAGCAATTTTACATGCGACAGTCCGCAAAAATTACGGCTGCACACATTTCATTGTTGGTCGTGATCATGCTGGTGTAGGTGATTACTATGGTACATATGAAGCGCAAGAATTAATTGCACAATACGAAGCAGAGTTAGGAATTCAAATTTTGAAATTTGAGCATGCTTTTTACTGTGAAACATGTGAAAACATGGCCACAGCGAAGACATGTCCACATGAGGCTTCTGCACATTTACATTTAAGTGGCACAAAAGTTCGTGAAAAATTAAGAAACGGTGAAACGTTACCTAAAGCATTCTCGAGACCCGAAGTAGCAGAAGTTCTGATTAGAGGTTTACAAGAAAAATAATTTTAAAGGAGTGTCATCATGGTATCATCCAATAACATCACTTGGCATGATTCAGAAGTTACAAAGGCAGAAAGGCAAAAGCGCAATAAACACAAAAGTGTGGTCATATGGTTTACAGGATTATCTGGTTCTGGTAAATCGACGATTTCAGTAGCCTTAGAAAAGGCATTATACGAGGAACAAGTACATACGTACCGATTAGATGGCGACAACGTGAGACATGGGCTTAATCATAACCTTGGGTTTAGCCCGGAAGATAGAAAAGAGAATATTCGTCGCATTGGAGAAGTAAGTAAACTCATGGTAGATGCAGGTTTAATTACCATTACAGCATTCATATCACCCTATCAAGCGGATAGAGATGGCGTACGAGCTTTATTGGCAGAAGATGAATTTATTGAAGTTTATACATTATGTAGTTTAGATGAATGTGAATCGAGAGATCCCAAAGGGTTATATCAAAAAGCGAGAAATGGAGAAATTTCTGGTTTTACAGGTATTAATGCCCCATATGAGGCGCCCCAACATCCTGAATTAATTATAGATACAGAGCAAGACAGTATAGAAGTAGCTGTGAATAGGATTATTGAATATCTAAAAACACATCACTATCTTAATGTAACACCAGAATAGATTAATGATTGTTGCTTGGGAGAACATGATGATAGAGAGACATAGGGCCACTGATGTAACCAGAGAGCCAACATTTGAATCGTGCGCAAAGGGGCTATTGATATGAGCATTTTAAATATAATTGCATATGGTTTAATTATAATATTTGTACTCGTCGTGAGCTTAGGTGTTTGGCTTGTAAATAAAGGACAAGATAGGACATATTTTATGCTTGAATTGAAAATTATTGTAACGTTACTCATTATGAGTTTTATGGGGTTAGGTATTTCGTTAATCGTATTAGGTTACTTAGGTGAAATATAAAGGCATTTAAATGATTAAATATATGTGTCCATAACAATCATGGCTAAATCATACTAATAAGACTGCTAACAACTTAGTTGGCGGTCCTTTTCTGTTTATATTCAAAATCAGGTGGTTAATCAATAAGTTATAAAGTTAACCATTTTTTAGTTTGTAAAGCCGTTCTATTTGCGTAATAGCAAAGTTAAATTCATCATGCTATAGTAAAAAGATAAATTTAAAACGTAATCAAATGTAAGTAGAGGTAGGTTCTAATGTATGAATAAGTCCATAGAAGCAATAGCAAAAGTTGAGTTGCATTGTCACTTAGATGGTTCAACCAGTGTCGAATTGATTAGACAACTAGCAGATGAACAAGGCATAAACTTAGATGAATCAAAATTATTTGTCAGTAGTCAATGTGATAGTTTAGACGATTATTTACAGTGCTTTGATGAAATATTAAAAGTGTTACAGACCAAAGATAGTTTGAAGCGTGCAGTCGTTGATGTTGCAAAGCAAGCATGTAAAGACAACGTGAAATATATTGAAGTTCGTTTCGCACCTTTATTTCATATGCATCAAGGGTTAACGTTAACTGAAGTGTTGGAAGCGGTAGAAATAGGCGTCAAAGAAGCGGTCAATACCTTAGACATAGATGTTAATATACTAATTTGTGCGATGCGTCAGCACAGTGCGGAACAAAACCAAGCACTCTTTGACTTTATTCACAAACATGACCATGAAGCAATTTGTGGCATTGATTTTGCTGGGCCGGAGGTAGGATTTCCTACAGAACATATTGAAGATACAATAAGATACGGATTAGATAAAGGTTTCAACCTTACATTACACGCAGGCGAATGTGGTTGTATACATAATGTTATTGAAGGAATTAAATTAGGCTCTAGACGAATAGGGCATGGTGTTGCGATTAACCAAGATAAGCAGTTGCTACAGTTTGTAAAAGACAATGACATATTGTTAGAGATTTGTCCTAAAAGCAATATCCAGACAAAAGCGATTACAAATTTAGAGGATTTAAATTTACCTTATTTACTAGAGCTAGATACACCTATTCTAATTAATACAGATAATCGAACTGTAACGCAAACATCATTAATTGAAGAATATGAATTACTGGTGCATCATCATTTGATTACCCTTGAGCAAATTGCTTATATTAATAAAAAAGCAGTAAATTATACTTTTTTAACTGAAGCGGAAAAAAGGGCATTACTGTTAAAAATGTAAAGGCTATTTAGAACCTGACGCAATAAATAGGCTTGCTTGTTGATTCATAAAAATATAATCACCAGTATGGAATGTATATGCTTGTGTTTGAGATAAACCGATGTCAGCAAAGGTTTCTAAAATATCAGAGTGTTCAAAACCATTATAAATTTTTGGGTGATGAACTTTTTCATTTTTATCGAAATCAACTAAAATCAGCATTCCTTCAGGATTAAGATGAGTATAAAGTTTATGTAATAACCCTTTATAGTCACCACTATGAAGTAAGACTAAAGATAAGACAATGACATCGTAGCTAGATTGACCTAATGGATTATCAGTAGCAAATACATCGCCAACAAGTGTTTTAATAGAAGACTTTTCTAGTAAAGATATTTTTGTGTCGAAAATGTCTACCATTTGTGATGAGGCATCCATAAGTGTGACTTGTTCAAAGTGATGGTCGATATTTAATGTAACTAATCCGGTGCCTCCACCATAATCTAATAATGAGTGATAAGACGTGTGATTTAGTAGCTGGTTTGTTTCTTGAGCGATAATTTGTGCGAGTTTAATTCTTTCCGGACGGTCATACTTGTAAGCAATTTGTTCAAAACGATCTTTATTCAAAATAAAACTCCTTTAATGTTATAACGGTCATTATAGATATATTAAGTCTTTAAATAATTTTAGCACATCAAAGGAAGGTGGACAAATCGTTTTATTCGTACAGATAAAAAAATGATTATTAATATAGCTAAGGCTAAAGAACGATTGAGCAAATTGAAAATACTTGGTTTACTGTTATTTAGAAGAATTAGCAATAGAAAGGACAGTAAAAGTGAATAATTATTTAAAAATAATAGTAGGCAGCCTTTGTTTTACTATAATCACTATATGCATAGCGCTTCATGTAACGAAAAATCTTGATGACAGCATCTATGTTTTACTACATAATACGGTGACTTCAGATACAATCATTCAATATCTAATCGTGATTTCAACGATATTTTCACCAATAGGTTGTTTATGTATGGTTATCATTATATTAATCGGCTTATTTATATACGATCGGTTTAAATTTTATTGGTATGGCTTTTGGTGTTTTAGTGTCTTTGCGATTGGAACATTTTTAAAATATGTTATTCAACGTCCAAGACCTAGTTTGACTATAGAGGGTTATAGTTTTCCTAGTATGCACGTATTAAGCGTATGTGTGTTAGTTAGTCTAGTTATACTACTGACCAAGAACAAAGTTATAACCATTATAAGCGTGATATTAGTGTTATCTGTGATGATATCTAGAGTATATTTGAAGGCACATTTTTTTACAGATACAATGGGTAGTTTGTGTGTTATATATATTTTAATTCAAACGCTACAAATTGAATTTACAACTAAAAGTAATAACTCAATAAAAAAAGCACATTAATAAAGTATTTATTAAAAAAAGTAATAATGCTTGAATTTTTAATAGTGTGATATATAATGAAATTATAAGTTGTTGAATCAAAACTCATTACTTTTAAAGAAGGTGAGTAAAGTAGATACACATAAAAAAGAGCAACAATTCGCTAATTTAATACGCGCTTATCGCAAAGAGCATGTAGGTAAAGGCCCTGAAAAAGTTCAAGTTTCATTTAAAGGGAACTGGGGCATTGCATATATGACAGGTGCTTTAAGTAAAGTTGAAAAGTTTTATTTAGGCGATAAACAAAATGAAGTGATGCTTCATTATAATCGTACTGAAAAGATAAAACAGCTATATAGTGATATTGAATTAGGTGAAATGGAAGCGCTCGTTGACGCAAAATTTGTTAAACTATTTACAGATATTGATTTAACTGATGATGAGGTTGTATCAATATTTGTATTCGATAAATCAATTGAATAAATACGGAATGGTGTAAGGTACTCGGTGCTGTTTGCTAACTACGTTTTGAATGATTCATTCAAGGAGGTGGTATGTGCAAATCGTATCGAGTATTTTTTTGTTTCTGAAGATGCACTTAAGTTAAGTAACAGGGCATAGTATTAAAAAATAGGATTAGGAGAGATAAATATGAAAATCGTAGCATTATTCCCAGAATCTGTGGTAGGAGAAGATAATCAATTATTAAATACAGAAAGAGCAATTGGTTTGAAACCGTTTTTAGAAGAAAAAGGACATGAATTAGTTATATTAGCAGACAATGAAGCAGATTTAGATAAGCACTTAGCAGATATGGATATAGTGATTAGTGCACCATTTTATCCAGCGTATATGACAAAAGAACGTATTGAAAAAGCACCTAATTTAAAATTAGCTATCACAGCAGGCGTTGGCTCAGACCATGTAGATTTACAAGCAGCAAGTGAACACAATATCGGTGTTGTAGAAGTCACTGGTAGTAATACTATTAGTGTTGCAGAGCATGCGGTCATGGACTTGCTTATCTTACTAAGAAATTACGAAGAAGGTCATCGTCAAGCTAAAGACGGAGAATGGAACTTATCTAAAGTTGGTAATCATGCGCACGAACTACAAAATAAAACAATTGGTATATTCGGTTTTGGTAGAATTGGTCAACTTGTTGCAGAAAGACTTGCACCATTTAATGTGACAATACAACATTACGATCCAATAAATCAAAAAGATAATGAACATTCTACGTTTGTTAATTTTGATGAATTGGTGTCAACAAGTGATGCAATCACTATCCATGCCCCTTTAACACCTGAAACAGATAATTTATTTAATTATGATGTATTAAGCCGCATGAAAGTTGGTAGCTATTTAGTAAATACTGCACGTGGTAAAATTGTAAACACAAATGATTTAGTAGAACTCTTAAATGCTAAACATATTCAAGGTTATGCAGGTGACGTTTGGTATCCACAACCAGCTCCAGCCGATCATCCATGGAGAACAATGCCTAGAAATGGTATGACAGTACATTACTCTGGTATGACTTTAGAAGCTCAAGAACGTATTGAAGTAGGTGTCAAAGATATCTTAACGCGTTTCTTTAATAATGAAGCTTTCCAAGACAAAGATGTAATTGTGAATGCTGGAAAAATTTCAAGTAAAAGTTATACAGCAAAATAAAATTAAATAAAAACATCTAAAATCATATGATAGATACCCTTAAAGTTGCTTTAATTATCATAATTAGGATAAACGGCATTTCATGATGCTGGATATCCAAAGCTAAATCTTTTGTTAAATTAGTATTTTCATTTGATAAATTATGATTTATAGACTTAGATGAATGTGAAATCATATCAGATGAAA
>NZ_MRZN01000033.1 GCF_002614725.1 Staphylococcus edaphicus | reverse complement strand
ACATAAGAAAAATAGTAGCTCAACGAGCTACAAAATTATATAAAAATAAAGAAAACGTCAATTTCTATATAATTTCAATAGAAATTGACGTTTATTCTTTAATCAGAAATGTTTATGTCCCGGACTCGTTTTATATGATTTCTAGTCTTAGCTATTATTGAAATGCAGCGCCTAAAAGCGAGAAACCGATAAATACGATAAGATAAGCGACAGACCAAATAATGGCTGATTTCTTAGAGAAGCGATTTGTCGCAAATAGCATCACACCAAATACATACGCAGCAATAAATGTTTGTAAATTGAATGCAGCGAGTACTTGATTCCCTTTATCGAAGATATTTAGGCTTGTAATGATATAATCCGTTGGCGATAAACCGGCAATCCATTGAATAATGACAACGATTAGCCCAATAAGTCCAGTGATTATTGTGTAGCTTAACGTAGCAGAAAAAATAGTCTTTGCTTGTGCATCAGATTTCATAATTTTAGAAATGAGCAAGAATATAACAAACGTGATACCAATACCAATAATACCACCGATAATACTACCGACTTGGGCACCAATTTGACCGAATGTTATGGCTTGATCAAGTTCCTGACCACTTAACCCACTGTCTTGATATAATTTCTTATAATCAATTAACAGATTACTAATAACTGCAGATAATGCAATGATAACAATTGCAATAATCAGTTTGAGTCCCCATGTTGGTTTTTCACGTAAATTTGAAAAATGTTGTGATAAAGGTAAATTAGATGATTCCATATGTATTTTGCCTCCTGATTATAACGTTTTCAAAAGCATAACACGCAATACAATATTTTAAAATAGCTTATTAAGTATTTTTGTGAATTATTAACATTTAATAATAAAGATGAAAAATAGAAAATACAAAAAAGTAAAAGTAGTGCGATATTTGTATATTAAGATATTAAATATAAATGCAAGAAGATTTAATGTTTTTTTTGTTGTGTTGACGTGTTAGTATTTGAATTAGTAGCGCGTGATGGCAATCATATCCAAATTAAAAACTAGGGGGCATAGTTAGATGTTACATTATTATAAATTGTTTTGGCTAAATGCACTTAATATTAAAGGTAGGTCAAGACGTAAGGAATACTGGTATCCGATTTTAATGAATTTTCTTTTAAGTATAGTCATTGGTCTCAGTACATATTTATTGCCAATACCAAGTATTTTAGAGGAAATCGTTGGCTGGATAATTTATATTTTATTAACGATTGCCATGTTTACTGCAACGGTTAGAAGGTTTCATGACGTTGGAATGACCATGTTATTACCGATTATCATGTTTATAGGGACATTAATGGATGATTTGAGTGAGCTAGTAAATTTAAACATTACAACCAATCTGCATTCATTTGTGTACATAATTTTAATAATTGCCGCTGTCATTTATCTTGTAATTGCTATTGTTGCATTAGTAATTTGCTGTACAAATGGTCAACAAGAAGTGAATAAATATGGTAGAAATCCTAAAAATAGTTAAATTAGCTTTGTTTACAACTTCTAAGTGAGCATATATATAACATGACAAAAGTGTTATATAAAAATTTTCGAGAACTATTGATTAAATAAAATATTATGCTCTATATTTTTAGTTGTGTAGGTATGATAGTATGACACTGAAAATAAATATAAGGAGTGGTTATTAATTGAAGAAAAAGTGGATGTGGCTTATAGGGATTGTCGCAATCGTAGCCTTATTGGCAATTGCGTTGGTTTTAAAGCAAGTCAATAGTAGTTCGGATGATAAAGATGGATACGATACATATAAAGTGGAGAAAGAAAGTCCACTTAATTTAGAGGGGAAAGCTTCACCCCATTCAGTCAAAACATATAATAACAACAGTCAAGTTGGGACATATGTCAGTACGCAAGTTGACGATGGTCAATCCGTGAAGCAAGGTGACCCATTGATTAACTATGATGTGAACAACAACAAACGTCAACAGTTGGCAAATAAAGTTGATGAAGCACAAAGTGCAGTGAATGAAGATTATAGAAATATTAATCAAGCGCCAAATGATAATGATTTACAGAAGAAACTAACACAAGATCAAAGTGCATTAAGTGAAGCGCAACAACAATTAAATCAACAAGATAAGCAAGTGAATGATAGTGTGTACGCAGCATTTGACGGTAAAGTAGATGTCAAAAACAGTGAAAACGTATCTGATGGCCAACCGATTCTGCAATTGGTATCAAACGAGCCACAAATTAAAACAACGGTCTCTGAATTTGATTTAGATAAAATCAAAGAAGGTGACAAAGTAGATGTCAAAGTCACAAGTAACGGTAAGACAGGTAAAGGAGAAATTAAAAAAATCTCTGAACTGCCGAAGAGTTATGAAGATAAGTTAAGTGAATCTAGCGCAGGTGGTGCGAGTGCTGGTGCATCTGGTGAAGGTGAAGAAGCTTCAGCAGCATCAGCGTCAAACCCTGTTGAATCCGATCCAAGCGGCGGCGATGATTCCGAATCATCGAAATACACAGTGATCATTAGTGATATAGATATCCCTGTACGTGCAGGTTATTCAATGGAAGTGAAAGTGCCATTAGATTCAATCAAATTACCTAAATCTGTATTAACGAAAGATAATAACGTATTTGTTGTCAATAAAGATAATAAAGTAGAAAAACGAGATATTAGCATTGATAAAGTCAATGGCGAGATTTTCGTTAAAAAAGGACTGAAAAAAGGCGACAAACTGATTAAAAATCCTAAAAAAACAATGAATGATGGAGACAAAGTTGAGGTGTCATCATGATAGAACTTGTAGATATCAATCGACACTTCAAAAATGGTGACGAACAAAACCATATTTTGAAAGACATTAATATCAACATTAAAGAAGGCGAGTTTATTGCCATCATGGGGCCGTCAGGTTCAGGTAAAAGTACGTTGATTAATATTTTAGGTTTTATTGATAGGGGTTATGAAGGTGATTATCTATTTAATGGCGAGAATTACAAGCAAAGCTCAGATAATCATCTTGCAGAAATCCGAAATAAGACGGTAGGATTTGTATTCCAAAACTTCAAACTGATTCAAAATAATACGATTATGGAGAATGTCAGTATTCCGCTCGTGTATGCAGGACTTGGTCCACAAGCACGCAAAGAACGTGTAACACGCACGCTACACGATGTGGGTTTGTATGATAAGGAAAACCACATCCCCAACAAATTGTCGGGGGGTCAACAACAACGTGTAGCGATTGCACGTGCGATTATTAATCAACCTAAATTTATTATCGCGGATGAACCTACAGGTGCCTTGGACTCAAAGACATCGAAAGATATTATGGAATTGTTTATGAAACTCAATAAAGAATATAATACGACAATGATTCTAGTCACACATGACCGCAAAGTGGCAGATAAAGCAGACCGTATCATTCATATTTTAGACGGTCGTGTGCAGCGAGAAGAGGTGGTTGAATGAAGAACTTATCTAACATTTTAGCTGTCTCATTTAAATCTATCTTAAAAAACAAGCGACGTAATATTTTTACGATGATTGGGATTATTATTGGTATCGCAGCCGTAATTACGATTATGTCATTAGGTAATGGATTCAAGAAAACGGCGGCCGATGAATTTTCAGATTCTGGTGCGGGCAAAAATTCCGCCATTATTAATTTTATGACAAGTAGTGGTGAAGGTGCTAAAGAAAATCCATTTTCACAACAAGATATTGACATCGTGAAACAAGTCAACGGTGTGTCAAGTGCGAAGATTAAAGAGAATGACGATACAGGTTATTCTGCGAAAATGACAAACCCACAGAAAAAAGGTGACGTCAGTATTTTGAAAAAAGCAACCATGGACACTCCTGAAAAAGGACAAGGCTTTGACTCAGATGACAATGAGTTACATAAAAAAGTCGTCACGGTCGATGACAAAATAGCGAAAGATGTCTTTAATAAAGATGCGCTTGGTAAGACGTTATATATTGACGGTCAAGGATTTAAAGTTGTGGGTATTGCCAATGATGCGATGAACCCATCCGCCGTCAACATGCCTTCAAAGACATTTGATCAATATATGAGTAATTTAAATCAAGACCTCCCATCACTACAATTAACGGTTCAAGATGGCCAAGATAAGAAAGACGTCGCGAAAAAAGTTGAAGACGCATTAAATAAAAAAGGTTCAGGCGTGGGCGATGGCAAATACACGTATAATGATACCGAAGAAATGATGAAGGGCATCAATAAAGTGTTTGATGGTATTACTTACTTTGTGGCAGCTGTGGCAGGTATTTCACTATTTATCGCTGGTATCGGCGTGATGAACGTGATGTATATCTCTGTTACAGAACGTACGGAAGAAATTGCGATTCGTCGTGCATTTGGTGCCAAAGCACGTGATATCGAGTTACAATTCTTAATCGAAAGTGTCGTGCTGTGTGTCATCGGTGGTCTAATTGGATTAATCTTAGGTATCCTTATCGGTAGTCTTGTCGATGCCGTAACACCTGATTATATCAAGAGTGTGGTCAGCCTAAGTTCTGTGATAATCGCAGTAGGTGTATCCATGTTGATTGGTATCGTCTTCGGTTGGATTCCAGCTAGAGCAGCAGCCAAGAAAGAATTGATTGATATTATAAAATAAGACACATAATTAATGATTATCGACAGGTTTTAATTAGAATTAACTATGAAATTTATTCCTGTAGCGTAAAATTATTGAACTAATATTTGCTATAAAGGAGTGAATTGATTTTTGAAATTAAGCCAGTGGATCATAAGCTTAGTAGTAGGTATTTTGATGTTTTTGGTTGTTTTTTATATTGGAGAAGCAACATTTTTATCGGCAATCATTTGTGGGATAATAGGATTTGTTTGTAATGTTTTCGTAGGCTGGAGTGCTAGAAATAATAAGTAGTTATGCATTTGAGCTGTGAAGGTTTAATTAAAGAATTAATTGATTTTATACAGATTGAAATGCAGTAATGGAATTCTATATGAAGGTGAATTAGAACTCTCTCTCGTTACTATATAAGTGATGAGGGAGATTTTTAATTTGATAAATAGTCAATGGTCATAGTATGGGGCAAATTATAGTGAAACAAGGATTGAAATCAGGTGAAAGAATTTTGAAAAAACCGAAACCTTCATTAAAAAAGTGGGTATAAGGTAAAACTTGAATAATAAAAACATTAATATTTTAAGGTATTGTATGCGTAAAAAATATATAGACCTTCATCTATATAGATGATAATCTATATAGTGTTTAGGAGGTCGTATGATGTCATACAATGAATTATCGGCAATGTTAAAAGTCTTAGCAGATCCGAGTAGATTAGAAATAATTGATTTACTTTCTTGTGGTGAGTTATGTGCTTGTGATTTATTAGAATATTTTTCATTTTCTCAGCCAACTTTAAGTCATCATATGAAATTATTGGTAGCGAATGATTTGGTGGTTAGACGTAAAGAAGGCAATAAACATATGTATCAACTCAATCACACACTGTTAGAATCAATCAATCAAAGCTTGAATGGGATTAACGCGTCTAATCAACGCTGTATATGTAAAAATTTGAAATTGGGTGAATGTTGATGGCCATTTTAGCAATGATTATTTTTTTATTAACGTTAACTTTTGTAATTTGGCAACCTAAAGGCCTAGATATTGGTATTACGGCACTCATAGGGGCTATCATTGCGATTATTACAGGTGTCGTTAGTTTTTCAGATGTACTGGAAGTGACAGGCATTGTTTGGAATGCGACATTAACGTTTGTGGCAGTCATTCTGATTTCATTAATATTAGATGAAATTGGATTTTTTGAATGGTCAGCGATACATATGGTTAGGGCTTCTAATGGCAATGGTCTGAAAATGTTTGTGTTTATTATGTTATTAGGGGCAGTTGTGGCAGCATTGTTCGCAAATGATGGCGCGGCATTAATATTAACGCCCATCGTATTAGCCATGGTGAGGAACTTAGGTTTCAATAAAAAAGTGATATTTCCATTTATTATTGCGAGTGGTTTTATTGCAGATACCACATCGTTGCCATTTATTGTAAGTAATTTAGTCAATATTGTTTCGGCAGATTATTTCGACATTGGATTTGTTGAATACTTTAGTCGTATGGTGATTCCCAATATATTCTCGTTGATTGCGAGTATAATAGTGCTATGGATATATTTCAGGAAATCAATACCTAAAACATTTCATACGGAAAACCTTGAAACACCTAAACATGCGATTAAAGATGAAAAGTTATTTAAAATGTCGTGGCTTGTATTAGCAATATTACTAGTAGGTTATTTTGTTAGCGAATTGATTCAACTACCAGTTTCCATTGTTGCAGTTACAATTGCAGGCATTTTTGTATTGTTAGCTCGAAAATCCAAAGCAGTGCATACGAAACAAGTGATTAAAGGTGCGCCATGGAATATTGTTTTATTTTCAATAGGCATGTATTTAGTGGTTTTTGGATTGAAAAATGTAGGCATTACAGCAGCATTAGCCGACATATTATCAACTATTTCAAATTATGGTTTGTTTAGCAGTGTACTAGGTATGGGCTTTATAGCCGCATTTTTATCATCAGTCATGAATAATCTGCCTACCGTACTAATCGATGCGATTGCGATTGGACAATCCGACGCGCTAGGCACAATAAAGGAAGGTATGATTTATGCTAATGTGATTGGTTCAGATTTGGGACCTAAAATTACACCAATCGGTTCCTTAGCGACGTTACTTTGGTTACATGTATTGACTCAAAAAGGTGTGAAGATTTCATGGGGAACTTATTTTAAAACAGGCATCATTATTACGATTCCAGTGCTTTTTGTGACACTTGTAGGCTTGTATCTCACACTCATACTGTTATAAAGGATGGCATATTGATTTAGCTGGAATTGAAAAGTGTGATGTTAATTATCGAGCGTATTAAGGCATGGAACACTAGATCATGTTAGTTCAAATCAAATTACGAGTCTGAACAAAATAGTATGCACATTCTTGACAATGACGAATAATGAGTATATGTTAGTAATATTAAATAAAAATAAATATAGTTGTTGAAGGGCACTTTTAATTGATATTACGGCTTTAGCAAGATGTTAATAGAAATATTGGCAAATTGAAAAAGTGGACGAATAAGCGTTGAAAGTTCAAATCATACGACATATTGCGTGAAAAGAAACGTTTATTATTAAATTTTTTAAAAAAATAAATTTAACTATATATGAGGTAGCAAAACAAATCACTTGAGGTCTCAATGGAGTGCGTTGTTATGAAGCCGACAATGGTAATAAATCGAACTGGGTTTATTATATATTGTCGGTTTTTTTGCGGTGTTTAATCCTAATCATATATAAAGTCATCAGTTAAGTATCATTCGTAATACGATATCATACAAAGGAGAATCATAAATGCTTACATCATTGAATGCATCTGTACTTTTAACTATCTTTTTCATCACGATTGTCATTGCTGCACTAAGTGGAATCATATTTTTAAATAAGCGTATTCCGATTGCTTATGTGCGTATACATATTTGTATTGTTGCATTACCACCGATAGTGGCGTTTATTGCACTCATCTTTGCTTCTAACCAAATGGAAGCAGGTTTATGGTATTTAGATATGCTAGCTTGGTTGATGGCCTTCTTTGTATTGTTTATCGGTTTAATCATTCAACGTTATTGCGTACGTTACTTATCTGGAGATAGAAGCTATCGGAAATATTTTACGCTCTTTACACTGACGACAAGTTTTGCGGCGATGGCATGGTTAACTGGCGATATACGTGTCATGGTTGTGAGTTGGGGATGTACTTTAGTAGGCTTAACACTTTTAATTAGTTTGACGAGTGCTTGGAGAGTAACAAGAGCTGCTGCCGTTGTCACTGGTAAATTATTCTTTTTAAGCTGGATAGCTTTAGCATTAGCGGTTGTTTGGCTTGGTTTATTAACAGGGGAATGGCATTACACTACGATATTTACAGAAGCTCATTTAGCACAAATCAATGCTTGGTCGAAGTTCGGTATCAATTTACTCATTATATTGGCAGTCATGATTCCTGCAGCACAGTGGCCGTTTCACAGATGGTTAATTGAATCTGTAGCTGCACCCACACCTGTGTCAGCGATTATGCATGCAGGTATTGTGAATGCAGGGGGCATTATGCTAACGCGTTTTTCACCGTTATTTAATGGTGACATTGCAACGATTGTATTGTTAGTGTTTGCGAGTATTTCTGTTTTAATTGGTGCAGGCATTAGTTTGGTACATGTAGACTACAAGCGTCTACTCGTTGGATCCACCATAGGTCAAATGGGTTTTATGCTGATTCAGTGTGCTTTGGGGGCATATATTCCTGCAATCATTCATCTTATATTGCATGGTTTGTTTAAAGCAACCTTATTTTTACGCTCGGGTTCGGCGGTACGTCATTTTAATGTACCAAGTAGAGCGAATGAAAGAATGTCATACTTATGGATTATAATCGGGCGTGGTTTAGCCTTAGCAATTGGGTTAGGGTTCTGGTTGTCTGCACCTGAACAGGGTTATCGTCTTGTTAGTGGCTTAATCTTAGCGTGGTCACTCTCCGTATCATGGACACAACTGGTTGCATTTGGTGAAGGGCGATTTGGTCGTATCATAGGCTTGTTTGTCCTTATCGTGGTTGGTGCAGTTTATTATTTAGTACATCATTTCTTCAGTGGCGCATTACACAATGTCGCATTTTACAGTACACAACCCCCAATGTTTGCGGTAGTTATTGCGGCATTGTTGTTGTTGTTTGGTAGTTTGATGAGTACTTGGGTAGCACGTAATCGCTCGTCGGTGGCATTTTCAATATTATATATGTGGATTGTGCGGTTAGGTGATGCAAAAATCGAATCAGTAGAACGTCATCCAAACTATTTGAAATCATATTTATCAAAAGGAGGACATTAAAATGGGAACATCAAAGATAGAAGCAATGCAAACGTCGACGCATATAGATGATATTCATGAGAAGGTTATTCATGCGAGTAATGTTATCGTACCATTGTCGCCCATTTCAATGTTCGCAGCTAGAAGTCCATGGGCAGGTCTAGAACATAAATCATTTGATGATATTGCCCGTTGGTTAAAAGAAGCGCGTAAAGTAGATATGTATCCGGCGCGAACGACTATTTTAGAAGCCTACCACAATAATGAAATTGACCATGCGTACTTAGAACAGCATTTTCAACAATGGCTAGATGATACGTCATTAGCAATTCCGAGAGAACATGCAGAACAATATGGACGAAACGCATTGAAATTGCAGTCGTTGGAAATAGACCCTGAAGTGCAAGTACAGTTAGAAACATTAGCTGAACGTTTAAGAGCACCAGTCAAGCCGAAACTTGAAAATTCAGTACCCCTAATAAGTACATATATAAAAGATGAAAAAAATGAACGACTGATTGATACGATAGACTATCATATAATTAAGTGGTGTAAATTATATGTTGATGATGCTCAATCTGGGTGGACAATGCCAAATCGAGACAAAGGCTTATTTTACGCTTGGCGAAGATTGGTAGCACACGATCCAGCATTAACTAAAGATCAACGTGAACGGTTAAAATCATTGCCTGATGATGCAGATGCATTATTACAGCAAGCATTAAGTCAGTTAAATATAGCAGAGCAAGACGTACAGACATATTTAGAAAATCATTTATTATCGCTACCGGGTTGGGCTGGTATGATGATGTGGCAAGACGAACATAATCACAAAGTACATGATTTACTTTTCTCTTATCTTGCTATACGCATTGGCATGGAATGGGCCATTGTCGAACCTTATTTACCAATATCCAAGCCGAAAGAAATGGATAACAGCGATATAGAAGTGCTGATTGCGTCATGGATGCAGTGGGGCAATATGTCAATTCAAACGTGGCGAGGCTTGTCTGTTGAAGCACAGCAGGCACATATTCAATTTGCGCATCAATTTAATGATCAATTATGTCGAAAATTATGGCTAGCAGCGTGGGAAACAACTTACAATCAGCAATTAAAAGAAAAGCTCACGCCAACACCCACAACGCAAAGCAAACAAGCGCAACAAACATTAGTTCAGATGGCATTTTGTATTGATGTGCGTTCAGAGCCGTTTAGAAAGCAAATCGAAGCCAATGGTCCTTTTGAAACCATAGGGATAGCAGGATTTTTTGGCTTGCCAATTGAAAAAGAGGAATTAGGTAGCAAATATAGTCATCCATCTTTGCCAGTGATGAATCAACCCCAACACAAGATTAAAGAATATACACATGAGCATGAACCAAATGCGTTTCAACAACGTAAACATGCTTTAGAATCTGTGACGTATACATTTAAAAAAATGAAACAAAATGTGTTGCCAAGCTTGTTATTACCAGAGTTAAGTGGTCCGTGGCTATCGTTGCAAATGTTTACAAGAAGTTTTGTTCCAAGAAGTGTCGGCAATATGATTCGTAAATTTTACACAAATTGGTTACGAAAACCGCACGACACTGCATTGACACTAGATTACAAAACACAACATTACAATCATAAGCATCAACATATACACTTTGAAGATGGTTTGCCAGTTGGGTTTACAGATCAAGAAAAAGTAAACTACACATTACAGGCTCTAAAATTAATGGATTTAACATCAGACTTTGCACCGTTAGTAGTGATGTGTGGCCATGGCAGTCAAAGTGCGAATAATCCATATGCAGCGTCATTGGATTGCGGAGCTTGTGGCGGCGCTGCAAGTGGCTTTAATGCAAAGGTATTAGCGCAGTTATGTAATTTGTCAGAAGTTAGAACAGGTTTATTACAAGAAGGTGTAGTTATACCGGAGACGACAATCTTTGCAGCTGCAGAGCATCAGACTTCTATCGATGAATTGACATGGATATATGTACCTGAACTTACAGAATCGGCACGTAATGCTTATGACCATATTGAAGCCGTCATGCCTGAAATCAGCTATCAAGCAAATAAAAAACGACTAGCACAATTACCAAATAATAATTTAACTGAACGCAATCCAAACCAAGAGGTTCACCGTTTAACGAATGATTGGAGTGAAATCAGACCAGAATGGGGATTGGCTAAGAATGCTGCATTTATCGTTGGGAAACGGCAATTGACCAAGCAGAGTGATTTAGCAGGAAGAGCATTTTTGCATAATTATAATTGGAAGCATGATGAAACTGGCACTATTTTAGATCAAATTATTGCTGGTCCTGCCCTTGTGGCACAATGGATTAATTTACAATATTATGCATCCACGGTGGCACCACATTACTATGGCAGTGGTAGTAAAACAACACAATCTGTTACAGCAGGTATTGGCGTTATGCAGGGCAATGCCAGTGATTTATTAACAGGCTTGCCGTGGCAATCCGTTATGTCAGCTGATTACAAAATGTATCATTCACCCATTAGATTACTTATCGTCATCCAAGCACCACAAAGCTTTATTAAACGTTTGTTAGAAAATAATGAAGCATTTAAACAGAAAGTGACGAATGGTTGGGTACGTTTGGCAAGTGTTGATACAGACAACCAATGGCATGATTGGTCGCATTAATTTAGAGACTCATGACAAATACCGTTATTTCCTGGGGAATGTTGCGGAACGATGGAGAAAATGATTGAAAAATGGTACTGTTATCTTTGTTAAAGTGATTTTCTACATATATTTTAGTTCTACAGGAGATGCATATTTTATGAAAATGACCAAAGGTCGCTATGAGTCTGAAATCAGCAAAGCCATTACACAATGGGAAAAAGACTTCCTTGGCCGTGGCTCTCTCTCAGTTAAAACGGATATTTTACGTGATATGATTATTGTTAGTTTACATGGTGTACTAACGCAAGCAGAGTACAAAGTGTGCGAAACAAATGAAGGTTTGTTAACGATTAAAAAAACACGTTCAAAGTTAGTTGAATCTGGTATTGAAGCGCTTGATGAAATTGTACTGTCTATTACAGGAGAAAAAGTAAAAAGTTTTCATACAGATTTAAGTTCTAGAACAGGTGAACGCATCATCATTTTTAAATTGTATAATGATTTAGAAACACAAATTATAGAATAGTAGCATTAAGTGCTAAACATAGAACCACATATCATTTGCTGGCATAATAGGTTAGATGATATGTGGTTTTATATGGTCTTATCACTAATGTAGCTTTCAAATGGTTGCAATTTTAAGACGAGCTACTACTAGTTTGTTTCAAAGGATAGCAAACGTAAACAGAGATAAAACCACATACAGATTATTGAAATAGAATTTAATGTATACATATTACCTTAATGCTAAGCAATCCGTGTACATTATAGTGACTGTTTATAAAAGCGGTTTGTGTGTCAACGTAGCACTGGTTTTATGGACTTTTCCAGGTACTCATTTTTAGCAATAAAATAAAACAACATTGATTATGCTAAAATACTTTGCTAAAGCGTGTATTTTTAATAAACTAGAAAAGGTTAAACGTGATACAGATAATAGCAACTATTCGGTTTTTAATTTTTTATAAACTAAAGCGAAAGTTGGATTTGTTTCATTGTTAAAATGAGTATAATAAAGTGATGCATGGACACAAATTAGGAGGGAATGCAGTTGAATCAAATTAAAAGCATTCTATATTCGATTATAGAACCATTAACAAAACCAGAAACCTATCAAGTTTTACTATCTAATCTTATAATGATTATTGTATACGTTATTGCGGCATGGGTTATTTTACGTTTTGTAAACAAAGCGATTGCTCAATTCTTTAAAATTCAAAATAAAGGTAAAAATAATAATAAAAAACGTTCAAAAACTTTGATATCACTGGTACAAAATGTAGTATCATATGTGGTATGGTTTATAGTGTTGACTACGATTTTAAGTAAATTTGGTATCAGTGTCGGTGGCATCATAGCTAGTGCCGGTGTAGTTGGACTTGCAGTAGGTTTCGGTGCGCAAACTGTAGTTAAAGATATTATTACAGGATTTTTCATTATCTTTGAAAATCAATTTGATGTGGGAGATTATGTTAAAATCAGTACGGCTGGTTCTCCAGTAGCAGAAGGTACAGTGAAATCTATTGGATTAAGATCCATGCGTATTAATACGATATCAGGTGAGTTAACGACCTTGCCGAATGGTAGCGTAGGTGAAATTACCAATTATTCGGTAATCAATGGCGAAGCGATTGTAGAAATTCCAGTATCAATCGAAGAAGATATTGATCATGTAGAAGATATCCTTACTGAGTATTTTGAAACAATCCGTTCAAAATATTATCTGTTTATATCAATACCAGACGTTGTTGGTGTAGATAGCATAACAAATAATGAATTTATATTAAGAATTTCTGCTGAGACCATTCCAGGGGAAGGTGCTTCTGGTGCGCGTATCTTAAGAAAAGAAATTTTAAAATTATTTAAACTCAAAGAAATTAAGACGCCGCAACCAACGATGGTTCAATACAATGCGAACACACAAAATAATGCTTAAGACGGTCGGAGGTGTTACAGAATGACATCCAATTACGGTTTGAATGATATTGTAGAGATGAAAAAACAACATGCATGTGGCACGAATCGCTTTCAAATTATTCGTGTCGGTGCAGATATCCGAATAAAATGTGAACATTGTCAGAGAAGCATCATGATTCCAAGACAAACATTTAATAAAAAATTAAAAAAAATACTAGTATCGCAACAAGATACTGATAATAAGGAGAATGAATAATGGCATTAACAGCAGGTATCGTTGGTTTGCCCAACGTAGGTAAATCTACACTTTTCAATGCAATTACAAAAGCAGGTGCGCTTGCAGCAAATTATCCCTTCGCAACAATTGATCCTAATGTAGGTATTGTTGAGGTTCCAGATAGTAGATTGAACGTCTTAACTGACATAGTACAACCGAAAAAAACAATTCCTACTACATTTGAATTCACAGATATTGCAGGTATTGTTAAAGGTGCTTCAAAAGGGGAAGGACTAGGAAATAAATTCTTGTCCCATATCCGTGAAGTGGATGCAATTTGCCAAGTAGTTCGTGCATTTGATGATGACAACGTCACACATGTTTCTGGCCGCGTAGATCCAATTGATGACATTGAAGTCATTAATATGGAATTGGTATTAGCTGACTTAGAATCTGTTGAGAAACGCTTGCCAAAAGTAGAAAAGATGGCGCGTCAAAAAGATAAAGATGCGGTCAATGAAACGCGTATTTTATCAAGAATTAAAGAAGCCTTAGAAGAAGGTCATCCGGTTAGAAGTTTAGAATTTACAGAAGAAGATCAAAAATATATCAATCAAGCACAACTATTAACATCTAAAGAAATGCTTTATATTGCAAATGTTGGTGAAGATGAAATTGGTGATGATGATAACGAAAAAGTAAAACTTATTCGTGATTATGCAGCGAAAGAAGATTCAGAAGTTATCGTAATCAGTGCGAAAATTGAAGAAGAAATTGCTGTTTTAGAAGACGAAGATCGTGAAATGTTCTTAGAAGATTTAGGCATTGAAGAACCAGGTCTAGATCGTTTAATTCGTACAACGTATGATTTGCTAGGTTTAGCAACATACTTTACTGCTGGTGTGCAAGAAGTACGTGCATGGACATTTATTAAAGGTATGACAGCACCACAATGTGCTGGTATCATTCACACAGATTTTGAACGTGGTTTTATCCGTGCCGAAGTGACAAACTATGATGATTATGTTGAATTTAATGGTGAAAACGGTGCAAAAGAAGCTGGGAAGCAGCGTCTAGAAGGTAAAGAATATATTATGAAAGACGGCGATATTGTACACTTTAGATTCAATGTGTAACTAAGCGCTAAGTACACGCTATTACAAATGTTAATGGCGTGTTTTATATTGGATATATTTATTGTATAACTTAGGCGATGATTTTTAGAGTTAAAGTTATCACTTCTCAATATTGTTATAAATATATGAAAAAACAAGCATGGTTGGCCTAATCTTTAAAGTAGGGCTTCCCATGCTTGTTTGATGTTTATGACATGCTTTAGTTATGAAGTGAACCATGAAGCATCGACACCAGGGCCAGTATAATTGGCATCAACATTTTGATTTAATTCTGGTGAGGCATAGCTATCTGTATATTGCCATAATACGTGTTCACGTGTTGGTGGATCCGGATTATAATTTGCCATCCAGTAGCCATCATATTTACCGACAGAATTCGAAGCATTTTCTAACATGAAATTTTCATAAGAATAGAATAATACTTTTTTATCGCCAGCTAAACCTTTCATTTCGTCATACCAAGCGTCTGTGCTCTCATCAGCAGTACCAGAAGTTACTGAATCTTGTTCGAAATCATTTATATAAAAACTTGCCTTTGGTGCACGATTGTATAATGTTTGGGCTTCGTAGCGTGCATCATCGGGATTTTCGTACATGCTATAAGAATAAACGCCGAAATCTAAACTGTATTGATCTAATAACGCCGAATTATGTTCTAAGGAAGCATCTACTTTTTCTGAACCATATTGTGCTCTAATAATAATAAAATCATAATTTGCTTTTAGATCCTTAACTTCTTGTGCTGTTAAGTCACCTTGCCATTCAGAAATATCCAAGACTCGTTCACCAGATTGCGTTGTTCCCTCAGCTGAGCGAAGTGCAGTAGAGCTACTCTCTTTAGTTTGTTTAGATGACTTTGCTTGTTCTGGATGCTTTTCTAAATATTGTTGGTAACCGTAACCCATCGTACCTTTTTGGTTAGAGGTATCTTCTGCCGCATACGCTGAATTGACTGCGATTGTTGAAGCAAACAATACACTAGCAGTAACAAGTCCTTTCTTTAGTGCTGAAACCATAACATACTCCTTTATATATGTATTTTTCTTAAAAATAGTAAAAAGACTTCAAGAAAGTAAATATAATGCTATATCATTTAAAATGAATATAGGTGATATGCTATTAGAATTAAATACAATTTTCAACCTTACCTA
This sequence comes from Staphylococcus edaphicus, assembly GCF_002614725.1. Classification (GTDB taxonomy): domain Bacteria; phylum Bacillota; class Bacilli; order Staphylococcales; family Staphylococcaceae; genus Staphylococcus; species Staphylococcus edaphicus. The sequence continues at coordinate 1,569 of NZ_MRZN01000033.1, read as the reverse complement.
AAAGCACTGTATATTTTTATAAAAATTATATTTACAATTTATATACACTAAATTTAAAATAATACCGTTTTAAAAATGTTTAATTGGTAGTAGTAGAGGTGATGTGAATCGTATTGCAAGATGTTTCATATGAAACAAACCTTAAAATTCTAGCTTTTTATACGCTGGAAAATCATTGTAAAATGTAAAGGCATGTGCTATAATTCTTGATTGTGAGTAATGAAAATTATTCCTTGCTTATCACAAATGATGATGAGCCGCATAGACCACAAGGAGGTGCAATTATACAATGAGAACATATGAAGTTATGTACATCGTTCGTCCGAATATCGAAGAAGATGCTAAAAAAGCAGTCGTTGAACGTTTCAACGGAATTTTAGCTTCTCACGGATCAGAAGTTTTAGAAGCTAAAGACTGGGGTAAACGCCGTTTAGCTTATGAAATCAATGATTTCAGTGAAGGTTACTACAATATCGTACGTATCCAAACTTCTGATAATGAAGCTACTGACGAATTCCAACGTTTAGCTAAAATTTCAGACGATATTATCCGTTATATCGTAATTCGTGAAGACGAAGATAAGACTAGAAAATAATAGATGGGGGTCGTTTAAATGATAAATAGAGTTGTTTTAGTCGGTCGTTTAACTAAAGATCCAGAATATAGAACAACACCCTCAGGCGTGAGTGTTGCGACTTTTACTCTAGCAGTAAACCGTACGTTTACAAATGCGCAAGGGGAACGCGAAGCGGATTTCATTAACTGTGTCGTTTTTAGAAAACAAGCAGAGAATGTTAACAACTACTTATTTAAAGGTAGTTTAGCCGGCGTTGACGGTCGCATTCAATCACGCAGCTACGAAAACCAAGAAGGTCGTCGTATTTTTGTGACTGAAGTGGTTTGTGATAGTGTTCAATTCCTTGAACCTAAGAATCAAAACCAACGTCATGGTCAAGAAGGAAATAATAATTTCCAAAACTTTGGCGGACAACAATCAGGACAAAATACATCTTCTTATCAAAGCAATAATAACAACAACAGTTCATCAAACAATAATCAATCTGATAACCCATTTGCAAATGCAAACGGACCAATTGATATTAGTGATGATGACTTACCATTCTAATGATATAAATCATATAAAAATGAAAAATTCGTAAAAGGAGGCAGTTACCATGGCAGGTGGACCAAGAAGAGGCGGACGTCGTCGTAAAAAAGTTTGTTATTTCACAGCAAACGGCATTACACATATCGACTATAAAGATACAGAATTATTAAAACGTTTTATCTCAGAACGTGGTAAAATTTTACCACGTCGTGTAACAGGTACTTCAGCTAAATATCAACGTATGTTGACATTAGCTATTAAACGTTCTCGTCATATGGCATTATTACCATATGTTAAAGAAGAACAATAATAGATATTGTATCTGAAAGAGGCTGGGACATAAATACCCAATCTCAAAAAAAGAGGGCTAATCCTTTATGGGTTAGTCCTCTTTATATTTAAAATCTTACGATTTTGACCGTGCATGCTTGCCTGGGGTATGGTTCGAGCCTGTAGTCTCT
>NZ_MRZN01000032.1 GCF_002614725.1 Staphylococcus edaphicus | reverse complement strand
TTGGCAGTGATTTATGCCGACTCCTGCGGGAATAGCACTAGCCGAAGACTACAGGCTAAGGCAGTGCCCGCGGAAAGCGTGCATAAAAAAACTGCCAACAAAGTCGTAGACTTTGTCGACAGTCTGAGAGGGTGCTTAATCATGTTAAGCACCCTCTTTTTTTATCTATTTTACCTACTAATTTACCCGTAAACGTGTGTCCCCCGTATTGATCACTTCCATCGTTGCATCTAATGCATCAACGATTAAATTTTCTACAGCAGCATCTGTATAGAAAGCGATATGTGGTGACACAATTATATCAGGTCGTTCAATTAGTTGTTTTAACATATCATCATTAAGGTCTCTATGTCGTTGATCACTTGGGAACAAACCTTTTTCACCTTCGTATGTATCTAGTGCGGCACCTTTTATCAAACCGCGATCCAACGCTTCTATTAAAGCACTTGTTTTCACAATCGTTCCTCGAGCGCAATTGACAAATACTGAACCCTCTTTAAATTCATTAAATAAGGTTTCATCAAATAAATAATCATTTTCTTTACTTGCTGGTATATGTACAGTTACAATATCTGCATCTTGAATTGCTTCTTTAATATGTTCTGTATAAGTTAAAAACGATTTATACGCATCATTAGGCGCAATATCATATGCCACTACTTCAGCATCAAAACCCTGAGCAAATATTTTAGCAACAATTGAACCAATTCGACCCGTACCAATCACAGCAACTTTTAAATCTTTAATCGAGCGAGACATTATACCTGGTTGCCATCTAAAATCATATGCAGCTGTTTTTTGCTGGATATCGTTGTAATTACGAATAAGATTTAGCGCCTGCGAAACGGTATATTCTGCAATAGAATGTGGTGAATAGGAAGGTACATTACTAATAACTAAATGATATTTTTCAGCTAAGTCAAAATCATACATGTCAAATCCTGCACTTCGCTGTGCAATTTGCTTAATACCAAAGTCATGTAATTTTTTATAAACCATTTCGTCTAATGGAATTTGTTGTGAGATAGAGACACCATCAAATCCTTCTGCACGTGAAACAGTTTCTAAGGTAAGTAAATCTTCATCTAAATCTACTTCCACATTGTGTTTATTTGACCATGCCTCAATATAAGGTTTATCTTCATTTCTTACTCCAAAAAGTTTAATACGTGTCATGCAAATAGCCCCTTTCAATTTATTGTTGTTCATATAGGTGTTTCAGAGTTTGAATTCTTTCAGCAGCTTCAATTAATGCCTCATCATCAATCGCTAATGAAATGCGCACGTAATTTTCACCATGTTCACCGAATGGAATTCCTGGTGCAACAAGTATCGATTGTTGTTGTAATAAATAATTAACAAATGCTTCACCATCCATTGTTGGTGGTGTTTGTAACCATAAGAAAATGCCTCCTTTCATAGGTTCAAATGGAATTTGTGCGTCTTTTAGCTTAGTTTCAAAAACATCTCTTCGACGCTTAAAAATAGCACTTTGTTCTTCTAAAAAATCATCATAATGATTTAAAGCAAATGTGGCCGCATCTTGTAATGCACCAAACATGCCTGCATGTGTGTGCGTTTGATATTTTTTCAATGCTTGAATGATATCCTTATTCCCTACTGCAAATCCGACTCTAAATCCCGACATATTATATCCTTTAGATAATGAAAATACTTCAATAGCTAAATCTTTTGCACCTTCTGTTTGTAGAATACTGGGATTTTTATGGTCAAAACCAAACGCACTGTATGCAAAATCATGCACAATTTTAGTTTTTGTATTCTTAAATTGCGCTACAGCCTCATCAAACACAGATTGCGTCGCAACAGATCCAGTGGGATTATTTGGATACGTCAAATAAACTAATCGCGTATTTTTTAATATATCACTTCCTATTTGGTCCCATTGTGGTAAATAATAAGGGGGCTTTAATACAAGCGGTTGTGGTTGAGCATCAGCCAATAATACACCCGCCTTATAATCTGTATATCCTGGATCTGGTAGCAGTACATTTTCACCAGGATTTACAATACACGAGGGTAATGCAACTAAACCGTTTTTAGTGCCATACAAAATACACACTTCTTCTTCCTTATCCAAAGCAACATGATATTGTCTTTGATAAAAATCAACAATCGCTTGTTTAAACGTATCTTTACCATGAAATGCTACATATTTTTGATTACTTGGTTCTCGCAATGCGTCTGCAAAACAATCAATAATGCCTTTTGGCGTTTCACCATCTGGTATACCAACTGCCATATTAATTAATGGTAGTGGTCCATGTTCAACTGATTGACCCATTGTTTTCGCAAAATAACTATCTGGCACTTGTGCTAATCTATCCGATATAACCATAAACGTCCTCCTAATTAAAAAAACTATATACCTTTGATAGTGGCATATAGTTCACATGACACCTATCTTTCAAGTAGGGTTACTTGTTGGACGAAGCACAGTACTCTTTTACTAAGTCTGTTGCTGAAGTTTCTTAGGGCCAATTCCCTCAACTTCTCTGGATAAGTTTAGTTTTTAAATTACTCTTAATTTTATCAGAATATTCACGCTTGTCAATCTACGATAAAAGACAAAAAAAGAGAGCAACTCTATTGAGTCACTCTCATATTTATACCACTAAACCTCTAGTTCAGTGCTATAAATCCTACCACCATCCGTGAGAAGCACGGAAAGCTAAAGCAGCTTCTTCAGAACCATAACGTTGTTTAGCATAGTTTAACATACCTTTAGTTTGATCAGCTACTGAACCAGAACCCCATGATTCTTTAGTTTGTCCTAAACCTCTGTAACCAGCTGGGTTAACAGCATTTGGATTACCACTTGATTCAGGCAATACGATTGAATTCCACATAGCTTCTGAACCACCAGCAGCTAAGAATTGAGCTTTAACTGATCCACCAGTTGAAGCAGCTGAAGTTTGAGCAGCTTTGTAAGTTTTTACTGCAGCACTAGTTTGAGCAGTTTGAACATTTGAGTTAGATGAAGCTTTAGGCGCTTCAACTGCTGCCACTTCTGTGTTGCTTGATTGTTGTTGTGTACGAACTTCGTTAGCTGAAGTTTCGTTAGTGTTTGTAGTTGCTTGAGCAGTTACATCTTGAATCGTGTTAGAAGATGTACTTTGAGCACCTGCAGTAGTATAATTCCATGACCAAGTTTGACCATCTGAAGTGAAAGTATATTCATTGCCGTCTAATACGAAATTATAGTTATACGCACCAGCGTGTAATGGTTTTTCGTTTAATTGTTCTGGATGGTTTTGAGCTAAGTCAGCTAAATGCGCTTGGTCGATATTTTCTTCTGATGCATGCGCTTGATTGTGATCAGCTGTTGCTGCATATCCTGTTACACCTAATGCTACTGCTAATGATGATGCTAAAATTGTTTTCTTCATAATTAAAAAATCCTCCAATTAGTTCTTTTTAAGTTAAATTATATTTTCGTTAATTTATTTATCGTATGTGCTGAAATATTTTAAATTTAATGTCTTATCGTTTCGCCACAAATAATATACCATAAATTTCGCTCAGTTATATTACACTTCCTTAACAAAACGTTACAAATCAAATTCCATTTTGTAATATTGCAATATAATTGTTTTGTTTTGTAACGCTTAAATCACAGCGATAAACAATTTTATATTGTGCACACTATTGATATAAAAGGATTTAAAGCTGTATTATTCACATAAACAATATAACTTGAAATATTACAAAATACGCTTTTGTTACATAACTGTAAAAAAGCAAATAGACAAAAAAATTATATTTTGGAGTGAAACTTGCAATTTTTTTGTTTAAATTTTAAAAAGACCACACATGTGTGGCCTTTTTCATTCATTATTTATTATTTTTAAAATCTTCTTTTATTTACTTTATTACAAAATATGACTGATATTTCAATCAAATCTGTTACTTTTATGCTAAAAATTTAAAAATATCTCTATTGTAAAGTTTCAATAGTTTCATATAAAATACATTAATTAAATATCCCATGATAAACGGCACGACAAAAAACGCTATAAAAACATAAATGATGTTCGTTAAGATGGAATGTTCCATAAATCTAAACGCACTAATCGGTCCAACTAATCCAATAATACCAAAACCAGCAGATTCCTTTGTGCCGCCTATTCCTATCAATGCCCCTACAAACCCTGTGATAAGTGCATTTGTAAAAATAGGTAATAATATAACAGGGTGTCTCACCATATTGGGTATCATCATTTTGACGCCTCCTAAAAATATAGTGAGTGGTACACCTGCTCTATTTACTTTAAGCGTACCTGCTACTAGGACACCTTCACATGCCACAATGCCAAGCGAAGCTGATCCAGCTGCTAATCCACTAATACCAATAGCTAAAGCAGTAGCTACTGTGGATATAGGTGAAATGATAATAAAACTGAACACCAACGCTATTAACATTGACATAATTATCGGCTGTAACTCCGTAAAAGTATTCACTAAATTTCCAATACCGGTTGTAATCATCTGTATGTATGGCAAAGTAAAAACGCCTATAGAACTCGCAATGACACCTACTATGGTAGGTAAAATAATTAAAGTTAAACTACCAAATCTTTCACCAACCACTAATATTAAAAATACCGCAATAGCTGCAGTAATCATTGTATTGATTAAATCTCCCACACCAACTAAAACCCATACACCCTCTTTAAATTGTGCAGCACCACTTCCTACAAAAGCTGAGCTTGCAACAACTGCTGTTGCTAATGGACTCAGTTTAAAACGCATAGCAATTAATGCACCTACCAGTAATGGTACCGTAAATTGAATACTTTCCACTACTTGTAATAACGTTTTAAATACTGAAAATTTCGGTGCTAAGAGTTTAAATAATTCTCCCAAAATCGCATTAGGTATTAAACCTGCAACAATTGCTATAGCAACACCTGACAAAACATGATACAAAAATTGTTTTGGACTTACTTTAATCATAGAAGTTCCTCCTCAGCTGAAATAGAGTACTACTATATCACATATTCCGAATTTTCAGAATATTTATTTTGATTTAATTTTTTATTTTTTTGACCATGATCAATTTAAAAAGGCGACAAGCTTTATATAGAAAAACTTCTATATTTAACTCGTCACCTTTTCATTTACATTATTACTTATCTATTCATCAAATCTGCGGTTAAAACAAGCCCTTGTGTTTCTGTTTCGAAAAACTCCAATTTTTGTAATGTATTATTTTCAGGTAAGTGTTGATTGAATTGATCCCAAATCCAGATAGCAATATTTTCCGCCGTTGTATTTATATCAGGTAAAGTTTCATTTACAATTTGTCCTTCAATATAAGGCGCGATTTCCTTTTTATACAATTTATCAACTTCATTAAAATCCAGAGCTAACCCATATTTATTAATACTAGATAATATTTCTATATTGAATTTATATTTTTGATTTTCTAAATCTTTATGCACAGTTTGGGTAAAATAAATTCGATTATCACATGTGAACTCATAATAATTCTTTATTAACACTTCACTTTCTCTATACCGGAAACGTTGAGGTGGCTGAATATGATCCAATTTAGACATTAATATCACTCCTATTAGCTTTTTATTTATATACCCGTTCTTGTTTCTTCTATTATAATAACTAGCAACACCATTGCCTTATTCATTACAACAACAAATGAACAGAACCATCAATATATACTGTAAAACTTTTTGCAGTTCGTTCAACATTTCCGTTCTCCGACTCAACCTAAAAGTAAGACGAGACATTGAAATCAACCATAATTCATTGAATTCATCCTCTCGTCACACCTATATCACCAATCTATCTATCATATTTCATTGAGTTAAAATTCATTCTTTATTTTTATCATTTCACGCTAGGTTAAATTAAGAACCCAATATTTCTTTAAATATTGTTATCAAATATGACTTCTCACTCTATTGTATACAAGCTTTCCTCTCCCTCTGGTAATCCTTCAACATAATCTTTAGGGTCAATGGCGTAATTGTTACCCACACCGCCTTTCATACGTTGAAAATGTAAATGCGCGCCAGTCGTTTGTTCACCAGTATTGCCTGACAATGCAATTATATCTCCTGCTTTTACTTCGTCTCCTACTTCTACTTTAAAGTCATTAAGATGCATATACCACTGGTGATGTGTACCATTGGACTCTGCAATTTGGAGAACTTTACCGCCTAAATCATCATTAAACGTCCGAGTCACCTTTCCATCAGTTGCCACTTTAATTGGCGTACCTTCAGGTAGATGATAATCAATCCCGTAATGTTTACCGTCGAAATCACTAAATGCATATTCCCCAAAATTTTCTGTTTCCCTACTACTATCGAACAAATTATTAAATGTGCTATCACTTTTATTTTCACTTTGTTCCGTATACCTGTCATTCATATTTTCTTGAATATTATCTACATTCAACACTAACCATATCAATGGAACAATGATAATAACGAGTAAGATAATCCATTTCATTATATTCTTCACTATTTGATTCACCTTTTACTATTTGAAGTATTGATATATCAGTATACTTTTTATAGTGTAAAATCTCTAATAATCCGCTTGAATAACGCTCGTACTTTAGTTGTAGTATAAAGTCAAAGTAAATCCAAACACTAATACATTAAAAAAGATTGCTTACCAAGCAAGGTTGACTAAAGTTGAAAATCAACTAGATATAAATATATTTCTAATCTAGTCAGTTAATGTAAAAGGTTGGGACACTTCATTTGCCCCAACCTTACTTTTAATATCAATCTTGTTAGCTATTATTTTTTCCATAACTTGCCAGCATCTTGTTCATCAATTTCCACACTTTTGGTACGTTAACTGCTGTAGCAAAGAAAGCATTTTTCTCTTTATTTGTAACATCATTTAAATCAATAGACATAGTGCCATAAGTTAACAGACTCTGATGTTCAATATCAATATGTGTATGTTGCATTGTAAATAGTTCAGGTTCCATTAAATAGAGCACTGTACATGCATCATGTATTGGACCACCATCCATATTAAAATGCGTCTTATACGTTGATTTGAAAAATTCTAACAGTTCTACGACAAAGTCAGCAATAGGATTATGAATTTCTCTAAATCCACCAATCACTTGGTCTGTTGCTAACACTTGATGTGTTACATCTAAACCAAAGACATTGATGCGCACACCACTTTCAAATACGCGTTTTGCCGCTTCTGCATCAACCCAAATATTAAATTCAGCAGTAGGTGTCCAATTACCGAATGTACCACCACCCATAATCGTAATAGAATCAATGTATTGCGTAATGTTTGGCTCTTTGATAAGTACAGTTGCAATATTTGTCAAAGGTCCAGTGGCAACCAAAGTCACTGGTTCCTCACTTTGTTTCAAAGTTTCAATGATTACATCGACTGCTTGTTTTTGAGTAGGTTTTAATGCAGGGACTTCGGGTAGTTTTGGCCCATCCAACCCACTGTCACCATGAATTTCTGAAGCAAACGATGCCGGTTTTAGCAGTGGTCTTGTAGCACCTACTGAAACATTAATATCACCTCTGCCCATTACTTCTAACACATTCAATGCATTTTTGGTATTTTTCTCTACTGACTGATTACCTGCTACAGTTGTAACAGCTAATATGTCTAATGAACTGTTTTGCGCTCCTGCTAATATAAGTGCTATGGCATCATCATGGCCAGGATCACAATCCATAATAATTTTTTTACTCATTTTAATCACTCCAATCTAAAATCTTATGTGTGCGCTTTCGCCAAACGACTTTCATCATTCAGCTATATGCCTTTTGTACTGTCTGTACATTAAAGCAAGTATAATCAACCATAGCGGTGCTAAAATGATACCAATGCGTGTTTCGGGATTCATAAATAACACACCAAATATAAATACAAAAAATGCGATAATACACAACGACATAATTTTTCCACCTGGCAATTTATATTTACTTTGCTTATGCAAATCAGGACGTGTTTTCGTATATCTCACATATGCAATCATAATAATTGTCCAAATAAAGATATTTAATACAGTAGATACCGTACTGATATAAACAAATACTGTTGTTGCATTTGGAATAAAATAATTCAATAATACAGCCAATAACAATAATGCACATGTAACAAGTATTGCGACGATTGGCACACCTTGACGATTCGTCACTTGAAATTTCGGTGGTGCTTGTCTTCTATCCGCTAGACCAAATAATGTTCTACTATTTGCGAATATACCACTGTTACATGCTGATGCCGCCGCAGTTAATACAACAAAATTAATAATACCAGCTGCAAATGGGATACCGACTAAGGCAAACACTTTAACAAAAGGACTCCCTTCAGGATCTAATGCATTCCAAGGTATAATCGAGATAATAACTGCCAATGCTCCGATGTAAAACAATAGAATTCTAACTGGGACATTGTTAATCGCCTGCGGAATCGTTTTATGTGGATCTTTAGTTTCTCCCGCTGTAATGCCTATCATTTCAATGCCTACAAAGGAAAAAATAGCCATTTGAAAAGACATCAAAAATCCTGCTACACCATTTGGAAAGATACCACCATGGCTATATATATTTGATACACTTGCATGACCGAACGGTGTTTTATAAGCTATGACAATCATCACAATGCCTACAATGATTAATGCAACAATCGTTATTACTTTGATAATTGCAAACCAAAATTCTAATTCTCCAAATAATTTTGTACTTAATAAGTTAAATGACATCAGCAACAATACACACGCTAGTGCCGTTAACCAGTTTGGAATATGTGGATACCAAAAAGAAACGTATTTAGCTACTGCCGTAACTTCTGCCATACCTGAAATAATCCATGTTAACCAATATGTCCATCCTGTAATAAATCCCGCTAAGGGGCCAACATACTTATGTGTGATATCTGCAAACGAATTAAATTCAGTATTTGACAACAACATTTCTCCCATTGCTCTCATGAACATAAACAACACGAATCCGACAATAATATAAGTTAATAAAATGGATGGTCCAGCTAAATGTATCGATTGCCCCGCACCTAAAAACAAGCCAGTTCCAATTGCGCCCCCAATCGCAATTAACTGTATGTGTCTATTGCTAAGTTCTCTTTTTAATTTCTCTGCCATGATTGTTACCCCTTTAATTCAAAATATTCGCACATTTCTATCATACTACTTTTCTATTAAGCCTATCAAAATACTGTTGAAGAAATTTTAGTTATGTTATCTCATACCTCCATTTCAACACAGGTAAGCAAATATTAGGCACTTGCTAATATTTAAAAAAATGTTAAATTAAAAATATTAATTATTTTTCCGATACTGGAGGCTGTATAGCATGCGTGCAATATTGATTGGTATTTTGGGTGCATTATTTTTTTCGGTGACATTTATATTGAATCATGCAATGGCTAGTGATGAAGGTAACTGGCTATTTAGTGCTTCACTTCGCTTTATTTTTATGTTGCCCATATTATTCATAATTATATATAGCAAAAAAAGTCTTAAAAAAGTTCACAATCATATTAAATCCCATTTTAAACCTTGGATTATATGGAGTACATTGGGATTTGTCTTATTTTATATGCCTATTACTTTCGTTGCCAATTACAGTCCTGGTTGGCTTATTTCTGCAACGTGGCAATTAACCATTATTTGTGGCTTATTAGTCGCGCCATTCTTTTATGAATATGTGCAAATTAATCGTCAGCAAATAAAAATAAGAGAACGTATATCTTGGCCTTCTGTTTGGACATCGAGCGTTATGGTATTTGGAGTAGTACTTGTTCAAATTCCACACATTTCTCATATTGAAATACATGTTTTTATGATGTCTGTGATCCCTTTAATTATAGGTGCGTTTTGTTATCCATTAGGTAATCGTAAAATGATGATCCTTGTTGATGATCATTTAAATACACTCGAACGTATTTATGGCATGACCCTTGTAACCTTTCCAATATGGCTCATTGTATTTATATGTGGCATATTTAATAGTGGCTTACCAGCTACAAATCAAGTTGTACAAACCTTTTTAGTAGCTGTATTCTCTGGTGTGATTGCCACGACACTCTTTTTCTATGCAACTAATTTAGTGAAACATAACCAAGCAAAACTTGCAGCAGTAGAATCTACACAAGCTACTGAAATCATCTTCACTTTAATAGGAGAGATGATACTACTAGGCTTACCACTACCAAGTCCAATCAGTATGATAGGCATTGTAATTATTACGTTAGGCATTTTTATATATAGCTTTATGAATGGCATCATTAGAGAGAATCATAAAGTTTTATAATAACTCCCAAAGGCATTATTCCAATAAAGACAAATCATTGCCTTTAACAATGAGCAGCACAATCACTATCGATATAAAGTTAGAAATTGTTATAGTTAGGTTTGTCCTATGTTTCATTTCAATCATTCACATTGACATAGCCTAGTGAAAGCAAGATAATTTATTTAAATGTACTAAGTAAAGTGTTATATATTTAGAGGAGGTTTAAGGTCAATGACTACAGCATACGTCGATCCGAGAGTTATAAGAACTAAAAAGTTGTTGATGGATGCCTTTCGTGAAATAGCTAAAGAAAAAAAGATACAATCGATCACAATTAAGGACATTACAGAACGTGCAACTGTTAATCGCGCAACATTTTATGCCCATTTCTATGATAAATATGACATTATGGATTATACACTCTCAGAAACTGTACTAAAAAATTTAAATGACGCGCTAGCTGTTTCTACAGAACTTAATGAAACGACACTATCTTCCAGTTTTATTACTATTACGAGTTATATTCAAGAGACACATAATGAATGTAAATTAAATAGTGAAGCGTATGGTCAAGTTGTGGAAAAAAGAGTTAAAGAAGAATTAGAAGATATTTTTTTGACATTACTAGTCCAACAACACCCAAATGAAACCAGAGAATCACTTGCAGCAAACGCTCGTTTCCTTTCTTGGGGCCTTTATGGTACAGCAAAACATTGGTTTCATAGTAGTCAATTATCAGCGCGCGATTATATAAATCATGCGCTACCCTTGTTGATGAAGCAGATTCTAAAATAATAAACATCCTCGTCAAACTATGCTATTTAACTGACGGGGATGTTCCCTGTGATTCCTTACATTAAGCTTTATTATTTTTGATAAAGTTTAATACGTCTCCTTTTATCGTCACGGCACTGTTGCTTTCTCCTTCTATACCGCCCTGATGTATGCCGATGACTTCATTACTTTTATTAAATACTGGAGAACCAGAATTACCACCGAATGTACTTGCGTTATAGGTGAATTCCGAACCATTCACTTTTAATATGTCACCTTTACTTTCCCACATAGTTGCCAATGACTTATCTCCAGGATATCCAGTTACCGTAATCGGCGTATTCTCAGTTAAGGTTGAGTCAGCTTTTAACGTAGCAGGTTGCACTACATCCCCAACTGTTTGGCCTTGTTTATTTTCATTAAAATGAACAATCGCGATATCTTCATTGCCAGGATATACTTTAATATCCTTTTCGGTAAAAGTACCAAACGGCATCGTATTTTGATTTTGTGCTGCTGGTGCAAAAGTCATATTACCATCAGCAAGATGGGCAACGTGCTTATTGGTTAATACCGTATTTTTATCAATAACAACACCTGTCGCTATATTATCTCCAATGTTGATATAACCAATAGATTGATAATGACCACTCGTTGTACTGTCTATTTGTGTTCTTTTTTCATTCGGTAATATGACTCTTGTTTTGACTTTATTTACATTTCCATTAGATGCATGATGTTGATTTAACTGATTGTCCTGAGTTGCAGCGTATGTATTACCATTAAATGTTGTCACCATAAATACTATAACTAATATGAATATGAAACCACCGTTCATTTGTCGTTTGAACATAAATAACCTCCAATAAATTTTCTTTATTTTAATTTAAAGAATTTTCAAAAAATAATCAAATGATCATATAATTATTTTAGTAAAAATCGCTATTTCAATGTTACATCTGTTTCATATACTTCAGTGCTTTAAGTCAATAACCAACAAAATTCATTGTTTCGTTGTATAGACAATATATTCATAAACATGTTGTTTGCATTAATTTGCAATTCAGTATAAAATTCATTTAAACAACACATGTTAGTTAGTTGTCAGGTGTTGTTAATACAAGTTTAAGGAGGGATAGACGTGACAACAATTCAAAAACACAATGGTTTCAAACGGACTTTTCAACAAGGCCATTTAACTTTAGGTTTAATGATGCCTTTTGATCATTCTGAAGACATCGCATTGTCGTTTGAAAATCAAGTTGATTTAGCACAACAGGCTGAATATCTTGGATTTACAAGCCTTTTTGTGAGAGATAATCCACTTTATAGTCCACATCTAGGTAATGTAACGACAAACTACGATCCGTTTGTATTTTTATCTTATTTAAGTGCCAAAACCTCAAAAATCGCTCTCGGAACATCTAGCATTGTTGCTACATTACGTCATCCAATTCATTTAGCCAAAGCTGCTACTTCCCTTGACTTGATATCAGGCGAGCGATTTTTATTAGGTTTAGCAACAGGTGATCGTAAATTTGAATTTCCAGCTTTTAAGATAAAAGAAGAACAACTAACCGAACTGTTCCAAGATGCCGTATATTCAATGAACACATTATGGCAATCACATTCTCCTAGCATCTCAAATAATATATTTGAATTATACGAGGATTCGGGGCTTCAGGTATTACCAAAACATAAGCATATTCCAATGTTTGCCACAGGTTATTCGAAACAAGATCTATCTTGGCTTAAGACAAACATGGATGGCTTAATGTTTTATCCCCAACCATTTCAACAACAAAAAGCATTATTAAAAGAATGGCATAACAATGATATATTCAAACCTTATATGCACCCATTAGTTATCGATTTATCTTCAAATCCCGATGAATTAGTTAAACCAATCAAAGGTGGATATCGTTTAGGTAGAAATACACTATTAAAAATATTAAAATCCTATGAAAAAATTGGAACGAATCATATTATGCTACATTTAACATCAAATGATAGATCATACCAATCACTATTAACCGAGGTAGGAGAGTATATTATTCCATATTTTCCATCTCAATTATTACAGGAGGAAAAAAACAATGACATTATTAGACAGAATTAATGCACTTGCAAATAAAGAAAAAGTCCAACCATTAAGTGTTGAAGAAAAACAAGAACAACATGCACTGAGACAAGAGTATTTAAAAATGATACGTGGACAAGTCATCCATACATTTTCAGCTTTGAAAGTAGTTGATCCTTTAGGTGAAGATGTTACACCTGACAAAGTATATAAATTGAGAGAAGAAATGGGTACACTTGATATGTAATAACTTTGATTCATTTGTTTGATATCTTACAGTTTCAAACAAACCAGGAGCATGGAACAGAAATCTAATGTTATTAAAAAGATTTTGTCGTTCCACGACATAGAGAAGTAGAATTGAAAGAAGTAAAAAATTTCACCTGAGCCTTTGCTCATGCATAAGTTCAACTAACTCAATATATTGAGAAGTGGTTTTAGATTCTAATAGGAAGCTGGAACGAATCAATGATGTCCCAGCTTCCTTTTTACTATTGATTTAATATATTTCGCATTGAGCGATCCACACTTCCCGCATACATATCGCCAAATTTCACGAGATGTACCATTAAAAGATACAGTCTATAAAATTCTAAACGCACTTCTGCACCATCACTAAGCGGATAATGCTTATCATACGCATCATAAAATGCTTGTGTAAACCCTTCAAATACTGAAGTAATCCCAATATCAAATTCTCTATCTCCGTACAATGGTGCTGGGTCAAACAGCGCAGGTGTACCATCTGTTAAAAACATGTAATTACCGCCCCATAGATCACCGTGTAATAAAGAAGGTTTGCTATTATGATTTTCTAATTCTTTTACAATAATATTTCGCACAGTGTCATATTGTGCTACATTTTCATCTACCCATAAACCCTCTTGTACTAATCTATCTTTAAGTTTATCTAATCGTTTTTCTACAAACAGCTCTATCCAACTATCTGTCCAGCTATTATCAAATGAAATGTCACCACCCTCATATGGTAAATCGAAACCAAACTGCTGCTCTGGTTGTTGCTCACTATGCAAATTTGCAACTAATTTTCCTAATGCTTGTTGACTACCTGATACACCTTCATCTAAGTAGGTTAGCAGTAAATATGCATCACCTTCAATTTCACCACTATCAATAACTCTCGGTGCAATAATGTCTGCCTTTTCAAATAAGTTCAATCCCTCAACTTCAGCTGCAAAAAATGATGCCGATCTATGCCGTTGTACAAGTAAAAAATAGTCCGTCTCATCCGCTTCAATACGAAATGCTTCATTTACATCTCCTCCACCTACAGGTACGATGGCTTTAATATGGTTTAAAGGCAATTGACTTTGCCATAATTGATTCATGCACAATCCCTCCAAAATTAACTTAGAAATGGTATATATTGCATTATTTCCTTTTTCTTAACTATTTAATCACTCATAGTTAAAAAATTGATTCCTGTGAAACTTATATTAATTATTTTATTTAGTCTAGGCATATATTACGTAAAATGCTAGTCTATTAAGGACAACAATTACAATTTAGCCTTTTTATAAATTGTAATTGAGATACATAATAGATTATTTTAAATTAAATTTGATAAATGGAGCGATAATTATATGTATAAACTCATCAAACCCCTGTTATTCCAATTCGATCCTGAAAAAGCACATGGAATGACCATCGACGCACTTAAAACCATTCAAAAATATCCGAAATTATTACCTGTCATCAAACAACTATTTCATTATGAAAATGATTTATTAAATCAAGACATCAAAGGTATTACATTTTCAAATCCAATTGGTTTAGCGGCAGGATTCGACAAATCTTGTGAAGTTCCCAAAGCATTGGAAAAAGCAGGATTCGGTTCCATTGAACTAGGAGGTATCACACCAAAGCCACAACCAGGCAATCCTAAGCCACGTGTGTATCGTTTAGTTGAAGATCACGCCTTAATTAATCGCATGGGCTTTAATAATTTAGGAATGAACAAAGCTTTAAGTAATCTACGTAAATATAGTTACCAAATCCCCGTAGGTTTAAATATTGGTGTAAATAAAGCGACACCATATGCATCACGCTATGAAGATTATATCAAGGTAATTGATACATTTAAAAATGACGTTTCATTCTTTACTGTTAATATCAGTTCACCTAATACAGAAAATTTACAAAGCTTCCATGATAAAGATGAATTCTCACAATTATGTGAAGCTATTCAAGCTTATAAAGATAGAGCTAATCTTAACGTTCCTATATTTATTAAATTAACTTCTGATTTATCTTTAGATGGACTTCAACGTATGTTATCACCCATCACTCAAACATTTGATGGTATTATCTTAGCAAATACAACACAGAAACGTGAAGGGCTCCATTCATATAACCGTGAAGAAAGTGGTGGTTTAAGTGGCAAACCATTATTTGAACGTAATCTTGAGCTCATTTCTTATGCTTATCAACAAACGAGTGGTCAATTTTTAATTATAGGAACAGGTGGCATATTTAATGCAGAAGATGCTATAAAAATGATGCGTCATGGCGCGTCACTCGTTCAAGTTTATAGTGCTTTAGTATTTGAAGGACCAGGGTTAACTCAGAAACTGAACAAACAATTGGTGCGCTACCTTCAATCCAATGGCTATAATAATGTCAAAGATATCATCGGGTTAGATGTTAAGTAACTCGTTTCGAGCGGTCTCCACGCTATTTAAACTATTGTTAAATAATACACCAAAAATGTTATTTTAAATTTAATAGGGTATATAAATAATAAAGGAGGCGCTATGATGTATAAGAAAATATTATTAGCTTATGACTTTGATAATTCGTTCAATAACGTCCCTAAAGAACTGAAAAATTTAACTACTGGCGTTGACAATGCTGAGGTCACAGTATTTAATGTTATCCCAGAAGGTGAGTTAGAAACATCCGTACGCTACGACAATAAACACTTTGAAGATTTAGCAAAAGAAAAAGGTGAAGCGCTCTCACCTTTCGTTCAACAATTAGAAGCACTCGATTTAAACATTCATGTTAAATTTAGTACGGGATATATCAAACAAGCTATATTGAACGAATTAACTGAACATCCATATGATATTATCGTAATGAGTAATACACGTGAAAAATCTGATATCAAAAATATTCTTGGAAATGTTACCCACAAAATTGCGAGTAATGTAGATATCCCAGTATTAATTGTAAATTAACTATAAAACTCAATTTCATTAACTGCATCGGCCTTTTACTATGGTTTGCAGGGACATGAAATTGAGTTTTACTGTGTTATTCATAACGACTATAGATACTGCTCAATCACTCTCAACACGCCGGAATCATCATTTGATGGTGCACGATATTTGGCAATGCTTGCTAATTCAGGACTACAATTTGCCATAGCATAACTGCATTGTGTTAGTTCGAGCATTTCTATATCATTATTGGCATCACCAAATGCGAGTAGTTCATCTTGATGAATTCCCCATTTGTTTAACTGCTCTTTAATTGCGACACCTTTATGTACTTTCGGTAGAATTAAATCCACGCTATCGTTACCGCTCGTAACTGCGCGTAATTCTCCTTTGTATTTCTGTTCTAATTCATTCATAACCTTCTCAACTAAAGCTTTATCCTTAATTCTTAAAGCTATTTTAACAAAACGCTCATTTTTAATTTCACTGAATGAGGAAACCTTGTCAATGTTATAGTAATAATTTTGAATGAATTTTAAGAATTCATCACTGCATTGATCATTGATGTACGCTGAATGTATACCACATAGTACTATATCGCGAATATGATAATCTTGGTTAATCGTATTTAACACATCAAATATCAATTGCTGATTAAAATAATGTGCTGTCAATAATTCATCATTGTGATAAGTTACTGCCCCATTTTCAGCTACAAAAGTAATGTGCTGTATTTTTTCAGAAAAGAACGTGCGTAATTGCGCGTACTGATTTCCACTCGCTACAATAAATTTAATATCTTGTTGAATTATTTTTTCAAATAGACTATCAAAGTATTCCACATCATAGGTATGGTCCGATCTGAGGAATGTACCATCCTTATCCACTGCGATTGCCTTTATCATATTGATGCTCCCTTCGATATGAGATTTGTAAGCTATCATTGTTTTTCAATATTTTTACAATACTAATTACATAGCGATAACATTGAACAAATGTCCGTCAATATCGCTAAATAATCCACCATAAAAACCTTCATGATTTGTGCCACGTTGCAATACTTTACCACCCGCTGTTTCTACAAGGTTCAATAACGTATCTACTTCCTTTGACTCTTTTACAGAAATAGATACTAGAGCTTCATTTTCACCTAAACGAGATAATTGTGCTACTTTTTTAAATTGAGCTTGTTCAATTAACATGATTATTTTATGATCTACTGTTTCAATCCCTCTCATTTTATCTAAAACAGCCTCATTCTTTTTAATCGTAAACCCTATCTTTTTGAAAAAACTTGCACTTTGTTCTAAATTTTCGACTGGTAAATTGAGCCATGCTGATTGTATATTCATTGTGATTCCCCCTTTTTTTATTACCATACCATATCCTTCTATTGTTAAGTTATGCAATTCAATTAAACTTACTTTACTATACTTTGTAATGTTTGCACTCGCCAACCTAGATTATCTGAGTTTAAGTCATGGTTTGACATGCGCATACGATTAAGTTAGAATTTTCAACTTATAAAATTAGCATACTATCAAAGCTGATAATAACTTAAATAAGTTGAGTCTAGGATAACGGCTTGTTATAAGTTAATAAAATAACGCGTTAACGACAAAGGAGCTAAAAATGAATCGTTCAATCAAGGTACACATATTACACACTGGTTCTGTCATTGTTGATAAAGCTTTACCGTTTAATTATAAATCAAATCCGCCACTCGCTTGGACAGGATTATTCAGATCAAAAAAGCATCAAGTTGAACTACCTGTATCTGCTTATCTTATTGAGCACCCTAAAGGAATTGTCTTAATTGATACAGGTTGGCATGACATCAATCGAACAAATGCTTTAAAGAATCTATCATTTCACTATCCATTTAACAAAGTAGTATTACCGCCAGGACAAGCAGTGCATGAACAGTTACAACAACTTGGTTATCAAACATCTGATATAGATTACGTTATCCTTAGTCATCTCCACAGTGACCACGCCGATGGGCTAGAACATGTTGCTAATGCAAAAAACATATTAGTAAGTGAAGAAGAATGGTTTACAGCAAATAAAGATAAATTCCGTTATCTTCCACACGAATGGCAAAAATCACATATATCAACCTTCCATTTAGAACATACTGGCATTGGCCCAACTGGAAAATCTTTTGACTTGTTTGACGATGGTACACTTGAGTTTATTCATACACCTGGTCACACCGCCGGCCTTTGTGCAACAAGAATTAAACGCCATAATGATGCACGACCATTTCTATTATTAGCATCAGATGTTGGATATGCAAAAAAATCATGGGAACACGGTATCTTACCTGGACTTGTTGTAAATAAGAATGATGCCATTCAATCATTGAACTGGGTTAAAACACAAGCTTTAGATGACAATTGCATTCAAGCAATTGCGAACCATGATCAAGATGTACGGCCTCAAACAATCACACTATAATTTGTGCTTAGTATAGTGATAGAACACACATGAATTGAGTCCGGGACATAAACATTTCTGATTAAAGAATAAACGTCAATTTCTATTGAAATTATATAGAAATTGACGTTTTCTTTATTTTTATATAATTTTGTAGCTCGTTGAGCTACTATTTTTCTTATGT
>NZ_MRZN01000031.1 GCF_002614725.1 Staphylococcus edaphicus | reverse complement strand
CATAAGAAAAATAGTAGCTCAACGAGCTACAAAATTATATAAAAATAAAGAAAACGTCAATTTCTATATAATTTCAATAGAAATTGACGTTTATTCTTTAATCAGAAATGTTTATGTCCCGGACTCTATTTTTGTGGATTTTTATTTGAAAATAACTCAAGGATAGACTTGCTGCTCATGTGGAAAAATATTTGCCTTTTTAATGGAATAAGCTTAGAGTTGCCAGTCATTCCTATACCGAACTATTCATCATCTTCCAATAAGTTAGTGACATTAACAGTAATTTCTTTTGTAACAGGGTTAATACTTACATCTTCGTTATAACCTAAAGACTTTACTTGTATGGTATCATTTTCTATTTTCAATGCTATTTCTACATGTTGGTATCCTTGTAAAATTAATAAAGTATCTTCATTAACAACAACATCATGTGAACCTCTTCCATTTATAGTGACATTCCAATCATTAAACTGCATCTTACATTTCCCCCTTTATTATTGTTTCTCTAATCCTATAATTAGCATTATTACTACTGAAATGAGCATAAATGGTACGAAAAGAGATGTCACTAAAAATCCGCCAATCACGATTAGATAAAACTCATCAATCTTGTATTTACCGAATTTCATAATATTCCTCCTATTTACGCTCTTCAAATCCGTATATTAAGCAAATTACAAATACTACAAAAACTGCTGGTACAAATATAGATACTACTAAAAGTGGTATAGACATAATTAAATAATTGTAATCATATTTATATTTATTAAATTTCATAATAGCCTCCGTATAAAGCTCTGTTATTTCTTGTTAAAGTCATCTATAGTAGTGCCATTACTTTCAACTTGCTTTCTATTTGCTCTTATTAATAAAGTAGCATTTATTATTATTGATATAGCTAGCGCAATTGAAATTGATAAATTTAGAGCATTAAAATAATTTACTACTATTAAAACTATCATCAATACAATATTAAGTGTATGATGCAAAATCATTTCTTTACTCATTTTAAATTCTCCTTTTGACTTTTATTCTGCCTTTTGTAATTCATGTATGTATGTGCCACAAGTGTCAGCATAGAAGTGAAAATCATTAAACTGAATATAGATAAACAGGTAGCAACTAAATCGGCTTTAGTCAAAATGTTGTGTATAGACAGACCAATGAAGAATAAATGTAATAAAACAGTGATTGGTAACATTGTCTTAAATAATTTTGAGTTTGGTTGAGTATGTTTTTGTTTCATAGATAGGCTCTCCTTTAAACGCTACTTAATTAAGATATTACTATGTACCTCGTAACCTTATAATAGTGCGTATGTGAAAGACACGTAGTGGGTGCTGCTAATCGTTTTCTTTATTTTTCCCCTTATCTTTACGGCTAAGCAACTTACTCAATAACTTTGATGTTGTTCGTTCAAAAAAGCTGGCAATAGCTACAATTACATCTATTGTTTTAATTAATATTCCCAAAAGTATTTCCATTTTCAAGCTCCCGCATCGATATTTTATCTAAGATAACAATCCTGTTTTGTATCAGCATAGCATAAGGCATAAGTGTTGTTAACAATATATAGCTTTATAGTTAATTATGTTCAATATAATTTAATTGTAATTTTTAAAAACAACAGATTTTTTAGTTACCAATAATGCATATATCTATAAGTGGTTATATATGGAAAAAATATGGTATTAATAAAATAAAGGAGGATTTAATATGGACGTAATAGGAAAGGTAGTTAGTTTTATAATGACGATGTTTTCCAATTTAAATGGCAGTAAATCTTTGGTTGAGGATGTCAAAAATGGAATTAAGCAAAATTTAAATAAAGATAAATAACTTAACAACAGAGTCTTAGACACCATAGATTTATCTTAGCCGAGAAGGGACGACGAAATATTTGAAATCATATCCAGTCTCTGTCCACTCCCTTGTTGAGATTCGCATAAAATTAAAAAAGCGCATTAGCAAACATAATTTTTCTTAGGTTTTGAATAAACTAGGCTAATAACTAGCCAAATAATTTGTACGATGAGTGGAATTAAATAGGCAGATCCTAATACAGCTACATTAAACCATTTAATTATGTAATTTTTATGGCTCTGCTACCGTCTATTTCTCTCATCCACAGTAAGACGGAGAATAATAAGAAAGTGATTAGTCTATTGAACTAACAATCCACCAAAAATCCAAGAAATCTTCAAATTATTGTCCGCTAGCAATATAAATTTTTGAAAAATATGATAGCATAATGCTGTATAGGAATATTAGAATTAAATTTATGAGTGAAGGGTGATAAGGTGTTGAATAGAAATATCAAATATCCTCGATTTAAGTTAGCAATTGATTTATTAGGTGTACTTGCTTTTATTGTCATGCTATTTTTTATAACACTTAAAGCTTCTATTGAAGCGAATTCAAACGAATGGCATATTTTATTTAAAGTAACTGGTGATTCAATGACTGATTTTGTCCTATTTGTCCTCATGCTTTTAATTGTTATAGGTAGTGTAATAGTATCCACTATTTTGAGAAACATGCATAAACCTTAATTGATTATATTTAATAGTGGTTATGCTTTTTGTGTTTATATTTAAAATCATTAATTTCAAGTGAGTTTATATTGATTGGAGTCAGTACTTTTGCCGTAAGTAGTTTATGTTTGTTGAAGGGGGAGTAAAATATGAGCTTTTTTAAAATTATTTTAGGCATATTAGTCATATGTGCGTGGTTATTTGTGATTAATGCATATAAAAAGGGACATCAAAATACTGCTAAAGCTAAAAATATCATGTTGTTAGCTTATTTTTTAACTTTGGTTATGGCAGTGATGCAATTCTTTTATTAAATTTAGTTATATCATTTTATGTTTGATAAATAAATGAGGTGACATTTTTACCAAAATCACAGCAATGGTTGTTAGCGTTCACGCTATTCGTTTTTATATTGAACATTATTGCGCCTGTTATAGGTATAATGTTCAATATTGAAGTATTAGATTTCAGTTCAATAATTATTAAATGCACGCAAGGCCTATTTATTATCATGTTTGTGGTGTTTACTTATAGACAAATCAAACGCAAAGGCTTTAAACCATGATAAATTAAGTTGCTATGTTCTAAAATAAGGTTGAGGTATTTGGGATGGTAGTGTCTTTACATGTGACAGAATTGTCAGACGCTTTAGTGTAAATGTAATATATATCAAACGTGGGTGTAGGTCACAAAATGATATGGTATTACTAGACGGACAAGGAGGATGAATAATGAAAATAATTTATACTTTAGTGTCAATTATCATTGTTGTATTTCTAGCGTTATTGGGGTGGAAGTTCTATGCTGAAGCACATACGAATAGCGCACAAGTTAGAGATTTAGCAAACTTTAATCCGTTAATAAAAACGGAAAATTATTATGTACAGACAGATGAGCCTGAGCGTTCTGAAGATATAGGCGAAGGTGTTAGAAATTATACGTATAAAAATAAAGCATATAATGAAAAAGGCGAAACAAAGCATTTAGAGTACACTGCTACTAAAAAATTAAAAAAAGCGCACTATTTAGAATTAAAGTATAAAGTAGGAGAAGTGAAAAGTTTCAAGGAAGTCAGCTTATCTGAAATACCGAAAAAAGCAAGAGAGAAGCTAAAATAATCATCCTAAAGCGTAAAGTATGATTTTATCAAACCACACATAATACCCCCGTAGTATTTAAACTATGGGGGTATTAACATTTTCAAGATCTTTTTTAAAACAAATAAGTAAGAAAAAATGAGGGTTGAAATTATTTATCATTTTAGCGCCAATTGTTTTGTTTAATCTAATGTTTGATTTAGCACTTTTTTATATTTTTCAAAGGTGCTATCCGCAATGTCTCCATTCATCTGTAATAAATAATTATTTTTTACATAAGTATGAGAGTATAGTATTGCACTAGATTTTCCAAGTTCATCATAATATTGTTTTGTTTCTTTTAAATCGTCATCACTTGTAAATCTCATAATCCTAGCATTTTTATTCTTCTCAACTTCAAATATTTTTGCCTCTTTGGCTTTCATAGGTGCAGCACCAAAATCTTCTTTGTCCATGTCTTTTACGTTGCTAACATGTAAATGATGATCCTTAAAACTTTGAATGACTTGCTTCACTGCAATTGATTTGCCACAAGCTACAAATAATAAGCTAGCTACAATAAATAAAAAAATGATTCGTTTCATATACACACTCCAATGAAGATTCGTTAAATAGATTGAAAGTTGCCGTATAGGCTCATTTAAAGATGAGATGATTACTTTATATCGAATTACATGCTTTTAGTTTCATTATACAAAATACCGACCCCATAGCCGCTCGTACCCACTTCATAATCAAATTTAATAATTTCAATATATTGATTTTCTTGTAGGAATTCATTCACTTTTTTAGTTAATCCTTTTTCAGTCATTGTATTAAAACATATAAATTTCATCGTATATCAATCCTTTTCTAATCATTATTTTAAAATAAAAAACAAATAGAAGTAGCACTTTGCGTAAGTTGCATATATGTTTGCGTATACTACAAATATACCCTATAAAATTGTTTTAGCAACTATATCAATGCAATTCATTTCTTATTAGAAATTTATATTATGATTTGTTATATAGTGGGCAATTTAAAATGAGGTGTCTAAGTTGGGAAGCAAATGTGGCAAAGCAATTTTTGATTTCATTATAATATTGGGTATCACGTTTGTGGTGGCTACGATATTGAATTTATTTGGGACGAATATTGGGTTAAATAAATACGCCGAAAAGTTACGACATATAGAATTATTTAATATTTATCATAATAAGAAATTAAATGGCCTTATTACAGTGGGCGTTATATTAGCACTGTTATCATCTCTGCACACATTATTTTTTGAAAAGGAAGAAAAAGCATAGGTGGGGAATTTATGAAAAAAGTTAATTCATTTGGAACAGGTTTTTATATAGCATCATTTTTAAATATTTTCCTGTTAATAGGTCTTGTATTTATTGTTCAGAGTGAAAATTTAATCATCACGATGATTTGGACGCTACTATCATTTGTAAATGCAGTTTATTTACTAGTAAATGTATTAAATAATAATAGAAAACAATAGGTACTATATTGAAATAGCACCTATCGCTTGAATTTCTGATTATCTTCAATGGTCATGCCTTTTGCTTTAACGTTTTTATGGTTAGCAATAATAAAGCCTATAAGATTAATTAACAACAAGGCTAAAAGTATAATAGAAATAGTTAAACTGCTAATTTCCATAAATTGAAAAATAATAAAGATGATCATTAAAGCCAAATTAATTGTGTGATGTACATATAAAGCTTTAGACATATATCTTACCCCTTTAGAAATAACGCGTATGCTATTGTTTTAATAAAAACCATTAAAACAATAGTACTTATACATATAATTTAACATAAATGAGTGAATATGAAAGTCAATCATAGGAGGGAGCTTTGTTGACGCCTAATGTGTTAATGTTGATCGTTACTATTGGAGCATTAGTATTTATGCTTGTTTTTTGTCTAATATTGAAACATTCCATGATTTATATATTTGTTGCGCTGTTTTTGCAGTCAGTATTTTTGTTTTTAATTAGATGGTTGTGGATAGGTAAAACTCCAACGGCGGCGTTTTTCAACTCTTTTGATTTAGTTACCATTGTAGTTATCATAGGATTAACTATACACACGATTCAAAAGAAAGCACATGAATAGTGTAGGTTAGAAATAATACAAAGATAAAAACGTGTTATAAATCATAAGTGAACATTGTATGATTTATAACACGTTTTAGTTTTATTGTTGTTTGCAGTTAACTTATCTTAGTAAAAGTTTTATACCACGCACTAAATTAATGATAAATAAAATAATAATGCATAGGCCAAAAAGTAACCCTAGTGCAAGGGAAACATTGGAAATCGTTGTAGGATGGTCAAAAGGTTTTCTATAGACCTCTTGAGAGAATATAAAGGCTGCACTACTTAAAAAATAAAAAATCGTGATACCAATATGGTTTAGTAGTGCTTTTTTAGCATGTGACGTTGCAGGTTTAGTCGCACATATCCAAACGATGATAGGGAATAACAGTGGTGCAAAAAATACACTGAAATAATTTAATGAAGAGAGTACGTTTTGATTATTACTATTCTCCATGACTTTTCACCTCCAATAAAATAAGTAAAACACAACCAAAGAATATATGAAACAACATACTTTCAAAGTGACAACATTGTAAGTTGTATATAAATTTAATGTAAATTTATGTGAATAGTTAAAATGTTGTGTATGTTAAGGATTTTTTATATACTATAAGCGTAAATTAAAATGATTTTTTAATAAGCATAAATGGAGGCATATGATGAACAAGCAAACTTTACAAACTCGAATTGAAGACTTATATCAAGATATCTTAATTAATTTAGATACTGAAAAGATAGATGATTATTTTGCGGATGACTATATTCAAGAAACAGATCACGATACTTTGAATATAATGGAATTTAAGGCGCATCTTCAAAAATTAAAAGAAGTGGTAAAGACATTAATTATTGAGAAGTTTAAAGATATATTAATAGATGAGCAACAACAAAGTGTATTTTTAAGATATGATGTAGCTGTAGCGAAAAAAGATGGTTCAAACGGTAAAATAGAAGTATACGCGATTTTCAAATTTAATGAATCTGGTAAAGTTGCTTCGTGTCGTGAACTTTCTAAAGCGTATCATCAAGATGTACAAGGTTTAGCAAATATATAATTTGTACATATATTAATAACAAGAAGTAACTTCACAATAGCGTTTTTGGTTGATTTGAAAAAGGTATATGAATACAAAGACTACGCGTAGGCTGACTTTCTGATGATAAAATGCTTTATGTTTCTAAGTTAATAAGTTCATGAATACTTGAAAATAGGAAATAGGTCGAATGCTATTGACCAAACTAGAGGTGATGAAAATGGCCACATTTGTATTGATTTTCCATTTGATTTGTTTGGTACTCGTCTTGGTAGCAAGTGGTGTCGCGTTGAAAGAATTTAGAAAACCGACTAACAGGCGTAATCAACAAAGGGTGGATGCATTGCTCGTGTTCGTATTAGTAGTTGCGCTAATCGCTATATTATCAAGTGTGTTTACTGATTTATAAGCAGGCTGTCATCGATATTGATGACAGCTTTTATTTTTTAAAAAGGATAGTTGAATAAATAGTAAATGGTATAAAATAAGAAAAACTTTTGTGTATGTTTGAATATTATTATAAACTGCAATTATAAGCACTATACTAGACAGTAGTGCTTATCGACGAATAAATAACACAGAAAAAGGAGCGTTTCTATGAAATATAGACTAAGTTTGTCAGTTGTATTGGCAACGAGTTTGATTTTAAGCACGACAGTAGCACAGGCGCAAGAAGGCAGCCAAAAGCAAACTACTAAAAAAAGTGAAAAAGAGAATACAAGTAAGCCAATTGATTTTGAAAAAGCTCAAAAAATGAGCCCCCAAGCATTGAAAAATCAATTAACACCGGGAGACTTAAAATTACATAATAAGGTAGCGGAACATAATTCGAATTCAGTAGAAATGCGTACATTTGCGAATAGAGCCTATCAAGACGTAAATACATATATAGCAAATAATAATATTAAACCGGCTCAAATTGTACAAGATGGACGTATTAATAATTTACCAAAATATAATTATAAATCTGGTAAGTTCATCGGTGTAGTTATTCATGAAACTGCCAACCCTAATAGTACGATAGAGGGCGAAGTTAATTATATGTATAATAACTATAACAGTGCATTTGTGCATGCATATGCAAGTAGTGATAAAATCATCCAAACAGCACCTAGTAATTATCTCGCATGGGGCGCAGGAGCGAACGCCAATCCATATTTCTATCAAATTGAGTTGACGAGATCGAATACTTTTGACGGTTTTGCTAAATCTGTGAATAACCAAGCCTATTTAGCAGCTAAAATGCTGAAACAAAATGGTTTAGCTCCATCGCTAGCTGATAATAATCAAGGTACAGGTACGATCATTAGTCATAATGCTGTGAGTCAATATTGGGGTGGAACAGACCATTCAGATCCAGTAGGTTATTTTAACCAATGGGGATATAATATGAATCAATTTTATAGTTTAGTTCAAAAACACTATAAAGCATTAAATGGTGGCGGAAGTAATGATGCGATAACAGGTGCTACTTACACAGTGGCTAAAGGAGATACACTGTATAGTATTTCAAGAAGAAGTGGCGTCACAATCGATAATATTAAAAAATGGAATAGTTTAAAGAATAATACATTATCTGTCGGACAAGTGTTGAAATTAAAAGCGCCTAGCAATAGTGGATCAATAACTGGAGATACACATAAAGTTGTCACTGGAGACACATTATATAATATTTCTAAAAGAAGTGGCATCAGTGTAGCTAATATTAAAAAGTGGAATAACCTTAAATCGGATAGTATTAGTAAAGGACAAACTTTATATTTAGTTAGAACTTATACTGTGAAAAAAGGTGATACGTTATATAGTGTTGCTAAAAATCAGAAGACGACCGTAGATAAAATCAAAGCAGCGAACAAGTTAAATTCCAATAGCATTAAAGTGGGTCAAATACTCAAAATTAAATAAATAACTAAAGACACTTCATATTGTAGTTAACAATTAAATGAAGTGTCTTTTTTATCGTTTTAAATAAATTAAAGTGTTTGTCTGAATAATGTATACGCTAGTGTTTGGTATTTATCATTTGTAACTAGACCATGTTTTTCATAAAAACGTCTTGTTTTATCAGTATTATCTGTTAAAAGAACGGTTTGTAGCACATGTTTGTATTTAGTTAAAGTAATGGTTAATAGTTGACCGTCTAACACTCTATTTTGAAATGATTTTAATATAATTAAATCTTGAATGTAAATGATAGAGACACCATCACCAACGGTTATAATGTTACCGATAAGTGCTTAGCTTTCCCATATTGAAAGAACATATGATGTATTTGTTACCACTTTTGTAGTTTGTTTGGATTAGCAGTGTGGTTGTGCCATCCAGTGTCGTTATATAAATTTAGTAATTGCACTAAAGAAATATTTGAAGTTAGATGAAAAATACACCGCATTGATGCTCCTTTTGTAATGTCAGTTCATTTCATTATTCATAATATCTGAGACTCTGTCATTATATTCTTCTTGAGGTAACCCCTCAAAGTCTTTTTGTTTTGTTAAATCTTGAATTTGTTGCTGTGCTTTTTCGGACATACCTTCCGTTGAAAAATCTGTTGCTGGCATTTGATTTAAGTCTACTTTTTGTTGTTGCTCCTGATTAGGTTGTTGTACTTGATTATCTTCAGTATTATCTGCCGCTACATTAGACTGGGTTTCGTTAATTGATGCTTCCGTAGATGATACGGTTGCTGCCTGTTCATTTTGTGTAGCAGTAGGTTCGGAAGAAGACTGTGCATCATTATTAATTTCTTCTATTTTAGATTGGTTTTTTTGTTGATCTTTGTTTTCTCTTTTGTTGTTGTCGTTTGCTTTGTGATGCTTCTCTGATTTGTCTTCTTTTTTAGCTTCTGAATGTTTATCCTCGGTAGTGCCACATGCTGCTAAAATGATAAAGCAAGACAATAATAAAAACAGTAATTTTTTCATTTAAATTGCTCCTTAAAATAATTTGTTATTAATATTGTACTATATTTATTTGTGATAAGGTTAAAATTGTGACAAAATAGAAACACATTAAAAGATATAGGATGATGCATATGAAGTATTTTAATAATTACTTTATTGTATTTCGTATTGTTAATTGGTATGACGATCATTGTATATGTATATTATGATTTTGTAGCCTATAAAGGATATGGGTTGCTCCTTTATATTGTTTTTATGTTGATAAGCATAGTGATAGGTATTATGAATCGTAAATATAATTTAAACAAAGATAAAGGTGCAAAGAAGAGAAAATAGAGTAATCAATGAGAATCGTTTCGGTGATATGTTCAAATTATTTTGATTATTTTTCATTTATGATTCCATCATTGTCTCTATCTTTGGATGCATCATAAGCCGGCATATCTTTCGTGACTTCACCAGGCTTAGGCGTATCGATGTCCTGTGTTTTTGGAAGGTCATTTTTTTCGGGTATATCTACAGATGGTGCATCGATATTTGTATCTACATCACCATTTTGATTTGTATGATTGTTGTCGTAGTTAGTTGTATTAGATGATGCATTTTGATTATCATTATATGTTGTGCCACTACTGTCATTATTTTCAGATGAAGCGTTATTCGAAGATTCATCGTTTATAGTTTCTTGTTCTTGTGTAGTATCTTCTTGATTGTTCACTGCGTTCTCTTGATCAGGTGTATCCTTTTTAGTCTTCTCTTTTGTTGTTGTCTTATGTGTCTTTTCCTTTTTGTTATCATCGCCACTGTGGTTCATATTAAAGAAAGCACTACATCCACCAATTAAAAGTATAATTAAAAGTATTAACACTAAACATCCTAAACAGCCAATGCATCCATTTTTCTTATTATCGTTCATAACAATCTCCTTAAATATATTTTTATTGTGCACTAAAATATAAATCTTTAAAATAATTGTACTATACTTTTAGTGTTCGTGTAATAAGGAAATTTGATTGTAAATATAAAGCTAAATGTAAATGGTAAATTATGAAACGTTTATACAATGACTTTATTAAACGGTTTTTGAAAATATAAAATGTGTTTTTGTATGACTATATTTTTGTAAAATGTCTATGAAAGATTCTACATTTGGCATGTTTTTAAATCTTGCTTTAAATAAAAAGCAACTATCACCAGATATACGATAGCAGAAGTCAATGTGATTTTGTTCTGTGATAAACATTTTAAAGTCTTTGTATAAGTTGTTTTTAATAACTATCTCAACGATGATATCTATATCATATCCTAAAGCGCTATAATCGATATCAATCGTATATTTTTTTATTATTCCAGCGTCTTTTAATTTACTAATTCGTTCTCGAACTGCTGGTATAGAAAGATTTGTGATTTTGCTCATATCACTTAGTGACATGCTACTGTCTTTTTTTAAACTTCGAATGATTTTACTATTTGTTAAGTCCAATTAACAAAACTCCTTAAAAAATAAAGTTTTTAACTTTTTTCTCCTAAAAAATATTATTTCAATATAGCTAATCATGCCATAAAATAGTTAATAATCAAGGAGTGATTCTAATGGCACTAATTCAATTATCTGAAAATGGAAAAACATCATTTCAAAAATTATTAGGATATAACAAAAAAATGATGCTAATTTGGGCAAACTTAAGTGATGTACTAGAAAAGGATAACCAACTTTCTAGTGGATTAAAAGAAGAAATGAGAAGAATGCTCGCTCAAAATAATGGATGTAATTATTGTAAAGCAAAAGGAAGACCGTCAGGAAAATTCACAGATGAAAAATCTGCTATATGTATCGGGTTTGTTGATGTGTATATAAAACTTGGTACTGAAATCCCACAATATATTTTAAAAATATTGAAAGATAATTTGACCGAGTCAGAAATAAGTGAATTGTTTGCATTTATAACATTTACCACTTGCCAACAATATTTTGGGGCCATGATGAAATTAGATGCTGAAATATAAAGATCAGAGCGCTTTAAATTTATTTTAAAGCGCTCTGAGTGATTTATAAATGTACATTGTCTTTTGCATAATGGAATAATTGTTTCTTTTCAGTAATAAATAATTGAATGAAAGTAAGGATCCCAATTTTACCGATAAGCATTGTTACAATGATAATGATTTTAGTGGCAGTACCGTAGACGGTTGTGAAGTCCATGCTTAACCCAACTGTGCCAAACGCTGAAATCACTTCAAATAATATAGTCGTATAAGGTGTCTGTGCATTTAGCATACTTAGAATAAACGATACGCTCAATACAAAGACTGTGGCTAAAAGCGTAATGGTAACGGCAATTTTAAGTGTACGCTCAGGAATCGTTTTTTTGAAAATAGACGGATGTGTTTCGTTTCTTAAAGTAATTTTTATAAATAATAAAGTAAGTACGAAGCTTGTCACTTTGATACCTCCAGCAGCACTGATTGGCCCACCGCCAATAAACATCAGCAACATCATCACCATCGCAGTGGGTGATGAGATTTGCCCAATATCTACGGTGTTAAATCCAGCTGTACGCGTTGTGACAGATTGGAAAAATGAAGCACCCAATTTTTCTGTAAGCGATAAATGATTTAATGACGATTGATAATCTAAAATGAAAAACAATATAGTGCCAACAGCAATCAATATGAGAGACGAACTCAAAACGATTTTAGAATGGAGTTTAAGTTTTATTAATTTCTGTGATATCACCATATCAAAAAATACGAGAGGACCTATGCCACCCATGATAATTAACAAGGGCACGGAAATCGTGATGATGGGATCATTAACCGTGCTCATTAAGTTGTCTTTGAAAAGTGCAAAACCAGCATTATTAAAAGCAGACACAGACGTAAATATGCTTAAAAACGTACCTTTATACAAACCGTATTTTGGAATAAAAGATAATGCAATACATAAGGCACCCACAACCTCTGTTACGACACTATACAACACAAATTGTAAAATTAACCGAATGATCCCTCCAGGAGAATCTATATTCCACATCGCCATGACAAGGTAACGATTTTTAATACTAATTTTCTTATTGATTAATATAAAGGTGAGTAGTGTCACAGTAACGATACCCAAACCACCGATTTGGATTAATACCATTATAATCGTGTCGCCCAGCCAATTGAATTGTGATGACACGTCTATAGTTGCTAACCCAGTTACTGTAAAAGCACTAGATGCTATAAAAAAAGCATCGACAAACTCAATAGGGCGTTTACCTGTAATTGGTAAGTATAATAGTATTGATCCGATAAGTGTTGTTGTAATAAAGAGTAGTAAGTAAAAATATAAAGGCTTATTTAATATGTTCATGGTTTCATGTTCCTTAACTGTTTTAATCAACTGTATTTTATACCTATAGTTCAAAAAAGCAAGCAATTTTTTAAAAATCTATTTTGAAATAAAAAAACCAGAATCGCAGTATAGATTTAACGATTCTGGAAAAGCGCCATATTAATTTTTAGTAGTTTGCTCCTTAATACCTTGGGTTACAGCTTCGGCAAAGTCGTAAATTGATTGTTTATAGTCATTAGGATTTTCTCGCGTTTGTCTATCAAGTCGTTTATTGTCAAAAAAAGATTTGCGATACTGAGTTGAAATTTCTAATTGAACGCCAGAACCCGTGTCATTTTGATTAATGATGTTTTTGCTGGAGTCACCATTTACATAGTTAGGACTCTTTTCAACATTAAATCCTTCTTTTTCTAATGCTTTTGTAATAGATTTGGCCATCGCTTTATCTTTACCACCGATATATACAACTTTTTTCTGTTCTTGTACACCGTGGATAGATATGGATTCATTAGATTTATTGGTTAATTTTATTAATTTCGGATCATCGAAGCGGGTGGAGGTAACATGTAATTTTTGATTGTTTGATTTCATTAATCCTTCGAAACTATATAAATTAAAATCACCTTTTTTAGAAATTAATTTCGCCAATTCTGAAGTGCCTGGTTCAATGCCGCCACCATGAATCGCTGTAATAAGTATATCCTTATTTTTTGTTGTTTTAGCATTGGTTTGCCAATCTTGATGTTCTTTAGTGTCGGATTTAAGCTCGGTAAAACTTTTATAATAATCTTGATTTTGTGGCTGCTCTTGTTTCCAAGCATATACAAAATATAGTGAAGCCAGAATAATGCATACAATCATCAACATAATTAAATAATATAAATAAGAATAAAATACTTTTTTCATAGTGCTCCCTTTTGAATTATGGTCATAGTTATGAATATATAACTGAAATCATACTTTAACAGTACAATGTATGATTTGTTAGTCAATTTTTTAACGTTCAACTTCTTTTACTGCGAAATAATTGTTCTCTTCATCTGCAAAATTAAAGACGCGGCCCATTGGTAAATCCATAATATCGCCGACAGTGACTTGATTATCTTTTAGGCGATGGAATAATTCATCAAATTGCGTAGTAGCAAAAATTAGGGACGGTGTATCAGTACTTACACCCATATCCATCGCATCCACTTTAGCCTTGTCTTGTAGTACAATCGCTGTTTGAGCATCATCCTCAGGCGTTAATTTCACCACACGCATATTCATTTCTTCAGTATCATCTGCGACGTTAAAGCCTAAATGCTGAGTCCAAAATGCAATTGCTTTATCATGATCGTAAACATAAATCATTACTTCATCTAACCTATTAATCATCCTAATCATCTCCTTGATTTCTCTATTACTTAACGCTAAGTATATAAAATAAAATCAATATTACAAAATATTTATGTTCTAAAGTCTGGAAAAACTCATGTTAGGTGCAAATTTGATTAAACACCTGTAGAATTTACATTATACAACAAATGGAAAGGGCGTGTATCGGTTGGATATCGTAACAAAAATGCAAGTTAATGTACCGAAAGAAACTGTATTTGAAGCCTTTGTCGACCCAGAAAAAATTGGAGGATTCTGGTTTTCTTCAAGTTCCGAAAGATGGGAAGAAGGTAAGACCATTACACTTATGATGCGGAATTAAATATACAAATAGCACGTGTGGAGCCTAATCAATTGATTGAATTTAAATGGGGTGAACATCCAGTAACGATTCAATTTGAAGATAATGAAGTTGGGACCGTAGTAATAACGACTGAAAAAGATTTCAATTCCAAAGATATCGATCAATTATTAGGTCAAAAAGAAGGATGGGTCTATATGCTGAGCTGTTTAAAAGCATATTTGGAACATAATGTAACAATTAGAGCAGCCATATTATAAATCTTGTATTAGCGATTGAGCGGATATCAGGAATCTAAAATAATTAGATTGTGATAGCGCTCTTTTTTATAAAGATTAGAAAAGGGTATAAAGAATATAAACAAAATACTTTTCAATGCGAATGACATATGTTTTAATGTAATTATAAAAGTTACAATTAAAGGTGATGTTCATGAATTTAGAATTTAATATTGCTGTGCATCTTCTGACATTTTTGGTGAAGCATCAAGATGAACGCTATAGTAGTAGTGAATTAGCGCAACGTATTTGTGTAAATCCTGTTCAGTTACGAAGAGTGACTAGGAAATTGAATGAGCAACAGTTCCTTGATGTAAGTCGTGGTAAATATGGTGGTTACCAAGCCAATGAGCAGACGGCGCAGGTTAACCTTGCAGAATTACTTGTCTCATTTAATGAAGAAAGATCAGATGGACGTTTGTATACTGGTGATGAAGGTAGTGACTGTGAAATTTCCAGGGAAATAGGGCATACGATGTCTCATTTTCATAAAAGAGAGCAAGACATATTAATAGCGTATTATAAAAATGTAACGATTCATGACGTATTAAATGAAGTATTAAAGGAGGATTCTCATGAAACAGTATGATGTAGTGATTATAGGATTTGGTAAAGGTGGCAAGACACTCGCAAAATTTGCTTCAGCACAAGGTAAAAAAGTAGCTGTCGTTGAAAAATCTAAAGCAATGTATGGCGGCACATGTATTAATATTGGTTGTATTCCTTCTAAAACGCTTGTACATGAAGGGTTAGAACATGGTTCATTTGATCAAGCATTTTCAAGAAAAAAAGATGTAGTTAACGCTTTAAATAACAAGAATTACCATAACTTAGCTGATGATGACAACGTTGATGTCTTGGATTACACAGCTAAATTCAAATCGAATCGTGAAGTCAATTTATTGAATGATCAAGGTGAAGTGGTAGAAACATTATCTGCTGAACATGTGGTTATCAATACAGGTGCAAAAGCTATCGTTCCACCTATTGATGGTGTAGATAGTTCGAAACATTTATATGACTCAACAGGTATTATGAATTTAGGCTTCCAACCTAAAACATTAGTGATTGTTGGTGGTGGCTATATTGCATTAGAATTTGCATCAATGTTTGCGAATTTTGGGACACAAGTCACTGTATTAGAACGTGGCGATGATATTATGCCGAGAGAAGACAAAGATATCGTTAAAGAAGTAAAAAAAGACTTGGCTGATAAACAAGTTAATATTGTCTTAAATGCCAATACAGAAAGATTTGAAGACACAGAAGCAGGTACACTTGTTCATACGACGGCTGGAACATTTGAAGCGGATGCAGTATTATTAGCCACTGGTCGTAAACCAAATACTGATTTAGATCTTGAAAATACAGATATTGAATTAGGTGAACGTGGTGAAATTAAAGTTAATGAATATCTCCAAACGAGTGCAGCGAATGTATATGCATTAGGAGATGTTAAAGGTGGTATGCAATTCACATATATTTCATTAGATGACTTTAGAATCGTCAAAG
Organism: Staphylococcus edaphicus; assembly: GCF_002614725.1. Classification (GTDB taxonomy): domain Bacteria; phylum Bacillota; class Bacilli; order Staphylococcales; family Staphylococcaceae; genus Staphylococcus; species Staphylococcus edaphicus. Next base: position 8,421 of record NZ_MRZN01000031.1, on the reverse strand, counting down.
ATCAGTTATTTGGAAATGGTGAACGTTCTACTGAAAATCGTGGCGCTGTACCTTACACAGTATTCATTGACCCACCATTAGCACGTGTTGGTTTAACAGGTGAAGAAGCAAAAGCACAAGGATATCAAGTTATCGAGAATGCGATTCCGGTTAACACAATTCCTAGACACAAAGTAAACAATGACCCAAGAGGTTTGTTTAAAGCGGTAGTGAATAAAGATAATGAAGCAATATTAGGTGTGACTTTATATGGTAAGGAATCTGAGGAAATTATTAATTTAGTAAAATTAGCCATTGATCAAAAATTATCTTATAAAGTATTGAACACAAATATTTATACACATCCAACTATGGTAGAATCATTTAACGATTTATTTAATATGTAACTGCGGTGATGATTTAAGTGCTTTTTAACAATACGAAAGGCTCAGGTCTACTAAATGACCTGAGCTTTTTATATTGCTTCAACTGATTAGCGTCTTTATAATCTGTCCAATTAGGTAAAATGCGCCGACAATAATACAAACAACACCAATACTAATATAACTTTGCTTTTTGCCTACGCCTTCTTTTTTAGAAGTACGTTTATTGATGATAAGCAACACGATACCGATTATGATAAGTACGAGTGAACCAATCCACATAATATGTCGCCCCCTAATAAGTATTTAATATTTATTTCGTTAAGGTCTCACGATTTATCGCTATTATATTTTGTTTACCCGTTAATGGCTGTATATTAACGTGCACAATGTATATTTCTAATTATTTATAGTTATAGGGAATAAATTAAATGGATTACTATACATTTCGTTTATTGTTATAGAAATATGTTAAAATATGTATACTATGAAATATTTCATATATGAAAAGAATGATGTGGTTTTTAAATATTGAAATTTATTTTAGAAGGTGTGCGAAATGGATATAAAATACGAATATCAATTTGATATTAATGATGTCGATGAATTGATTCATATTTATCACGGGAATCAGTGGTTAGGTCATAATCAGGAAGAAGTGATTACTTTATTTAATACGGCAACACACGTGATTATTGCCAAAAGCGAGGGTAAAGTGATCGGGTTTGCTAGAGCTATGTCAGATGGCGTCTTTAATGCGGCGATTTATGATGTTATGGTTGATGTTGCATATCAATCTAGAGGCATTGGCTATAAAATTGTACATGAAATGTTGGCTTATTTAGGTGAATTATCTTGCATCCATCTTATTGCTACTACCGGGAACGAATCATTTTACGAACAACTCGGTTTTCGGAAATTAAAAACGGGTATGGCAGTCTATACAGATGTAAAATTAAAAGATGAGTATACTGTTTAAACAATAACAGTAATACTCATCTTTTTAATGTGTGATCAAGATTATAAACTATTGTGACTCACGTCCTCATGTGTATAGTTTTTTAGTAAAGAACAACCAAGTGGATGTTGACCATTATCTACATAATGATTAATTTCTTCAAGGACGTCTAATATTTCATACTCTGGTGTTGTAATATCAAAGGTATATTTAAATAATTGTTTTTTATCAGAAAGGACAGTAGCGACAAGTTCTTCATTGTGCATCTTATAATCTAATAATTGCATAGTAGTTATCCCTCGCTTTTATTGTATTTCAATTCATATGTTGAATTGATCTAAATGAGAATGTATTTCAAAGATTAATGTCAGATTATAATAATTATTATCTAAAACCTATTCTACATTAAAATACTTAAAATGTAGAGGGTTTTGACTCAAAAATATAGTGAAATTTATGTAATTTTACATGAAAACGTATGCTTAAGCGATTTCTTAATAAGAATAATTTTAAATTAGAAAAATATGAAGCACATACTTGTAATTTTCAGTGTAATTTGATACGATTCAATTAATCGAATAAAGCTTTCTAGGGTTCCGTAATGTAAAGACATTGGTCTGGACCGAGAGAAAGCCACATATTTATATGTGACACGGAAGGATAAAAGCCTGGGAGATAGTCATTCACACTATCTCTCGGGCTTTTTTATTTGCTAAAAGGAGGATTTATAATGAATTGGATAAAAATTATGATTGCCACATTTTTTGAAGTGGGATGGGTCATTGGTTTAACCCATGCGTCATCATGGGTGGAATGGCTGTTTACAATAATTGCGATTTTTGTAAGTTTCTATCTATTGGTAGAAGCTTCTAAGTCTTTACCTGTAGGAACATCTTACGCAGTATTTGTTGGACTCGGAACAACGTGGGTGACATTGTTTGATTTCTTATTGTTTGGCGAGCCGTTTCAATTTATGAAGGTGATTTTGATTATTACGTTACTAGCAGGTGTCGTTAGTCTGAAATTGGTAACACCCAATAAAGGAGGAAAAACATCATGATATGGATTGTATTGATCTTTGCAGGTATATTTGAAATGTTAGGAATTACGTTTTTAAATGCATATGTGCATCATCGTCAAAAGCGTGATATGTTGGGCCTCATCTTATTCTTTAGCATTAGTTTCATTGCACTATCTATAGCAATGATGTATCTTCCGATGAGTACAGCATATGCAGTTTGGACTGGTATTGGTGCAGTAGGTGGCGCAGTGCTCGGTATGGTTTTTTATAATGAATCTAAAGATGTGAAAAGGGTGATATGTATCATAGTGATACTCGGAAGTACGGTGGGTTTAAAATTAATAAGTTAAATGTAAATTAAATAAGAAGGTATTGCGTTAGAAACAGCGTATTACATTATAGTGTAAGAACATTACTTTAAATAAAAAAAGACGACACATACGTGTCGCCTTAAGAGTAATATGTTCATGAATATAAAAGACTAGTAGTCGGTTTCCAACTACATCCTTAATATAGCATATCTGATAATCATGATTCAATAAAAAAGTGGTATTACATTTTAATCAAACAGGTTAACTTAAAACTGTTTGATCGATATAAAAAGTGAGCGATATGATATTGCGAGCCAAGTTTGTAATTGATACCATGAAGTGTAAAGGTGGGAGGCATACTATGGAAGGACTAGCCGCATTTATTACAATAACTTTAATGATTATCATTGTTCCGGGGCCTGACTTTTTTGTGGTGATGAAAAATTCTATTACCTCTGGCAAAGGTAATGGTGCGATGGCAGCACTAGGTATTACGTCAGGACATGTTGTTTATTCATTATTAGCAGTATTTGGTATTATTTTTATACTAGCAAATATGTATTATGTTTTTTTGGTAATTAAGGTTTTAGGTGCTATATACCTTATTTATCTAGGAATTAGAAGTGTGATGAGCGCAAGACAAAGTATGGATTTTTCTACGTCACAGATGAAAGCACAACGTATTACTTACCTAAGTTCGTATCGACAGGGTTTTTTTAGTACGATACTCAACCCCAAAGCATTACTTTATTACATCAGTATCTTACCGCAATTTTTGACTACTGGTGAAGTTGTAACATCTCAAATTGCAATATTGACTGCAATTGTGACAACGGTTATTTTACTTTGGTTTATCTTCTGTGTGTATATTTTTCAATATATTAAGTTATTATTGGCAAATAGAAAAATAAAAGCATTGTTTGATTATACGGTTGGTGCGATATTGATTGGATTATCGCTTAATTTATTATTTAGTAAGAGCAGTTAAACGACATGTGTATATGATGGTTAAGGGTCTGAGACATCAATTAATGGATCAGGCTCTTTTCATAGACGTACTTTGTATTAACTAACATAGATAATGTCATGATTAAATAAATTAATTTGAATTTTACAAACATATATTTATAAAAGTATTTTGAAATATTCACAATTTATCTACATAATAATCTTGTTAATTACTTATAATATTAAATGAGAGAGAGGGGGAAAATTTTTGAAAAATATATTCAATCCGTTACAGAGACTTCATTTTTACGCAGCATTGTTTATTACTCCACTGTTGATTACTTTAACAATATCGGGCATAGGCTTTTTATTTTTCCAAGAAGTAGAAAATAATGTTTACAAAACAGAGTTTTTCGGAGATAGCTCTGTAAAAGAGCATCAATCGCTAAATCAAGCGGTAAATCAAGTAGAAGATAAATTTGATGGTTTTTACATAAGTAAAGTAAGTATTTTAGATGATCCATATAATAATAGGATTACATTAGATGATATGGCAGGCAACCAACGTTATGTCTTTTTAGACCATAATAATCAAATTGTGGCAGACCAAAATGCGAAACATACATATGCTAACGTTGTAAGAAATATACATAGTTCACTATTTACAGAAAATACATTTATAAATTATCTGGTTGAATTAACAGCATGTTGGACGATTTTCATGATACTATCTGGAACATATATGCTGATCAAGAAAAAACTCATTTCCAATAAAAGTAAAAGATTAAGGTTTCAAAAATGGCATGCGACATTGGGCGTGATTATTGCAGTACCAGTGTTTGTATTGGTATTGACCGGCTTGCCATGGTCTGGGTTTATGGGCGCTAAAATTGCCAACGTTATGGATAATTCTGGAGAGTTGGGCCAGTCAGAATTGGCAGTGAATCCACCCAAATCAGATGTAAATGAAATTCCATGGGCAACGCGTAGTAATAAGCAACCCGAGTCTGAAGGGGGATCTGCGCATCATGGAAGTGGCGAGATGCCTAGAACAGATATAGAAAAACAAATTTCGATAGACAAGGTTGTTGCAGAATCGAAAAAAGATGGGATTACGAAACCATTTTCTATTGTTTATCCAACGAGTGAAGCAGCAGCCTTTACGGTTTCCAAAGGTAGTAATACAGGTGTGACTGGTTTAGATGTGTCACCTTATGAAGAACAAACGTTATATATAGACCAATATACAGGTAAAGATTTAGGCAAGGTTAAGTATCAAGCGTATGGTATTATCGGTAAATGGTTTACATGGGGGATTCCATTACATGAAGGACATTTATTCGGTATTGCAAATAAAGTCATTAATTTACTTGTGTGTCTCGCATTACTGGGTGCGATAGGCTTAGGATTAACTTCATGGATTAAGAAAATGAAAGAGACACAAATTAAAATTCCAAGAAGAGTTAAAAAACCAATGTCTATTCCATTGGTTATTGTACTTATTATATTAGGGATATTGATGCCGCTCTTTGGTTTTTCTCTTATTATCGTCTTCTTAATAGAGCTGTGGCTTTATTATAGAGATAAAAAGAATAGATAAGGTATAAATACATTTTATAAAATAAAAAGCAGGGAGGCGATTGGCCTTCCTGCTTCTTTGTATAGGAATCATTATGAACATGTACGGAATGAACCCATTACATTTCCATTTCATGGATTTTCATCATCAAACCGTGTGGGATGTCATCATGTTTTACAACTTCTTGTTTATAAAATGTTTTACCATCATCTTTAGAAACTAATTTAACAAAGTCACCTTTTTTAGGCTTGAAATCGTCATTTTTGTTGTCGATTTTGACATTTTTAGTTACGATACCATCTTTTTCACTGACTACTTTTTCAGCAGTTGTACTATCTGACATATAGCCATAGTATGTGCTCTTTTGACCAGATACTACCATAAAAATTGTGAAAACCACACCAATAATTACTAAAATACTAATTATAGAAATCGTTAATTTTTTATTCATTTTCTCTGTCTCCTTTTATGATAAGCATAAAGGATTACAGCAGATTCGTATATGGTGAATTAAAATGTTACTAATTTTGTCAAAAAATAGATTGCTCTTTTATATTGAATAAATATTATGGATGGAAATAAGCATGTTCAGAAACAATCACCTTAACACCGCGATAAATATTTTTTATAGTGTACCAAACTGTGATGATAAATAAAATAATTGCAATCGTAATCATAATAATACTAGTTATGGCAGAACTATTATTAATCAAAACACCACCAAATCCAATGCTTAGAATAAGAAGAATTGGACCAATGTACGTTATGATATGATAAATTAACGATTTAGCCGCATGGCTTGAAGTTGGTTTATCAGCAAAGATCCAAATAAAAATAGGCAGTATGATTGGTGCGAAAAAAATACTCAAATAACTAAGTGCCGCGAGAACGCGTTCTCCTTGAGTGCTATTTTGTATTATTCTGTCATTCATTTGTATCACCTCAGCTAGTATACTAACAAAGTAGTTTTGAAATATATATTGTAAAAGCTTAATATGACAGTATTGTTAGTTATCAAGGTACGTATGTCATTGGCACTATAATCAAGGGAAAAGAGAGGTAGATTGGTATGAAAATATATTTGATAAGACATGGAGAATCACAATCCAATTATGATAAGAAACAAGGTATCAATTATTTTTGTGGGCAATTAGATGTGTCACTTACTGAAAGGGGTACAAATGCTGCACAATTATTACAGACCGATTTCGAAAATAAAAGCATCGATCATATTTACATTTCAGATTTACTGCGTACGCGCCAAACTTATAATGCAATATTTGATAAATTTATTCCAGTTAGTGTGACATCTTTATTAAGGGAACGTTCCTTAGGTCTTTTTGAAGGCAAAATGATTAAAGAAGTAGAAGAAGATCCCAAGTATAAACACTTTTTTGAGAATGAAAATTACGCTGATTTTCGTCATAGTTTTACTCAGAAGGCACCTGAAGGGGAAAGTTATGCAGATGTTTTGCAGCGGGTTAGGCAATTCTTTGAAAATGAAGTAGACGATTCATTTTCATCCATTGCGATTGTGGCCCACCAAGTTGTCATTCGTTGCTGTCTCGTGTATTTAGGATATGAGACGGAAGAGACAGTGATTGATAAAAAAATAGAAAATTGCGTACCTTATGAAGTAGAAAAATAGAAAATAATAAACAAAAAACCTGAACTGCGACATCGTCGGTTCAGGTTAATATCTTTTAGCTGCTGTTAAGCTATCATGAAATCCTTGGAATAAGGTATTGAAATTGTCTAAAAAACTTCCGACAATAACGGCAAGTATGACGTAAGTAACGCTCAGAGCAATTGTTTTATAAGAAACAACACCATATTTTTCTTTCTTCTCAAAGAGATGAAAAGCTATGAAGACAGCAGCCATGGCACCTATTAAAATAGTTAATATCATAAAGGTGAGCCTCCTTAAAATTATTACTGAATGGCTGTGCTTCGATTCATTTGTTAATTAACTTAGTAGTTATCATAACAAATGTTACTTTGAGAAAAAAAGGGATATCATATTAAAAAACTTACAATTAAGTAAGGTTTTTTACAGTAATAAGTCATCATCTGTGAATAATCTTGTGAGAAATAGACTTCAGACCTTTGAGCATACGGAATGGTGACATGTAATCTCTTTGTAACTTATGCAAATATTTGTGCGTATTCAAGTAGTGATATAAATGATGACAATCTATAAACTATAAATTTGTCACCTATTTATCAACGGCATCCGTTTTGATATCTTTATCTTTTAAGAATTTGTTGATTTTATCTTGTTGTTTGCCGTTTACGTCTCCAGCGTATTTTGTTGGCACGTCTGCAACGTTAAGTTTGTTTTGTGGTTGATAATCTAATTGCTCAATTTCTTCATCCGCGTCTTTAATCGTGCTATTTAAGGCTGTAAAATAATTGATAATGCGGTCTAGGTTTTCTTTATATCCTTTTGGGAAGTGGTTGTTTTTTACGAACTTCTCGAAGCGCACATCATTTTTGACTGCATTATGTGATAAGTCAGATAAACGTTTTGCCTGTTTATCTGTAATCTTTGTATCCGTGCCTGTTTGTTTATCTAATTTGTATTGGATTAGATATTTATTATCAATGATGTCTGAGTTTACATCTAAGTATTTTTGAATGGCTTTATTTGCTTCTGCTTCACTTAGTGTTTCACCGTTTTTATCTGAATGAAAAATGTCTTGCTCAGTAATTGTTTTTACATTTTTAGGTGCATTTTTTTCATTGTACCCATTGTCATCATCAGATTTATCATTTGAACATGCTGCGAGTATAACAGTTAGTACTAAAACTAATGTTAATAATGTACTTTTCTTCATAAATTTAAACTGCTCCTTTAAAATAATCGTACGAATATAACAAACTGAAGAATGTTTTAACGTGTTCTTTGAAATTATAACGTAAGCGTATCATGTAGCGCTATTTATTTGAATAATGTATTAAATAATAAACGCACAATCTTTTGAACAAAATACAAATCTATAGTAGAAAATCTAATAAATTTATGAAAATTCATTAGATTTTCATAATAACATGTTACTAAGTTATGTTTACTTTGCAATTGATATGATAGATAAATACATTATATGTTAAAAAAGAGGCTGGGACATAAATACCCAATCTCAAAAAAAGAGGGCTAATCCTTTATGGGTTAGTCCTCTTTATATTTAAAATCTTACGATTTTGACCGTGCATGCTTGCCTGGGGTATGGTTCGAGCCTGTA
>NZ_MRZN01000030.1 GCF_002614725.1 Staphylococcus edaphicus | reverse complement strand
GTAAGTTCCAATTCTTACAAAGTACATGGGATTCAGTAGCACCATCTGAATATCAAGGTCAACCAGCTGCTTCAGCACCAGAATCAGTACAAGATGCTGCAGCTCAAAAACTATATGACACAGAAGGCGCATCACAATGGGTTACTGCATAATAGTTGCGGTAATGACTGAAAGCTAAATATGCTATAAATTAGACCGGATATATATATTTATATCCGGTCTAATTTTGTTATAAAGTAAGTACTGTAATAATGAAAAACTGGAAATCTACAAATCGTCCTATCTTAGCTAGCGTGGACAACTTATATGGGTTAGTTATCCTAAAGCATACATTTAGCATAAAATTCAGTAATTTTGCAAATGCACTGTTATTTTGTTATGTTTATATCAAATAAAATATAAAAATTCTACTAGGGGAGCCATTCGGCTGAGATGATTCAATTCAGACCCTTACAACCTGATTTGGTTAATACCAACGGAGGAAAGTAGTTTAATCTAATGCTGAAGTATGAAGACTTGCTATTAATTAACTACGTTTCCAATTGGAAAGTAGTTTTTTTATTTATTAGGAGGATGTTTAGTGTTATTTTCAGAACAGTTAAAAAAAGAAGCTAGGCCCATTATTGATCAAATCTATAAAGATCCATTTATACAAGGTATGCTACATGGCGACTTACCAGTTGAAGCAACGAAATTTTATTTAAGGGCAGACGCTTCATATTTGAATGAATTTGCTAATATCTATGCACTATTAATTCCGAAAATGGAGAACTTGAGTGATGTTCGATTTCTAGTTGAACAAATCCAATTTATTGTAGATGGAGAAGTAGAAGCGCATGAAATCTTAGCAAAGTACGTACAAGAAAATTATAATGAAATAGTACAAGAAAAAGTTTGGCCTCCAAGTGGTGATCATTACATTAAACATATGTATTTTAATGCATTTGCTAGAGAAAATGCTGCTTATACCATTGCAGCAATGGCGCCATGTCCGTATGTTTATCAGGTAATTGCACAACAAGCAATAAAGGACAATGAGTTAAATAAAAATTCGATTCTTTCAAAATGGTTTGAATTTTATAGTACAGAAATGGATGAATTAGTTATAGTCTTCGACGAATTAATGAATAAATTAACTGAATTTTGTTCAGAACAAGAAAAGGATGATATAAAACAGTGCTTTTTACAAAGTACAGTACACGAAAGAAACTTTTTTGATATGTCATTTCATGAAGAACAATGGTCATATGGAGGTGTATATAATGAATAAACCGAATATTGCATTGACGATTGCTGGTACTGACCCAACTGGTGGTGCTGGCGTAATGGCAGATTTGAAATCTTTTCATGCGTGTGGTGTTTATGGTATGGCTGCTGTGACAAGTATTGTCGCGCAAAATACCAAAGGTGTTCAACATATTCATAATCTTGAACCAGAGTGGTTGTCAGAACAACTGACTAGCGTCTTCGATGATGAATTGCCACATGCGATTAAGACAGGGATGATTGCTTCAAAAGAAATGATGCAAATCATTCAAAACGTATTACTAAAATACCCTGAAATACCTTATATCATTGATCCAGTTATGTTAGCAAAAAGCGGGGATTCATTGATGAACGATGACGCAAAAGCTGACTTACAAAATATATTATTACCCTACGCAACTGTCGTCACTCCTAATTTGCCTGAAGCAGAAGAAATTACAGGATTGTCGATTGATAATGAAGCTGCGATATATAAAGCAGGCAAGCTATTTATTAATGAAATTGGGAGTAAAGGGATTGTTATAAAAGGCGGGCATGCAGAAGATTTAGATGTAGCGAAAGATTATTTATTTACGAAAGATGATGTTTATACATTTGAAGAACCACGTTATGATACGCAACACACTCATGGCACCGGATGCACATTTTCAGCAGTGATAACAGCTGAGCTGGCAAAGGGTAAAACAATCTACCAAGCAGTGAAAAAAGCTAAAAAATTTATTTCGGTAAGTATTAAATATACACCAGAAATTGGTCAAGGGAGAGGACCAGTAAATCATTTTGCATATATGAAAAAGGTAGGTTTAGATGATGAATAGTTTAGATAATTTAAGAGTAAATAATCCGCTCGTTATTTGCTATACAAACGATGTTGTAAAGAATTTCACCGCAAATGGACTATTGAGTTTAGGTGCTAGTCCAGCAATGAGTCAAGCACCTGAAGAAGCAACAGATATGTTAACACCTGCAAATGCATTATTAATTAATATAGGTACGTTAACTAAAGACAGAGAAAAGGATATTTTAACAATTGCTAAAACAGCTAATGCAGTAGGAACACCTGTAGTATTTGATCCGGTAGCTGTAGGTGCATCACAATATCGCAAAGATTTTTGTAAAACGTTTTTACAAGAGGTGAAAGTTTCTGTTATAAAAGGCAATGCCTCTGAAATATTAGCATTGATAAATAGTGATGCAAAAATGAAAGGAACGGATAGTGATCAGAATTTAAATACGATAGAAATTGCAAAAGAAGCATATAAGCGCTTAAAATGTGCTATTGTCATCACTGGTAGGGAAGATATTGTGATACAAGATAATCAAATATATAAATTGAATAACGGGTCCCCACTATTGGCCAAAGTAACTGGTGCAGGATGTTTGTTGGGCGCTGTAATAGCAAGCTTCATACAGAAAAATGAAAAAATATCAATTAATTATTTAGTTGAAGCAATATCTATATATAACATTGCTGCAGAAAAGGCAGAACTTCACGCGAAGCATGAAGGGCCAGGTACATTTATGACACTACTGTTAGATGCACTTTATCACATGACTTATGATGATTATTTAAACCAAAGTGATCAACAAGAGGTGCAGTAATGTTTAATAAAAATAATTTAAAACTTTATTTTATTTGTGGTACACAAGATATTGATAATAATTCAACAATTATTGACGTAGTAACTGAAGCACTTGAATCTGGGATAACAATGTTCCAATTTAGAGAAAAAGGTACTGGAGCATTGACTGGAAATGCAAAAGAAGACTTAGCTCGTAAATTATTAGCGCTATGTCGTGACTATAAGGTGCCATTTATTGTCAATGATGATGTCGATTTAGCTAATAAAATCAATGCAGATGGAATCCATGTAGGTCAAGAGGATATGGATATCAATGTGTTTGCAGAACAATTCAAAGGAAAAATCATTGGATTAAGTATTAGTAATATAGCGGAATATGAAGCTTCAAATTTATCTCACGTAAATTATATCGGTGTTGGGCCTATGTTTGCAACGACATCAAAAGACGATGCTAGTTTGCCGGTAGGGCCACAAATGATTACCACATTAAGAAATTATATTAAAGATTTTCCAATTGTGGCAATTGGAGGTATAAATCTTGATAACGTAAGAGACATAATGCAAGCCGGTGCAGATGGTATATCTGTTATTTCAGCCATTACACAGAGTGGAAATATTTCAAATACAGTTAGTCAATTCTTACAAAATGTTGAATAATGTATAAATATTTCTTTTTTTGTTTTCTACTTTCCTTTGAGTATGATAAAATAAATTCTATGTGAATATATCATTAGAGGTGGAAAAATGAAAAAGAAAGCACTACTACCTTTATTATTAGGTGTAATGGTCTTTTTAGCAGGCTGTGACTATTCTAAACCTGAAAATAGAGACGGTTTTTTCTATAATACGTTCTATGTACCAATGGATAACTTAATACATTGGTTAGGGACTAGTTTTAATAATGACTATGGTCTAGCTATCGTAGTACTTGTATTGGCAATTCGTATTGTATTATTGCCATTCATGTTATCAAACTATAAAAATAGTCATATGATGCGTGAAAAAATGAAAGTCGCAAAACCTGATATTGATGCAATTCAAGAGAAGGTAAAACGCTCACGTACGCAAGAAGAAAAAATGGCAGCAAACTCTGAAATGATGGAAGTTTATAAAAAATATGATATGAATCCTATGAAGAGCATGTTAGGTTGTTTACCAATTCTAATTCAAATGCCAATCATTATGGGACTATTCTTCGTATTAAAATATCCATCAAGTGGTGGTTTTACAGAACATCCTTATTTCTTATGGTTTAATTTAGCGAAACCAGACATATGGATTACTATTATTGCAGGTATCTTATACTTCTTACAAGCTTATGTATCTAGTAAGAGTATGCCAGCAGAACAGCGCCAAATGGGTTATATGATGATGATTATTTCGCCAATTATGATTGTGTGGATTTCGTTCTCATCTGTTTCAGCATTAGGCCTTTATTGGTCAGTCAGTGCGGCATTCTTGATTGTACAAACACAAGTAGCGAATATGTATTATTCTAAACTTGCACAAAGAGAAGTTGCACCAATGATTGAGGCAATGGAGAAAAATAAAGCTGAAGCAACAAGTAAAGGTAAAAATACTCAAGTTGTATCTAAGAAAAACAAAAAGAAATAATATGGTGATTCATATTTAGAGTATTTAAAAAAGCACAAACCATGTGATAAATGGTTTGTGCTTTTTGTATTGTTTAAACATATTAATTTAAAAATACCACTCTTCAAAAAATTGATTGATAAAATTTTCCATATATTGATGTCGTTGTGCTGCTAATTTTTTTGCAGTCTCTGTATGCATTAATGACTTTAACTTTAAAAGTTTCTCATAGAAATGCTTAATTGCTGATGCTGACCATTCATCATAATTCGTGTCAAAATGCTGACTATTATCTTGTGTCGCATGCTCCACCCACATTGGTTCATTAAAGTGACCAGCAAATTGAAAAGTACGCGCAATGCCGATTGCACCAATCGCGTCTAATCTATCTGCGTCACGTACAATTTGCCCTTCAATTGTTAATTGAATCGCATTATTTTGTCCTTTTTTATAACTCATATGTTCAATGATATGCAAAATATGTTGTTGCTCTGTTTTAGGTAACTGTATATCCACTAAGAATTGTTTTAAATTATCAAATGCTTTTTGCTGATCTGTTAATTTGTGATCGACAGTATCGTGTAATAAACTTGCTAATTGAATTGTTAATGAATTTTCTACGCATTCTTGTTCGGCGATATAAGTCGCTAAACGTAATACGCGGTTAACATGTGCAACATCATGACCTGTTGAGTCATCTTTGTGATATTGATACATGTAGTGATGTGCAAGTTTGAGAATTTCGGCCTCTTTCATGACATGCATACCTCTCTGTTAGGCAATTTTAAATATAAAAACATGATTTGGATTAGTAAAATAAAAGGTCTAAGCAACAGTAGCGTAAATATTACGTTAGACCTAATCTTTTTCTATAAAATAGGAGAAAGTAATCTTGAAATACCTTCTTTAAATTTAATCCATAAACTTCGTTGTTCATATTTTTCTTTTGTTAATCGATAAGAAACATGTAAATCTTTTTCAAATGCAGCTCTTAGTTCTTTGGCAATGTAAGTGTCATAGATGAATGCATTAATTTCAAAATTCAAAGTGAAACTACGATGATCCATATTTGTCGTACCTACACTTGCTATCTCATCGTCAATAACAAGTGTTTTAGAATGTAAAAAGCCATTGTTGTAATGGAAGATATTTACTCCAGCATCAAGAAGTGAAGCAACATTGTTAAAAGTAGCCCAATAAACAAAAGGATGGTCAGGTTTGTTAGGAATCATAATATTAACATCGACACCTCCAAGTGCTGCAATTTTAACTGCGTCTAGAAATGCTTGGTCTGGTATAAAATAGGGAGACTGAATATATATCGATTTTTTTGCTGAGGAAATCATTTTTAGATAACCATATTTTATTTGTTCCCAAGTTTCATCAGGACCACTTGAGGCAATTTGCACACCAATTGACCCACCTGAATCTACATCGGGGAAATAACGTTCCGCATAAGCTAAATTGTCACGTGTCGATTGCGAGTTCCAATCAAGCATGAATCGTAATTGCAACGCATTAACGGCGTCTCCCACGATTCTTAAATGTGTATCTCTCCAGTAACCAAATTTCTTCTTGAGTCCTAAATATTCATCTCCAACATTAAATCCGCCCACATAACCAATATGTCCATCAATGACGACGATTTTACGATGATTTCTATTATTCATTCGAAGATTGATTAAAGGTAATTTGGAAGGAAAGAATGCTTCAACATGGCCACCTTTTTTTCTAAAGTTTTTAAAATCTTTAAGTGATAGACCTCTAGATCCCATATCATCGTATAGCATTTTAACTTCAATGCCTTCTTCAAGTTTCTGCTCAAGTGCTGTAAGTATTTTTTTGCCAAGTGTGTCATTTCTAAAAATATAATATTGAATATGAATATAATCAGTTGCATGATTAATGTCATTTAGCAATGTATCAAATTTCTCTTTGCCATCCGTAAAAATGCTGATTTCATTATCTGTTGTTAAAAATGCAGCATTATTGTACAACAACATTTGAACCATGTCCTTAAATTTTACGATTTGATGGTTGCCTTTTGAAAAATCATCATTTTTCAATGCTTCTAGTTGTTCATTTACAATCATTTCAATTCCGATTTTATCATCTTTATCTAGACTGAAGATATGATCACGCTGAATTTGTCTTCCAATAAATAAGTAAATGATAAATCCTAAGATAGGTATTAACACCAGCACTAATAACCAAGCCCAAATAGAACCAGCAGATCTTCGTTCCATAAAAATAATAGTAAATGCAAAAATTAGGTTTAATATAAATGCGCCAATTAATATAATATTAATAATGACGTTTGTATGATTAAACATAAGTGAAAAGACATCTATCATATTAAACCTCCAAGATAACGTTCAGTAATTTATATATTATAAAAGTCCTAATCATTGTAACATGGAAGTGCAGTTTTATCACTTGACTAATACCTAGTAGGGGTATACGATATGGTTGATATAAAATAGGAGGCGTTGATAGAATGACTGAAATACAAAAAGCGCATCATTCAGAAGAAATAAAAGCGAATTTAAAATCAAGACTTAATAGAATTGAAGGACAAGTTAAAGCAATTAATCGCATGGTAGAAGAGGATGTTTATTGTGATGATGTGCTCACTCAAATTAGAGCTACGCGCTCTGCACTGAATAGTGTTGCGACAAAATTATTAGATCATCATATGAAAAGTTGTATTATGGATAAAGTGGAACAAGGACAAGAAGTAGAAGCTATGGAAGAACTATTAGTTACTTTTCAAAAGTTAATGAAAGATTAAGAAAGGTGAAACATATGCAATCAAAAGTCATTTATATTGCAGGACTTAATAATGAAATACAGAAATCACAAATTGAACAAAAATTACTACAATTACATGGTGTACATAAAGTGCTGATTGAAAAAGATGAAGGTGAAATTTTTGTAGATTTTGAAACGCCTGCAAGTTTGAATAATTTAGAAAAAGAAGTATATGATCTCGGATATCAAATTTTATATTAATCAAACTTGATATAGTCTGATCTTTAAAGCAACATAAAGTTTAAAGAGTTAATGTCAAATGTGTAATATTTAGATTATAGTTTATAGACGATGCAATTTTACTTAAGTAATTACTATTTTTGTAATTAACTTAAAAAGTTTGAATATAATGTAGAATTTTATACTTAAATGGGGTATGATGTAATAGAAGCAATAGATAAGGAGTGATGATATGAGTAAAGATAACGAAAAGATTCAAAATGTAGTTAAACTATTATCATCATTAGGGGTAAACATAAAGAAAACGAAATCAAGATTAGAAGTTATGCACACTTTACCAACTACTGTGAAAACCGCTAACGAATTAAAATAGTCCAATTACCCAATTAAGTGATTAGAGCTGATGGTTCTGATTGCTTTTTTTATTTGTTCAAAATAAAAGATTGACTCTAAGTTGCGATAGAGATAGACAATAAAAAATTGTTTTATATAATAAGTGTATTGCAAAATATATACTAACAAAGCATTTGTTAGTTACTTAAAAAATTTTTAAAAACAGGCAAGTAAAGTGTTTTTTGAAAGTAGAAAGGCATATTTACTAATCTTACCGCCACTAATATTAAATAAAAACAAGCAAGGATCTTTGATCCTTGCTTGTTTTTATGGAATTAACGATTATATCAATTGTAGATGTGTAAATTATTTCTCACCAGGATACTGCTTGGGTTGATGGTAATAAATTGATAGAAGTACACCAATACCACACATGAGACTCCAAAGTGAACTACCGCCGTAACTTATAAAGGGTAAAGGAATGCCTGTAATAGGTAGTAACTGTATAGTCATACCAATGTTTTGCAATACATGGAATAAGATGAGTGAAGCGTATCCAATTATGAATAATTTACTAAAGGGCAACTCAATTTTAGTTGCAAGTCGCACTAGATGAAAAATAAGAGCTAAGAAAATTAATATTAGAATAACGGACCCGATAAAACCAAACTCTTCACCTATAACTGAAAAGATAAAATCGGTATGATTTTCGGGTATGTATACTTCGCCATGATTAAATCCTTTGCCGAATAGTTGTCCAGACCCAATTGCTTTGAGTGATTCTGTTAAATGATAACCATCACCACTGCTGTAAGTATAAGGATCTAACCAAGAATTAATCCTTCCAAGTTGATACGTTTTAATACCTAGAGTGTTTTCGATAAGTGAAGGTTTATAAATAACTGATAGTATTATGGTTGAACCGAATACTATACCTGCGATAAAGAGTGGTGCTAATATTTTCCATGAAATCCCACTGACAATAATAACACCGACGATAATCGCACAAATTACAAGGGTTGTTCCAAGGTCATTTTGTAATAAAATTAACCCCATAGGTATAATAGAAATCCCTGCAATCTTAAGTAATAATTTAAAATCAGTCTCTAGCGACTTGTTAAATGTGAATTGGTTATGTCTAGAAATCAATTTAGCAAGTGCTAATATTAAAACAATCTTCATAAATTCTGAAGGTTGTACACTGATTGGTCCTAATTTGTACCAACTTTTGGCACCATTTATGATAGGTGTAAGGGGAGTTTCAGGAATTATGATTAATATAAACAACCCAATACATAGGATAAAATATAACAAGTATGTATATTTCATTAATTTTTTAGGTGATACAAGCATAATGAGTAACGCAATGGCACCACCCAATACATAGTATAAAATCTGTCTGATGCTAAAGTTGGCACTATATTGGCCACCGCCCATAGCTGAATTGATAATGGTTACACTTACTATTGCTAATAATACGAGGATGCCGATTAAAACCCAGTCAACCCGCCGTATCCAATGATTATTTTTTAATTGACGTGAAGTACTCATTTCTTACTCCTTTAAACAGCTAGATTTCTCTATCTTTGGTATTCTAAATAGATTTTACCGAACTTTAACATATTTTGCTAGAAGTACGGTACCGTTTTAAAAAATAATAAATCGTGTTACCAATGTTCTACCCTTTAAAAGACTAAAAAGAAATTCAAAAATAAATGCTTTTTATGTCTCTTATCAAATGCAAAAAAATAATAAATCGTGATATGATGTAGTTTAAGAATTGTATATGGAGGCTAAAAAATGGCTAAAGAGAATGTATGTATCGTATACGGAGGAAAAAGCGCGGAACACGATGTTTCAATATTGACAGCACAAAATGTCTTGAACGCGATTGATAAGGAACAGTATCAAATAGACATTATTTACATAACAAATGATGGTGCATGGAAAAAGAAAGAAAACATCATAGATACTATAAATGATATCAACACGTTGCGTTTACCAGATATTGAAGCGGGTGAAATTTCTAAATTATTAAGTCAAGGTAGTACTGGAAATGCATATAGTGCGGTGTTCCCTTTATTACATGGACCAAATGGTGAAGATGGTACAATACAAGGGTTATTTGAAGTTTTAGATATACCGTATGTAGGTAATGGTGTTTTAGCTGCCTCAAGTTCAATGGATAAATTAGTAATGAAACAATTATTTGCGCATAGAGGCTTACCGCAATTGCCATATGTTAGCTTTTTAAGAAGCGAATATCACAAATATGAAGGTAATATATTAAAATTAGTTCATGATAAGTTAGAATATCCAGTGTTTGTCAAACCAGCAAATTTAGGTTCTAGTGTAGGTATTAGTAAGTGTAATAATGAAGAGGAACTAAAAAAAGGTATTGAAGAAGCATTTCAATTTGACCGTAAGTTGGTGATTGAACAAGGAATTGAAGCACGTGAAATTGAAGTGGCCGTACTCGGCAACGATTATCCAGAAACTACATGGCCTGGTGAAGTGATTAAAGAAGTTGCATTCTATGATTATAAGGCTAAGTATAAAGATGGAAAAATAAAATTAGATATTCCAGCTGACCTTGATGAAGAAGTTCAAATGACATTAAGAAATATGGCAGTAGAAGCATTCAAAGCAACAGATTGTTCAGGTTTGCTACGAGCAGACTTTTTTGTTAAGGAAGATAACCAAATTTTTATAAACGAAACTAATGCTATGCCTGGATTTACAGCATTTAGTATGTACCCAAGCCTTTGGGAAAACATGGGTGTTTCATATTCTGATTTAATTAAAAAATTAATTGAATTAGCAAAAGAAAAACATGAAGATAAGAAACAAAATAAATACAAAATTGACTGAGGCGAATAAATTATGATCGAAGTAACGTTAGAACAAATTAAAACATGGATTCCGTGTGAAATAGAAAATGAATTCATGGATCACGGTATTAAAGGTGTTTCTATTGATTCACGCGAAATACACAATCAAAATTTATTTATTCCTTTTAAAGGTGAACATGTAGATGGCCATAAATATGTTGCGCAAGCCCTTAAAGATGGTGCGGGCGCGGCATTTTACCAAAAAGGGATCCCATTAGAGAATGACGTTGAGGGGCCTATCATTTGGGTAGACGATACATTAGAAGCATTACAACAATTAGCAAAGGCCTATTTGGAATTTGTTAATCCTCAAGTCATTGCGGTTACAGGTTCTAATGGTAAGACAACGACTAAAGATATGATTGAAAGTGTCTTGAAACCTCAATTTAATGTTAAAAAAACACAAGGTAATTACAATAATGAAATAGGGATGCCATTAACTATTTTACAATTGGATATTGATACGGAGATTTCAATCCTTGAAATGGGAATGTCTGGTTTTCATGAAATTGAATTATTATCTGAAATTGCACAACCTGATATTGCTATTATCACGAATATTGGAGAGTCACATATGCAAGATTTAGGCTCTAGAGAAGGCATTGCTAAAGCCAAAGCAGAAATTACGCTTGGTTTAAAACCGGGTGGCTTATTCATATATGATGGAGATGAACCACTGCTTAAGCCATATGCTGAAGCATTAACAGAGATTGATTTAGTTAGTATCGGTAAAAATTCCGATAATACACTAGTTAGTTGTATTGATTCAATCAAGGATGAAGGTATTGCATTCACTATTAACAATAATGAACAATTTGAACTTCCTATCTTAGGCGAACATAATATGAAAAATGCTACAATCGCCATTGCCGTTGGAAAAAGATTAGGTTTATCATATGAAACGATTTTCAATAATTTGAAGCATGTCGTTCTTACAGGTATGAGAATGGAACAACATTATACGAGTGATCAAATGCTAGTGATTAATGATGCTTATAATGCTAGTCCAACAAGTATGAAAGCGGCTATCGATACATTATCCGGTATGGAAGGTAGAAAAATTTTAGTACTTGGTGATGTATTAGAATTAGGACCTGATAGCCAAATGATGCACGAAAGGGTCGGTCAATATTTAGAGGACAAAGATATCACTGCGTTATTTACTTTTGGAGATGAAGCAGCACATATTAGCAATGTTGGGAAAGTGTATGTGTATAAGGCAACGCATTTTAAAGAAAAACCAAAACTAATTGATTCATTAAAATCGTTTGTTCAAGAGAATGATAAAATATTAGTAAAAGGTTCAAGAGGAATGAAATTAGAAGAAGTGGTTGAGGCTTTGATTTAAACAGTGCCTAACGTTTTTTGATACTGAATCTATTTAAAAAAGTTGAACAGGAAGAGTCCGAGGCATACAAAAATCTCTCGGACTCTTAATTATTTAAAATGTGATGTTCCTGCACTAATAATAAAAATCCAACCATTTTTCATGATACAACTACTTTTAAATTATAATAAAAAGATGAATAAAATAGACAATAAGTGGGAATAATATTTTTGGTTATGAATTATAACTTATAGCACCAACTCATTTATAGAAGCTGCTAGATATTTGTATCAAGTGAAATAATCTGAAAATTAACTGAATAAATAAATTAACAAATTTTTTTCAAAAAGTAAAAAGTATTATTAAAAAAATCAATTAAACGCTTACAACCTATGTATTTCAGTATTTGTAATAAGTTGAAAAGCATACTTAACAAGCGATTCATTGAATTTAATCTAATTTGCTTTATTGCGATTATGCACTTGAGGTGGTACTATAAAGAAGTTGAAGAAACTTAAGTGAACATATATGTATAGAAATACAGATAAATAAAGGAGAATTATATTGCAAAATTTTAAAGAATTAGGGATCTCAGATAAGATGGCAGAAACCCTACAATCCATGGGGTTCGATGAGGCCACTCCTATTCAAAAAGAGAGTATCCCTCTTGCCTTAGAAGGCAAAGATGTTCTTGGCCAAGCGCAAACAGGAACAGGTAAAACAGGTGCGTTTGGTATCCCATTAATTGAAAAAGTGGCTGACCAAGAAGGCGTACAATCATTAATACTTGCGCCAACAAGAGAATTGGCAATGCAAGTTGCTGAGTCATTAAAAGCATTCGCTAAAGGTCAAAACGTACAAGTTGTTACAGTATTTGGTGGTATGCCAATAGATCGCCAAATTAAATCATTGAAAAAAGGCCCTCAAATTGTTGTTGGTACGCCTGGTCGTGTAATTGATCACTTGAACCGTCGTACTTTAAAAACAAATGACATCCATACGCTTATCTTAGATGAGGCGGATGAAATGATGAACATGGGATTCATCGATGATATGAAATTCATCATGGACAAAATACCAGCTGAACAACGTCAGACTATGTTGTTCTCAGCTACAATGCCTAAAGCAATTCAAACATTGGTTCAACAATTCATGAAATCACCTGTCATTGTTAAAACAATGAATAATGAAATGTCAGATCCGCAAATCGAAGAATATTACACAATCGTAAAAGAATTAGAAAAATTCGATACTTTTACAAGTTTCTTAGATGTACATCAACCAGAATTAGCGATTGTATTCGGCCGTACAAAACGTCGTGTAGATGAGTTAACGAGTGCGTTAATCTCTAAAGGATATAAAGCTGAAGGATTACATGGTGATATCACCCAAGCGAAACGTTTAGAAGTATTGAAAAAATTCAAGAACGATCAACTAGATATTCTAGTTGCAACAGACGTTGCAGCAAGAGGACTTGATATTTCAGGTGTAAGCCATGTATATAACTTTGATATCCCACAAGATACTGAAAGCTATACACATAGAATAGGACGTACAGGACGTGCTGGTAAAAAAGGTGTGGCGATTACATTTGTTAATCCGATCGAAATGGATTATATTCGTCAGATTGAACAAGCGAATAAACGTCAAATGACAGCTCTAAGACCACCGCATCGTAAAGAAGTGTTAAAAGCACGTGAAAACGATATTAAAGGTAAAGTGCAAAACTGGATGTCTAGAGAAAACGAACCAAGATTACAACGTATCGCTACGGAATTACTTGATGAATATAATGATGTAGATTTAATTGCTTCATTATTACAAGAGTTAGTTGAATCAAACGACGAAGTTGATGTTCAATTAACATTTGAAAAACCATTATCTCGTGGCAAAGGTCGTCAAGGTAAAGGTGGACCAAAACGCGGTGGTGGCAACCATAAGCGTGGCGGTGGCAAGTTTGATAATAAAAATCGTCGTTCAGGTAAAGGCGGATTCAACAACAAGAAGAAAAATGAAAGACCTTCTTCTGATAGAAACAATAACAAAAAGTCAATGAAAGGTCGCACTTTCGCAGACCATAAAAAATAAAATAATTTATCATATATGAAATTTAGGTTTAATCACTCCATTAATTTGGGGTGATTTTTTTGTTTTTTTAAATGCTGCTATTAAAATAAAAAATATAGCTTAATTAGATTTAAATTGTATGCATAATAACTTAATAATGAAGATGAAGTAGTTACAACCCCTATGTTATAATGGGGGAAATCTTAGCAGAGGAGTGTAATTATGACAAACGACCAGCTATATAAGAAAAGTCCGAGACAAGCGATGAAATATTATTATTTAATTGAAGGGCTAGAATTTATAGTGAATTTGATCGTTACAATCGTATTAATATATTTGTGGAGTCATTTTAACTGGTGGCCGTTTTTAATATATATATTTATTGCATGTATTTTATTTGATTTAATATATGCTGTGCTTGGTCCATGGATTAAGTATCATTATACATACTATAGAATTAGAGAAAAAGATATTGAAGTTAAAAGTGATTTTTTCTTCAAGTCACAAAAAATCGTCAAAATAGAGCGAACTCAATTTATAGAGCGTAAATATAATCCGATTCTAAAGCGTTTGGGTTTAGCTAAAGTCGTATTAGTTACTGCTGGTCATCAAGTAACATTCCCAATACTAAGTATTAAAGATGTAGAAGCGTTTGAATCATTAAGCCTTGATTACTTGAGAGGAGCTGATTATGATGTATAGTCCTCAAAAATTGCACCCAATCTCATACTTAACAGGTGTTATTGAAGCAATCAAACAGAATATATTTTTAATTATTATATTTTTAGTATTTAATATTCGTGATTTTGATTTCACAAATATTTATGCTTATATTTTCCCAGGCATAGTAACAATATTTTTCCTATTTTCTTTTATTGCACAAATATTAAAAGTCTATAATACGCGTTATTGGATTGAAAATGATCATTTTGTACTAGCTACAGGTATTTTTACAAAAGAAAGAAAAGAACTTAATATACGTCGTATACAAACACTAGACACATCACAAGGCATTGTAAATCAAATCGTTGGCGGTGTGAAACTTCAAATTAAAACGCCAAGTGATGGTATAGATTTAGATACAGTTTCTAAGAAACAAAGTGACTGGATACAACAAACTTTAAAGGAAAAGCAACATGAACTTTCTTCAACAAACGAGAAAAATGATGACATAGATTCGGTAAATGGAGCACTTGATGCAGACTCTGAATTAACAAGCAACAGTATGACTGAACAACAAAAAGAACCGGATTTGGAAAGCAAGCCTTCATATTTATATAAATTAAACTTTAAGGAATTATTATTAATGGCGTTAACAAGTGGGGCAATTGGTGTTGCCTTTGCCGCACTTTCACCTATTATTGGAGGGTTATCAGATATCATTCCGTGGAACTGGATAACTGATGAATTTTCACAGATTTCACAAGCTATTTTTGTCATTGTTGCAATGATGATTGCGATGATTGTAATCGTGAGTTATGTCGTCGGAACATTAATTGTTATTGTTCGCAATTTTAATTACACAGTGACAAAGAATGGGAACCAATTAAACATCAAATATGGGCTTTTTAATGTTAAAAGTATTACGGTCCCAACTGATAGAGTACAAGCAGTCGTAGAAAAACAATCATTTCTTAGAAAGTTGTTTGGCTATACCTCTATTCATTTTGTTATAACAAGTGATATGAATGACGTGGATAAGGATGATGTTTCATTAGATGGTCATGTGATGATATTACCTTTCATTAAACGTAAGAAGGCATTTGAAATTATTAAAGATTTAATTCCTAGTATGTCCTTTGAAGAAGCAAGGATAGGGATGCCGTGGAGAGGTTTTCATAGATATTTTTGGAAAAAAGCTGTATTGCTCATTATCGTTGCTGCAGTGATCAATTATTTCTGGTTACCATGGGTGTTTTTAATCGCTGGTGTCATTATATTAATGCTCATTTTGCATAGTTATCTGGTAATCAAATTCTCTGGTTTGAGACTAGTAAAGGATGAACTTGTAGTACGGAATGTGACGTTATTTGGATTTAAAAATTCCTATTTTAAACAAGATAAGATTTTGGGAATGGAAATAAGACGTAATCCATTTTTAATAAATAGTGATTTAGGCAATTTCAAATTTGTAATTGCAAAAGCTTCTGGTAGTGAAGGTATTGGCTTGAAATTCAATCCATATCAGCATGTAGAATCACTTCAAACTTGGTATTTAAGAGGTGAACAGTATGAGTAATTATCAGTATATGCACGAATCAGGTAAAACGGTAATGCGCTTATCAGCGTTAATCGTCACAGCAATTTTATGTATTTTATTGATTGCCCTTTATTTCATAAACCATATTTGGCTTGAATGGTTAGCACAAGAAACAATGAAATGGGTCCTTATTTGTGGTACGGGTTTGATATTGATTTATGGCATTGTAGAGTTGATATTAGTACCTAAATATCGATATAAAATTTTCAAATATGCCGTTGAAGATAATACGATAACAGTTAGAAATGGTTTGTGGTTTGTTAAAGTTGTGAAAATACCTTTGTTCAGAATTCAAAATGTTGATACACATGAAGGGATTCTAATGAGAAAATATAAATTAGCAAGTTTAACTTTATCCACTGCTGGTGGTAACACGGAAATTAAACTTATAAATAAAGATGTAGCTGCTAAGCTAAAACAAAATATTAAACAAGTGAATCAAAATAATGATATAGAAACATTAAATTATTAAATCTAAAACCATATAACACTACAGTACAATATATATGTTATATGTGAGTTAGGAGTAACAAATGATACATGGTATAGGAGTAGATTTAATTGAAATAGAAAGAATTCAAAAACTTTATCAACGTCAAAGCAAGCTTATCGAACGTATTTTAACCGCAAATGAACAGCAACAATTTAATCATTTTAATAATGAACAGCGTAAAATGGAATTTTTGGCAGGAAGATTTGCAACGAAAGAGGCTTTTAGTAAAGCGTTAGGCAGTGGTTTAGGTAAAACGGTAGCTTTTACAGATATTGATTGTTTTAATAACGAGAATGGGCAACCGTGTATAAATTTTGATGGATATAAAGTGCATGTGAGTATTTCACACACAGAACACTATGCAATGAGTCAGGTTATATTAGAAATTTAATTTACGTTCTCAGTATGTAAAATTTGGATATCCCATCTATATTGTTATAAAATTAAGATAATGTAATTATGATATAAGTTATGAATTGATATAGGAGGGACACACTTTATGTCTGATAAGTATTATAGATCGACATATGTAAATGTAGATTTAAATGCAATTGTTGCAAATTTTCAAGTCTTTCAAAAATTGCATCCAAATAAAACAGTTATGCCAGTAGTAAAAGCAAATGGATATGGACTTGGAAGCATAAAAATTGCAAGACAACTTATGGACAATGGTGCTGAGTTTTTTGCTGTTGCAACTTTGGATGAAGCAATTGAATTACGTATGCATGGTATTAACGCCAAAATTTTAGTTCTAGGTGTCATTCCAACACATCATATTAATAAAGCAATACAACATCGAGTTGCGATTACTGTACCATCAAAGACTTGGTTAGTAGAAGCAATACAAGAAATACCCGAATCAAATGATAAAGATATATGGATACACTTAAAATTAGACACGGGTATGGGTAGATTAGGCATGAAGACGGTAGAAGAATACAAAGAAGTAATTGAGTTGATTAAAGAACACAGTCAGTTGATATTTGAAGGTGTGTTTACCCATTTTGCATGTGCAGATGAACCGGGAGAGTCTATGAATCAACAGCAAGCAACATTTGAAAAAATTGTTGGACAAGCTGATCAACCTGATTATATTCATTCACAAAATTCTGCTGGCGCCTTACTGAAAGATACACAATTTTGTAATGCGGTCAGAGTAGGGATTTCGTTATATGGATATTATCCTTCCGAACATGTTAAATCAAACGTGAAAGTCCATTTAAAACCAAGTGCTCAGTGGATAAGTGAAGTTGTTCAAACCAAAACACTTCAGGCCGGTGAATCAGTCAGTTATGGCAGTGTTTATACTGCAGGTGAAACAACTAAAATTGGTATTATTCCCGTAGGATACGCAGATGGCTATCCAAGGATGATGAAAGGTTTTTCTGTAAATGTGAATGGCATTCAATGCGAAGTTATTGGAAAAGTCTGCATGGATCAAACAATTATAAAAATTCCTGATGAAATTCAAACAGGAGATAAGGTTATTATCATGGATCATCATAGTGACAGTTTTCAATCTGCTGAAGCATTGGCACATCAACAACAAACCATTAATTATGAAGTGTTGTGTCGATTGAGTAGAAGGCTTCCGCGCATTTATCATAGTACTAAAGACCTAGAAATTCGTAATGAATTACTAAAATAGTATAGTCACTGTTTGGAAAATTTGTTATTATATATCTAACAACCAATCTTGAAGATTTATATTTTAGTTACATGGAGGTCTTTATTCATGGCAAGTTTCAACCAAAGTAGAAATCATAGTATAGAACAGCTATTAAAAGAAGGCTATTCTCAAATGGCTGACTTGAACCTCTCCCTTGCAGCAGAAGCGTTTCCATTTGAATGTGAAGCCTGTGATTGCAACGAAGTATATATCAGCTCCAAGAATAATAATGAATGATGAGACGTGGCGACGTTTATTTAGCTGATTTATCACCAGTTCAAGGGTCTGAACAAGGGGGAATAAGACCTGTCGTTATTATACAGAATGATACTGGTAATAAATATAGTCCTACCGTAATTGTAGCTGCAATTACCGGTAGGATAAATAAAGCTAAAATCCCTACACATGTGGAAATAGAAAAAAGTAAATATAAATTGGATAAAGATTCTGTTATATTGCTAGAGCAAATTAGGACTTTAGACAAGAATAGGCTGAAAGAAAAGTTAACGTACCTTTCTGACAAAAAAATGAAAGAAGTTAACAATGCCATTGATATAAGTTTAGGATTACATAATATTAGGGGTCATAAATCCTGATTTTCAAAGGTCTACTCAAATAAGTAAATATGATAGTGAATTTTAGGCATCAATTCTCTATAACATGCAATAACCATTTATTAGTAGAATAAAGCAATTTTATTGAAGATTGTTTTTAATAATTGGTTGTAACCTTTGAATAGAATGTCTAATTTAAAAGCTTTAGGGTATCCTAAAGCTTTTTTAAATAGCTAAAGCCATTTTTATTTGAAAACATTACAGTACATTTTAAAGTAACTATAAAAATTCTGATGTTCGAATGATTTATTGAGGATTATAAAGAACATATAATTATGTTACATCCAATGTATGCGATTTATATTTGCATTTTGAGGAGGAGTTATTGCGTGGAAGAATTCAAAAATCAATATAAAGCGCTAATTGATGAAAGTTTACACACGAGTGATACAAGCGATTTAATAAAAAAGTGTGAAGGCTTTACTGAAGAAGTAGTAAAAAAAGATATATTACCTGAAGATATTGTCCAAATACATAAAGAATATATAAAAAGTCAAAATTTAAGTGAAGTACATATTCTAAAATCGTTTAATGTATTAAAAGAAGTTGTTAAAGGATTTGGTTATAGTTACAGAGATTATAAACAATTAGTCGATCGACTTCAGTATCATGATAAAGAAATAGATTTAGCTTCACGTTTGCAACAAACCATGCTAAAAACAGATATACCTCAATTTGACAGTATACAAATCGGTGTAATTTCAGTTGCAGCTCAAAAGGTGAGCGGTGACTATTTTAATTTAATTGACCATAAAGACGGTACAATGAGTTTTGCAGTTGCCGACGTGATAGGTAAAGGTATCCCAGCGGCATTAGCAATGAGTATGATTAAATTCGGAATGGATTCATACGGCCATTCACAATTACCGAGTGATGGCTTAAAAAGATTAAACCGTGTTGTTGAAAAAAACGTGAATCAAAATATGTTTGTTACTATGTTTTATGGATTATATGAAGAATTGAACCATTTATTATATTGTAGTTCTGCAGGACACGAACCGGGTTATATTTATCGAGCTGAAAAGGAAACATTTGAAGAAATGGATGTTCGTGGAAGGGTGTTAGGCGTTAGTCAACAAACACGCTATAAGCAACAAGAAATACCTATTTATCTTGACGACCTAGTCATTATTTTTACAGATGGTGTAACAGAAGTCAGAAATGAAGCGGGCGATTTTTTAGATAAACAATATTTGCTAGATATGATTCATAAATATAAACATATGCACCCACAAGATATTGTGCAGCTACTATATGAAGCGATTTTGAAAATACAAAACCCAGACAAAAGAGATGATTTAACTATATTAATTATCAAAAGAGTAAATTAGTTTTTACTGTTTAGATTTAAATTTTAAAATTTTGGGTATAAAATGTATTAATGAGAATATAATTAGGAGTGTAATGTTATGAACCTTAATATTGAAACTGTGACTCATGATTCACATTATGAGGTAAAAGTTGGTGGCGAACTGGATGTTTATACAGTTCCTGAATTAGAAGAAGTCTTAGTTCCGATGAGACAAGCAGGAACTCACGATATTTATGTGAACTTAGAAAATGTGAGTTATATGGATTCAACAGGGTTAGGTTTGTTTGTAGGCACATTAAAAGCGTTAAACCAAAATGATAAAGAATTATATATATTAGGTGTTTCAGATCGAATAAGTCGTCTTTTTGATATAACTGGATTAAAAGATTTGATGCATGTTAATGAAGGAACGGAGGTCGAATAACATGCAAATTAAACAAGATTATATAGAAATGCGTTTACCAGCATCCGCAGAATATGTGAGTTTAATACGTTTAACATTGTCCGGTGTATTTTCAAGAGCAGGTGCATCTTATGATGACATAGAAGATGCTAAGATTGCTGTTAGTGAAGCAGTTACCAATGCAGTAAAACATGCTTATAAAGATGATCCAAACGATGTAGGTATGATAAATCTTTGTTTTGAAATTTTTGATGACAAAATCAAAATTATAATTTCTGATCAGGGTGAGAGTTTCGATTACGAAGAAACAAAAGCACAACTAGGACCATATAAAGAAAATGAAAACATAGATTTCCTGAGAGAAGGCGGTCTGGGTCTGTTTTTAATTGAATCTTTAATGGATGAAGTTACAGTTGATAAACAATCAGGTGTGACAATCAGTATGATAAAGTATATTAAAAAAGAGCAGGTGCGAAATAATGGCGAGAGAGTCGAAATCAGTTAATGATGTATCACCTGAACAAATAAACCAATGGATTATGCAGCATCAAAATAATGAAAACACAAGTGCATAAGATAAACTTGTAAGACATTACAGAAAATTAATCGAATCATTGGCATATAAATATTCTAAAGGTCAATCTCATCATGAAGACCTCGTTCAGGTTGGTATGGTTGGTTTAATCGGTGCAATTAATCGATTTGACTTGTCCTTTGATAGAAAGTTTGAAGCCTTTTTAGTACCAACTGTGATTGGTGAGATTAAACGCTATTTACGTGATAAAACATGGAGTGTCCATGTACCTAGGAGAATTAAAGAAATTGGTCCAAGAATCAAGAAAGTTACCGATGAATTAACAAACGAGCTTGAACGCTCACCTTCTATTTCTGAAATTGCTGACCGTTTAGAAGTAAATGAAGAAGATGTACTTGAAGCAATGGAAATGGGGCAAAGTTATAATGCCTTGAGTGTAGATCACTCGATTGAAGCAGATAAAGACGGTTCAACAGTGACTTTATTAGATATCATGGGTCAACAAGATGAAAATTATGATTTAACAGAAAAACGAATGATATTGGAAAAGATACTACCAATTCTAACAGAACGAGAAAGACAAATTATTCAATGTACTTTTATTGAGGGATTGAGCCAAAAGGAAACAGGTGAACGAATTGGCTTAAGTCAAATGCATGTTTCTAGGCTGCAAAGAACAGCAATTAAGAAATTACAAGAGGCAGCAAATAAATAAATTGAATTAATACAAATGGCAGATTTCTTATTTTATGGAAATCTGCTTTTATTATTAGTATGGATGAATATAGAATAAAGATTAAACTTAGATATGTTAGAATGTATTTATTAGCAAAAGTGATTTACACAATGATGAGCGGAGGATTTTATGGATAATAACCTAATTCAATCAATAAGAGATAAATATAATTTCACAACCAAACAAATCAATGCTGTTCTAACTTTATTAGAAGATAAAAATACAGTGCCTTTTATCGCACGTTACAGAAAAGAACAAACAGGTGGTTTAGATGAGGTAGAAATTAAGAACATTGATGATGAATATCAATATATGGTCAATCTGCAAAAAAGAAAAGAAGAAGTTATACATAATATAGAAGAACAAGGACTTCTCACTCCAGATTTAAAAAATGATATTTTAAAACAAACAAAATTACAAAGAGTAGAAGATTTATACAGACCTTTTAAGCAAAAAAAGAAAACAAGGGCAACGGAAGCAAAACGTAAAGGATTAGAGTCTTTTGCACAATGGTTACAACAAGCAAATATTGATGAATCTGTTGAAACAAAAGCAGCTCAATATATAAATGATGAGGTTCCAAGTGTAGAAGCAGCGATTAAGGGTGCACAAGACATTATTGCTGAAGTCGTTTCAGATGAACCTAAATATAGAAGTAAAATTCTTAAAGATACTTTTCAGCATGGGCATATTGTAACTCAAAAGAAAAAGAATGCTGAAGATGAAAAAGAGATTTTTTCAATGTACTATGATTATGTTGAACCTATAAAGAAAATTGCTAATCACAGAGTATTAGCGGTAAATAGGGGAGAAAAAGAAAAAGTCTTATCAGTTAAAATAGAGATAGATACACAAGGGATTGAAAATTATATTAGAAAAAGAGAGATTTTATCTCAACATGATGGAACATATATCATTATAGATGCTATTAAAGATAGTTTGAAAAGGTTAATTATGCCATCTATCGAAAGAGAAATCAGAAGTGATTTAACTGAAAAAGCCGAAAATCATGCTATAGATGTATTCAGTGAAAACTTGAGGAATTTGTTATTACAACCGCCAATGAAAGGTAAGCAAATACTTGGTGTGGACCCAGCTTTTAGAACTGGATGTAAACTTGCAGTCATTAATCCATTTGGTACTTTTATTGCAAAAGGCGTAATGTATCCTCATCCACCAATAAATAAAAAAGAAGATGCTGAAAAAATATTTGTGAACTTTGTTAAAACTTATGATGTAGAATTGGTTGCAATTGGCAATGGTACTGCTAGTCGTGAAACTGAACAATTCGTTGCAACGATGATCCAAGAACATAACTTGAATGTTCAATTTATTATCGTTAATGAAGCGGGAGCATCTGTATACTCTGCTTCGGAAATAGCAAGAAGTGAATTTCCAGATTTTCAAGTCGAAGAACGTAGTGCCGTTTCAATAGGGAGAAGAGTGCAAGACCCACTTAGTGAATTAGTGAAGATAGACCCTAAATCTATTGGTGTTGGCCAATATCAGCATGATGTAAATCAAAAATCTCTAGAAGGTGCTTTATCTTTCGTGGTTGAAACTGCAGTAAACCAAGTAGGGGTGGATGTAAATACTGCATCACGCTCATTATTACAATATGTATCGGGGTTAACGCCAACTATCGCACAAAATATAATAAATTATAGAGAAGAAAATGGCGCTATAACACATAATAAAGAGATTGCTAAAGTTAAAAGATTAGGTGCGAAAACATTTGAACAGAGTATTGGTTTTATGAGAATTGTAGGGGGTGAAGAACCTCTAGATAATACTTCAATTCATCCAGAAAGTTATAATGTAGCAAACCAACTATTAATACAAATAGGAATGACTACAAAAGACTTGGGGTCAGAACAGCTTAAAGTAGCATTAAATAAGATTGATGTAAGTGCAATGGCAGAAGAGTTGAATATTGGTCAACCAACGCTTGAAGATATTATAAAATCATTAATTGCACCAAATAGAGATCCGAGAGATGAATTCGAAACCCCTATTTTAAAATCAGATGTACTATCTATAGAAGACTTAAGTAAAAATATGAAACTTAGTGGTACAGTTAGAAATGTAGTAGATTTTGGCGCATTTGTAGATATAGGTGTAAAACAAGATGGACTTGTACATGTTTCAAAACTTTCGAAGAAGTTTGTGAAGAATCCAATGGACATCGTTAGTGTCGGTGATATTGTAGATGTATGGATATTAGATATAGACGATAAAAAAGGTAAAGTATCACTAACGATGATTGATCCGCATGGATAATGTAGCACTACAGTCATTAACAGAAGAACTATCACTAAAATATTTTAGTCGCCCATTTAAACATCAGGTTTATTTTAATAAACGTTTAAGAACAACTGGAGGCCGCTACTTACTAAAATCTCATAATATAGAGATTAATGAAAAGCAATTCAATAAGTTTGGTGAATCGGCCATTATAGATATTATCAAGCATGAGTTATGTCATTATCATCTGCACTTGCAAGGAAAAGGATACCAACATAAAGACCAAGACTTTAAAATGCTTAGCCAACAAACAGGTGCACCAAGATTTTGTTCTGCAATAGAAAAATATGAGGATCGTGTAAACTATATATACCAATGTCAACAATGCTTATCTAAATTCCCAAGAATAAGAAAAGTTAATACGAGTAAAATGGCATGTGGACAATGTAATGGGAAATTGGTACAACTTAAAATTTAATAAATTTTTATAGCGAATCTTTATCGAAACATATGACGATAAGGATTCGTTTTTTTATATAAATTACCCGCAATACAGTAAATTAAAGGAGAGATTATGGGAAATAAATTTGGAATGCGGTGTACTTTAACATGATAGGATGATCAAAAGACTTTATGTTGTTATTTTACTCTTTTTAGTTTACTTTTTTTATTGACGATAAAAGAAATATATTATATGATATTAAACGTTGCGAAATTAATAGCAACCTAAGTTAAGAGAACATTAATTTTGTTAATTTTGCTTTAAAAAGTTATTGACAAAAGGTTAAATATATATTACAATGATATTTGTTACTTAATGAATAAAAACATTTTAACCGTTTTGCTAAGCGGCCGTGGCGGAACGGCAGACGCGCTAGGTTGAGGGCCTAGTGGGAGTATTCCCGTGGAGGTTCAAATCCTCTCGGCCGCATCAAATACCTTTAATTTAATAAGCGGGTGTAGTTTAATGGCAAAACCTCAGCCTTCCAAGCTGATGTTGTGGGTTCGATTCCCATCACCCGCTCCAATATAGAAATTTTAATGAACATTGAAAACTGAATTGCAATATGTCAACGTTAATTCCGAACGCAACATTAAATTGTTGGTTCAAAACAAGTGTTAGAGATAACACAAATTAGTATTTTATGAGCTAATCAAACATCATAATTCATTTATGGAGAGTTTGATCCTGGCTCAGGATGAACGCTGGCGGCGTGCCTAATACATGCAAGTCGAGCGAACAGATAAGGAGCTTGCTCC
>NZ_MRZN01000002.1 GCF_002614725.1 Staphylococcus edaphicus | reverse complement strand
AATATTTTTACTAAAATAACAGGATCTATAGATGGTCTACCATTATCAAGGCAATATTTGTCTTCGACAAGTTCATACACAAAATTTAAATCTAATATCGTATCGACTTTACGTAATAAATGATTATTAGGGACTAATTCAGAGATAGAAATCATTTCATATTGATCTCTTTTATCAATTGATTTATTCAACATAATAAACACCACCACTGTTTAATTTACATATATTATAATATTTTTTGTGTAATATTGGCAGTGATTTATGCCGACTCCTGCGGGAATAGCACTAGCCGAAGACTACAGGCTAAGGCAGTGCCCGCGGAAAGCGTGCATAAAAAAACTGCCAACAAAGTCGTAGACTTTGTCGACAGTCTGAACCACGCATTTTTTAAAATGCGTGGTTTTATTATAATTTATCTTTTAATTTCTACCATTTCGAAAGCTTCAATAATGTCGCCTTCTTTTAGGTCATTGTATTTTTCAATTGTGATACCGCACTCATAGCCTTGGGCTACTTCTTTAGCATCATCTTTGAAACGCTTCAATGTGTCTAGCTCTCCTTCGAATTGCACAACACCATCTCTAATGACACGAACGCCTGCATTACGTGTGATTTTACCATCAATAACATAACTACCAGCGATTGTACCAACTTTAGAGACTTTAAACGTTTGACGAACTTCTGCTTGTCCTATAACTTGTTCTTCAAATTCAGGATCAAGCATACCTTTCATAGCTGATTCAATTTCTTCTATAACATTGTAGATAACACGGTGTAAACGCATGTCTACACCTTCAGTATCAGCTGCACGTTTTGCTCCAGTATCTGGGCGAACGTTGAAACCGATAATAATACCATTAGATGCATTAGCTAATGTGACGTCTGATTCGTTAATTGCGCCAACAGCAGTGTGAATAATACGTACATTAACACCTTCTACGTCTATCTTCATTAATGATGCAGCAAGTGCTTCTACTGAACCTTGAACATCACCTTTAATGATTACATTAAGATCTTTCATTTCACCTTGTTTCATTTGTTCAAACAAGTTATCTAATGAAACACTTTTACTTTCTTGACGTTGTTGCATTACATTCGCTTCATGGCGTGCTTCACCAATACGTCTCGCTTGTTTTTCATCTTTAAATACAACAAATCTGTCACCAGCTTGTGGCACATCATTTATACCTGTAATTTCAACCGGCGTAGATGGGCCAGCGGTTTTAATTCGTTGTCCTAAATCATTTACCATTGCACGAATTCTGCCATACGTATTTCCAACTACAAGAGAATCGCCAACATTTAGCGTTCCGTTTTGGACTAATAATGAAGCAGATGGTCCACGTGATTTATCCAATTCAGCTTCAATCACTGTACCCACTGCATTTTTTTCTGGATTAGCTTTTAATTCTTGTACTTCTGAAGTAAGTACAATCATTTCTAATAAATCTTCAATACCATCGCCACTTAATGCTGAAAGTGGAACGAAAATTGTATCGCCACCCCAATCTTCAGGAATCAAACCGTATTCTGTTAATTCTTGCATCACACGATCCGGATTTGAAGTTGGTTTATCGATTTTATTTACAGCAACAATCGTTGGTACTTCCGCTTCTTTAGCATGATTAATAGCTTCAATTGTTTGAGGCATTACCCCGTCATCAGCAGCTACTACAAGTATCGTAATATCGGTAACTTGTGCACCACGCGCACGCATGGTTGTGAATGCCGCGTGTCCAGGTGTATCAAGGAATGTAATTTTTTTACCATCATTCTCAATTTGATATGCGCCAATATGCTGTGTAATACCACCAGCTTCACCAGCTGTCACTTTCGTATGACGGATAGAGTCAAGCAATGTTGTTTTACCATGGTCAACATGCCCCATGATTGTAACAACTGCTGGACGTTCTATTGCATGCTCATCTTCCGTTTCATCATCAAAATAAATCGCTAAATCTTCTTCATCTACAACGATTTCTTTTTCTAATTCAACACCATAATCGTCTACAATCAGTTCTAACGTTTCATCATCTAAAGATTGATTAATATTAGCCATAATACCTAATAAGAATAATTTTTTAATAATACCTGATGAATCAACATTTAATTTTTCAGCAAGTTCGCCAACCGTTATGCCATCTTGATACGTAATTTTCGATGGTATTTCTTTTGGTTCTTCTTGTTTCGGCTGCTTGTTGTTTTTATTGTTTTTATTATTCTTGTTGTTTTTATTATTTTTCTTATTGTTAGGCTTATTATTGTTGGTATTTTGATTGCCTTTATTACCTTGATTGTTCTGGTTGCCTTTATTATTGGCTGATTGTTGTTTGTTTTGATTATTTTGTTGTTGTTTCTCAGCTTGTTCTGTTTGTTTCGCTTTTTCTGGTTTATAAATTTTATCTAATGCTTTAATTTGCTCGTCTTCTAACGTTTGCATATGGCTCGTTACCTCAACGTCCATCTTATTTAATTCATCGATAATTTCTTTACTTTTTATTTTTAAATCTTTTGCGTATTCGTAAATTCTTTTTTTACTCATATAGTCACTCCTTACGATATTCATCAATCATTGACAATAACTTTTTAGCAAAGCCTTGATCAGTGATTCCAATGTTTACACGTTCTGCTTTACCTAAAGCTTGTCCTAATTCAGCTCTCGTTCCAAATATGCGTAATGATATATGGTAACTTTCACATTTGTTCTGTATCACTTTAATTGTGTTATCAGAAGCATCTGTTGCAATAATTACGAGCTTTAGTTTGTTCTTCTTCAAATCATTTAAGATAACTGATTCGCCTGTTTTTACTTTTCCAGCACGCATTGCTAATCCTAAAAAATTTACGATTTTTTCTTTGGTCATTTAGGTATCTCTTCACGATAAATAAGACGTATAATTTCTTTATAAACAGGCTCTAATGTGTCTGCATCAGCTTTAAAATATTTTTCTAAAACACCTTTTTGTTGCGCTTCTTCTACTAATTTAACATCTTTTGATACATATGCACCACGGCCTTGTTGTTTACCTGTCGCATCAGCAAAAATTTGATTATCTTTATTGATAACAACTCTAATCATATCGTTTTTAGGGTGCATTTCATTTGATAATATACATTTACGCATTGGAATTTTTTTCTTTTTCATAAAGTATCCACTCCAATTTATTTTTCTGCGTCTTCGTCATCTAAGTCAACAGCTTCATTTTGTAGTGATTCAGAAGCAACTGCTTCCTCATCAACAATTTCAGATTCAACATCATCATCGACTTGTTCTTGTTCTATTTCATCTTCTATGATTGCTGTTTCATCTACTGGGTAGACACCTGCCGCTCTTGCATCTGTTTCTGATTTAATATCAATCTTCCAACCTGTTAATTTGGCTGCTAAACGCGCATTTTGACCACGTTTACCAATTGCTAATGACAATTGATAATCAGGTACAACAACGACAGTTGATTGGTTTGCTTCATCTACAATAACTTGTAATACTTGCGATGGACTTAATGCATTTTTAACAAATACTTTAGGGTCTTCACTCCATTGCACAATATCAATTTTTTCGCCGCCTAGTTCTTCAACGACCGCTTCAACACGAGCGCCCTTTGCTCCAACACATGCACCAACCGCATCAATATCAGGATTATCAGAATGAACACTAATCTTAGAACGATCACCTGCTTCACGTGCTACTGACTTAACAATTACTGTACCGTCAAATATTTCTGGCACTTCTTGTTCAAATAATCGTTTTAATAAACCAGGATGGCTTCTAGAAACATAAATTTGCGGCCCTTTTGTCGTTTGTTCTACTTTATTGACGTACACTCTAATTCTTTCGTTAGGGATGTAGCTTTCGTTTGGGCTTCTTTCTGCTTCAGATAGTACTGCTTCAGTACGTCCTAAATTTACATAAACATATCTATGGTCTACTCTATCAATTAATCCAGTTACAATGTCATCTTCTTTATCAATAAATTCATCATAAAGAATTTCACGTTCTGCATCACGCAGTCGTTGCATGACAGCTTGTTTTGCTGCTTGGGCACCTACACGCCCAAAGTCACTTGGTGTAACATCTTCTTCATAGATATCACCAATTTCATATGCTGGATTTTTTACTAATGCAGTGTCTAAACTGATTTCTTCTCTATCGTCCATAGATTCTTCAACTACTTCTTTACGAGCAATCACTTTAAAACTACCTTGATCCATATTTAATTCTACGCGAACAGTTCTAGCACTATCGTAGTTCTTTTTGTAAGCAGTGATTAATGCTGCTTCGATAGCGTCAATTAATACTTCTCTAGGAATCTTTTTTTCTTTTTCTAAGTATTCAGTAGCTAATAATAATTCATTACTTGACACGACTTATCATCCTCCTCATCACGTTATATCATTACAGCATGACGTGCTTTTGCGATTTTATTTCTCGGTATTTCAATTTCCTTTGTTTTAGCTTTTTCTTTGACTTCCATAACAATTAGTTCCTCATCAACAGATTGTAAAATACCTAGCCATTCTTTAGAACCTTCAATTGGTGCATATAATGATACAAAAACTGGTTTTGTTACTGCATTTTGGAAATCTTTTTCTTTTTTAATTGGTCTCTCAGCACCAGGCGACGCAACATCTAAATAATACATTTCTTGAATAGGATCTTCTGCGTCCATTACTTCGCTGATTTTTTCAGAAGCTAACGCACAATCGTTTAGATCTACGCCGCCTTCTTTGTCAATAGATACTCTTAAAAAATGGTCTTTTCCTTCTTTGGTAAACTCAACTTCTACTAATTCAAAATTTAAGTCGTTAAGGACAGGTTGAATGATGGTTTCAACTTGCTCAGTTATTTTACTCATGCTGACCTCCTTTTATGGCAAATAGAAAAGAGCGGGTATTATGCCCACTCTTTCTGCCTGAGTCTAATTTTTTAAGCACTATCATTATACCATATGTTCATTTTCTATACAAATAACTATATTTGTTAAAAGGCACAATGACAACTTACTAATCACCTAGCTCAGAATTAATTTAATAAAATGATGTTCGATTGGGTTGTTTGTTTTCTACTAAAACAGCGCTTTTACAACAAAAATGCTTTAGAAAATCATTTTCAAAAAATGTCCTTCTCACATATCAAATATGGATAGTTGTGCTTTATCAGGTAAATTAGGTAATGAACCCAGTTCATCTAAATATTCAATAACTTTTTGAGATAATCCTGCTTTTTTATTTAAATCTTCTTTAGATAAGAATGGCCCCTCTTCACGAGCATCTACGATTCTTTGAGCAACGTTTTCACCTAAACCTGGCACCGCAATAAATGGAGGGATTAAAGTTTCACCTTCAATTATAAATTCAAATGCTTTACTTTTCTCTAAGCTAATTGGTTGCATACGATAGCCTCGTTGGGCCATTTCGTTCATAATTTCTAGTACTGTTAATGTATCTTTTTCTTTCTTAGCTAAATCCATATAGCGAGAATACATGTCATTTACCGTATTACGTATACTTTCTTTATCTTTAATCATAGAAATCAAATCAAAATCAGACGCTCGTACTGTAAAGTAACTTGCGTAATAGTATAAAGGATAATGCACTTTGAAATAAGCAATACGTACAGCCATCAATACATAGGCAGCAGCATGGGCTTTAGGGAACATGTATTTAATCTTTCTACAGGAATCTAAATACCAGTCTGGCACCTCATTATCAACCATAGCTTCTACCATGTCATCCGTTAAACCTTTACCTTTACGTACAAATTCCATTGTTTTAAAGGCTAGCGAAGGTTCCAATCCATTGTACATTAGGTAAACCATGATATCATCACGACAACATATAACACTTGCTAAATCACATTTACCAGAACGTATTAAGTCCTGTGCATTACCTAACCATACATCTGTACCATGTGATAGACCTGAAATTCTGACTAACTCTGAAAATGTTGTGGGCTTCGTATCTTCTAACATTTGTCTAACAAAGCCTGTACCAAACTCTGGTACACCAAACGTTCCTGTCTTACATAATATTTCTTCTGAAGTAACACCTAGTGGATCTGGTGAACTGAATATGCCCATCGTTTCCTTATCATCTACAGGAATGGTTTTAGGATCAATTCCTGATAAATCTTGCAACATACGTATCATAGTTGGATCATCGTGTCCCAGAATGTCTAATTTTAAGACATTATCATGAATTGAATGGAAATCAAAATGCGTCGTCATCCAAGATGAACCTTGATCATCCGCTGGAAATTGAACAGGTGTAAAATCATAAATGTCCATATAATCAGGAACAACGATAATACCACCTGGATGTTGCCCTGTCGTACGTTTAACACCAGTACAACCTTTAACCAGTCTATCTATTTCTGCACCTCGTTTATGAATACCTTGGTCATTCAAGAAGCCTTTGACAAAACCAAAAGCGGTTTTTTCGGCAACGGTACCTATTGTACCGGCGCGGAATACTTTGTCTTCTCCAAATAATTCCTTCGTATAATTATGAGCTTCAGGCTGATATTCACCACTAAAGTTTAAATCAATATCAGGTACTTTATCTCCCTTAAATCCAAGGAATGTCTCGAACGGGATATCTTGGCCTTCTTTAATTAAATCACAACCACATGTTTCACATTTTTTATCTGGTAAATCGAATCCCGAACCGACAGAACCATCATCAAAGAATTCACTTTGTTTACAATCTGGACAAATATAATGCGGTGGCAATGGATTCACTTCGGTAATTTCAGTCATGGTTGCTACAAAACTAGAACCAACAGACCCACGAGAACCAACTAAATAACCATCATTTAATGATTTTTTAACTAATCTTTGAGAGATTAAGTATATTACTGAGAAACCATTCCCAATAATACTTTCTAATTCTTTCTCTAAACGATCAATTACAATTTGTGGTAAATCTTCACCATAAAGTGCTTTGGCATGGTCGTAACTCATTTCGCGAATTTCTTCATTGGCGCCTTCCATTCTTGGGGTATACAATTCATCTTTAATAGGTACAACACGTTCTATTTTGTCAGCTAAATCATTTGTATTCTGCACCACAAGTTCATATGCTTTTTCCTCACCTAAAAAGTGTAATTCGTCTAACATTTCATCAGTTGTTCTAAAATGCGCTTCAGGTAAAGTAGAACGATTTAATGGATTACCAGGTTGCGCAGCGATAAGTATTTTTCGTGCAATAGCATCATGTTCGTTTAAATAATGTGCATTACCTGTGGCGATAACCGGAATATTATTCACATCTCCTGCACGTATCAAACGATTATATATTTCATGTAGTGTTTCATTATCTCTTACTAATTCTCTATCGATTAAATCTTGATAAAGTGCTGGTGGTTGAACTTCTATAAAATCATAATATTTTGCTATACGCTCCACCTGAGATTGATCTTTTTGCATCACCGCAGTAAAAACTTCACCTTCATCACATGCTGATCCCACAAGGATGCCTTCTCTATGCTCATCTAATAATGAACGCGGTATTCTAGGTGTACGATAATAATATTGTACCAATGAGGCACTCACAATTTTAAACAGGTTTTTTAAACCTTCTTGATTTTGGACAATCAGCGTCACATGATTTGGTCGCGCGCGTTTATAAGCATCTTCATTCGATAATGATGTATTGATATCTTGATGATTATGAACCCCTAGCGATTCAAGTTGCTTCAGCATTTTTATAAACATATATGCAGTCGCTTCTGTATCATATATCGCTCTATGATGTTGTGTTAATTCAACACCATATTTTTTAGCTAAGAAATTCAACCCATGTTTACCATATTCAGTATTAATTGTTCGAGACAACTCTAAGGTATCTATAACACCATTCGTTGAGGCGCCAATACCTACATGTTCATAACCTGTATCAATGAATCCCATATCAAATGACGCGTTATGCGCAACAAAGATTGCATCGCCAACCCATGTTTTGAATTCAGTTAGCACTGCTTCAATTTCTGGTGCGTCTACTAACATATCGTCAGAGATATGCGTTAAGTTTTTAATTGTTTCTGATAAGCGTTCGTGTGGATTGCTGAAACGTTCAAATTTATCAATAATTTCGCCATCTTTTACCTTAACTGCTGCAAGCTCTATAATTTTGTCGTATTGATTAGATAATCCTGTCGTTTCGACATCGAATACAACATAAGTTGCTGATTTTAAATCACAATCTTTGGGCTTGTATGCAATAGGAACGCCATCATCTACAAGCATACCTTCCATACCATAAATCATTTTAATGCCATTTTTTTCTGCGGCAGCATGTGCATCTGGAAAGGCTTGGACAACATTATGATCGGTTACGGCGATAGCTTTATGCCCCCACTTGGCAGCTTGATCTACATATGCTGAGATATTCGGAATACCGTCCATTTGACTCATTGACGTATGCAAATGGAACTCAACCCGCTTATCTTCTGCCTTATCTTGTTTCGTCGCTTTTTTAATCTCTTCAATGTCAGACATCATCATAACTAAATCACGCACAAATGTATCTTCTTCGATACGCCCTTGTGCACGTACCCAGTTACCAACACTTAATGCTTTAAAATGGGCTAAGTCATCTTTATTCTTACGTGTAAACATTTTCAACACTAGTGAATCTGTATAATCCGTTACTTTTAATTCTACAATATGACGGCCACTCTTTAACTCTTTTAAATTAATATCAAAAATAACGCCTTCTACGGCAACTTTAAATTCTTCTTCAATAATTGAGTCTATTGGACGGACATTTTCAACTTGAATCGGTTTCCCAATTTGGCATTTTGAAACTGAACTTTCATTAT
The DNA here is from genome assembly GCF_002614725.1 of Staphylococcus edaphicus. Lineage (GTDB taxonomy): Bacteria > Bacillota > Bacilli > Staphylococcales > Staphylococcaceae > Staphylococcus > Staphylococcus edaphicus. The sequence goes on along the minus strand of NZ_MRZN01000002.1, from coordinate 214,587 downwards.
TATCTTGTTGTTTTGCCTTTTCAGCTTTCATTTTTTCTAACTTTTCAGTTGCTTCACGTGCACTTTTCTCATCTTCTTCTTGGATATGTGCTTCCAATGAAGCTAAATCGCCATCATTTACTGCACTATCTGTTTCAAAAACGACCTTACTAATATTAAACCCACACTGTTGAAAGGCTGCAATTAAACTACCATTACAGGCTTTATCAAAATGATCACGTTCAACATCGTTTTGACACATCACTTTCAGCACATCACCCGACATAATTAATCGTTTTTGTTTTAATTGTCCTTTAACCTTTGGTGACAACTTTGTTTGATCAATACAATGACTAAAATATTTTATGGCAAATTCATCTTGATTTGCTGTATCTTTTATCGTGATATTACATTTTACGTCTGCAATTGTTTTAAATTCTTCAGTAATTGCACTTGTGAAAAGTAGGTAATCTTCTATTGCTAAAAAATATGGGAATGTAATTTGAAACACCCATGAACGATCCACTGTTTTAACGTCTACACGGGTTAACTCACTTTGTGTTAATATGTCAGAATCCAAATGCTCTGCAATTTTAATTTGGTCAGCTAGGATTTTAAATTTTTCCTCATTTGTCATTGCCATGACGATAACCACCTTACTGTTAATTACACTGTTTTACTTGTATGTTATTGATTACATTTTATGACGGTGTATGTATTATTTTTCATTCTCTTTATTATAACTAAATATATTTGAAATTCTAATAGTTCAACTTATTGGATCTAATGCATAAATTTTACAAATAAATAAATGGGAGCGGGACAGAAATCAAAGGTTTAAATTTGATCTCATATGCCCGCCCCCACAAGACTGAATAAATAATTAAAAATATTGAAATCATTATTTTTAATTATTAAACAGCTACCGTGTACGCTCAAATCTATACATACATCAGTATTTAAAGCGCTATTTTTGTTTCAGCCTCATGATTTTTATAGGCATCAATTACCTATTTACATTAGCCATTATAACAAATTGTCATAGCTGCTGCTTCAAAAATTATATATTAGAATATAACGTATTCACATAATTAATTAAATTATCGACATGTACGTCGTCACTATCACCGGTGTCGCGTCGTTTAACCTCAACGATACCTTCAGCAGCATTTTTTCCAACAACTACACGTATCGGTAATCCGATTAAATCAGCATCATTGAATTTAACACCTGCACGTTCTTTACGATCGTCGTATAAAACATCGAAGCTTTCTTTTAATTGTGTATATAATTGATCAGCTAATTCACGTTGATCATCTTTTTTAGGATTAATCGTAATTAAATGTAAATCAAATGGCGTTACAGATTTTGGCCAAATAATGCCATTTTCATCATTATTTTGTTCAACAATGGCACTCAATGTTCTTGATACGCCAATACCATAACAACCCATTAGCAATGGTTGTGCTCTACCTTGATTATCTAAAAATGTTGCGTTCATTGCTTCAGAGTATTTAGTACCAAGTTTAAATACTTGCCCCACTTCAATGCCTTCAGCAAAATGTGCCACGCCAGAACCGTCTGCTAAAGGTTCTCCTTCTAGTATAAATCTAAAATCTCCAAATGCTTCAACCTCGAAATCACGACCAATATTGGCATTTAATAAATGATACCCATCTTCATTTGCACCAACTACAATATTAGTTAAATCCTGGATATAATTGTCAGCGTAAATTTTAATTTCTTTATCAAATACTGGACCAAGTGATCCTGGCTTAGCACCTAAAAGATTTACTATTTCATCTTCCGTAGCCATCTCAATATTATCAGTCTCAAAATAGGCCTTTAATTTGATATCATTCAATTCATGGTGACCACGTACCAAAACCATAATAAATTCCCCATCTACTTTAAATATCATAGATTTCGTTATTTGTTCTAATGGCTTTTCTAAGAATGTTGCTAATTCTTGCGCAGTATGAATATTGGGTGTTTCAATTTTTGTTAACGCTTGTACATCTTCGTGCTGAACATTTGCTTGATACACTACTTCTGCTTTTTCAATATTTGCAGCATAATCACTCTGCTCGCTATACACAATCGTATCTTCACCAATTTCACTTAACGCCATAAACTCATGTGTATGGCTACCACCAATTGCTCCTGAGTCTGCAACAACTGGACGTGCATTAATGCCAACACGTTTAAATATACGGCCGTACGCATCATACATATCTTGATATGACGCGTCTAAAGAAGCTTCATCTGCATGGAATGAATAAGCATCTTTCATGATGAATTCTCTGCCACGTAATAATCCGAAGCGTGGACGCTTTTCATCTCTATATTTAGATTGTATTTGGAATAAAGTCAGAGGCAATTGTTTATATGACTTCAATTCATCTCTAACTAATGAGGTTACGACTTCTTCATGTGTTGGTCCTAATGCAAATTCGCGACCATTACGATCCTGTAAACGCATCAATTCTGGACCATATGCACTCCAACGACCTGATTCTTCCCATAATTCTGCCTGTTGTAAGGCTGGCATTAGGATTTCAACTGCATCAATACGTTCCATTTCTTCACGCACAATCGCTTCAATATTATTTAACACACGTGCAGCCAAAGGCAGATAACTATAAATACCACTTGTGCTTTGTTTTATTAAACCTGCTTTCAATAATAAACGGTGACTTAGTGCTTCTGCACCTGCTGGCACCTCTTTCATAGTTGGTATAAACACTTTAGATTGTTTCATATAAACACTTCTCTCCTTCTATAAGAAATAACGTTGAATATCGTTCCATGTCACTAAGACCATAATAATTAATACGAAAACTGCACCAATTGCAACAATCGTTGTCTCTGCTTTTTTATTAATAGGCTTTCTAAATATCGCTTCATAGATGACGAATAGTATACGGCCTCCATCTAAAGCTGGAATAGGCAATAAATTCATTAGTCCTAAGTTGACACTTAATAGTGCTGTCCATGAAATCAAATTAATAATACCTGTTTTAACTACTGAATCAACTGTATGATATATGCCGACTGGTCCATTTAACATATCGAATGAGAACTGTCCTGTAAAAATACTGGCAATCATACTCACAATAGCAGTAAAGATATATTTACCTGCTTCTAAACTACGTTCAATTCCAGAACCAATAGGTTTAAATACTGTGTGTTCCGTACTTGCACTATACCCTAATAAGTAACGTGTTTCTGTCTTCGTTTTGGTCACTTTTTGTTCAATTTTTTTAGGCTTAATATCCATTGTATGTGTCTTACCATCACGTTCAACCGTAACTTCTGTCTTGTTATTCTTTATATTTTTGACAACATTATCAATATCGTCTTTATTAGCAATTTTCTTATCATCTAATTTAACGATTTTATCTCCAGATTTAAGACCAGCGTGTTGTGCAGGTGAATCTTTCATTACTTCATCAACTGAATTTGTCGGAGTACCTTGATAATAAGCTAAACCGATAAATAAAACTAAAGTAAGTAAGAAATTAAACAATGGCCCAGCAAATAATGTTAAAAACTTTTGATACGGTTTTTTATACGTAAACTGTCTATCTCTCGGTGCAATTTGAATCAAACTACCATTTTCAACAAAGTAAGCTTTTTTAGCAATTGTACATCTGTGACGTTCTTGATCAAAAGGCGTTACTCCTTCAATATACAATCCATCCTTAAAGTCACATTGTTTTACTTCTATCGCTTCAATTTGTTGGAATTTATGTTGGTCATCCAAAATGATATGTGTAATTTCATCTTGTTCGTTTAATTTAATCTTGACGTGCATACCTGGTTGCACTGGTGGTTCTTCCAAACCGTCACCAGCCATACGAACATAACCACCGACAGGTAATAATCGGATCGTATACAGTGTTTCATTTTTTCTAAAGCTAAAGATTTTCGGACCCATACCAATAGCAAATTCTGGACACATAATCCCTGCACGTTTAGCAAAAAACATATGACCATACTCATGTACCGTTACGAGGACACCAAAGACGATGATAAAAGAAATAATTGTTACTAGAAAACTCAATTTGATACACCTCATGTTTTTAATTAAATTAACTACCTATTGTGTATAATGTGATACATTTTTCAAATTAATCAACCCACTATAAGTTATAAAATTATACCACAATTCTACTTTGTCACACACGTAACTCTATTATTTTGTAAACCTAACTTACAACTATCTCAAAATAAATATAAGCTATTAACAACGTATGACCTTGTTAAAAGGAGTTAAGAATATCTTTAACTGTTATTAACTAACAAGTTATTTCAATTCATTAACTCCTCTTACTCGATTATAAAATTATAAAACAAAAATCGTCCTAGTATTACATTTGAATTAAGAAAATATTCAATAATGGTAACACAAACATAAAACTATCAAAGCGGTCTAAGATACCACCATGTCCTGGTAAAATTCTCCCAGAATCTTTCACACCAAAGTGACGTTTGAATCCTGACTCTACTAAGTCGCCTAACTGACCAAACATACTTAAAATAATAGTAATAATTAACAATAACCAAATCGCGATATTAAAATCTACAAAAAACATCATTACAAGCGGTACAATCAGACTACAAATTAAACCACCAATAAATCCTTCTATTGTCTTATTTGGACTAATCACTGGCCATAATTTGTGTTTCCCCATTAATCTACCAAATATATATGCGCCTGTGTCCGTTAACCAAACCACTAAAAACGCAAACAATATGTAATGTAACCCTTCTGATCGCGTTTCATATAAATACATAAAACCAATACCTACATATGCGATGGACATCAGACAAAATGCTGCATCCATAAAGCTGAATCTATTTTTAGAAAGTACTGTATAACTTAATAAAATAAAACTCATTGCTATTAATGATTTTAGCTGAAGATCATTAACCCAATCACCCGCATCTTGAGGTAACATAATGATTAAAATACCTAATGCACTTATTATCCCTGGAATTGATAAGAACTTAATCATATTCATATTAAGCAATTCTTTTAAAGCTATGAATGCTAATAAATATGAAAATAGCATTAGAATAAGACCGCCCTTTAATAATACTGGGAGGAAAATGATAAGTGCTATAATTGCCGTTAAAGTTCTAACTTTCATACTATTCTCCTAACTATTTATAATCCACCAAATCGACGCTGACGTGATTGATAAATTTTAATACAATTTATTAATTCTTCCTTATCGAAATCTGGCCATAATTTTTCATTGAAAATGAATTCACTGTAAGATACTTGCCAAATAAGGAAATTACTTATTCTTTGTTCCCCTGAAGTTCTTATCAAAAGGTCCGGGTCTGGATATGCATGTGTCATCAAATGATCATCTATCATTTGTTCTGTAATCTCATCACTAGTTAATCCTTTTGCAGTTAATTCATCATAGATTGATTTCACACTGTTTACAATTTCAGCACGACCACCATAATTAATAGCAAAGATTAATTTCAAACCTGTATTATGCTTTGTGTCTTCTTTAGCTTTGGCAATCGATTTAAGTGTTGAAGATGGCAAATATTCCATAAAACCAATTGTCTCTACTTTTACATTATTTTCTATCAACTCTGGTAGAAATGTTTTTAAAAAGTTAACTGGCAAGTTCATAATATAATTGACTTCACTTTCAGGTCTAGTCCAATTTTCTGTAGAAAATGCATACAAAGTTAAATATTTAATTCCTAAATCACTAGCTACTTTTGTGATTTTTTTAACGGTTTGCATACCTTGATAGTGACCTTTAATTCTAGGCAATTTTCTTTGCTTTGCCCATCGACCATTACCGTCCATGATTATAGCAACATGATTAGGTATGTTATGTAAATCCAAATCAAAGTTGGATTGTATTGGCTGATTTTTATTTTTATTGATTAACTTTTTAAACATGGGTATTTCCTCCGAGCGTGATCATCTATGTTTATTATAATTGGTTCTAGATGCAATTATCTACCATTTTATCATACTAGATAGATGCATTGAATAAACAAATAAAAAAACTGTACCAAAGTCTGATTTGATACAGTTCAGATAAAAATATGATTCGTCTCTAAAATTAGCAAAATTTAAATGAAATTAAGCTAACTTATTGAAACTTTAATCATTATTACCATGTTTATACTGACATAATATCTTGTTCTTTTTCTTCTAACAAATTGTCAATTTCTTTTATTGAATCGTCAGTTAACTTTTGTACATCATCTGTTTGCGTTCTTAAATCATCTTCAGTGATGTCAGAATTTTTTTGTTGCTTTTTAAGTTCGTCATTTGTATCACGACGTACATTTCTAACAGCAACTTTGGCATCTTCTCCAATTTTTTTAACATCTTTAACAAGCTCTTTACGACGTTCTTCCGTTAATGCTGGAACACTAATACGAATAACCTCTCCATCGCTTGAAGGATTAACCCCTAAGTTAGCTGCATTAATCGCTTTTTCAATATTAGCTACTGATGATTTATCATATGGAGAAATAACTAATAAACGAGCTTCTGGCACACTAATACTAGCAAGTTGTTGTACTGGTGTTGGTGCACCATAATAATCAACATTTACACCATTTAATAAGTTTGAATTGGCTCTACCAGCATTTATATTCGCTAATTCTCTTGAAAGATTGTCTATTGATTTTTGCATTTTTGATTTAGTTTCATTAATAATGTCACTCATAGTCATACACCTCTAATTATTTTGTAATCAATGTTCCTATTTTTTCGCCCATAACAGCGCGTTTAATATTGCCTTCTTCTGTTATTGAGAATACATTCAATGGAATATTATTATCCATACAGAATGATGAAGCAGTTGAATCCATGACTTGTAAACCTTCTTGTAACATTTGAATATGTGTTAAGTGCTCATACTTAATGGCATTAGGGTCTACTTTTGGATCTGCAGAATAAACACCATCGACATTGTTTTTGCCCATCAAGATAACATCAGCTTCAACTTCTGCTGCACGTAATGCTGCAGTTGTATCAGTAGAGAAGTAAGGATTCCCAATGCCGGCAGCAAAAATGACTACACGATTTTTTTCTAAATGTCTAATTGCTCGACGACGAATATATGGTTCAGCTACTTGTTTCATTTCAATTGAAGTTAAAACACGTGTGTCACAGTCTAATTGTTCAAGGCTATCTTGCAATGCTAATGCATTCATCACTGTAGCTAACATACCCATGTAGTCCGCAGTACCACGATCCATGCCTAAATCGCTTCCAGTTTTACCTCTCCAAATATTGCCGCCACCAACGATAACTGCAATTTCACAGTCCAATTTAGCTACCTCAGCTACTTGTTCTGCAATACTTTTAATTATAATTGGGTTGATACCAAACCCATCGTCACCTGCGAGTGCTTCGCCACTTAATTTTAATACAACACGTTCGTATTTAGAAGTTTGAGCCATTGTCTTATCCTCTCTATTGTAAAAATATGTAAATGATACAAGTAAAGAAGACACAATAGGTTTTCCAATACAAAAGTGAATCTTTCATACGGAGCACAAAAGGTGTCTTCTTCCCTGTTTTAACTTATGAAAAATTATTTCATTTGTCCTTTAACTTCGTCAGCAAAGTTTTCTTCACGTTTTTCCATACCTTCGCCTACTTCATAACGTACGAAGTCAACTAGTTTACCACCTTTAGATTTTAAGAAAGCTTCAACTGTTTGATCAGGATCTTTTACAAAGTTTTGGTCAACTGCACAAATTTCTTGTAAATATTTACGTAAACGACCTTCAACCATTTTTTCAACGATATTTTCTGGTTTACCTTCGTTTAAAGCTTGTTGTTTTAACACTTCTCTCTCATGAGCGATTTCATCTTCACTAACTTGTTCAGATGAAACATATTTAGGATTGATTGCAGCAATATGCATTGCAACATCTTTCGCAGCTTCACTGTCCGTTGAACCTTCAACTACAGTTAAAACACCGATACGTCCGCCCATGTGTAAATAAGAGCCAAATGAATCGTTATCTGTTTTAGTTCTAACAGCAAAACGACGAATGCTTAATTTTTCACCAATTGTAGAGATAGCTTCTTTGACACGTTGGTCAACTGATTTACCATCTGGTAAGTTAGTTTCTAATAGCGCTTCAACTGTTTCTGCTTTCGTATCTAATACTTGGATAGCAATTTCTTTCACTAATTGTTGGAAACCTTCATTACGAGCAACAAAGTCAGTCTCTGAATTGATTTCAACGATTGCTGCTTCATTTCCTCTTTCTTCAACGTGTACTAAGCCTTCTGCCGCAATACGGTCAGATTTTTTAGCCGCTTTAGCAATACCTTTTTCACGTAGGAAATCTACCGCTTTATCAATATCACCATCAGTTTCTGTTAACGCTTTTTTACAGTCCATCATACCAGCGCCAGTTTTTTCACGTAATTCTTTTACAAGTTTAGCTGAAATTGCCATTTCAAATTCCTCCATTATTTAATGAATTTTATATTATTTATTTTAAAAAAAGGTGATAAGCTTAAATATCTTATCACCCATTTTACATTATTCTTAGTTTGATTCAACAGAAGTGTTTTCTTCAGTTGTTTCTGCTTCAGTAGCTTCTTTTGATTCATTTAAATCAATATTTTGTTCAGCTGCTACTTCTTCATTTGATACACCTTGTTGACCTTCTAAGATTGCATCTGCCATTTTACCAGTTAATAATTTAACGGCACGGATAGCATCATCGTTTGCAGGGATAACGTAATCAATTTCATCTGGATCACAGTTAGTATCTACAATACCTACGATTGGGATGTGTAATTTGCGTGCTTCAGCAATTGCGTTGCGCTCTTTACGAGGATCAACAACAAATAATGCTTGAGGCATAGATTTCATATCACGAATTCCGCCTAAGAATTTAATTAAACGGTCATATTCTTTTTTAAGTTCTACAACTTCTTTTTTAGGTAATACTTCGAATAAGCCATCTTCTTCCATTTTTTCAATTTCAGAGATACGTTTAATACGTTTAGAAATTGTTTTATAGTTAGTTAAGATTCCACCTAACCATCTTTGGTTTACATAGAATTGACCAGCACGTTCTGCTTCAGCTTTTACTGAATCTTGTGCTTGTTTTTTCGTACCAACGAATAAAACTTTTCCGCCATCTTCTGATACTTGTTTAATGAAGTTATAAGCTTCTTCTACTTTTTTCACTGTTTTTTGTAAATCGATAATGTAAATACCGTTTCTTTCAGTGAAAATGTATCTTTTCATTTTTGGGTTCCAACGGCGTGTTTGGTGACCGAAGTGAACACCTGCTTCTAGCAATTGTTTCATTGAAATTACTGCCATAATAAAATTCCTCCTATTGGTTGTTTACCTCCACAAAAAGCTCATATAAACACGATAGTTTAACATCGCACCCTTTATACTTTAACTTTCTGTGTGTGTATTGGCTTCATAGCCGTCAATAAATATATCATATTTACCTGTGTAAATCAATAGTTTCATCTCAATATTTTATACATTATAAAGAACGACTAAAGGTTTGTTTTTAGTCGTTCTTTATATTTAATATGACACATACGCTTTATTTAATTCTTTCTAATTCATCTAAGAATTTATCTTTTTTAACTTTAATAAATGTACCTTTCATACCTAAAGAACGTGATTCAATTACGCCCGCACTTTCCAGTTTGCGCAGTGCATTTACAATTACAGAACGTGTAATGCCCACTCTATCTGCAACTTTCGAAGCGATAAGCAATCCTTCTTTACCACCTAATTCTTCAAAAATGTGCTCTATTGCTTCACTTTCTGAATATGATAATGAATTAATAGCCATGCTAATCGCTGCTTTATCTCGAGCTTCTTTTTCCACTTCGTTATGTTTTTCGCGAAGTATTTCCATTCCAATAACTGTAGCAGCATATTCACCTAGTACTAAATCGTTTTCTGAAAAATCGTCCGTAACACGGCCAAGTACTAATGTACCTAATCTTTCTCCACCACCTAAGATTGGAAAGATAGTCGTTCTGCTATCGCCAAATAAATCTTCATTTTCAGGTGGGAACACTGTTAAAACATTTTCAATACCAATGTTAGATTGTGTCTCTTTTACATCCATTAATTGATCTGTATATTCTAAAGGAATATGTCTATTTTCTAGCATTTGGATAATACGTTCATTTTTTAATAATTCATTTAAATTGGAACCTAATATTTTACCTTTTCTTGATACGATAAATACGTTTGTTACTGTTACACTGCTTATTGTTTGTGCTACATCCTTAAAATCTACCGCAATCCCTTTATGCTTCTGCAATAGTGTATTTAACTCTCTCGTTTTCGATAATAAGCTCATATTTCTTCTCCTTTATATTTAATTTATAAAATAAATGCACTTAAATCTTTATTTGTTGAAATTGTCTTCAACTTATCATCAACATATTGTGGTGTAATATCTACAACCGCATTAGGCATACTTGGTGCTTCAAATGATAAATCTTCTAGCATTTTTTCAAGTATTGTATGCAAGCGACGTGCGCCAATGTTGTCGGTATCCTGATTTACCTGGAATGCTATTTCTGCTAAACGGTTAATTGATTCATCCGTAAATTTGACAGTTACTTGTTCTGTTTGAAGTAAAGCTTCATATTGTTTGATAAGTGATAATTTAGGTTCAGTCAGAATTCTAACAAAATCTTCAACTGAAAGACTCTCTAATTCAACTCGAATTGGGAAACGACCTTGTAATTCTGGAATTAAATCACTAGGTTTAGATACATGGAATGCTCCAGCACCAATAAATAGCATATGTTCAGTGTTAACAGTACCATATTTCGTTTGAACCATGCTACCTTCAAGAATTGGTAATATATCTCTTTGAACACCTTGACGAGATACATCCTGACCTGAATTTTGATTATTAGTTGCCACCTTATCGATTTCATCTATAAATATTATACCCATTTGTTCAGCGAGCTCAATAGCTTCTTGGTTTGCTGTTTCTTGATCAATTAATTCATCAGCGAATTCATCTGTTAATATCTTACGTGCAGTTTTAACAGGAACTTCTCTCTCAACCTTTTTTTTAGGCATTAATTGATTCATCATATCTTGCATTTGTTGGTTTTGGTTGGTGCCTAACATACCCATTGCCGCCGGATCTTGTTCAACTTTTAATCTTACTTTTTCTTCTTCTAATTGCCCAGCTGACAATTGTTGTTTAATTTCTGACCGCTTCGTTTTCACTTCATCCGTAGGCGTTTCTTCTTCTTCGTCATTATTTTGGCCAAAATTTGGAATCGATCCACCAAACAATGATTCTAGTGGATTATTACTATTCGTGTTGTTATTTGCCTTTTTCTTCATACTAGGTACTAATAATTTAACTAATTTTTCATTAGCTTTTTCTTGAGCTTCATCTTCTACCAATGCCTTTTTTTGTTCTTTCACAAGTCGAACCGCAACATCTACAAGGTCTCTGACCATACTTTCGACGTCCCTACCAACATAACCTACTTCAGTAAATTTAGTCGCTTCAACTTTAATAAAAGGCGCCCCAACTACTTTAGCCATACGTCTCGCGATTTCGGTTTTTCCAACACCTGTAGGTCCGATCATCAATATGTTTTTAGGTGCAACTTCTTGTTTTTCTTCTTCAGTCAAAAGACTTCTTCTATATCTATTTCTTAATGCAATCGCAACTTTACGTTTAGCATCATCTTGACCGACAATGTATTCATTCAGTTTTGATACAATATCTTTTGGTGTTAATTTAATTCCATTCGTCTCCATATGATATCTAACCTCCATAGATTTAATCCTTCAAAAAATTCCATACCTTATCATTTATACTTGCTATTATTTAAACTATAACCTATTAACTTAGAACTTATACATACATGAATAAATTCACTTATATTTAACTATAAATCTTCAACAATGATTTGGTCATTTGTAAACACACAAATATCTGAAGCTACTTTCAAGCTTTCATATGCCATTTCACTTGCTGATAAATGAGCTGCATTACGTTTTAATGCTCTACCTGCACTTAAAGCATAGTTCCCACCAGAACCAATCGCAATTAAATTGTCATCTGGTGCTATCACTTCTCCTGTACCACTAACGACTAAGATTGACGATGCATCCATGACAATGAGCATAGCCTCTAATTGTCGCAATTGTTTATCGCCTCTCCACTCTTGAGCTAGTTCCACTGCAGCTCTTTCCAAATTACCACTAAACTGTTGTAATTTTGTTTCGAATTTTTCAAATAAAGTAAATGCATCTGCTACGCTTCCAGCAAAACCAGCTAATACTTTATCGTTATATAAACGTCTCACTTTTCTTGCTGTTTGTTTCATGATGACTTGTTCTCCTAAAGTAACTTGTCCATCACCAGCCATTGCAGAATGACCATCGTGTTGTACTGCAAAGATCGTTGTTGCATGTATAGATGTACTCATTTTTAATTCTCCTTTTTTGCACGAGGATGTGCATTTAAATATACTTTTCTTAATTGATCGTTAGTCACATGAGTATATCGACCAGTTGTCGACAAATTAACATGACCTAGCAAAGATTGTACCGTTCTTAAATCAGCACCTTGGTTTAACATGTGAGTCGCAAATGTGTGCCGTAATTTATGAGGGTGTATTTCTGTAACACCCGTAGTTCGTTTCACTACATCATTTAATACATGGCGCACACCGCGCTCAGTAATTGGATCGCCTTTCATATTTACTAATAAATAATTATGGTCACTATTCACTTTGGGTTTGAAAGAATTTAAGTAACGTTCAATACTTTGCTTACAAAACTCACCAAAAGGGATAAAGCGTTCTTTACCACCCTTACCTAATACCTTAATACCTGGTGAATTCATGTCTATATCTTGTTCTTTTATATGGACTAATTCCGAAACTCTAATTCCTGTAGCATAAAGTAACTCTAAAATCACTCTATCTCTTAAGCCTTTTTTCAAATCATTTTCAACTGTATCAAACAGTGCTTCCATTTCTTCTTCATAGAAAAAATGAGGTAAATAATGTTCTTTTTTCGGATGCACCAATTGTATAAAAGGATTTACAACCGCTTCATCTTGTGTCATCCAATATTCATAAAAACTTCTCAGCGTAGAAATTTTACGAGAAACTGAGGTTCTTTTCAAGTTTTTTGAATATAAGTAACTTAGATAATTTCTTGCATCTTTATACTCAAAATCTGATAGGTCTAATTGTTCTTGTGCTAAGAAATTATTAAACTGTTCTAAATCATCATGATATGATTTTAAAGTATGGTCTGAAAATTGTTTCTCTACTTTTAGCATGAATAAATATGCTTGTTGGATTTTTTTCAATAAAAACCCCTCCATCAACATAAATTGTAGCATATTGACAGAGGGGTCTGCGAAAAATAACTATTAAATTGAGTAAAACTTTCAAAATTTTCCAAAAGCGCTATAAAAGCTAATTATTTTTATAGTGTTTGTTTATAATTATCTAAATATGTTAATGCGCGATTCGCTAACTGTTCGTAACGTAACTTTTTATCTTTGATTTTCTTGTCTAAAGTTGGTAATAAACCAAAGTTAGCGTTCATAGGTTGGAAATTTTTTTCATTTTTTGCATGTGATATATAATAAGCCATGCTGCCTATCATCGTTTCTCTAGGGAAGATTACTTCTCTTTTGCCAAGTAATTTATGCGCTACATTAATACCTGCGACTAATCCACTTGCAGCACTTTCTACATAGCCTTCTACACCTGTCATTTGTCCTGCAAAATAAAGTGTTTCTCTACCTTTCAACTCATAAGTCTCTGTTAATACGTCAGGTGAATTGATAAATGTATTGCGATGCATTACACCATACCTCACAATCTCTACATTTTCTAAACCTGGTATGAGTCTAATCACATCTTTTTGAGCACCCCATTTTAAATGTGTTTGGAAACCAACGATGTTATAAAGTGTTCCAGCGGCATCATCTTGACGTAATTGTACGACGGCATAAGGTCTCTCTCCCGTTTTAGGGTCTTCAAGCCCTACTGGTTTCATAGGACCAAAGAGCAGTGTTTTTCTACCACGCTCTGCCATGACTTCAAAAGGCATACACCCTTCAAAATATTTTTCTTTCTCAAACTCATTCACAGGCGCAACTTCAGCTTCAATTAATGCATCATAAAAAGCATTAAATTCATCTTCTGTCATTGGACAGTTTAAATAAGCTGCTTCACCTTTATCATAGCGTGATTTTAAATATACCTTATCCATATCGATGCTATCTTTTTCAATTATTGGTGCTGCAGCATCATAAAAATATAATTGATCCTTACCAGTTGCCTCTACAATTTCATTTGCAAGTTTATCCGTTGTTAGAGGTCCTGTTGCAATAATTGTGTATCCCTCTGGTATACTGTTGATTTCTTCATTTATTACAGTAATGTTGGGATGATTTTTCAAAGTTTCAGTCACATGGCCAGCAAAATCATGACGGTCAACTGCTAACGCACCTCCAGCTGGTACACGTGCTTTATCTGCAGCACTGATAATTAAAGAATCTAATTGTCTCATCTCTTCTTTCAGTACACCTACAGCATTTGTTAAAGCATTACCTCTTAACGAGTTAGAACATACGAGTTCTGCAAATTTATCAGTATGATGTGCAGGCGTTTGTTTCACTGGCCTCATCTCTATAAGGTTTACTTTTATACCTCGTTGAGCTAATTGGTATGCTGCTTCAGAACCTGCTAAACCTGCACCTACTACATTTACAACTTGAGTCATTCAATTTCCTCCCGTAAATAAAAGAGCAACTTAGACAGCGTATTATAATTATAAATACATGCATCTAATTATAAATATGTGTCTTAAGTTGCTGTTATTGTTTAAAATATTTTTTCGTATACCTAGATGATTTCAAATTACTTAATTTGTAATATGTTATTTTTGTTCTTCTTCTTTGTAATCACAATTTGAACATACCACTTGGCTCTTACGTCCTTGTTTTTTCTCAACTAAGTAATGCTCACATTTAGGACAGTCTCTACCAATTGGTTTATCCCAAGTTACAAAATCACATTCTGGATATTTAGAACAACCATAAAAGATTCGATTCTTTTTAGATTTACGTTCTACAACATCGCCTTCTTTACATTTAGGACAAGTCACGCCAATTGTTTTAACAATAGCTTTTGTATTACGACAATCTGGAAAATTAGAACATGCCATAAATTTGCCATAACGTCCCATTTTTATAACCATTGGTGAACCACATACTTCACAATCTTCACCTGCTGGTTCATCTTTTATTTCTATTTTTTCCATTTCTTCTTCTGCACGCGCTACATCTTGTTTGAAACTACTATAAAAATCTGAAATAACTTTCTTCCAACCAATTTCTCCGTCGGCAACTTTATCCAATAGCGTTTCCATGTTTACCGTAAAATCAACATCAATAATTTCAGGAAAATAATCTTTAACTTGCTCATGAACAATTTCACCTAATTCAGTAGGTACAAAGCGTTTACTTTCATTTTTTACGTAATTTCTCTTTTGGATTGTATCAATCGTTGGTGCATATGTGGATGGACGTCCAATTTTCAACTCTTCCATTGTTTTGACTAAGCGTGCTTCAGTATAACGTGGTGGTGGTTGCGTGAAATGTTGAGATGGTTCAATATTTGTAGCGGTAACCTTTTCACCTTCACCAATATTCGGTAATTTATTATCTTTACCCTCTTCACTATCATCTTTTGTTTCAACGTATAATGTCATAAAACCTTTAAATTTGATAGTTTGTCCATTTGCGCGGAATTTGATATCATTTTGCGTTAAATCCATTGCAACTGTATCTAAAATCGCTGGCGCCATTTGGCTAGCAACAAAACGCTCCCAAATTAATTTATAGAGTCTATGTTGATCTCTAGTTAAGAAATTTTTCATTTCATTTGGCGTACGCAATGTACTGGATGGTCTGATTGCCTCATGCGCATCTTGATCACCTTGTCCTTTTGATCTTCGATTAGATGTGTAATCATTACCATATGTTTCTTGAATATAACTTTTCGCTTCTGATTTTGCTTGATCTGAAATTCTCGTCGAATCCGTACGCATATAAGTGATTAAACCAACTGTACCTTGTCGTTTCAAATCAATACCTTCGTACAATTGTTGTGCTAACATCATTGTTTTGCGTGCTTTAAAATTCAATTTACGAGCCGCTTCTTGTTGTAGTGTTGATGTTGTAAATGGATTTGCTGGGTAACGTGTTTTTTCTTTCTTAGTTACTTTAGTAACTTCAAATTGATCTCCATCTAACTGTGACGTTATCGTTTCAACATCTGCTTTTTCAGTTAATTTAAATGGCTTGTTTTTATAATGCAGAAATTTTGCAGTGAATTTTGATTTTTTATATCTAAATTCACCTTCTATTTTCCAATACTCTTCTGGTTTGAAATTTCTAATTTCATTTTCGCGATCAATGACTAATCTTAAAGCCACTGATTGGACACGTCCAGCAGACAACCCTTTTTTTACTTTTTTCCATAATACAGGTGAAATATTATATCCAACGAGACGGTCCAATATACGACGCGCTTGTTGTGCATCGACAAGTTCCATTTCTATGCCCCTAGGATGTTTAAAGCTATCTTTCACTGCATCTTTTGTTATTTCATTAAACACTACTCTATTTTCTGTTGAATCTTCTAAATTTAATATATTTGCTAAATGCCAAGCAATCGCTTCACCTTCACGGTCGGGGTCACTCGCTAAGAATACTTTTTTCGCTTTCTTAGCATGTTTTTTCAATTCTTTTACAACAGGACCTTTACCACGTATCGTAATATATTTGGGTTCATAATCATTTTCTGCATCTACGCCCATTTGACTACGAGGCAAATCTCTAACATGCCCCATCGATGCAATTACTTTATATTTTTTACCTAAATATTTTTCAATGGTTTTAGCTTTTGCAGGCGATTCAACTATGACTAAATTTTCTGCCAAAGTAGTTACCCCCTTGCATTTTCTAATTACAAAGATAAATGATAAACGGTGTATTTTGATTTTGTCAATGTTTTTAATTTTGATAAGCCTTAATTTATATCCCAATTCCATCTAAAACTTTATCATTTGTCATTATTTTTTCATAAATTATTAAAAAAACATAGTGTTAATAACAGAACTTTTTTAAGTTGTATAGTATTTACTTATCCTGTAATAAAATCCTCTAATATATCTTCTGCACGCAACACTATTTTCGCCCCTTCTTGCGCACTCTGTAAATTCCCTAGTGTCATTTTATTATATATTGAACCAGGTAAAACGTAGACTTCTCTATTTTGTTCTAATGCACAATTTGTCGTAATACTTGTTCCACTGTTCTCAGTAGATTCTGTTATAAATACACCTTTAGAAAGACCACTTATTAATCGATTTCTTTCCGGAAAATAATGCTTTTTTGGCTTTTCGAAAGGTAGGTATTCACTTATCACTAACCCCTTGTGCTCAAGTTGCCTTCTTATTTCATTTGTCTCTTTCGGATAATGATGCATATGACCAAATCCTAGTACTGCAATTGTTGGCATATTAAATAACAACGCTTGCTCGTGCGCGATTGAATCTGCACCTTTTGCTAAGCCGGATACAATCGTTAGATTTCCTTTTTTAAAGCGTAGGAAGAATGTTTGTAATGTTTTCAAAGTGTAATTCGTTGCTTGTCTTGAACCAATAATAGCAAGTGTATGTGAAGATTGCATTAAAGTAAGCTTTCCACGGTAAAAAAGGATGAGCGGAGGATCATGAATTTCACGCAATAACGGCGGATATAGGGGGTGATTGATAGTTATAAATTGGACTTCCCAATTTTTTAATTGTTCAACAAACATGTTAGTATCAGTCGACATATAAGTTCGAAGTATGTCCGTTCTTTTAGTTAATTTACGTGTACTTAAAAATTGTTTAAGCACATATCGTCTTTCCAAATTACTATATGACATAAATGACGGATAAAATTTAAAAAGGTGATGTATTTGTTGCGTTGACAATCCAGCAAATCGTAATTTTAATAGGTCAAGATCATTCATTTATCGTACTCCTTTACACTTCTAATTATACTGTAAAAATGATTACGTAGCATTACAGTTATCTTTCAATCCAACCTGAAAAGTAATAACCATTTAATGAGTAATTTAAAGGAGATTATAAACGCATATTATTTCGTTATTTTTTTATTCATTCATTTCTTTAGAATTCGCATTCATTAGCTTCAAATTTATATGAACCAATCGAGTTTCTACCATATAAATAGTTCATTATTAAAGTTTATACCTACTGATGTAACCTAAAAAAGCACAAACTCCGACATATTATCGGAATTTGTGCTGACCTTTAATGTAGTGAATTACTTAACAGTCAATAATTGTTCATAGATGCCCGCTTCTTTAGCAGCATCAATTAATGTTGTGCCAATTTCAGAAGGAGTATCTGCAGTCTTCACGCCACAACTATTAAGCGTTTTAATTTTTTCTTCTGCAGTACCTTTACCACCTGAGATAATTGCGCCAGCATGGCCCATACGCTTACCTGGAGGTGCAGTTTGTCCACCAACGAAACCTACAACCGGTTTAGTCATATTAGCTTTAATCCATTCGGCTGCTTCTTCTTCTGCAGTACCGCCGATTTCACCAATCATGACAACAGCTTTAGTTTCATCATCTTCGTTAAATGCTTTTAATACATCTATAAAGTTTGTGCCGTTCACTGGGTCGCCACCAATACCTACAGCAGTAGTTTGTCCTATACCTTCTTCAGTTAATTGGTGCACGGCTTCATAAGTTAAAGTACCGGAACGTGATACAACACCTACATGGCCTTTTTTATGAATATATCCTGGCATGATACCAATTTTACATTCATCAGCGGTAATCACACCTGGGCAGTTTGGTCCAACAACACGTGTTTTCTTACCTTCTGAGTAACGTTTCACTTTAATCATATCAATTACAGGAATATGCTCAGTAATACAGATTGCTAAATCTAACTCAGCTTCAATACATTCTAAAATTGCATCTGCAGCAAATGGTGCAGGTACATAAATGACTGACACTGTAGCACCTGTTTCTTCTTGTGCTTCTTCAACTGTATTGAATACCGGTACGCCTTCAACAACTTGTCCACCTTTACCTGGTGTTACACCAGCAACAATTTGTGTGCCATATTCAAGCATTTGTTTTGTATGGAAAAGGGCAGTTGCCCCTGTGATACCTTGTACAATTACTTTTGTATTTTTATCAATAAATACGCTCATCTTCGTGCTCCCATCCTTTCCTTATGCTTCTTTAACAAGTTTTACGATTTTTTGTGCACCTTCAGCCATTGTAGCTGCTGGTTCAATTGCTAATCCTGATTCTTCAAGGATTTCTTTACCTCTTTCAACATTTGTACCTTCTAAACGTACAACGAGTGGTAAAGTAAGTTCAACTTCTTTAACTGCAGCAACAATACCTTCAGCGATAATGTCACATTTCATAATGCCACCAAAGATATTTACAAAGATACCTTTTACATTTTCATCACCTAAGATAATTTTAAATGCTTCAGTAACTTTTTCTTTTGTTGCGCCGCCCCCTACGTCAAGGAAGTTTGCCGGATTTCCACCGAAGTGATTAATTGTATCCATAGTAGCCATTGCTAAACCTGCACCGTTAACCATACAACCAATGTCGCCATCTAATGCGATATAAGATAAATCATACTTAGAAGCTTCGATTTCTTTTGGATCTTCTTCTTCTAAATCGCGTAATTCTTGTATGTCTTTATGTTTAAATAACGCATTGTCATCAAAGTTAACTTTTGCATCTAATGCTAAAACTTCACCTTCACCTGTTGTTACTAGTGGGTTGATTTCAACGATTGAACAATCTTTTTCGATGAATACATTATATAATGATACTAAAAATTTAGCCGCTTTATTAATAGATTCTTTAGGAATATTAATGTTAAAAGCAATTCTTCTAGCTTGATATGGTGCTAATCCTACAACAGGATCAATTGTTTCTTTGAAGATTTTTTCAGGTGTTTCAGCAGCAACTTCTTCAATTTCAGTACCGCCCTCTTCTGAAGCCATCAAAGTAACTCTATCTGTCGCACGATCGATTACAAAACCAACATAATATTCTTTTTGAATATCGCAGCCCTCTTCTATGTAAAGGCGTTTAATTTCTTTACCTTCTGGACCAGTTTGATGTGTAACAAGTGTTTTACCTAATAATTCTTTAGCATAAGTTTCCACTTCAGAAAGTGATTTAGCGATTTTAACACCGCCAGCTTTACCTCTGCCCCCTGCGTGAATCTGTGCTTTAACCACATAAACTTTTGAATTTAATTCTTTTGCTTTATCAACTGCTTCTTCAGCAGTATATGCTACGCGCCCTTCTGGGACAGCAACGCCCATAGAACGAAATATTGCTTTACCTTGATACTCGTGGATATTCATTCTCCATCCTCCTGTTTCTTAGGTTAAGTTCATATTCAATTATAAGAAATGAAAGCGCTATTGTAAACTCATTTAACCTACTTAATTCAATTATTTTATTTTAACTATTAATTTGTAAGAGATTTAATTGGTTCAAATGTTTTTCGATGTTCATTTAAAATGCCATACTTTTTAATACCATCTAGATGTTGTTGCGTCCCATAGCCAGCATTATTTTCAAAACCATACCCGGGATATTTTTCACCTAATTCACGCATGTATTTATCTCTATGTTCTTTAGCTAATATACTAGCAGCAGCTATAGAAACACTTTTGGCGTCGCCTTTAATCAATGACGTTTGTGGGATATCTATGTCTAACGTCATTGCATCTACAAGCAGATGTGTCGGTGCAATCGATAATCCTTCAATCGCTCTTAGCATAGCTAATTTTGTCGCTTCGTAAATATTAAAGCGATCTATTTCTTCTACCGAAGCATACCCATAAGCATACGCATGTACATCATTAAGTAATTGACCTTCAATTATATTTCGATGTTTCGCCGATAGTTTTTTAGAATCATTTAATCCGATAAAATGATGATTTTTATTTAAAATAACCGCACATGTGACGACTGGGCCAGCAAGCGGGCCACGACCTACTTCATCTATACCACAAATAAGTGCCTCTTGATTTTTTTCTAAAATAGCTTTTTCAAATTCAGTCATTTTTTCATAGTTCGCTATTAATGCTTGCTCTTTCTCTAATTGTTTACGTCTCTGTATAATTGCATTTTGGACACCTTTACGCTCATCCTCATTGAAGTCACTATGTTCTAGTTCATGAATCGAATGGATATCTTGTAACAGACTTTTCACTTCTTGAATTGTTATGTTCATACTAAATCACACGTCCATTTCAGAAATAACATCAAATGTATACGTGCCAATTTTAGCATTTCTAACTTCATGTATGAGCAAATCGATAACCGCTTCATAATCAATTTCGTTACCACGACGTAGCAATCCACGTCTACGCCCTATTGCATCAAACCATGTTATATTGTCTGCATCTTTAGACACATCTATTTTATAATGTTGTATTAATCCTTCATAATCATACGATTTCATAAAATCTAATGCATAAATTGCTACTTCATCTAAGTGAACGATACTATCTTTAATCGCACCTGTAACACTTAATTTCTTACCTACTAACTGGTCCTCAAATTTCGGCCATAATATACCTGGCGTATCTAATAGTTGTAATGAATTCCCTACCTTAATCCACTGCTGTTGCTTGGTTACACCTGGGGTATTACCTGTTTTAGCAATTGACTTATTTGCAAGTTTATTAATTAGTGTAGATTTACCTACATTGGGTATGCCCACTATCATCGCTCTGATTGCACGTGGTTTTAACCCTTTTTGCTTTTCTTTCTCGAATTTTTCTCTTGTTGCCTTGATTGCAGTTTGTTCAACTTGCTTTAGTCCTTTTCCGTGTTTCGCATCAATTGCTACCGGATAATATCCTTGTTCTTTAAAAAAGGATTCCCATTTTTCCAGTTCTTTTAGGTTCGCCATATCTTTTTTATTTAATATAACTACTCTTGGTTTTTGTTGTATTACTTCATCAATCATCGGATTTCTAGAACTATAAGGTATACGCGCATCTACAAGTTCGAATACGACATCTACTTTTTTTAATTGTTCTGTTACTTCTCTTTTTGCTTTGGCCATATGACCTGGATACCATTGAATTACCATATATATCACCCTTCTACTTCTTATTACTTTAAGCATTGTTTATCATTTTATTCCTATACTTCGTTTAGTTGACTTAAGCATCATAACACGCTGCTGTGCATGATATAAACAAATTTACAATCTAATGGCTCATTATCATTAATTTTACAACAAAATTTAACTTCAGATGCATATGATTTCTATTTTCATTGCCAATTACATTAATGCATTGATAATAACTTGAATTTTGAGACATTCTTTGTGAAAATTAAAAAAATAACACTTTAACTTTACTCACTTTAAATAATAGTTATATTTATCTAAATAACTAAAATATAGATATAATAGAATTATATTAAATACCTTAATAGGAGATTGCCTATGAAACAAAAATTATTATATCTTTGTTTGTTTGTAATATTGGCAGTCATTGGCCACAGTTACATTATATATAGATTTATTCATGATGGCATTTTATTCACAGGTCCTAATGATGGTATGGAACAAATGGTGCCAATTCAAATGTATTTATTTGATAACTGGCGTAACGGCAATTTCTTTTATGCTACAGATTTTGGACTTGGTGGAGATTTTTTTACTGATTTAAGTTATTATTTCTCCACCAATATTATTTTTATTATTAATGTGCTTGTAATTGTTTTATTTAAAGTTTTTATATCATTTGATACCACTGATATGATGTTTTGGATGACCAATGCGCTCGTTGTTTCGATTGTTAAATCAGCTGTTGCAATGCTTGCTACTTATCTATATGTTCAATACATTTCCTTAAATAAGAAAATTGCACTATTGGCAGCGTTTATTTTCGTAATTTCACCAATCTATTTTAGATTCACAGTATATTGGCCATTCTTTAGTGATGTCTTTATTTGGTTACCCTTATTATTATGGTCAATTGAGCGATATTTAAAAGATAAAAAGACAGGCTTATTTATCATAATTGTAGCAATTTCGTTAATAAATAATTTTTATTTTGCTTATTATCAATTATTAACCGGAGTCGTTTACCTTAGTGTCAGATTGATATTCCGACATCATAACGACATAGTCTCTAGGCTTAAAGCTTTCACTACTTTGTGTATCGTTTCTCTTATCGGATTGGGGTGTAGCCTTGCATTCTTTTTCCCTGCAATTCAAAGTTTCTTTAATAATAGACGTATCCCTTTTGAAGGCAACGTTGACTTATTTGAGAAATTTAACCAAAACACAAATATCTTTTATGATAATTATCTAATCGTTCTTTTGTTTATCACAGGACAGGCTTTATTTTCATTCAAGTTATATAAACATTATTACTTCAAGTTATTTGCGATTTTCACCACTATTTTAATATGTGCTAGTTTCTTTCCGTTTATTGACCAATTATTCAATGGTTTTTCAGCACCTCAAAAACGCTGGCATTATTTAATCGCATTTAGCTCGGCAATTTTAATTGGTTTATATGTAAAATATTTTAGAACTGTATCAATTCCAAATTATATTTTTTCGTCAATTATATCGTTAGGTTTTATCGGTGTAAGCGCGTGGTATTATGATGATGTCGTTGCATGGGTATGGTTTGCACCAGTTGTTAGTTTAATTGGTTTTTTGATTTTATTAATCAACGATGCCAACGTCAAAGTTAAATTATCCAATTTATTTATTTTTTCAATTATGACCTTAGGTATGTTAGTTTCCATTGTTTTTATACGTAATCAAATTTATTTTGAAGATCATGTTAAACGTGCCAATACGCATTATGTTAATGCAAGTCTTTTCAACACCCCTTTACAACAACAATTAGTTGATACTATGAATGGATATAAACAGGGAGATGAACGTATAGATTGGCGGGTCAATGAACAAGATAATACACCGATGTATCAACAATTTAAAGGTTTGAGTATTTATTCTAGTATATTTGATCATCATATTTTAGATTTCTACTATGATGAATTGAAAATTAACATGCAGGAAGAATCTGTAAGTAGATACCAGTCAACAAATGGGCGTCAAAATATAAACAGTTTGTTTTCTGTTAAATATCTTATGCTCAAAAACTATCAACATAACATCCCAGCATATTTCAAAAACATCAAAAGTGTTGGTCAGTATCAAATATATGAAAATACATTAAATTTACCATCGGTACGCGTTTCTAATAAACTATATAATGCACGAGATTTACATGAACCGATTGATAAGGAACATGCAATGATGGATGGCATCATTTTAAATGGTGCAGGTACACCTTATGCAGATAAGGCACCAAATTTATTAAATCAAGCTCAAATTACTTACCATCATATTGATAGAAAAAAACATAAGGCTATACATGTTTCTAACAATGATAATCGCGTGCAAATTCACATACCCCAAAATTTAAGAAATCATTATAGTGATTTTTATTTAACTGTTAAAGTTAAACGTGGCTTACCAGACAGTAATTTTTCGGTAAAAATAAATGATTATTCAAACAATCGTTTATTTAACAACTCAACTTATCGAACAGGAATAGATACACAATTATATAGAACACAACCCGATGAACATGGTAATATAAATATTGAGTTGAATCCCACAGGTAATTATTATTTAGATATTAAGCGTCTCCACGGTGAAAACTACGATCATTTAAAAGCAGCATCTAAACAAAAAAATAATAAAAGTCATTATACCGATATTAAAAACGGTGTAAAAGTCAAGTTAGGTCCACATGAAAAAGGGATTGCTTCAATTAACATTCCGTATCGTGAAGGAATGATTGCTTATGTTGATAACAAAAAAGTCAATCCATTAAAAGTGAATTATATGATGACGGGTGTGCCAGTTTCACAAGACAGTAAGGAAATCATTATCAAATATCGTCCGAAATATTGGTATACCGTGTCCACTATTTCTATTATTTTTATAGTAGGATCAATTACATGGTTTATTCGCAAGAAATATAAGAATAAATAAATAATTTAAAAGGAGTTTGTCGTAGATGAGGTATAACCATGTTTCGTAAACTTTGGTCTCACAAAATTTCAAGATTATTTTGTATTATCGTAATGGGTATTTTAGTAGCACTTTTAACATTTACACCTTACATCTATCGATATTTGACACAGGGCATTGTCTTTAGTGGCTCTGGCGATGGTTATAGGCAAATGATGCCCTTTCAAATGTATCTTTATGAGCATTTTAGCCATTTTAAAAGCTTTTATGATCATTCATTTGGGCTTGGTGGAGATTATGTAAAAGATTTAGCCTATTATTATTCTACCTCACCTTTTACATGGCTTAACTTCGTTTTTGTTTGGTTATCAGAGGTTTTATTTAATAGCAATCCTAGCCAAATTAGTTATTGGGCAAGTAATCAACTTATCGTCGCCTTTGTGAAAGGTATTGTCACTTTTGTAATTTCATTTTATTTTTTTAGCTATTTAAAATTTAAAAATTACGCCGTGTTACTTGCGGCAATGCTCTATGCATCCTCAAGTACTGTAATTTATTTCAATTTCACGTGGTCTTATTATGGAAATTTACTTATTTTTCTTCCTTTATCATTATTAGGGGTTGAACGTTTTTATAAAGAAAAGAAAATAGGACTCTTTATCTTTGTCATTGCATTAACGTTATTTTCAAATTTTTATTTCAGTTATTATGAAGCCATTATAATTTTTGCGTACATTATGTATAGATATATCTTTCCACATCCAAAAGATATTGTTTCTCGCAAACAGCAACTTTTATTGCTATTCATAGCAGTCTTTTTAAGCACATTGTGTGGCATTTGGGGGTTTTATACGGGCGTCACTTCGTTTTTAAATAATGATAGAGTCAGCAATCCACATTTTAAAATTCAATTATTTACAGATTTTGCACGTCAAAAGCACTTTTTCTCAAATGGCTTTTATATTACCGTTTCAATTATTACTATAGTCGCATTATTATCATTCAAACTATATAAACATTATTATTATAGATTATTTGCAATAGCTACTTGGATGATGTTAATTGGTGCTTTAACTCCATATTTCGATAGTATGTTTAATGGGTTTTCTACGCCAGAGCGAAGATGGGTATACATATTTGCATTTATGTCTTCTGGTCTCATGGCATTATTTATTCAACATTTATCTGAAATAACGCTAAAGTCGTATATAATCACATGTATTCCCGTAGTAATTATTATGGCAATCATGAATATCATTGTTACAGAACAAAAAATGTCATGGATGCTTATTTGCTTCATTCTCATGTTATTTATTGCTTTATTATTACTAAAAAAGCCTCTATTAAGGAATCATTGGTTTATTAGTGGAGTCATCGGTTTATTTGTAGTACAACAAGCCTTCATATTAACGAATGACTATCATAACAATGTGAAAAACTATGAATCAACTAAACAAGCGATGCAAGCTTCCGATTATAAAAGTTCAGCCTTGGCTGAGAAAATAGATTCAATTAATGAGCAACAGAAGGATTCGTTAAACCGTATTGATTATATGTCGCAATATGGATTAAATTCACCAATGATTTACCACTTTAATGGCATTGCCTTATATTCAAGTATTTTTGATGGTGATATATTAAAATATTATGATAAAACATTACAAATTAATATGCATACCGACAAAAACAGCACGTATCGCCTATTATCTAATCGTGCCAATCTAATGGCATTGTGGGACGTTAATGATCGTATTCGTCGCCCTGATGACTTAAACATGCCATATGGATTTACTCAAAAAGATACTGTTCATCATTCTAAACAAGAAAGCTTTATACATTCTGTGAATCATATCAATTATCCTAGTGCGCATATCACAGATAATGTTTATAGCCCAAAAGACTTAAAATCACCACTAGATAAAGAACAAGCGATGCTCCAAGGCGTGGTATTCGATGATCATACGTCAGCTAATAAGCGTTTTGCTCCTAATAATAACTTAATCGATCATGCTTCCGCATCATTGAATAATGCTCATAGAATACGTAATCACCAACTTGTTGTTGAAAAAGATAACGGTGGTTTACGTTATCAATTACCTAAGTCTATTACTAATAAGTATAAAGATCTGTATGTAGAAATGGATATCGAATTACTTTCTCCTGACAAGGAACATAATGTTGGCATTAATGAGTATAACCAACACCGTAACGCATTATCGTATAAATACAGACGCTTCGTAACACCCATTACAATGAGAGTTAAAGCAAGCGAAATCCTAAATCTTAAATTATCCAAAGGGAAATACCGAGTAAGTGTAAAAGGCATATATGGGGAAGATTATCATACATTACGTAGCGCGTCCCACTCATTAGACGCTGTCCATGTCACACAGCAACGTAATGGCTATACGATTAAAAAGCATAAAAATGATTCTGGCTATTTAGTACTGCCTATGGCTTATCGTGATGGCATGAAGGCTTATGAAGGAAACAATGAGCTAACTGTTAAGCAAGGTAATGGTATTATGACAGTTATACCTGTTAAAAAAGGACAAGAGACAATTAAATTAACATACACTCCTCCTTACCATAAAACCTTAATTATTTTGACCATACTTGGTATAATAAGCAGTCTGATTTTTGCAAAACGAATTTCACAAACTTCAAAGGATCATATTTAATCTTTTGTGATTAACGTATATCTTATAAATGATTAAAGCCCAAGACTATATTATAAAGTAGTCTTGGGCTTTATATTTTTAAGTAAAGAAAAAAGCGATACTCATAATGAGAATCGCTTTTAATATGCTGATTAACGAATTTCTTTAATTCTAGCAGCTTTACCACGTAATTCACGTAGGTAGTATAACTTAGCACGACGAACTTTACCGCGACGTTTAACTTCAATTGTTTCGATTTTTGGAGTGTGTAATGGGAAAGTACGTTCCACGCCTACACCTGAAGAAATCTTACGTACAGTGAAAGTTTCTGAAATACCTCCACCACGGCGTTTGATTACTACACCTTCGAATACTTGGATACGTTCGCGAGTACCTTCAATAATACGTACGTGAACTTTTAAAGTGTCACCTGGACGGAATGAAGGTATATCTGTGCGTAATTGCGATTGAGTTACTGCTTCGATTAACTTGTGATTACTCATTATATTTTCTCTCCTTCAACCTATGTTCTTGCCTCGACAAAATATAGCAGCGGATCATAGTGATTTTTCGTGTGTGTCGCACACTTAAAATATGTTAGCACACTGTTAGTCTTTTTTCAATTGCTTTTTGTATCTTTCTAGAATCTCTTTTTCTTCAACTGACAATGCGTATTGCTCTAGAAGGTCTGGACGTTTATCAAATGTACGTTGAATTTTTTGTTCATGACGCCATTTATCAATATGAGCGTGATTACCTGAAAGTAATACATCTGGTACTCCCATCCCTTTATATTCACGCGGTCTTGTGTATTGAGGAAACTCTAATAATCCATCTTGAAATGAATCATCTTCATGAGACTGTTGATTACCTAATACACCTGGCAATAGTCTCACTATTGCATCAGTCATCACCATCGCTGGTAGTTCTCCACCAGTTAATACGTAGTCACCCATAGAAATTTCATCAGTGACAAGCTGTTCACGAATTCTTTCATCGTAGCCTTCATAATGTCCGCATATAAATACTATATGCTCAGCTTGGCTAAGCTCATTTGCAATTGCCTGAGTAAACGGTCTACCTTGGGGACACATCAAAATAACACGTGAATCTTCCGTTTTTTCAATACTATCCATTGCATTAAAGATGGGCTCAGGTTTCAATACCATACCTTGTCCACCACCAAAAGGATAATCATCTACTTGGTTATGTTTGTTTTCTGCAAAATGTCTAAAATCAACTGTATTGACAGTTAACATATGCTTTTCTTGTGCACGTTTTAATATAGATTGATTTAAAACACCGTTAAACATCTCTGGAAACAACGTTAGATAATCAATCCTCATTACTCTAACAATCCTTCCATAGGAGTAATTACTATACGTCTACCCTCGACATCAATATCTTTCACCACATCAGCAATATATGGAATTAAGTATTCTTTGTCTCCTTTAACAACCCACACATCATTTGCACCTGTTTCAAAAATTTCTGTTACTCTCCCAATAGGTGTTTCTTTATCGTCAAATACCGTACAACCAATGATATCCGAATAATAGAATTCATGCTCACCGAGTTCGATTTCTTCATGATCTCGATCCTGCATAATCGTTTCACCTTTTAAATACTCAATATCATTAATATTATGAATGCCTTCAAAGGTCAACATATGGAGCCCTTTATGCATGCGATAAGAAGCAATGATGAATTCTAATGATTCTGTGTTTTTACGTTCAATAATAACCTTTTCACCTGGTTGAAAACGTGTTTCTGTAAAATCAGAATTGGATTTTACTTTTATTTCACCTTTAATACCATGTGTATTAACAATTTTGCCTATTTCCACTTTCATATATGTTCCTCCACTATACTTTGACTATTAAAATTACTATGTATGTGTAGCATTTATCTCATTATTATAACATGTGTCATAAAACACTGTTACTGAAATACAAATCACTTCATTTTATTAATTTAACAAATTGTTATTATAAAAAAAAGAGCACCATCCAAGGTACTCTTACAAATGCTATATTTGTTTGTTAGGTTAAAACCTATTTTTGATCATCAAATTTCTTCAAGATACCTTCTCTTGATAAGATATTGTGAACTGTATCAGTTGGTTTCGCACCATTTTTTAACCATTTAAGTGCTAATTCTTCGTCGATTTTAACTTCTGGTGCATTAACATTGTTTGGGTTGTAAGTACCGATTTGCTCGATATTACGACCGTCACGTGGTGCACGTGCATCAGCTGCTACGATACGATAGAATGGATTTCTTTTTGAACCTAAACGTGTTAAACGTAATTTAACTGCCATTTATATTCGCTCCTTTTAATTTCATAGTTTTTATTTTCTACAAGAAATAATAATAACAGTAATTCGATAGTTTGTAAAGAGTTTCTTCTTTACCAATTAGCATATTAATCAAATTTCTTTTTAAAGTCTACATTATAATCATTTCTATATTTAAATTATCCTAATCTTGACTTTATTCTCAAAAAAATATACATTGAAAACAAATAATAAATACACTAGGGGTGTTTTTAACTGAGATGAGTTTAACTCAAACCCTTTGAACCTGAACTAGTTTAAACTAGCGGAGGAAAGTGTGAATACTATCATATCTCAAAAGCCATTTAATATACTTTTATACACATATTGATATTTCTAGTACACAACTTTCTCTTACGTGGGTTGTGTATTTTTTTATTGAAAATAAAGGAGTGTATATGATGACAAAAACAGTAATAGTGAGTGGCAGCAGTCGCGGTTTAGGTGCAACTATAGTAAAAACATTGGCGCAACAAGGCAATAATGTGGTCATAAACTATCATAATAGTGCGCATGCTGCACAAAAACTGGTTGATGAAATTGGCACACAACAAGCGATTGCTATAAAGGCGGATGTGACAAAAAGAAACGAAATTGACACGTTAGTTCAAGAAGCAACTGAATATTTTGGTCAAATAGATGTTGTAATTAATAATGCACTGGTCGGATTTAAGTTTGATCCAATACAGCAAAAATCATTTGCGGACCTTTCCTGGGAAGATTATCAGCAACAAATCGAAGGTACATTAAAGGCCGCATTCAATTTATCTCAAAGTGTTATACCTCAATTCATCCAACGACAAAAAGGGGAAATTATCTCAATCGGGACGAATTTATTTCAAAATCCTGTAGTTCCTTATCATGAATATACTACTGCTAAAGCTGGTTTGATTGGATTTTCGCGTAATTTAGCTGCTGAATTAGGTCAATATGGTATCACATCAAATGTAGTATCTGGGGGTTTATTAAAAACAACCGATGCAAGTGCAGCCACAACACCTGAAGTCTTTGATTTAATTGCTCAATCTACACCTATTAAACAAGTGACAACTCCACAAGACGTCGCAAATATGGTAGCTTATCTCGTCTCTGATCAATCAAATGGAATTACAGGTCAAAATTTTACAATCGATGGTGGCTTAACTATGAATTAAAAAGGAGGACTGAACTAATCTATGATGACACAATCACAACATTTAAACATCGGTGTACTCATCTATGGATGCGGCCATCATCAAGCTGCATGGCGTATGCCGCATTCAAGTGTAGAACGTATTGGTGATATTACCTATTATCAATCATTGGCAAAAATTGCAGAACAAGGCTTATTTGATGCTATATTTTTTGCAGACAATCAATCATTTCCAGCTAATTCTAAAAGTGAAATGCCTGCATTTTGGTTTGATCCACTCATTAATTTAGCAGCGATATCACAAGTAACGCAACATGTCGGATTAGTTGCAACAATATCTAGCACATTTTCTAATCCTTTTACTGCTGCTAGGCAAATACTAAGTATTGATCATATAAGCCAAGGACGTGCTGGTTGGAACTTGGTAACTTCCATGACAGATTTGGAAGCTGCAAACCATAGTATGGATCATTTACCTGAGCACGAAATACGTTATAAAAAAGCAGATGAATTTGCTCAAGTTATGAATCGTTTACTTGAATCTTGGAGTATAGAGGACTTTTTGCATAATAAAGAAAATAATATTTTAATTAATGAGTCAGCAATCAACGCTATCAATCACAATGGTGCACATTTCAATGTCAAAGGACCATTAACAACTCCAAGCAGTCCTCAAGGTAAACCAATTGCCATGCAGGCTGGTGCATCAGATCCTGGTATTGCATTAGCAACAAAATATGCAGATGCAGTTTACGCTGTTGCTTGGAATCTAAATCAAGCTAGTGCCTTTAGAAACAAATTAAATAATAAATTAAAACAAGAAGGTAAGAACGAAAATAGTTTGAAGGTATTCCCAGGCTTAGTTACATATGTCGGGCAAACATATGAAGAAGCTTATGCAAAAAAACAACAACTCGATGAAGCTTTAGAAATTGATACTGCTCTAAATCAATTAGAATTTTTTATTGGACAAGATTGCCATTATTGGAATTTGGACGAAGCTGTACCCCCATTACCACCAGTAGAATCATTTAACGGGCCTAAAGGACGTTATCAAACTGTTCTAGAAATTATTAAAGATAAAGACCCCACTTTAAGAGAATTGTTAGGTTATTTAAGTGCTGGAGGTGGGCATTTAACACTTATTGGTACACCAAAGGATATTGTTGACGAAATGGAGCGCTGGTTTAATGAGGGCGTTGCTGATGGTTTTAATTTAATGCCTCCAGAATTTCCAGATAGCTTACAAGATTTTGTCGATGATATAATTCCAGAATTACAAAATCGTGGATTATATCGTACTGAATATGAAGGTAATACATTTAGAGAAAACATTAACATTCCTTAATTATTAACTGTCTCTAAATAATACTGAAAATAAATCGTTTTATTATCAAAAAAAGTAGTAATCCACATCACAGTCGTGGATTACTACTTTTAATAATTATTAGATTATTCGATTTGAGCAATGGTCTTAAAAAGGTAAATTCATGCCGTTCATCATATTTTCCATTTGTTTACGTTTACCTTTTTTACCTTTGCCGCCACCAGAAAATTGTTTCATCATTTTCTTCATATCATTAAATTGCTTCATTAATCTATTAACTTCTTGCACTGAACGGCCAGATCCTTTAGCGATACGTTTTTTGCGAGATACATTTAAAGTATCTGGATTATTACGTTCACTTGGTGTCATTGATTGGATAATCGCCTTAATATGATCAATTTGTTTTTCATTCATATTAAGTTTATCGATACCTTTCATCTTGTTCATGCCAGGAATCATTTTCATAATATCATCTAATGGACCTAGGTTTTTAACTTGATCAAGCTGCTCTAGAAAGTCTTCTAAAGTAAATGAAGATGTACGCATTTTTTTCTCTAAATCTTTTGCTTTATCTTCATCAACATCTTGCTGTGCTTTTTCAATTAAGCTTAAAACATCACCCATACCAAGAATACGAGAAGCCATACGTTCAGGATGGAACGGCTCTAAACCATCTAATTTCTCACTCATCCCTACAAATTTAATGGGTTTTTGAGTTACAGATCTTATTGATAGTGCCGCACCACCACGTGTATCACCATCAAGTTTTGTAAGTGTTACCCCTGATACTTCTAATTGTTCATCAAATGATTCTGCAACATTAACTGCATCTTGACCGGTCATTGCATCTACTACAAGCATGATTTCATCTGGTTTTGTAATTTCTTTAACATCACTTAATTCTTGCATCAATGCTTCGTCTACGTGTAAACGACCTGCAGTATCAATAATAACAAAATCTAAATGTTCTTCTTTAGCATGTTTAATTGCATTTTCCACTATTTGTTGTGGTTTGACTTGGTCACCTTCGCTGTAAACTGGTATATCAATTTGTTTACCAACTGTTTGCAATTGATCAATTGCAGCTGGACGATAAATATCGGCAGCAACAAGCATTGGTTTTTTGTTATACTTTTTACGCATTAATAAAGCCAGTTTACCAGCAGTAGTTGTTTTACCGGCACCTTGTAAACCAACCATCATGACTACAGTTGGTGGTTTGTTGGCCATAGTGATTGTAGCATTTTCTCCACCCATTAATTGGGTAAGTTCTTCTTGAACAATCTTAATAACTTGTTGTCCAGGTGTTAATGATTTCATTACATCTGAACCCAAAGCTCTATCTGATACAGTTTTGACAAAATCCTTAACTACCTTAAAGTTAACATCGGCTTCCAATAATGCGAGTCTTACTTCACGCATCATTAACTTAATGTCTGCTTCTGTCACTTTACCTTTACCTCGGATTTTTTGCATCGTTCCTTGTAAACGATCGGATAATCCTTCAAATGCCATATCAAATACCCTCCTTTATGTTCTATATTAATCTAAATCTTCAAGTTCTCGAAGAATTTGTGTTATTTGTTCTGGATTACTTATATGCTGTTTTATTCGTTCATATAATTTCTGTCTTTGTTCAAAATTTCGGTATAGTCCTAATTTTTCTTCATAATCTTCCACTAAATCGCCAGTTCTTCTTATGTTATCATACACTGCTTGGCGACTCACATCAAATGTATCAGCTATCTCACTCAATGAATAGTCCTGTAAATAAAATAATTCTAAATAATTTCTCTGCTTTTTGGTAAGTAAAGCCTGATAAAAATCAAATAAATAGTTCATTCGAATGGTTTTAATTAAATCATTTTGACTCATCTGAATGACCTTCGATTTCATTTGATTGTTCTTTAATTTCATCAGTTTCTTCTAAATTTTGTTCTATCATATCAGCAAACAAACCATATACATAACTTTCAGGATTGAATGGTTGTAAGTCGTCTAATTTTTCACCTAAACCTACATATTTAACAGGTATATGCAACTCGTTACGAATCGCTAAGACAATACCGCCCTTGGCAGTGCCATCTAATTTAGTTAAGACAATACCAGTCACATTTGTAACTTCTTTAAACGATTTAGCCTGTGACAATGCGTTTTGACCAGTAGTTGCATCTAGACATAATAATACTTCATGAGGGGCTTCAGGTACAGAACGGCTAATGACACGTTTTACTTTTTCTAACTCATTCATGAGATTCGATTTATTTTGCAATCGTCCTGCTGTGTCACAAATCAATATATCTACGTCTTTGCTCTTCGCAGCATTAATTGCATCATACATCACCGCGGCTGGGTCTGAACCCTCACTTTGACTCATAACATCGACACCAACGCGTTC
The DNA here is from genome assembly GCF_002614725.1 of Staphylococcus edaphicus. Taxonomy (GTDB): domain Bacteria; phylum Bacillota; class Bacilli; order Staphylococcales; family Staphylococcaceae; genus Staphylococcus; species Staphylococcus edaphicus. The sequence goes on along the minus strand of NZ_MRZN01000002.1, from coordinate 179,583 downwards.
TCCCCATACTTTTAATTGTTGGATTGCGCCAGCTCTAAACGTGTCACCTGCGGCAAGCATCACCTTTTTACCTTCGGCTTGGTAACGATGCGCTAATTTACCGATTGTTGTTGTTTTACCAACACCATTTACACCAACCATTAAAATAACATTTAAGCCTTCATTTTCTATATTCATTGCTTCTGAATGTTCATCATCTTGATGATAAATTTCTACAATTTTTTCTACGATAACTTCACGTAAATTTTCTGTTTCTGATATATTACGCTTTTGTGCTTCTTCTCGTAATTCTTCAACTAATTGCATTACTGTATTAAATCCAACATCAGCTGTGATCAACATTTCTTCTAATGCTTCAAAGAATTCTTCGTCAACTTTACGATAACGCGCAATTAAATTGTTTAATTGTTCTTGGAAATTTTCACGTGACTTTTCTAGACCCGCTCTAAATTTCGCACCTAATTGTTGAGCCTCAATTTCTTCAAAATCTTCGATTGAAATTAAACCATCATCATCGAAATCTGCCTCTTTTAATTTCTTAGGTTTTTTCTTGGGTTCGTCTTCGATTTGGTCAGCCTCTTGTTCTTCTAATTCACTTAACTGCTCTAAATCTTCTTGTTTATTTTCAGCTTCTGACGAAGAAGCAAACTTATCTTTTAATCGTTTGAAAAAGCTCATACTTGTTCCTCCTTAATGACTTCATCAATCGTATTTAAATTAACACTCACTAATTTAGATACGCCAGATTCTTGCATTGTCACACCATACAGTCTATCCGAAAATTCCATTGTTCCTTTACGATGCGTAATTACTATAAACTGTGTTTGATCTGATAATGCTTTTAAATATTGAGCATAACGTATCACATTAGCTTCATCTAATGCCGCTTCAACTTCATCTAAAATTACAAAAGGTGCTGAACGTACTTTAAGTATTGCAAATAATAATGCAATTGCACTTAATGCACGTTCTCCACCACTTAATAAAGATAAGTGTTGTAACTTCTTACCAGGTGGTTGCACTATAATATCTACGCCCGCAGATAGATAGTCATCATCTGTTAAGCGTAATTCCGCTTGCCCACCACCAAATAGAGATTTAAATACTTCAGTGAAGTGGCCCTGTACTGCGTGAAATGTTTCTTTAAAACGGTCTTTTACTTCTTGATCCATCTCTTCAATTAATTGTTCTAGTGTTGATTTAGCTGCTCTCAAATCCGCACGCTGTTCGTCTAAAAATGTATAACGCGTATGAATTTCATCAAATTGTTCAATGGCATTTAAATTAACGGGCCCTAATTCTTCTATAGACATTTTCGTTAATTTTACTTTTTTGCGTAATACATCAATATCTTCATCTAACTCATACAGTTCGCTTGCGCGTTCGTATGTTAAATGATAATCATCACTTAAATGATTCATAGCATAGTTGATTAACACATCTAAACGAGACTGTTCTGATTTAATATCTTGATAGCGATTTTCTATAGATAGAATATCTTGATTTGCCTCTTGAAGTCTTTGATCTGTCTCTTCGATTGTATCATTCAATTCGAGTCTACGCGATTTAACGTCCTCTATATCGACTGCAAGTTTTTCTTTAGTTGCCTTACTTTGTTCAATATTACTTTGAATCGTTTCAAATGCTTTTTCTCCTGTCACCTCATCTGAGTTAAACAGCTTGATTTGCTCATCTAATTTTTCTTGTTGTTCAGCCACAGTTGCCAATTGTTTAGTGATTTTTGAAAGTGATTGTTTTTGAGCATTTAATCGTTCTTTTACTACTGCTAAATCTGATTGCTTTTGATGCAATTGTTGTTGTATTTGCGTTGTACTTTCTTTTCCCTCTTTAGATAGTTTAGTGTAATGATTAATATCTTCTTCTAGTCTAAGTAATTGTGCTTTGATCTGTTCAAGCCTTTGTTTTTTATCCTGTAATGTTTGTTTACTCGTTTCGCTTTGATAACCATCGTTCTTTTCAAATTCAAATTCTTCATGTTCGTCTTTTATATGAGCTTCATTCTTTCTAAGTCGATCTAATTCTAGTTCGAAATCATGCAACGTTTGCTTTGCCACATTGTACTGTTGACTTGATTCAAAATAGCTTTCACTCAAATGATCTGATTCTTCTTTAATCGCTTGAAATTGCTTTTCAAATTCGATGGTTTGTTGTTGATAGTCTTCTAACTGTGCACGCATCTTGGCGAGCTCATCTTTTTGTGCTAAGATGCTTTTCGTTTTACGCTCACCGCCACCTGTCATAGATCCACCTGGATTGACGATATCACCATCTAACGTCACAATGCGTGTACGGTAACGAATTTTTCTGGCTAACTCATTTGCATTTTTTAATTCATCAACAATAATAGTATTTCCTAATAAATTTTGTACAACGTTTTGATAATCTGAATCAACCTGTATTGCTTGTGAAGCAATATTGATAAATCCTTGTGCTGCTTGTGCCGTATTTAATATTTCATTAGCTATATGTCTTGGCTGAATCACATTTAACGGTAGGAATGTAGCTCTACCCAGCCCATTTTGTTTGAGATACTGAATAGCTTGTCTACCATCTTTTTCTGAATCTACAATTACATGTTGTAATGAAGCACCTAAAGCAATTTCTATAGCTTTTGTTAAATCAGAAGGTACTTGAATGACTTCAGCTACTGCACCTCGGATACCTGTTAATTGATTATTCTTAGCTTTAAGGATATGTTTCACGCCATTAAAAAAATAACTATATTCTTCTTGTTGTGTTGCAGCGCTATCAATCCGTGATTTTAACTTTTCATTAAATCGATAAGCTTGATGTAATTTTTCTTCATATTCACTGCGTTGTTGTTTTAGTTGAGTTAATCTTCGTTCATATTCATTTAGTTGTTGTTCTGCTTGCTTTAATTCTCTTTGTGTTGTTGCACTTTGTTTCTCCACATCGGTAATATCTGATTGTATTTTTTTTAATTGATCAAATGCTTCAACTAATCTTGAATCTAGGCGTGATTGCTTAGTTTCATTTTCTTGTATTGTATGTTCTAAAAATCGAATGTCATTATTTACATCTGATTGTTCAGACATAAGTTGATAATATTCATCTTTAATTGCTTCGAGTTTTTCATCATGTTGCTCATCTGTGACATACAGTTGTGATTCAAAATGTTGTACTTTTTCATTCAAGTCTTTTTGTTGTGCTTTTAATCTATCAATTTCTACTTGAACTTCAGTTTTTTCTTTACTTAAATTTTCAGTTTGATTAAGTAAGCTATCTTGTTCTTCCTCAAAGCGTGCATTCGTCTCTGATTGATTTTTTTTCCGTTCTTCTAATACGTTTAATTGTCCTGTAAATTTTTCGACATCTTCAGTGGCTTTTACTAGTTGAACGTTTAATGACTCAATACGTTCATCTAGTTGTTGTCTCTCTGTTTTATATTTATTTAAGGAGTGCGTATGTTGTACTTTTTCTGCGTCTTTTGAAGCTTGCTGACTTTTTAAATGATTTAAATTATCGTCTAATTCGTTAATATTATCATTATATTGTTTAATATCATGTACTGTTACTAAGACATCACTTTTTTCCATTTCTTTAGATAAATGTTTATACTCTTTTGCAATCGCCGCTTCTTCGCGTAAAGGTTCTACACGTCCTTCTAAATCATAAAGTATATCTTCTACACGTGATAAATTATCCTCAGTCTGATCTAATTTTTGCACAGATGTAGCTTTTCTTTTTTTATATTTTAATACACCCGCAGATTCCTCTAAAATTTGTCTTCTATCAACAGGTTTTGCATTTAGTATTTCGTCCACACGTCCCTGTGATATGATGCTAAATGCTTCTTTACCTAATCCTGAATCTAAAAATAAATCAATAATATCCTTTAATCTTGTTCGCTCATTATTCAAATAATATTCACTCTCGCCACTTCTATATAAGCGACGCGTCACTGTTACTTCAGTAGCATCTACTTGTAACTTTCCTGAACTATTATCTAATTTCAATTTTACTTCAGCATAATTTTGTGCTTTTCTATGCTCGGCTCCTGAAAAAATAATGTCTTCCATTTTGGCACCGCGTAATGACTTAGCTGATTGCTCACCTAGTACCCATTTTATTGCATCTGTAATATTACTTTTACCACTACCATTAGGTCCAACAATTGCTGTTACACCCTCATCGAACTGAACATTTGTATGTTCAGCAAATGACTTAAAACCAAAGGCATCTATAGATTTTAAATAAACCATGCTATTCTCCTTTAAAGTGTTCCTTACTGCTTTACAGCATAGAAATGAAAGTAAAATTGCAAGCTATATTACTTTCAAAATGTTTTATTTCTTATATAATTTATTTCAACAAAATAGTGATTAACAACTAATTTAATATTAGTCATAATTATATTTATTATTAAAAAACACAACATCCTTATATGTCATTTTTTATATTAAAAATGTTCCTAACAATAGCACTTCATTTTAACAAATCACTATTATTAGCGTTTAACGCGTTATACAACTGTATTTTTCAGCATTTTATATGCACGTTCTGCAGCTTTTTGCTCAGATTCTTTTTTTGTTTTACCTTTGCCTTCCGCTACTGCCTGATTTTCCAAAATCACCTCGGACGTAAAAAGTCGATGATGTGCTGGGCCTTCCTCATTAATCAATCGATAAGTGACATCACCTTTGTTCTGCCGATGCACAAATTCTTGAAATTGGGTCTTAAAATCAACAACACCATCTAATTCATCATCTTCGACATACGGAAATATGATTTGTTCAGAAAAATGCCAGACTGCATCCAATCCTTGATCTAAATACAACGCACCTACAAATGCTTCAAACGCATCGGAAACAAGTGAAGGTCGTGTTCTACCGCCCGTTTTTTCTTCACCTTTGCCTAATAAAATTAAATCATTGAGTTGAATTTTTTTCGCAAATATTACAAGTGAAGGCTCACAAACAATTGTTGCACGCATTTTAGTCAAATTACCTTCAGGCAATTCTGGATATTTATCAAATAAATAACGTGAAACCGTCAATTCTAATACCGCGTCTCCTAAAAATTCTAATCGCTCATTATGGTCTAGTCGGTTCATATTAAAGTCGTTAATAAAGCTTGAATGAGAAAAGGCTTGTTGATATAAATCCACTTGGTTAAAACTCAAATTCAATTCTTGCATTTTTTGTGCAAACTTATTTTGGAATGTTTGTACCATTTCTTTCTTTTTTTGATTGGTCAATCTCGTTCCTCCTCAGAAATAGCGCTAGAATTCTGTATACCTTATATATTTTACGTGAAATCACATCAAAACTAAAGAGAAAACTGCTGTCTTTCGCATGTACGTTAGTATGATTGCTCACCTAATAATAATATAGTGAAACAAACTTATTACTTTATTGACTGATTTAAATTTAGAAACAAAGATAACAAAAAATCTGAGCCGTATGAATAACGACTCAGATATTTGTTTATTATTTTTCAATACTGTTAATAAATTTAACTGCGTCACCAACTGTGTTGATTTTTTCAGCTTCTTCATCAGGAATTTCAGTACCAAATTCATCTTCTAATTCCATAACTAATTCAGCGATATCAAGTGAGTCAGCGCCTAAATCATCTTTAAAAGATGCATCTTCAGTTACTTTTTCAGCGTCAACACCTAAACGGTCAACGATAATGTCTTTTACTTTGTCGAAGTTTTCCACGTCGATTCACCTCCTTTAAAAGTCTATTGATAGACTTTTATATTTTCCCATTTTATCAATTGAAATACAAGTAGTATTTCAATTGAAGTCATTAGAAATACATTTAATATAAGTAAATTAACAATTAATTTGACTCATTTCCATTTACTAATGAACCACTATATCATTTTCTTCAGAACTATAATACTACATCTATTTCAAAACTACATAGTACCATTGCTGTTCTATTTTAAATTACATATACATGCCACCATTGACATGAATCGTTTGTCCCGTAATATATTTTGCTTTTTCTGAAGCTAAGAACGTTACAGTATTGGCAATGTCAGAATCTTCACCAAATCTAGCTAATGGAATTTGCTCTAACATTTGTGCTTTAAGTTCTTCGCTCAAAGCATCTGTCATATCAGAAACAATAAAGCCAGGTGCAACTGCGTTCACTGTAATATTTCTAGAAGCCAATTCTCTAGCTGCTGATTTAGTCAGGCCAATAACACCAGCTTTCGTAGCGACATAGTTAGCTTGACCTGGATTACCAACAGCACCAACGACACTTGATAAATTGATAATTGCCCCACCTTTTTGTCTCAACATTTGAGGGGTTACTTTTTGAATACAGTTAAATACGCCTTTTAAGTTTGTATCTATAACATCATCCCATTCATGTTCTTTCATTCTCATCAATAAGTTATCGCGTGTAATACCTGCATTATTCACAAGAACGTCAATAGAACCGAACTGGCTAACGACTTCTTTAATCATTGCTTTGACTTCATCACCATTTGCAACATTAGCTTGAATAGCAAATGCCTCAACACCTTTGGCCTTGATTTCTTCTACAACTGCATCAGCTTTTTCTTTATTTCCTGCATAGTTCACTGCAACTTGGTAACCCTCTTCAGCTAATTGAAGCGCAATACTGCGTCCAATACCTCTTGAAGCCCCAGTCACTAACGCACTTTTAGTCATTTTCATTCCAACCTTTCACATCTTCTAATGTTTGAATTGAGGTAACTTTTACATCTTTATTAATTTTTCTAATTAATCCAGAAAGGACTTTACCTGGACCAATTTCGATAAAATGATCTACACCTTGTTCTATTAGCCACTCTGTCGAACTAATAAATTGTACTGGCGAGTATAATTGCTCTATCATATGATTTTTTATTACACCTGCATCTGTTTCACCTTGTGCATGAACATTCTGAACAACAGGGAATTTAGCATCAGACCACTCAAACTGCTCTATATAGTTAGCAAAATCATCTTTGATAACTTGCATCATAGATGAATGGAAAGGACCCGAAACAGCTAGTGGCATAACACGTTTTGCCCCTAATGATTTTCCTTCTTCAACTAATCGATCAATCACCGTCTTATGACCTGATACTACAATTTGACCAGGCGCATTTATATTTGCCGGTTCAATCATTGCATCTTCTGTTGAAAGTTGTTTACAAATTGTATCAACTGCATCATAGTCTAATCCAAGCACAGCAGCCATACTACCTACACCATCTGGGAAGGCTTCAGCCATCAGCTGACCACGTTTTCTCACAATTTTTACTGCATCTTCAAATTTCAACACACCACTCGCTACTAAACTCACATATTCGCCTAAGCTATGTCCCATAGTGTAATCGGCATTTAATTCATTAAGTGCATTTAATAATGCGGAACTATGTGTCAACAATGCTGGTTGTGTATTTTCTGTCTGACCTAACTTTTCTTCTTTATCAGTAAACATTGTTTCTAAAATATCAAAGTCTACAGCATTTTGAGCTTGATTTAAAATCGCTGTTGCTTCTTTTTCATGTTTATATAAATCACTCGCCATGCCAACTTTTTGAGAACCTTGACCTGGAAAGATAATCGCTGTTTTACTCATTTTCTGTTCCCACCGTTTCTTTCATTGTTTTCACAATTTCTTGTTCACCAGCAATTTTTGCCTGACGAATTGCTGAATAAAATGCTTTTGCACTAGAACTGCCATGTGCCTTAACTACAGTACCGTTTAATCCCAACAATACAGAACCGCCGTATTCTGCGTAATCCATTTTTGTCATTAAACCGTTCAAATCTTTGCGTAAAATTAATGCCGCCATTTTATTTTTTAAGCTGCTTAAGAGCGTAGATTTAAACATTTTACCCATCGCTTTTGCAACACCTTCTAGATTTTTAAGAATCATATTACCTGTATAGCCATCAGTGACTACGACGTCGGCAACATCATTCATTAATCCTTTTGCTTCAACATTACCTGTAAATTTAAAATCATGTTGCTCATCCATTAAACTATAAGCTTTCTTAGTTAGATTATTACCCTTTGCTGCTTCTGTGCCAATATTTAATAAACTTACAGATGGCTCAGCGATACCTCTAATTTTTTGAGCATAAATATTTCCTAATTGAGCGTATTGTAACAAATGCTCTGCTTTGGCATCCGCATTGGCTCCAACATCCATAAATACAAAACCTTTGCCAGAAACAGTTGGTAATGTGACAACCAACGCTGGTCGTTCCACACCTTTAATTCGACCAACAATAAATAGTCCAGCTGACATCAGTGCGCCAGTATTACCTGCGGAAACACATCCATCCGCCTCACCGCGCTTAACCGCTTCAGCCATACGAGCCATAGAGCTATCTTTTTTTCGTCTAATTGCTCTCACTGGTTCATCATCCATCGCAATTGATTCAGTACAATGACGTATTTCTACACGTTCATGTTCTAGTGTACATTGAGATGAATCTCCAAATAAAATTATTTCAAGATCATTATAATCATTAACCGCTTTTTCAACAGCTTCCAAAACGATTCCAGGTGCATCGTCTCCACCCATCATATCAATCGCTAATTTAACCATTTTGTTCATCCTCACTTGTATAATACATTTTAAAAGTTCCCATAAAAACGAGCATATCTTTAACGTATGAATGTACTTTTATCGTATAAAATTTATCTGTAATTTCAATGGTTTGCGCATTAGCACGTACCGTTTCATTTAATTTAACTGTTTTCATAAATGTTACATTACTTTCTTTCGTTAAAACAACTGGTTTATGTATAAGTGCCACACATAGGGAATTTGCTTGGGCAAATAATACATGGCCCCTAGCAATTTTATTTCTTGTAAACACCGAATCTTCTTCAATTTTTATAATTGAAGTGGCAGTTTGATCAGGATGGACATTAATCACATCCCCTATTATTTCACTGCCTTCTATAGAACGAATGCTTTCATAATTTTTCTTCGCTACAGTTTTGATACGTGTTCTTAGTTCCGGAATATTTAAATGTGTACGGTCAAGCCTAATTGTTTGAATACTCACCGAGAACATTACACTTAAATCTAAGTCAGTAATAAAAGGATTTTTCTCTATTTCTCTTTTTATTTCGTCGCGTCGTTCTTGTTTTTTTAATTTCATCGCATTCAAACTCCCACATTTTTAGTACCAAGTCTTAAACATTCCTAACATATCATAACACTTTCTATTTCATTTGCTCAACAAAAAACATGTACTGTAGGTAAATTAAAGCTTTTTTAACTTTACCCAATTTAATGATAATTTTTACATAATATTTAAAGTTTTCAAATGCAGTGTTTTATAACGTATCAACCAACCTATAACGATTTGTGCTATAACGAACAGCTCAACCCTTTTTTGACTTATATGTGACAACTCATTACGACACGTCATGTAACTCATTTTTTCTCTTACTGCATTGCATAACCAATTCTTTGACTAATACAACAAGAATTAAGACGAAAATAGTAGCATATTATTACTTAAATATTCAAAAGACTAAAATCACTCAGATTTCGTCATTAATCAGTATGGAATGAATGATAACAACAAGATAATTTAGATGCTACTTATTATAGAATGAGTGCAAAGTTCAAATACACAAGCAATCATTTTCCATATGCTATTATGTCTATAACAAAAATAGCCACGCTTTTAACGATGATACAAACGAAAAACAAATGCATTTAGCAAGGTTGGACTGAATCTGACGTACATTAAAAAACTGAGACAAATGTCTTGTCTCAGCTCTGGTAATCCTCTAAAACCACTTCTCAATTTATTGAGTTCATTGTCTAAAGTGACAAATAAACCGGTTATTTTTAATCAAAACTCATATATAATAAATTTTCTTCAATAAAAGTTCTCAACGTATGATATTGTGATTCAAAGAACACACCAGATTGTATTAACTCAGCTGCTTCATCTCTAGCGACTTCTAACATTTTATAATCTTCTACTACATTTGCAACTAAGAAATCAGGTAACCCGCTCTGTTTCACGCCAAAGAAATCACCTGGTCCCCTCATTTCTAAATCACGTTCACTTAGTTCAAATCCATCCGTAGTTTGCGTCATAATATTCATACGCTCAATGCCTGTTTCAGTTTTTGGTGAAGCAATTAATACACAATAGCTTTGTTGTTCACTTCTGCCAACACGTCCACGTAATTGATGTAGCGTAGATAAACCAAAGCGATCTGCATCATAAATCATCATAAACGTTGCATTAGGTACGTTCACTCCAACTTCAACTACTGTTGTTGAAACTAAAATGTCAATTTCATGGTTACTGAAACGCTGCATAACTTCATCTTTTTCGTCCGAATGTAACTTACCATGAAGTAGCCCAACTTTTTCTGTACCGTAATATAACTGCAATGATTCATACAATTCAACTACATTTTGTACATCTTCAAGATGTTCTGAACTTTCAATCAAAGGACAAATGACATAAGCTTGTCTACCCTTTTTAAGTTCTGAAGTCATTTGGTTTAATACACTTTCATAAGCTTCATGCTTAGACCACGATGTGATGATGGGTTTTCTACCTTTGGGTAGTTGTTTAATAGAAGAAACGTCCATTTCTCCGAATACGGAAATTGCTAATGTTCTAGGTATTGGAGTAGCTGTCATAAATAAAACATTGGTCATGGCACCTTTTTCTCTTAATAATTGTCTCTGATTAACTCCAAAACGATGTTGCTCATCAGTAATCACAAGTCCCACATTATTAAATCTAACATCATCTTGAATTAAAGCATGTGTTCCGATAATGCAATCAATTTCATTGTTATTAAGCTGTTCTAATAATAGCTTTCGTTTTTTACCTTTAACTGAACCTGTCAATAAAGCAACATTCATTCTGTCTCCAAATAAATCAACCAAACTTTCAGCATGTTGTTCAGCTAATATTTCTGTTGGAACCATTAATGCTGACTGATAGCCAGCCGTTTTTAAGGCATACATACAAATCGCTGCAACAACCGTCTTACCTGAACCAACATCCCCCTGTAATAAGCGATGCATGCGAACAGGCGCTTTCAAATCCCTGAATATCTCGTTTACACTATGTTTCTGTGCATCAGTCAATTCAAAAGGTAAACTATCTATAAAATGCTTAACTAAATGAATGTCATAGTCTACTTCGATTGCTTCATCCGACGTTTTTTCAAGTCGATTCAGCCATTGCATCCTTATTTCAAACATAAATAATTCAGTAAAAGCGTATGTTCTACGAGCTTTAAGTAAGGAAGACTTATCTGTAGCAAAATGCAATGCTTTAAGTGTATCTTCTAATGTTTCAAGTTTATATTTCTTTCTTAATTCTGCAGAGAGCCATTCATGTATTGTTACCTGATCAAACACTTGTCTTATCATATCTCTCAAAGGCTTCTGCTTAATGCCTTCTTTAATACGATATACAGGCTCAAATTGTGAACCTTCCTCTGTTTGTTGGTTGAAAAACATTCTATTACCATTTATTTCTTGCTTAGCTTTATTCCATTTCCCTTTAACAGTTACGCTGCCATGTAATTCTATCTTCTTCTTTAAGTAAGGCTGATTAAAAAAAGTACATTTCACTGCAATATGATTAACCATGATATGCACGGTTAATTTCGATTTATTACGACCAAAAAAAGCGACAGTAGGCGTTGAATATACTTCACCCACCACTGTCACTATCGCTTGATCTTCAGCTTCATTTAAGTCAATTACAGTATTATCTTCGTAACGTGTTGGCAAATATAAAATTAAATCTTCAACCGTATGAATATTTAATTCATTTAAAACTGCTAGCCGTTTCGGACCCAAACCCTTGATTTGAGATAACGGAAACGGACTTTCAATTAAATTGACTTTTGACATGATTAATCACCAAATATTTCTTGTTTTAAGCGCTGACCCGTAGGTGTACCTGCTAAACCTCCACGACCTGTTTCACGTAAAGCGGATGGCATTGTTTGTCCAATTTTATACATTGCTTCAATTACTTCATCAGTTGGAATTCTTGAAGTGACACCTGCTAAAGCCATATCCGCAGATACTATTGCATTAGATGCACCTGCAGCATTTCTTTTAACACATGGTACCTCTACTAAACCAGCTACTGGATCACATACTAAACCTAGCATATTTTTCAAACAAATTGCAAAAGCTTCAGCTGATTGTTGTGGTGTACCGCCTGCAAGTTCTACTGTTGCACCTGCAGCCATTGCTGCTGCTGAACCTACTTCCGCTTGACAACCACCTGCTGCACCAGAAATAGATGCATTATTCGCAACTACAAACCCAAATGCACCTGAAGTTAATAAGAAATTAAGCATATCTTTACGCGAAGGTTCTAAACGCGGTTTAAGACCAAATAATACACCAGGTACAACGCCTGCAGAACCTGCAGTAGGTGTCGCACAAATTTTACCCATGGCAGCGTTTACTTCGTTTGTTGCGACAGCCTTGCTAACCGCATCCAACAATGTAGGTCCTGCTAATGATTTACCCGTTTTCAAATATTCTTTGATTAACACAGCGTCTCCACCAGTCAATCCAGTTGTAGATGTGACACCTGCTAAACCTTCGTCTAAAGCATTTTCCATTGTTTGTAAATTTTTATCCATATGTGCGTAAACGTCTGCTTCAGATAATCCCGTCACTTCCATTTCTTGTTCAAGCATAATTTCATGGATTTTTTTATCTTGTGCTTCACACATTTCTATTAATTCTTTCACACTTTTAAACATGCAATACCTCCATTAGGCGTCTCCCATGAGTGAAACCGTCACTACACCATCGACATTTTTTATTTCCTCTATAATTTCATCATTTACAGCATCGTCTAATTCACAAGTCATTAATGCTTGGTCGCCTTTTTCTTTTCTAGATACTTGCATACTCCCCACATTAATACTTGAATCTCCTAAGATATTGGCAACACGACCGATGGTACCAAAGGTATCTTTGTGGAATACAAGTAGCGCCGGGTAATTACCACTTATAGCAATATTAAATCCATTGATTGCTACAACTTCAATTTTACCGCCACCAATTGAGACGCCTTCAACTGATATTTCTTTATCGCCATCCCGCATATTGATAATTGCTGTATTAGGATGAGATCTTTCTTCTGCCATTTCAATAAAATTGACTTTCATGTCTGCTTCTTCCGCTGCTTCTAAACTTGTTTGTATGCGATCATCATCAGTATCATAACCTAATAAACCACCCACTAATGCAACATCTGTACCATGTCCTTTATACGTCTCCATAAATGAACCATACAGATAAATATCTACTTGTTTTGGCAATTGATTAAATAAGTCTCTTGCTACTAAACCAATTCTCACTGCGCCTGCAGTATGAGAAGATGACGGACCTACCATTGTAGGACCAATTATATCAAAGACTGTTTTATATTTCATAATTATACCCCACTCTTATTTTTAATGTTTCTAAAGTGTTGCGCTTACATTCTTAAACATCTTACTTATTATAACAAGTTCAACAAACATAATAAACCAAAACTGGTTGCATTGTCCTTATTAAATGCAAAATCAAATTGTTCACAATTTGAAGTGTATGCTATTAACTAAATCATTCTAAAACAAAAAATATAGGAGCAAGTAACAAATCAAATTTTTAAAATTTGATTTGCTCTCACTCCCATCAATAACATTAACAATGTATAAGTTAACAATGACTCTATTTAAAGTAATGTCAGAAATGCTCAATTCACTATACATGATAGCTTAAACCACACCGATCATACTATTCCACGGAGAATAAATATTGATATACTGGTTGCTGGCCATCATGTTGATCTAATTCGACATCAGGATAATGTGCCTCCATCCAGTCTTCAATGTCAGAAGTAATCGTTTCATCAGCATCAGCACCAACAATCATGGTAATAATCTCACTATCTTCATCAATCATTTCTTCAATTAAACCTTTAACTGTTTCAAATTGATTGTCATTACTTTTAACTATTTTATCTTCAACTAATGCCATAAAGGCATCTTTTTTGATTTCAACACCATCAATTTTAGTATCTCTAACCGCATATGTTACAGCACCTGAACGAACTGCTTCTAAAGATTCAACCATGCGTGCTTTATTCGATTCAAGTGAGTCTGATTCATCATAATTAAATAACGCAGCAATGCCTTGAGGTATGGACTTGGTTGGAATGACTATAGCATCAGCATCTACAATTTCAGCTGCCTGCTCACTAGCCATTAAAATATTTTTGTTATTAGGTAAGATAATTGCTCGTTTACATTGTGATTGCTCAATAATTTTAACAATATCTTCAGTTGATGGATTCATTGTTTGTCCACCACTAATCATATGTGTTGCCCCCATTGATTTAAATAACTCTGAGATGCCATCACCCATGGAAATTGCAATCACTGCAGTATCGACCGTTTGTGTTTTTTCAACGTGCGCTGCTTGTCCACCGTTGTGTTCCTTTTTAACGACTTCACGATGTTGCTCACGCATATTCTCGACTTTCAACTTAATTAACTCACCATATTGTTGTCCGTAATTAAATACATCTCCTGGTTGTTCTGTATGCACGTGTACTTTAACAATTTCCTCATCATTTATGACTAGTAATGAATCACCAAACTGACTCATATCTTCTCTAAAATTTTGTTCATCGAAGGCTTTTTTATTTTTGCCAAAACGAACCATCATTTCAGTACAATAGCCGTAAACGATATCTTCAGTATTGATGACGCCATGAAAATCATGTGCTTCATTAACTAAAGAATCTTTATTGAGTTTTGGAGCCTCAGCAGATACAGTTTCACCTTTTAAGGCTTTTAAAAATCCATCATAAACAACTGCTAAACCTTTCCCACCACTATCAACAACACCTACTTCTTTTAATACTGGCAATAAATTAGGTGTATTCTCAAGTGAAACCTCTGCTTTCTCTAGAATATACGTCATTAATGCGATACAGTCCTCAGTTTCTTCTGCTTTATGCATAGCTGCATCAGCTGCATCTCTCGCTACTGTTAAAATTGTACCTTCAACAGGTTTCATGATTGCTTTATATGCAGTATCTACACCTGCTTTAAAACTTTCAGCAAATTGATTCGCGTTGATTGTTTCAAATTCTTCTAAGTTTTTGCTGAAACCTCTAAATAATTGCGATAAAATGACACCAGAATTACCTCTAGCCCCCATCAATAACCCTTTAGAAAATGTCTTGCCTAATTCACCAATATGTTGAGATAAATTGTCTTCTACGGCTTCTCTACCTGATGTCATTGTCAAATTCATATTTGTCCCAGTATCACCATCTGGTACTGGGTAAACATTCAATGAATCAACTAAGTCTGCATGATTTGATAAATTTTGAGCCCCTTGTATAATCATCTCGGCGAATAATTTACCATCTATTTTGCTTACCATTGCGTAATGTCCTCCTAGTTCTTCGTGCTATTATTAACGCGCACACCTTGTACAAATATATTTATTGAATTTACTTTTACTTTTAATGTTTGTTCTAATGTATATTTTACTGTTGATTGTACATTGCTTGCTACTTCAGATATCTTTGTTCCAAAGCTTACAATAATGTACATATCTACATCAATGACTCCATTATCTTCTCGTACAATAATTCCTTTGGAGTAATTTTCATGTCCTAATATTTCTGCAATACCATCTCTAACTTGCTGTCTAGAAGCCATACCTACAATTCCATAACATTCTACTGCTTTGCTACCCACAACTGAAGATATTACTTCGTTTGAAATGTCTATACTACCATAATCATTTGTGATTTCTAATGTCATAAAATGGGCCTCCTAAGTTTATAGTTATATCTAACCATCAATAATAAAACAATTTATCTTTCATTGACTTATTAAAAAAATACTATATTTATCCACAGTTTACAATTATACCATAATTTAATTTTAACGAAAGGATTACTCTTACTAAATGAGAATTTTTTCTAGTTATATTGCTATCTATTCTAATTTGTGGTAAATTATTCAAGTATGTAGTAGATACGTGTATTTATATTTATTAAAGGAGGTACTTTCATGGGCAAACAATGTTTCGTAACAGGTCGAAAAGCTTCAACTGGAAACAATCGTTCTCACGCTTTAAATTCTTCTAAAAGAAGATGGAATGCTAACCTTCAAAAAGTTAGAATTCTTGTAGACGGAAAACCTAAAAAAGTTTGGGTTTCTGCACGTGCTTTAAAATCTGGTAAAGTAACTAGAGTTTAATAAATATAATGCACGAAAAAGCCTAATCCTTATGTGGAGGATTAGGCTTTTTTATTTATATCATTTTCTACCATGGTGTACAAGCTATATTAGGATTTCCAATTCAATCCTTACTTCGAATCATCAACACACTGCCTGCTTTTATATCTACAATGCCAGAACTTTGACACAATTCATTAGAAATTGTGAGTGTCGATCCTAGTTTAAGCGTCTCATCTTTCAGATTATATTTAAAATCGTATAACGAAATGACAGTTGGATAAACGACTGGAATAAATGAAATGTATGGAAAATGATCATCAAAGTCCACATTAAACTCACCTTTTTGTAAAAACTGAATTTCATTGGTAGCATCAATAATCTTTATCTTAATATTCATCTGAGTGTATTCTGGTTTTTCCAAAATTTGTAATGCACCCATAAAATGATCTAATCTACCACCTGTTGCACCATAAATATCAATATTTTGATAACCACTTTTTACAGCTTGTTCAATACCCAATGCTAAATCTGTATCATCTTTTTCAGATTCGTAAGGATTGATTTCTATTTGCTGTTGGATAAAATTTTTTTCAGCATCAGAGATAGAATCAAAGTCCCCTACTGCAAATTGAGGTGTAATTCCACATTCTAATAAAATCAGTGTCCCTCTATCAATTCCAATCCAGTGTTCATGTTCATGTTTCACTAATATGTTTTTAGGCAAATTCCTATCCCCACATAATAAATTGGCTTTCATTTACGTCAACCTTTCAATATGTTAGTAACCGTTTTATAATCCTCATGTTTAAAAAAGTATGACCCTGCAACAAGCATTGTAGCCCCATGACTGACAACAGATTCAACTGTAGTATCATTTATGCCTCCGTCTACCTCGATATCGAAATTCAATCCGTGAACTTTTTTGATTTCAGACAATTGATCTAATTTCTCTACACAACCATCGATGAAAGTTTGGCCACCAAAACCAGGATTTACAGTCATTACCAGTACATAATCCACCATATTTAAAATTGGGCAAATTGCATGTACTGGCGTACCAGGGTTAATAACAACACCGGCCTTCACATTTTTATTCTTAATTTGTTCTACCACTCTATGAATATGAGGTGTTGCTTCAACATGTACTGAAATCATATCAGCGCCATGTTCTGCGAATAATTCAACATATTTTTCTGGTTCTTCTATCATAAGATGTACATCAATAGGTAAGTCTGTACCTTTGCGCACTGAATCCAATATTGGTAATCCAATAGAAATATTAGGTACAAATTGACCATCCATGACATCAAAATGAACACCATCGACACCTGCTTCTTCCAAAGCATTTAACTCTTGTTGTAAATTCAAAAAATCTGCTGATAATAATGATGGATATAATTTAGTCACTTAATATCTTTCCTTTCGCTTTGAAATCTCTTTAACTAATTGTAAATAATGATGATATCTAAACGATGCTATATTCCCTTTTTCTAATTCAGCTTTCACATTACATTGAGGTTCATTTATATGGTTGCAATCTCTAAATTTACAACTTTCTCCATATTCATTAATTTCCATAAAGTAATTTTTAATTTCATCTTTTTGAATGTGATCAAAATCCAATGCACTAAATCCAGGTGTATCCGCAATAAATCCCGTGGATCTTTCAAAAAGCTCAACATGACGCGTCGTATGCCGACCACGATTTAATGCTTTTGAAATATGCTGCGTTTCAATATCTAAGTTTGGGAAATATTTATTTAACAACGTAGATTTACCTACACCTGATTGGCCACTTAACACAGCGAGTCCATCTCCCCAACTAGAAAATACATGTTCAATATCTTCATTTATACTAATAAATTGCGTTTTATATCCCATGTTGTCATAAACTTCAAGTAACTCGACAATATTTTGTTGGATTTCTGGTGAAGCCAAATCTCTTTTTGTCACAAGAATGCGCGGACGCATATGATAAGAATGTGCAATCACTAAAAATCTATCTAATAACTGAGTAGAAAAATCTGGTTCGACTGCACTCATCACTAGAACAAGATGGTCAACATTACTAACAGGTGGCCGCTTTATTTCATTTTTTCGTTCATGAACATGTTGTATATAGCCTTCTGTAACATTTTCAACTTCAAAATCAACTACATCACCAACAATAGGTGAAAATTTATTTTTTCTAAAAAGACCTCGTGGTTTTGTATCATACATTTCACCATCTACATCTACACGATAAACGCCACTGATTGATTTTATGATGCGTCCTGTTTTCACTTAGGCACCTCTCTTTTAATTACTTTTACCCTTTATATTATAGCAAAGCCTTTTTAATTTAAATATGATTTGAAACGATTTCAACTAAATTTTCAATAATTACTGCCTGAAATGAAATTTATACCTTTATAATAGATCTATTAACCACACCTATTTTCCAATAGACAAATACATCTCAGTAACTTTAATCATCATTACAAAATATTAAAAACACCGACCCAATCGATATTCGACTGAATCGGTGTTTATTTTGTATTTAAAACAATGCTCTCTTTGTTCGCTGAGTGTCTTAAGGTTCGCCAGAGCTTTTGCTCTTGCATAAGCGACACTATGCCTTCTTTGTTCGCTGAGTGTCTTAAGGTTCGCCAGAGCTTTCGCTCTTGCATAAGCGACACTATGCTCTCTTTGTTCGCTGAGTGTCTTAAGGTTCGCCAGAGCTTTCGCTCTTGCATAAGCGACACTATGCTCTCTTTGTTCGCTGAGTGTCGCATAAATCATAAGGTATGTCTTTGTCAGCAACAACTTTATCATCAACACGAATCGTATATCCTGCTGTTTTCCCTTTTTCGATGGTCATAGGTATCTTAACTGTTTTGTTATCTTTGATTTTAAAAGTTTGTGAAGGTGATGTACCATCATCATCTTTATCTCTCACAAATACTTTCACTTCTTGGCTATCATCATCTTTACCGGTATATTGAACGTCATAAGTTTCTGTATAATTTTTAGTTGCTGCCTCATCTTCTTTGGATTTATCATCATCTTTATCCTCAGAATCTTTCTCATCTTCAGATTTTGGAGCACCTTTTGAAACTGTAAACTCAATTGTTGAACCTTCGTCTACTTCTTCACCCTTAGGTGATTGACTGATAACATTATCTTTTTTGACTTTCTTGTCCTCAGTTTCTTCAGTGACAACCACCTTAAAGCCTTTTGCTTCTAACTCTGATTTTGCTGTTTTAAATGCTTTGTTTTCATAGTTGTTTACATAAACTTGTTTCGTTCCTAGAGATTCAGTAAGTTCAATATTACTATTATTCACTTTCACTTTGTCCCCAGGTGATATGTTTTGTGATTCAATTAAACCTTTAGCGATATTTTGTTTTGTATATGCTTGTTTTACTTTTGAATCTTCAATTCCTAAATCTTTCAATTTATTTAAAGCTTCAGATTTAGGTAAACCATATAAATTAGGCATTTCTGCTAATTTAGGTCCTTTAGATAATACAATATCTACTTTACTTTGTTGTTCTAAACGATCTCCTTTCTCAGGAGCCGTTTTTATAATTTTATTTTCTGGATATTTATCACTATATTCTCGAGAAATATCGCCCATTTGTAATTTATGATCTTTTAAAATATGTTCGGCTTCTTTTTCAGTTTTACCTGTTAAGTCTGGCGTTTCTAAATATTTATTTCCAAACATACCCATTGCCATAAAACCAAATAACCCAAAAAGTAATAAAGCGATAATCACAGCATAGAAAAACTTCTTTTTTTTCGTACGTTTTTTTTGTGGTACGGCATAAATATGTTCTTCACTAGATTGAAATTGTTGTTGGTTGACAATTGGAATTTGCATTGTTTCCTTTATGCTTTTCCCTCTATCTTCATCCTTTGTCTGGTTGGCAATATCTGATTTATTTATAGGTATCGTCTTTGTATTCGCCTCTATAGATTGATATCTAGACTCATTTGCACGATTCTCTGACAACACACCGTCTAAATCACTTTGCATATCTCTAACTGATTGGTAACGCACCGTCTTATCTTTTTCAGTTGCCTTAAGTACAACATTACTTAAGGCTTGAGGTACTTCTGATCGCTCATCAGTAATGTTAGGCATAGGATCTTGAATATGCTTAATCGCAATACTTACAGCTGTTTCTCCAGAAAACGGTGGTTTACCAATAAGCATTTCATACAAAACAACACCAATTGAATAGATATCGGTACCATTATCTGTTGACTCACCACGCGCTTGCTCAGGAGATAAGTATTGTACAGTACCTAATACATGATTCGTTTGAGTCATCGTTGTTTCACTCAAAGCTTTCGCAATGCCAAAATCTAAGATTTTTAATGTTTGATGCTTATCTACTAAAATATTTTGCGGTTTAATATCACGATGTACTATTTTAGTATCATGTGCATGTTTAATACCCTCAATGATTTGATTAGTAAAATTCAGAGCTGTGGTTGTATCAATGGGATGATGTTCTTGGATGTATTCCGATAAAGTGGGGCCTTCTATATATTCCATCACTAAATAGAAATACTCATCATCTTCCGTAACATCAAACACATTCACAATATTACTATGCGATAGTTGTGTTAAATTATGTACTTCTCTTTCAAACCTTTTAATCGTTTCGTCCTTTTCACTTGCAGGAATCCTTATTGCTTTGATAGCTACATTGCGATTGAGAATTGTGTCTTCAGCAAGATAGACAGTACTCATTCCGCCACCGCCAAGTTTTTTAATTACCTTGTAGCGTTCACTTATTATTTTGTCTATCATACTTTATCACCTTCAATCTCAGCCAATACGATACTCACATTGTCATTTGTATCTTCAGACAATGCAAGTTCAATCAAGGCTTGACCCTGTATTTCTAGTTCCTTATCTTGCATCAGTGTCTCTTGAATCTGATGATTTCGTACAAAATCTGTTAAACCATCAGAATTTAGCATTAAATAGTCGTAGAAATTTGTTTTTTTCACAAATATATCTGGTGTCACTAATTTATCCGTCCCCATTACTTTCGTGATAATATTTCGTTGTGGATGGGTAAATGCTTGTTCAGTTGTAATTTGTCCGATCATCACAAGGTGATTAACAAACGAATGATCATTTGTAATTTGTTCAATATCTCGACTATTCACTAAATAAGCTCGTGAATCTCCGATATTTGCAACAACAATATAGTTATCAAATACTAAAGCACAGACACAAGTGGTACCCATGCCTTGATATTCTGGGTTTTCTACTGACATTTCATATAATTTCCGATTAATAGCTTTCAAAGTTGTGCTCAACCAATCTTCAGCCTGTTCTGCTTCTATAAGATTTTCATCTTCAAAAAGACGTTGAAGCTCATCCGTTACAAATTGGCTTGCTACTTCGCCTGCTAGGTGTCCACCCATACCATCACAGAGTACTAATAATTGTTGCTCTGTACGATTATAAAATACGCCACCTGCATCTTCATTTTTATCACGATATTGTCCCGTGTCAGTAAAAAATTGTGCTTTTAGCATGTCCCTACCTCGTTTCTACTTTTCGTTCCTTAGCTCTTAATTGACCACAAGCTGCATCAATATCTGCACCTTGTTCACGTCTTATAGTTGCATTTATCCCTAAACGTTTTAATTCCTTTTCAAATTTAAAGATGTCTTCTTTAGGTGTTTTTACATAATTTCTTTCTGGTACGTGATTTACAGGTATTAAGTTAACATGGCAATTCAATTTTTGTATTAAATGTGCCAATTCTCTAGCATGCTCAATTTGGTCATTGACCCCACCGAACAAGCCATACTCGAAAGTAATACGTCTATTGGTTTTTTCTTGATAATAGTGAATAGCTTCCATTAATTTTTCAACGTTGTACGCTCTGTTGATGGGCATAAGACGTGAACGAATTTCATCATTCGCACCATGTAAGCTCACTGCAAAATTAATTTGAATATCTTCATCGGCAAAGTCATAAATTCTTGGAATAATACCTGAAGTTGATACAGTGATATGGCGTGCACCAATATTTAATCCATTATCATCATTAACAATTTTCAAGAAATCCATCATTTCATCATAATTTTCAAATGGTTCACCAATGCCCATGATAACAATTTGTGATACACGTTCCTCGGTTTCATCTAATGCTTTTTGAACAGTTAATACTTGTGAAACAATTTCACCAGCTTCTAAGTTACGTTTTAGACCACCCAATGTAGAAGCGCAAAACGTACACCCGATACGACAACCTACTTGCGTCGTTACACATACAGAATTACCATATTCATGTCTCATAAGTACAGTTTCAATTGTATAACCATCTTGCAATTCAAATAAAAACTTAATCGTTCCATCTTTACTTTCTTGTTTAACTACTGTAGTCATTGTTGTCATTGTGAAATGAGCTTTTAATACTTCCCTTAATTCTTTAGATAAATTTGTCATATCTTCAATGTCATCGATGCGTTTTTCATAAAGCCACTCAAAAATTTGTTTTGCTCTGAATTTTTGCTGACCATGTTCTACCAACCAGTCCTGCATCTCATCATATCTTAGTGAATAAATAGATTGCTTTTCAAAATTGGGAAGAAACTTATTTTTTTTCTTCTTTTCTGCAGTTATCATATTTTAATTTTCCTTTCTTCTTATCCTAGTTATGAAAAAGCCATCAGAGTTGAAATCTTGAGGTAATACTTGCATCGTTTTTACTTTTTCTCCAGTTATTGGGTGTTCAAATGTATCAAATTCAAAATCTTTATTTTCTTTTAAAAATGTGTACACAACATTTTCATTTTCCATTTGTTCAATTGTACACGTTGAATAAACAATCGTTCCACCAGGCTTCACACTATGTTTCACATTATTTAAAATTTCTAATTGAATTTCAACTAATGATTCGATAGCATGTTGTGATTGTTCGTACTTAATTTCAGGTTTGTGTCTCAACACACCTAACCCACTACATGGTGCATCTACTAGAATCTTATCATACACCTTATCATATTTTTCGGTTGCATCGTGTTCATATGCCGAAATGTTAGATAAACGTAATTTTCTAATGTTAAAGTCTATTAAATCTATTTTATGTTCATGGATATCAGTCGCATCCACATGTCCTGTACCATTCAATATTTCAGCAATATGACACGCTTTACCTCCAGGTGCGCTACAAGCATCTAATACTTGATCATCCTGATCTAATGCCATAAGTTCACCAACAAACATCGAACTCTTATCTTGAATTGACACCAATCCATCTTTAAACATACGTGATTCAATGATTGGTTTACCACTAATATGCAAACAGCTTTCAATGTCTCTATCTTGTTCAACAATATAATCATCATCTGTAAGTCTTCTGATAGCATCATCTATAGAAATTCTAGTTAAATTAACACGAACCGTTGTAGATACTTTATCTAAAAATGATTGTGCAATCATCTCTGTTTTTTCAATTCCAAAATGTGTTGTCCAATGATCAACCAACCATTTTGGCAGGCTGTATTCAATGGCAATACGTTTTTTATCGTCTGTTATTTCAGTAAAATCTGGCATATCGCTGCGCATAACATTTCTTAGAATGCCGTTCACAACATTACCATTATGGGGACCACCTTTATATTTAGCTATTTCAACCGCTTCATTTATAATGGCGTGTTCAGGTATTTTATCTAAATAAACATATTGATAGATACTCATCCAAAGTAACTGTCTTACCCAGCCCTTTAATTTTGTTTGAACGAAAGGTTTAAGTAAGTAATCCAACGTATATTTTCTTTTCAAAGTGCCATATACCAATTCTGTAAATAACCCTTTGTCTGCCCGATTTAATTCGGAATTTGATAACACTTCATTTATAATGATATTGCTATATGCTTTATCATTTATAATATCTTGAATGGTTTCAAATGCTAATGCTCTCACATTTGTTTCTATTGTCATGTTAATACCTTCCCAACAAGTGATGTTTGAACGCCACTTAAGTAGTTTGCAGTCAACATACGTTTTTTTCCTGCAACTTGAATATCTGTCAATGCAATTGCATCATTGGAACCCGTTGCTACAATGATTGCTTTTTTTGTTGTTTCAATAATTGTACCTGGGTCACCTGACTTATCTTTTTCGATGTTGGATGCATACAGTTTCATATTCTCCTCATCCATTACTGTGTATGCTACCGGCCAAGGTGATAGACCTCTTATATGATTGTAAATGGTCTCGGCTGATTGTGACCAATCGATTCTTTCCTGGGCTCTACTTATATTAGAGGCAAATGTCGCTTCACTATCATTTTGTGCGATTCGTTGATTCGTACCATTAATGATTGACGGTAATGTTGCTTTTAGTAAATCTGCTCCTAAAAAGCTTAATTTATCGTGCATGGTGCCAACATCGTCTTGAGATGTTATTTCAATTGAACTTTGCGCAATGATATCGCCTGCGTCAAGTTGTTTAACCATATACATAATAGAAATGCCAGTTTCTGTTTGGCCGTCTATAATAGCTTGGTGAATTGGTGCACCGCCTCTATACTTGGGTAGTAATGAAGCATGGACATTAATTGCGCCTAATTTAGGTGCATTCAATAAGGATTCAGGCAATAATTGTCCAAAAGCTGCAGTTACAATCAAATCTGCATCTAAGTCAATAAGTTGTTCTAATTCTTCTGATTGTGATAATTTTTCCGGTTGATAAACTGGCAGACCATGTTTAACCGCAACTTCTTTAACCGGTGGTGGTGTTAATTTACGTTTTCTACCCACTGGTCTATCTGGCTGGGTAACAACTGCAATAACATCATGTTCAGCAATCAACATTTCTAGCACTTTCGTTGAAAAATCTGGTGTCCCCATAAAGATGATTTTACTCATTGTCAAAATACGCCTCCATTTCTGTTTCATCTAAAATTCTTTCTACACGCTCGGTAAATAATTTCCCTTCAAAATGATCAATCATATGTAATATCATTCTTGCGATATCATCATACGCCGTCATTTCAACTTCATTGCCTTTTCTATCATTACTCTTAACAATAATCATTTTACTTCTTGTCACTTCACCATACACGTTAGGCAAACTGATAGAGCCTTCTAAATCCGTGACTTTTGTATCAGATTCACTTATTATTTGAGGATTAATTAATTGTAATAAACCATCTATTTCCATATCGATAATCGCTACTTTTTGCGCAATACCTATCTGAGGTGCACATATCGCAGATGCTTCAACATCATACATTGTATCTTCTAAATCTAACAATAATTGTTCTAGATTTTCATCAAATATAGTAACATCCGGTGTTGATTTATGAAGAATGGGATGTTTGCTTGTTACAAGTTGCTTGATTGTCATATCGATTTCTCCTCACAAAAATTCATCATATAATTATAACTTATTTTAATATAAATTGCATCATTCATTAAGGAATACTTTATTGAAACCACGTTAAATGTAACGTTATGATGATTCATCATGTGACATATCTTATTGAAGTATTAAAAATGCAGCAATAAATACATGCTAATGTTTAAATCAGCTTGATATCAATCACTGCACTTTCATTTATTGTCTTCTGTATTATATTGATATAATTCAAACTCTTGTATTCTTTATGGTTATAAAGTTGCTTATTGCAAATTAACTCAAATCTTTAAAGGGCGAACTTGATTACCAGCTTCATCAAAATTACGTGCTTCCAGCCAATTTTCAAATTCAAGTTTATTTATATACCAGTCTTTGTCAATCATGGCTAACCAATAGGTATCACGGTTGCGATTTTTATAAACTTTATGATTTCTGAAAATGCCCTCAAACTTAAATCCTAACCTTTTGGCCGCTTTGATTGATGGTTCATTAAGCGCATCACATTTCCATTCATATCTTCTATAACCTAATGTTTCAAAGACATATTTTGCTAGTACAAATTGAACTTCCGTAGCAATACGTGTATGTTTTAAAACATTGGCGTAATGTACATGTCCAACTTCAATTGAAGCATTGTCAGAATCTATTCTCAGTAACGCTAATATACCCACTGCTTCAGATGTTTCTTTATCTATAATGGCAAAGAAATATGGGTCTGTTGAATTTATTTTCTCCTCAATATATGACATAAATGATTGAAAATTTTGAGGCTGCTCATCTGGCAAGTATGTCCAGTTAGGTGCATCTGCTTTATCGCAAAAATAATTAAATAAATCTTTCTGGTGACAGTAGTCTAATTTTTCTAATCTACAATATTGTCCTTCTAATGCTCTCACTTTAGGTAAACTACGCTGTTTAAATGCAATAACCGATTCGCCAATGGGTTGATTAAATTCGTTATATTCCAACATGATTGCCCCCTTGTTAAGTTCAATATTTAAAGTAAATCTACTGTAGACATATTAAAAATTCAGCTAATTTGAGACTTTGCATTGTTTCTCGTTAATAATTGCTGTTCTATCCGCTTAACCATTGCTATATTTAATGTTATGTCAAAGCGTGATGTGATACTAATTGATAAATCATAAATACTTGAGTCAATTGTTTCACAATTTTCAATTTAACTCGCAAGCAAACATGCACTTTAAATAAAAAATAACAATCTCGTTTCATATTTGGTCAGTTGCTTTTCCATACTTATAAAAGATCAAAATGTATCACGAATCATTTAAGTCGTACTTGTTACTCTTAAATATAACTGCAATTAATATCAAATGCAAAATTACATTATACTTATTTTGATAAGTTTCAAGTATATCCCTAACTAATGTAGGTTAAATATTTTAGTTTCACTGAATTTGTTACTCAAAGATAACTATTTGTGCTTCTAACAGAAACTTCGCTCGTAATATATAAATTAAAAAACCGCATCAATTCAGATACGGTTTTAAGCTATTTTGATACTTACTCATTAATTTCCAATTCGTTTAACTTTTATTTATAACTGATAATCTGTACGTTGGATACAAAACCATCATTCACATAAAACTGAACTAAACTACCATTATAATGGCGTTCATACAAATTTCTTGCAGGTTTATGTGTCACTGCAGGCGGACCATATACTTTCAACAAATCATCTTTTGAAACAGATTTATAATCCAAAATGAATTCACTATCTGCTGAAATGCGTCCACTATAATTATAATAAGGGTTTTCTGCTGCTTGGGTTTGTGGTTGATGTGAATCAATTGCTGTACTGAATACGAGTCCGCAAGTTAACACAATCTTTGACACTTTCTTTGTTTATATTAAACGCGCCCTAAGTAAATTTTGAAAATCAATCATTATAATATTCTACCTAAAATATGCCCCATTTATTTGAACTATTTTCATTGCTAAACAATGATTAAAAAATAAGCATGCCGTTACCTATATTGAAATAAAAAAATGAGGTACCTAATGCTTTTAAATTGTGCAGTCTAGTAAATGATATACGTACAAACCAAAACGCTACTTGTCTTTTATTCTCCAAAATAGAACTTGCTTTGAGAATAGTAGCCAATTTTTTAACGCGACTTTCTAAATATAAAAACATTTATTGCTCAATCCAATTGTCCTTATATTGCCCTGTTTCATTTGCATATTAAAAAAAGCCACCCTAGTGGATGGCTCATAAAGGATGAAGCTCTGGAGGAACTTCATAAATTTATAATACATTCCATCATTTAATTGTGCAATATTATTTACAAAAACTTTACATTATATGTGAAATATAATAGCAGTAATAGTTACTAATCTTTTTCATTTCATTCTCATTATCTCTTACATCTTGTAACATAATGGTAAATCCATAGCTTGTTATAATTTATCGAACATATACATTTGCTAGTGAGTAACTCAATTCACACAATATGTTTATCTATTACACTACCGATTGTCCTGTTCTGATTCAAAGTCTTAAACACCATTGGGTTAAACGCTTAATCTAAACGAGCACACTGGTAAAGTTTTGATTCGGTTACACAACTAAAGCGCCTTACCTTTTTCAAAAGTTACATGAAAGTATTCCACAGTCTATGCTATTAGAAACTATCATTAAAGTGTATACTCATTAATGATAGAATATGTAGTAGAGCAAATAAGTACCTCATACGCTACTAATTTTAAAGTTAAATAATTGTTCATTTTTGGATACCTCATAAAGTGAATTATTAACAAGTAAATAAAAGTAAGTTGCCATAAAGAACCACAACATGTTGGCAACTAGTAAACTTCAATCAGACAATAACTAGCGCGGCCGAAGACTTAATTTATCGAATAATACAACGGCTAAACAATGCTATTGTTCATTTATGGAGGAATAAACATGTATTTAATATTATCTTTTTTCACCATCATTAGTGCTTTAGTAAGCCTTTTCTATACGACACAATATGCGTGGCTGACTAAATCAATTATATCCTATTATGCATTATCAAGAAGTATAGCTATAAGTCTGCTTTCAATTTCTATTTTAATGTTACATAATCAAACACTCTTAATTGTTATGGCTATAATAATGGTATTTGTTCAAATTTTAGATGGCATTGTAGGTTTAATCGATAAAAATAAATTCAAGACTTACGGTCCTTTTTTCACAGGATTTATAAACGCTATCTTGTTAATCATTTACCTTTTTAATGTGTAACCACTCTATTTTCAGTACAACACTAAATGAATCATTGATTCCTATTGGCTGTATGCTTCATGGCGGTTTATCTTGAAAGACTGATAAATAATGCTATAAAAGACAATATTAAGCCATCTTCTATTCAGAAAAAAACGACATAATTCTATATTGCTGGTTTAAATAAATTGAACAAACAGCTACCTAACATCATTGTTAAAATAAATCTGGTTGAATATCTCTAAATAGAGGTTCAACCAGATTTATTTTTTACAAAAATAGCGCAAGTAACTCTATATTTGTATGTGGCAAACTGATAAATATAGAAGATACTGCGCTTGTGCAACATCGTATAACAGATTTATTAAACTTGTATCCATCCTACTTTATGTTAGGTTATTAAATTAGACCAAACCCTATTAGTAAAACGTTTTACATCATTATTTGAGGGTTGACATCAATTTTCAAGGATAATTTTTCTTTTAAATATTGATCATGATAAAAATCATCTAAATATTTTAACGCTTCGTGTAATGCAGGCTCTCGTTTATATTTCACTAGAATTTGAAAGCGATATTCATTATTTATCCTTGATAAAGCGGCAGGAGATGGTCCTAGTACGAGCGCCTTGTCAGTTAGATGTTGAAGTAATATCTTATGAATATGTTTAGATGCTTCCATTACTTTTTTCATTTCTTTGTGTGATATTGTGAAATTTATTAAAAAGAAATAAGGTGGGTACTTTCCAATTTTCCTATAGTTCATTTCTTTTTGGAAAAAGGCAGTATAATCATTGTCTTGTACATCTTTAATCGCGTAATGATCCGGATTATATGTTTGTATGATTACCTGCCCTTCTTTTTCATGGCGGCCAGCCCTGCCTGAAACTTGTGTCAAAAGTTGATACGTCCGCTCACTTGCCCTAAAATCTGGTAAGTTCAACATAGTATCTGCATTCAAAACACCAACCAGTGTAATATTCGGAAAGTCCAATCCTTTAGCAATCATTTGTGTACCTAATAAGATATCCCCTTTGCCTTCACTAAAATCATCTAATAATTTTTCATGTGCACCTTTTCTAGATGTGGTGTCTACATCCATGCGAATAATCTTTGCTTCTTGAAATGCTTCTTGTAACAACTCTTCTACTCGCTGTGTGCCAGTGCCCATTTGTCTAATATGTTCACTTTCGCAATTTGGACACTGATTAGGTGGTGTTTCTTGATGCCCACAATAATGACATTTCAATTGATCTGTCGATTTGTGATAAGTCAATGATATATCACAGTTGGGGCATTGTGGAACATGACCGCAATCTCTACACAACATAAACGATGCATAACCACGTCGATTTAAAAAGAGTACGATTTGTTCGCGATGGTCTAGACGTTGCTGTATTGCATCTCGCAGTTGATTGGAGAACATTGAACGATTTCCCGAAGTCAATTCTTCCCTCATATCAACAATTTCTACTTCAGGCATAGCTTGTTGATTGACTCTATTAGGCAATGACAATAACTCGTATACACCCTTTTCAGCTCGTGCAAACGACTCTAAACTAGGTGTTGCACTGCCTAGGATCAGTGGACAATTATGGTATTGACTGCGC
The DNA here is from genome assembly GCF_002614725.1 of Staphylococcus edaphicus. Taxonomy (GTDB): domain Bacteria; phylum Bacillota; class Bacilli; order Staphylococcales; family Staphylococcaceae; genus Staphylococcus; species Staphylococcus edaphicus. The sequence continues at coordinate 149,118 of NZ_MRZN01000002.1, read as the reverse complement.
CACTGTGCGATATCTCTTGCATGATATCTAGGATAGTCCTCTTGCTTATAAGAAGATTCATGTTCTTCATCAATTATAATCATCCCTAAATTTTTAAAAGGTGCAAAAACACTTGATCTTGCACCTACACTTACGCGTGCTTTACCGTCTCGAATTTTTTGCCATTCATCGTAGCGCTCACCTTTTGATAATCCCGAATGCAACACAGCAACTTCGTCTCCAAATCTGCGTTTAAATCTTAATACCATTTGTGGCGTTAACGCAATCTCAGGAACTAGCATCATTGCTTGTCTATCTAAGTTGAGTACTTCTTCAATGGTTTGTAGATATACTTCCGTTTTTCCTGATCCTGTCACGCCATGTAATAAATAGGTACGTTGTTCATGTGCGTTAACCTTTTCTGATATAGCCTCAAATGCACGTTTTTGGTCAACAGTCAGTTGCTGTTTGGTATCTTGTTCAAAGACTCTGGTCTCAAACGGATCACGCTCAACCACAGCATCATATTTTTCAATAAATCCTTTGCGTACCAATGTATCTACGCTAGATTTTGAATAGCCCATTGCTTCTAGATCTTTGAGTAACACTGTATGATGTTGTTCATCCAGTAAATAGGCATATAATTCGTATTGCTTTTGAGATTTTTCTATTGAACCTAACACACTGTCATAGTTGAAATTTTCGACAATACGTATGGCTCGCTGCTTTTTTTTCTTCACATTTTGTGAGAGTAATGTCACTTCAGATACGGTGCCTTGTTTTAATAATGGAACAATTTGTGATAAATCATCATTATGCTGTGCTTCTTTATATGCATAGTGACCTTCTTTATCAAATTTATGGATTAAGTTTTCAGGTATTGCATCCTTATCTTCAATTGAAAACACCTTTGTATACTTTGCTTTAATTGCACTTGGTAGCATCACTTCTAACATCGAAATACGCTTTGTAACAAAGTAATTATTATACCATTCTGTTAATTGAATTAATTCTTCAGTCAATTCTGGTTTTATATCTTGAATTTCCTTAATCTCTTTTAGTTTTTTTATATCAATATTAGCCTCAGGTTGATGGGTGATCTTCATAACATAACCTTGAATCGTCCTTGGGCCAAAGGGTACAATGACACGCATACCTATTTGAATCATTGATTGTAACCTTTTAGGAATTATATAATCAAATGTAAAATCAACACTCTTAGAAGGTATATCAACAATCACTTTTGCTATCATTTTATTGCCACCTTGTTTCTAAACTATTCAGTATATGCTCCGCTAACTCAACTTTTTTATGTTTACCTAATGGCATAGCATCTCCATTTTTATAATACATCGTATAATCATTGTCGTCTGAACTAAAACCAATTGTACGATCGCCAACATTGTTTGCAATAATTACATCTGCATTTTTATTATTCAATTTCTTTTGTGCATAAGCTTCAACATTTTGTGTTTCTGCTGCAAACCCAACTAAATATTGTGATGTTTTATGTTCGCCTAGATATTTCAAAATATCAGGTGTACGTTTAAATGTAACAGATAAAGTGCCTTCTTGCTTTTTCAATTTGTGTTCTAACATTTCTACTGGAGCGTAATCAGAAACAGCTGCTGCTTTAAACACAATATCTTGTTCAGAAAAGCGATGTTTTACTGCTTCAAACATTTCATCTGCACTTTGAACTTGTACCACATCAACATGTTTCGGCGAATCTAAATGTGTAGGACCTGAAACTAAGGTTACTTCAGCGCCTCGTTTGGCTAAAGATTCAGCTAGTGCATAACCAATCTTCCCAGAAGACCGATTAGACAAATAGCGTACAGGATCTAACTCTTCTACTGTTGGACCTGCAGTGACTAACGCATGTTTACCATTAAAACGACTCGATGCCGGTACTGGATTTTGTTCTAAATCATTAAAATATTGCTTCAATCGTTCTACGATTTGTATAGGTTCTTCCATACGGCCTTTTGCTACATAGCCACATGCTAAAAATCCCTCCCCAGGCTCTAAGAAGTAGTAACCATCACCACTTAAAGTTGCTAAATTAGATTGTGTTCTCTTATTTTCATACATATGCACGTTCATTGCTGGCGCAATAAATTTTGGCGTTTCTGTAGCCAATAATGTAGAAGTCACCATATCATCTGCAATACCGTTTGCTAATTTAGCAATTGTGTTTGCAGTTGCCGGCGCTACGATAATGGCATCTGCCCAGTCACCAAGTGCAACATGCTGAATTTCTTGAGGATTTTGTTCTATAAATGTATTTGTATAAACCGGATTTCTTCCTATTGCTTGGAATGCAAGTGGTGTTACAAATTCTTGTGCATGGTCCGTTAGCATGACTCTGACATCATAACCAGCTTGAGTCAATTTACTTGTTAAATCAATTGCTTTATATGCAGCTATGCCACCAGTAACAGCAAGTAATATTCGTTTCATTTTATAGTGATTCTCCTTCGATTAAATTAGATATAACTCTGCTTATGTCCCTTTTAAATGAAAATCAAAATGCTTAAACATGATTTAATTAATCCTGTGATTTACTCATCATTATACACAAATACAGCACTAAATAAAAAAAGCACACCTTGCCGCTGCATGGTGTGCACTTGAAAGATATTCGTTTCATAACGCAATGATGGCTATGGGAACTTCAAGATTGATGTTACTTAATTAATACGATTTTAAGAATAGTTCGTCTGGGAAAACTTCACCGTCTGCAATTTCTTCTAAAGCTTTACCTACAGGTTTTTCTGAAATATATTTAGTTAATAATGCACTTTCAGGTTTCTCATCTATTTCACGCGCACGCTTTGCAGCAGTAGTTGCAATCAAATATTTTGAATTAATTTTTGCTGTTAATTGGTTTAATGGTGGTTGTAACATTATTTTTTTGCCTCCAGTATCATTTTTCTATATTTTGCTTCTATACGTTCTCTCTTCAAATGTTCCGCTTCTACAATGGATTGAATACGTTGTTTAGCTAGCTCAACTTCATCATTTACCACAACATAATCATATAAATTCATCATTTCCACTTCTTTGCGTGCTTCATACACTCGACTTTGAATTTTTTCACTGGATTCTGTACCACGACCTACCAAGCGTTCACGTAAGTGATCTAAACTTGGTGGCGCAAGAAAAATAAATAGTGCATCTGGGAACTTTTTACGCACCTGTTTTGCACCTTCTACTTCAATTTCTAAAAATACATCGTGTCCTTGATCCATTGTGTCTTTAACGTATTGCACAGGTGTCCCATAATAATTTCCAACGTACTCAGCATACTCTATAAATTGATCTTGTTTTATTAATTCTTCAAACTCTGATTTTGCTTTGAAGAAATAATCAACACCATCGACTTCGCCTTGACGCTTATCGCGTGTCGTCATCGAAATAGAATATTTATAAGATGTGGACGGGTCATCAAATATTTTTTTTCTAACTGTACCTTTCCCAACACCAGAAGGCCCAGATAGTACAATCAATAAACCTTTTTCATTATCCATGACTTACTACCTCTCTAAACTATTCTTCTATTATTAAACTATGATACCACAATTTTCATTTAGTTGTATAGCGTCCTACAGTACAAACTTTGGTCATGACCATTTCTTAATGGCATGTTACAATATAATGAATGACTAAAAATAAGGTGGCTGATAGTAATGGCTTATGACGGTTTATTTACTAGAAAAATGGTGGAATCACTACAGTTTCTTGTAGGAGGAAGAATCCACAAAATAAATCAACCAGAAAATGACACACTTCTTGTCGTTATACGACAAAACCGAAAAAATCATCAGCTTCTACTTTCTATCCATCCTAGCTTTGCAAGAATGCATTTAACAAATAAAAAATATGATAATCCATTTGATCCGCCCATGTTTGCACGCGTTTTTCGTAAGCATATAGAAGGTGGTATCGTTAAAGCACTAAGACAAATCGGGAATGATAGACGTGTAGAAATTGATGTGCAAAGTAAGGACGAAATTGGAGATACAATTTATCGAACAATTATTTTAGAAATTATGGGTAAACACAGTAACTTGATATTAGTCGATGAACAACGCAAAATCCTTGAAGGGTTTAAACATTTAACACCAAATACAAACCAATATCGTACAGTAATGCCTGGATTTCAATATGAAACACCACCGACACAAAATAAAATAAATCCCTTTGAAATCATAGGTAACAATGTATTACAATATATTGACTTCAATAGTGGTAAGATTGCACGTCAACTACTCGACCATTTCGAAGGCTTCAGTCCATTAATTACAACTGAAATTGTCAACCGCAAACAATTCATGACGACCGATACCTTACCCGAAGCTTTTGATGAAGTTATCAATGAAATTAACGCTGAACCTACACCTGTTTTTCACAAAAATCATGAGACCGGTAAAGAAGATTTCTACTTTATGAAATTAAATCAATTTTATGATGATATGATAGAATATGATTCTTTACATGATTTATTAGACCGTTATTATGATGCACGTGGAGAAAGAGAGCGTGTAAAACAACGTGCTAATGATTTAGTTAAATTTGTGCAACAACAATTGCATAAATATCAAAATAAATTAAATAAATTATTAGATGAACAAGAAGGCACAAAAGAAAAAGAACTTCAACAACTATATGGTGAACTCATCACTGCTAATATTTATCGTATTAAACAAGGCGACAAAACACTTACTGCATTAAACTATTACACTGGTGAAGACGTAACAATTCCACTCAATCCAACAAAAGCACCTGCAGTAAATGCTCAAAATTATTATAAAAAATATAATAAATTAAAAACAAGAGAACATGAATTACATCATCAAATCAGTTTAACCAAAGAGAATATTAATTACTTTGAAAGCATTGAACAACAACTGGCACATATATCAGTCGATGACATTAATGATATTCGAGATGAATTAGCTGAACAAGGTTATATGAAGCAACGTAAGCAAAGTAAGAAGAAGAAAAAGCAGACATTACAGTTACAAGAATATCGATCCTCAGATGGGGACACAATAATGGTTGGTAAAAATAATAAACAAAATGATTATCTAACTAATAAATTAGCTAAGAAGCATCAACTTTGGTTCCATACACAAGATATCCCTGGTTCTCATGTCGTCATACTGAGTGATGAGCCAAGTGAAGAAACCATTAGAGAAGCAGCTATGTTATCTGGTTATTTCTCAAAAGCAGGTAATTCTGCTCAAATTCCAGTAGATTTCACTGAAATTAAACACGTGCATAAACCTTCCGGTGCCAAGCCAGGTTTTGTAACCTATGATAACCAAAAAACACTATACGCAACCCCAGATTACGATCATATTCAAAAAATGAAAGTAAAGTAATTACTGTATAATCATTAAACCCCATAATAAAACCAGAGGCTGAGACAATTTAAATTGTCTTAGCCTCTGGTTTTATTATCTTACCAATAGCTAACTGATTTATCAGTAACTTTAAATCAAGCTTATTTCAACTCTAGTCTACCTTATAAGCACAGACCGACAAAAACTATTTTATATACTTTCGGTTTCTGTCTCACACCTTAGTTGGTATGTATGAGAGAAATGCTTTAATCTAATTTGAAAAATTCAATTTTCCCGCTTGTATTTAATTATTACGCTGCTCTGGAAGTGCTAATTGAAAATTAACGCCAAACTTATCCTGAATCCATGCAAATTCCCTAAAAGGTGGCATTTCTGTTTTCGGCATAAGAATAGCTCCACCACTTTTAAGTTTACTAAATAGACGCTCCATTTCAATTGACGTATCCACAGTCACATATAACGACATAGCGGGGTTCATTTCAATATCTACACCATTCATATTATCAATTGCCATAAACACTTGATCTTTTAATCTAAAGATAGCATGTTGAACGGCACCAGTTGGTTCTTCATCGCTTTCACTATACCTTACCAATGCTAGTATTTCAGCATCTTCAAAGGTATCTACATATAAATTAATTGCTTCTTCAGCATTGCCATTAAACATTAGAAAAGTTGTTATTTTGGGTATTGCCATTGTTCTACCTCCTAAATCTTTATACATTTTAGAATAAAGGATATACCATCAAAAATCGAATTTATTCACTTTATATTATGCGCTACGATAAATTAATAAAACCACTACCGAGTACGTCACGGACATCATGAATTACTAAAAAGGCATTTTCGTCTTCTTCATTCACTAACTTTTTAACTCTCGTTACTTGTGCTTGTGGCACAACAACATATAACATGCTCGTCTCATGCTTACCATAACCGCCTTTACCGTTTAAAATAGTGGAACCTCTACCTGTAAAACTATTGATTTTATCACTAATCGTTTCATTCTTACTCGATATCACTGTAACTGCTTTTTTCGGATTGAAACCTTCAATAATAAATGATGTTGCACGCTCAGTGATAAAAATCATTATAATTGTAAATAGAACATTAGTTAGTGGTAATACGAATAAAAATGAAAGTACGACTAAACCATCTAATACAAATATGCCTTGTGCTGTTTTAATATCAAAATACTTATTAAGCATTTTAGCAATAACTGACGTACCCCCTATGACTCCACCTGAAGCAATGACTAAACCAATACCAACACCAACAAGGACACCACCAAACGTCGCATTAATAACAAAATTGTGCACACCCGTTTGCCAATGCTCGGTCAAATCTAAGAAGATTGAAATTGAAGTATTAGCAATCAGCGTATAAATAGCTGTTCTCGTGCTTAAAAATTTCCATCCAATTACAATAACAAGCGTATTAATAATTAAAGATGTAAGTGCTGGCGACCAGCCAAAAGCATATTTAAGGGCTAATGACATACCTACTGTACCACCATCACCTAAATTTGAACCTAATATAAAACAATTGACTGCAATAGCACTTATAAAAGAACCAACCAGACAAATGATAATATTTTTTGTATGATTTTTAAATAATTGTTGTATCGTTTTCATACAAGTCCTCCTCGTCAAAAGTATCAAAACTTTTAAATCTTAACATTCCACTTTAATTTTAAAAAGATAAGCATATAGATATTTATGTCTTAGTATAAAATTACTCGATACTTTTATTATTTTTTTATTTTAATAAAATAAGCATATCACATTTATTTAACTATTTACTGTTATACTATATTTAATGGGGTTTTCCTTTGCGTTTTTTACTTAGACAGTTAAAATGTAACTAAATCTATTGGAGGTCATATCATGTTCTATTATATTATTCCTTTACTTATCGCAGCCCTCGTATTACTCGTTGGGTATATCATTATTAAAATAATGATTCGTTAATAATGCATGTGTATTAACTTATAGAGGCCGGGACATTATAAAATGCCCCGGCCTCTTACGACTTAACCTGTATTCTAATATAAATCGTTCACTTTTGTGCCATATTATTTAATATGGCCTTTTTGTTTAATTGCCGATTTGGATTTTTTATAAATATTTTCGTCTGATTTATGCTTTAACATGTCGTTATCAATATCTGAAGTGTTTTGATTTCTATAATTTTCGTCTTTATTTAAAAATTTGTTCAAATGTGCAAAATGCTTATAAGCATCTTTCGGGTCTTTTGCCATAATATCCCCTCCACTTAGTATATTATGACAAGTTGTCTCTCCAATCAACTAAAGACCTAATATCTACATCTGAAATTTCACCATTCTCTTTTGCAACTTCAATTAATTCATTATAATTACTCAGCGTATAAAATGGTATTTGTGCTTGTTGAAACTGTTCGTCTGCTTTTTTAAGACCATAAGTAAAGATAGCTACGACACCAATTACATCTGCCCCAGCTTCTCTTAAAGCTTCAACTGCAGTAATCGAGGATCCACCTGTTGAAATCAAATCTTCAATTACGACTACTTTCTTCCCTTTGCTTATAGCGCCTTCAATTTGATTTTGTTTACCATGGCTTTTACTTTTCGAACGAACATAGTTCATTGGTAACGCCAGTTTTTCTGATACATATGCGGCGTGTGGTATACCAGCCGTAGCGGTGCCTGATACGATTTCTACCTCTGAGAAATGCGTTTCAATTAATTTACAAAGTCCATCTCTAATATGTTGACGTATGTTCGGATATCCAAGTGTTACACGATTATCACAATAAATAGGTGATTTAATCCCAGAACTCCATGTAAATGGATCATTCGGTGAAAGTGATACTGCTTCAATTTCTAATAATGATTTTGCGATAGCTTTCGTCATATTAACTTAACCAACTTTCTTTGATTTTATGATAACTTGCTACTGGGTCTTCACTTTTAGTGATTGGTCTACCGACAACTATATGTGTCGAACCTAACTTTTTAGCATCTTCTGGTGTCGTTACGCGTTTTTGATCATCTGTACTAGAATCTCTCGGCCTGATGCCTGGTGTTACTTTTAAAAAAGCATTGCCTAATTCATTTTTCACTAATTCTGCTTCTAATGGCGAACAAACTATTCCATCTAAGCCCGATGACTGAGCTAAAGTTGCATAGTTTAAAACTGCTTCCTCAATAGATGTTTGAATATTCTGCTCCTCATTCAACATCATTTCTGTAGTTGATGTCAATTGCGTAACGGCAATCAATTTAATATTTGGATTATGTTTTCTCAATCCGTTTAATGCCTGTTTCATCATTTCTGTACCACCAGCCGCATGTACATTGACTAAGTCGACATTTAATTTACTTAATCCTTCCATTGCTTTTCCGACTGTATTAGGAATGTCATGCAACTTCAAATCAAGAAAAATATCATGGCCTCTATCCTTTATCGAAGCAATCAGTTGAGGGCCCGTTTGATAAAAAAGCTCCATTCCTATTTTCACAAATAATGGTTCATTAAATTGATCTAAAAAGGTCTCTACAGCTTCTGTAGAATCAAAATCCAAAGCAATAATCGGCAAATTTTTCATCTTGTGCTACATCCTAACATTTTAGATTTCATTTTTTGACTCGAGCCAAGTTGGTACTACATGTTTTTCATAGTGAATGTCATGCTTTCAATTACACGAGTTAATGCGACTACCGTATCTAATGATGTTAAACATGGCACACCATTTTCTACAGATGCACGTCTAATTTGGAAGCCGTCTCGTTCAAATTCTTTACCTTTCGTCATTGTATTCACAACAATTTGTACTTCTCCATTTTGAATACGCGTTAGTAAATCATTTTCACCACCGATTTTTCCAACGACTTCTGAAGGAATATTGTTCTCAGCTAATTTTTGAGCCGTCCCCTGTGTAGCTAGGATTTTATATCCAACTTCATTTAAACGATGCGCAATAGAGACAATTTCTTCTTTATCTTTATCACTTACTGTCATCAAGACAGTTCCATGATCTTTAACTTCCATACCACTTGCTGTTAATCCTTTATAAAGTGCCTTTTCCATTGTCGCATCTTTACCCATAACTTCACCTGTTGACTTCATTTCAGGTCCTAACGTGATGTCAACATTTTTCAATTTATTAAAGCTAAATACGGGTGCTTTAACAAATACCCCTTCGCTATATGCTTGAATACCAGGTTGATAACCTAAATCGAGTAATCTTTCTCCAATTATTGCGCGCATGGCTAGCTGTGCCATTTGTATATTTGTAATCTTACTTAAAAATGGTACCGTACGACTTGAACGCGGATTCACTTCTAATACATAAACACCATCATGTGCGATGACAAATTGGATATTGATTAATCCAACAATATCTAACCCTTTTGCTAAACGAATTGTAAAGTCTTCTAAAGTAGTCATTTCTTCTTGTGTTAAGGTTTGTGGTGGATAAACTGCAATTGAATCACCCGAGTGAACACCAGCTCTTTCAATATGTTCCATAATTCCAGGTATAATCACTGTTTCACCATCTGAAATTGCGTCAACTTCAATCTCTTTACCAGTTAAATATCTATCAACTAGCACCGGGTGATCTGGGCTCGCTTTAACTGCCTGATTCATATAATCTTCTAATTCAGCATCACTATTAACTATCTCCATAGCACGACCGCCCAATACATAAGATGGTCTGACGACAACTGGATAACCTATATTTCTTGCATTTTCTAATGCTTCTTGTGGTGACGTTGCTGTTTTACCTTTTGGTTGTGGTACATCAATCGTGTGTAATAATGCTTCAAATTCTTTACGATCTTCTGCTCTATTTAAATCTTCTAATGATGTACCTAATATTTTCACATCATGCTTGGCTAGTTTATCGGCTAAGTTAATTGCCGTTTGACCTCCGAATTGTACAACCACGCCTTTAGGTTGTTCCAAATCAATGATGTTCATAACATCTTCTTCAGTAAGTGGCTCAAAGTATAACTTATCTGAAATAGAAAAGTCAGTTGAAACTGTCTCGGGATTATTGTTAACAATGATAGCTTCATAACCAGCCTGTTGAATTGCCCAAACTGCATGTACAGTAGCATAGTCAAATTCAACACCTTGGCCTATTCTAATAGGTCCAGAACCTAATACTAAAATTTTCTCTTTGTCAGTTACAATAGATTCATTTTCAAATTCATATGTTCCGTAATAATAAGGTGTAGCTGATTCGAATTCAGCAGCACATGTATCAACCATTTTATATACAGGTGTAATGCCATTCTGCTGCCTTAATGCATAAACTTCTTTTTCAGTCATATCAAAACGATGTGCAATTACTCTATCGCTAAAGCCATAATTTTTTGCAAACTTAAGATAATCAATATCACCCTTATTGGCTTTTAAATCATGCTCTATATTAATAATGTGTTGAAATTTATTTAAGAAGAAGTAATCGATTTTTGTCATTTCATGAATCTCTTCTAGTGTCGTGCCTCTACGTATTGCTTCCCCTATAAAGAATAAACGTTCATCATCTTGGTCGTTTATACGTTCTTTAATATAATCTAAATCAAATGTTTCGCCATTTGGCAAACCTAGGTGATGTACGCCATATTCAAGTGAACGGATTGCTTTTAGTAATGACTCTTCATACGTTCGACCAATCGCCATCACTTCACCAGTCGCTTTCATTTGAGTACCTAAGACACGTTCGCCTTTTTCAAATTTATCAAATGGAAATCTAGGTATTTTAGATATGACATAATCTAACGTTGGTTCAAATGCAGCATATGAGGTTTCTGTTATTGGATTTAACATTTCATCTAATGTTAAACCGATAGCTATTTTAGCTGCTAATTTAGCAATCGGATATCCTGTTGCTTTAGACGCTAACGCAGATGATCTTGAAACACGCGGGTTAACTTCAATAATATAATAATCCATTGAATGAGGGTCTAGTGCCAATTGCACATTACATCCGCCTTCAATACCTAGCGCTCGAATAACCTTCAATGATACGTCACGCAACATTTGATATTCTACATCAGATAAGGTTTGGCTCGGTGCAACAACGATTGAATCACCTGTATGTATACCCACAGGGTCAATATTTTCCATATTACAAACGACAATAGCATTATCATTTTTATCGCGCATCACTTCATATTCTATTTCTTTGAAACCTGCAATTGACTTTTCAATTAGACACTGTGTAGCAGGACTATAGTGTAAACCATTAGTAACAATTTCTTTGAATTCTTCATCATTGTAACAAATGCCTCCACCTGTTCCCCCCATCGTAAATGCAGGTCTAACAATAAGTGGATAACCTACTTCATTTTTAAAATCAAAGGCTTGTTCAACAGTATTAACGATATCACTTTCTGGAACTGGTACACCTAAGTCATTCATAAGCGTTCTAAATAATTCTCTATCTTCTGCTTGTTGAATCGATTCCAATTTAGTTCCTAGGAGTTGTACATTATTTGCTTCTAGTTCGCCACTATCATGCAACTGTATCGCCATATTTAAGCCAGTTTGTCCACCGAGCGTAGGTAATAACGCATCTGGTTGTTCTTTACGTATAATACGTGCTATAAAATCATGTGTTAAAGGTTCGATATAAACTTTATCTGCAATTTCAGTATCCGTCATAATTGTTGCTGGATTGGAATTTACTAAGATAACACGATAACCTTCTTCTTTTAACGCAAGACAAGCTTGAGTTCCGGCATAATCAAACTCTGCAGCTTGACCGATAATAATTGGTCCTGATCCTATGACTAAAATGGTTTCTATATCTTGACGTTTAGGCATTATTTGTAAGCTCCTTTGTTTTATAATCATTAATCATATCTATAAACTCATCGAATAAGTAATTGGAATCTGATGGTCCTGGACATGCTTCTGGGTGATATTGTACTGAAAATGCTGGTAGCGTCTTATGTCTTAATCCTTCTACCGTGTCATCATTGATTGCAATATGAGTAATTTCTAAGTCAGTATTTTTTAATGAGTCTTTATCGATAGCATAACCATGATTTTGGCTGGTTAGTGCTATCTTCCCAGTATTTAAGTCTTTAACTGGGTGATTGGCACCTCTATGACCAAACTTCATTTTAAATGAACTCGCACCCTGTGATAAAGCAAATAGTTGATGACCTAAACATATGCCAAAGAATGGAATATGACCTAAAATACCTTTGATCATTTCAACAGCAACCTGTACTTCATCTGGGTCACCTGGACCATTTGATAACATGACACCATCTGGTGACATCCTAATAATCGCTTCTGCTGAAGTATCGTAAGGTACTACTGTCACATTACAACCACGCGCATTTAATTCTCTAACTATATTTTGCTTTTTCCCAAAATCTACTAATACCACGCTAAGTCCATAACCCGTAGACACATAAGGTGTTTTTGTTGATACAGTTGTAACTTCGTTACGTGGTAAGTCAACTGCTTTCAAGTTGGCAATCACCGTATCAATATTGCTTTTCTCATCTGTAAAAGCAGCTTTCAACACCCCATGATTCCTAATTTTACGCGTGATACTGCGTGTATCTACACCTGAAATACCTGGTATATCATATTCTACTAATACTTCATGAAATGTTTTTTGCTTTCTAAAATTACTTGGTTGATGACTAGCTTCTTTCACAACAACACCATTCAACGTTGGAACAAGTGCTTCGAAATCATCTCTGTTTATACCATAATTACCAATTAAAGGATAAGTAAATGTAATAATTTGACCCGTATAAGATGGATCTGAGATTGTTTCTTGGTAACCAGTCATTGCTGTATTAAATACAATTTCACCGATTGTTAAATTATCTGACCCAATAGGATAACCTTCATAATACGAACCATCTTCTAATACAAGATAACGTTTTTTCAACATTATTTTTCCTCCTCAAATTTAACTTCGCCTTCAACCAAGGTTAATACTGGCGTACCGTATACTTTATATCCTATAAATGGCGTATTCGTACCTTTAGATGCAAAATCTTCTGCTTTAATTTCGCTTTCATTTTCTAAATTAATGACTGTTAAATCTGCTAAACTACCCTCTTCTAGTCTTCCATAAGGTAAATCAAATGTTTGAGCAGGTTTAATAGTTAAGTAATCTACTAATTGTTGTAATGTCCATTCTCCATTTTTTACAAAATGAGTATAAAGCAATGGAAATGCTGTTTCACTGCCAACAATACCAAAGGGTGCTTTCGTCATTGGTTGATCTTTCTCTTCAGCCGCATGAGGGGCGTGGTCAGTTGCGATACAATCAATTGTTCCATCTAATAGTCCTTCCAATAATGCATCTCTGTCTTCTTTACTTCTTAATGGTGGATTCATCTTATAAATAGCATCATCACCCGGCACATCATCTTCTGTAAGTAATAGATGATGGGGTGTCACTTCTGCAGTTACATGGATGCCTGCTTTTTTAGCATCTCTAATTGTCCTTACACTTTCCTTTGTAGAAACATGGCACACATGGTAATGTGCACCTGCTGCTTCTGCTAATAATACATCTCTCGCAATTTGTACCGCTTCACATATATTTGGAATACCTGGTATACCTAATGCTTCACTACGTTTACCTTCATGCATAGCACCGCCATATATCAAACTATTATCTTCACAATGTGCGACTACCGCTTTATTTACTTTTGCAGCTGCTTGCATAGCTTCATACATCATGCTAGCTTCTTGCACACCTACGCCATCATCAGTAAATGCAAATGCCCCATTATTAGCTAGAGTTTCAAAATCTACGTGTGCTTTACCTGCCTGTCTAACTGTTATAGCTGCATAAGGTAGCACTCTAACTTGCGCGTTCTCTTCAATCAATTGATTTAAGCGATTAAGATTTTCTTCTGAATCCGGCACAGGTTTCGTATTTGGCATTGGACAGACAGTAGTAAATCCACCTCTTGCTGCGGCTTGTGTACCTGTTTCAATTGTTTCTTTGTGTTCGCCGCCTGGTTCACGTAAATGCACATGGACATCCACTAAACCTGGTGCAACAAATTGTCCTTTAACATCAATGACTTCAGTCTCTGCTGTAATATCGATTTGTGGCGCAATTTTTTTAATATGTTGTCCCTCAATTAAAATTGATACCCTCGTTAATTCACCATTTTTTAAGATTTTTGCATTTGTTAATAATTTCATTTTGCTGTTGCCCCTTCCCTTTGTAAAATATGATCTATCACTGCCATACGCATATACATACCATTTTCCATTTGCTTAAAAATACGTGACTTCGGTGCTTCTACTAATGAACCTTTAATTTCCACATCACGATTAACTGGTGCGGGATGCATAATAATCGCATGATCTTTTAATAAATCATAGCGTGATTGCGTTAAACCAAAGTGCTCATGGTATTGACTAACTTCAAAGTCAGAAACTTCACTATCATCATGTCTTTCATGTTGAACTCTTAACAACATGACAATATCGATATGATCTATCACTTTATCAATGTCTACATATGGTGCTTCTAATGTTTCATCTTTCCATTCGTCTGGACTAGAGAACATTACATTAGCACCCAAAGCTGTTAAACTTTGGTAATTACTTTTCGCTACACGTGAGTTTTTAACATCTCCACAAATAAGTATGTTCAATCCATCAAAAGACTTATATTCTTCATAGATTGTCATGATATCTAATAGACTTTGTGTCGGATGTTGCCCACTACCATCACCAGCATTAATTATTGGTATGTTTAAATTTTCTAAATCATCATAATAAGTTGTTTGTGAATGTCGGATGACCAACACATCAGCCCCAATCTGTTCAAGCGTTTTACAAGTGTCATATAACGATTCGCCTTTTTGAACTGACGATGTGCTCGTTTCAAAATCAATCAACTTGAGCCCTAGTTTCTGTTCAGCAACTAAAAAACTACTTTTTGTACGTGTGGAATTCTCAAAGAATAAATTAGCAACGAATTTATCATCGAAACTACAAGGCGTCACATCACCATTTTTAAAAGCACTCGCACGTTGTATTAATTTGTAAATTTCAGTCGTATTTAAATATTCCATTGATAATAAATTATCCATTTCATTCAGCTCCCTCATTATGACTTTTAATTTTCATTTTTTGCTGGTGTTTCTTTAGGTAAAATCAAGTTAAGTATAATGCCTGCTAGGGCTGCTAATGCCATGCCTTCTATTTCTAAATTAATACCTAATCCGTTTAAGTTAAACACGAGGTTGCCAATACCGATAACCAATATGACAGATGCAATGACCAAATTTCTATTACTTGCAAAGTCTACTTCACTTTCTACTAACATTCTTAAACCACTTGCAGCAATAATTCCAAATAGTAGAATTGATACGCCTCCCATTACTGGTGTAGGTATTGATGAAACAAGTGCTGTAAACTTTCCTACAAATCCTAAAACAATTGCAATGACTGCCGCGCCACCAATGACATAAACACTATAAATTTTTGTAATGGCTAGTACACCGATATTTTCACCGTACGTTGTACTAGGTGGGCCGCCGATGATACTCGCAAACATGGTTGATACACCATCACCGATGATTGACTTATCTAAACCCGGATCTTTAAAGAAGTTACGACCTACAATCTTATTGATTACCATTTGATGACCAATATGTTCACTCACTGTCACAAATACGATCGGTATTAAGACTAATATAAGTCCTAAATGAAACGATGGCGTATAGTCTTTAAATGGTATATACACTTCCGGAAATTGTAACCATTTTGCTTGTGCAATCGGTGCAAAGTTAACGAGTCCCATACATGCCGAAACAATGTAACCTGTGATAATTCCTATTAAAACTGGAATAAGTGATAAAAACCCTTTAAAATAACCCTGCACAATGATTGTTACTAATAATGTAATCATTGCTACAATCAAATAACTTAGGTTATATCCTTTCATGTCTGCAGTGTTCTCAAACATAGCCATATTGACCGCTGTCGGTGCTAAACTCAACCCAATAACCATAATAACTGGTCCCACAACAACAGGTGGTAAAAGATGCATCAGCCAGCCTGTGCCACTCAACCTAATCGCTAAGCCGATTAATACGTACATCACGCCACTCATAAAGAGTGCCATCAACATATCTCCAAGGCTATGCGAATTTAAACCAGTGATTATTGGTGTAATAAATGCAAAGCTAGAGCCCAAATATGCAGGTATTTTTGCTTTAGTGATTAGTATGTAAAGTAATGTACCAATGCCTGATGCTAAAAGTGCTGAGGATATCGGTAAACCAGTTAAAAATGGCACAAGCACGGTGGAGCCAAACATTGCAAACAAATGCTGCGTACTTAAAAATGCCCATTGTCCAATTTTAGGTTTATCTTGTACATCTAACACGGGTTTAACTGTGCGTTCAAACATTGTTTCGTTTTCCATATTTATGCTTCCTCTCATAAAAAAATCTCTTTACATAAAATTCATGTAAAGAGACTAAAAAGTGTATTATCTATTTTACTTATTGCGTATACAATCGTTATTCATCTTTTATAACGTTTGATGCGCTACATAAATAAAATGCGATAATTAAAGAGGTAGTTTCATTAAGTGTTTGACTTAATTCTATCAACGTCTGTTGTATGTTTAATCATTTCTTATTATGATTACATCAGTTGATACCTCTTTCCTTTTTCAGTCTCTCGTACCGAATTAAAAGGTGTTATTCAATTACTACTGCATTTCTATCATCTATTTCTTGAAGGTATACCGAAACATCTTCTTCCCTAGAAGTCGGAATATTTTTTCCAACAAAATCAGCTCTTATTGGTAATTCTCTATGTCCTCTATCTACAAGTGTAGCTAACCCAATCTTCTTGGGCCTTGCATACTGTAACACTGCATCAAGTGAAGCTCTCACTGTTCGGCCAGTGTATAAGACATCATCAATAATAATTACTACTTGATTTGTAATATTTACATCTATTTCATAAGATCTTTCATCTACTTGATTAATTGTTTGTTCTAAATCATCTCTAAATTGCGTAATATCAATCGTACCAGTAGGCACTGCAATTTCATCAATTTGTTCGATTTTTTGTTGAATTCTTTTTGCTAAGAATGCACCACGTGTTTTAATACCTAATAAGATTAAATTATCAGTTCCTTTATTATATTCTAATATTTCATGCGCAATACGTGTGACTGTTCGTTGTATCGCCGATTCATCCATAATAACGCGTTCTGACATCTTAGGCACCTACCTTTAAAATGATGATGATATAAAGAAAACCTCATGCCTTTATCAAGACATGAGGTTTGTTAAAGTGTATGACAAACATTTGAGAGACATATGCTTCTTTAATACAAGCTGATTTCTCTTTACAGCGTCCTAAAACTACCGTGTTCCTGTTGTATTATAAAAACTTAAACTACAACAGTATTTCCGCCAAAACGAAAAATTTTGTTTGTCTACCTTTAATAAAAACATGTCTTCGAAGTCTCTCTGGACTCACAATTAAAGACGTTCGCTCTTTATTAAACTGTCACCATATTACCATGAAACTCAGTCGCTTGCAAGTTCTCCTAAAAATAAAAGTGGTTATAGGATATAACTAAAGTATGTCATTCGATTTCACAAACCTATGACCATTATCAGATATAATTTAATTGACTTTATATTGGCTTCTAGCATACTGTCTGTTTTTTTATTTTTCACTTCTACGTAATTCCGATAGAAGTTGTTCAAAATCTTCAGGTAATGTTGTTGTTTTTTCAATATACGCATGCGTCACTGGATGTTCGAAGCCAATGACACCTGCATGTAATGCTTGTCCGCCTATATCTAAAGTTTTTTTCGGACCATATTTGGGATCACCAACTAAAGGATAGCCAATATACTTCATATGTACACGAATTTGGTGTGTACGCCCAGTTTCTAATTGGCATTCTATTAACGTATACTTATTAAAATGCTCTAAAACATTAAAGTGTGTCACTGCATCTTTACCATCATCAACAACATCCATAGACTGGCGGTCATTTTTATTTCTACCAATGGGTGCATCAACAGTGCCATAATCATGAGGGATATTACCATGTACTAATGCAATATATTTACGTGTTACTGTTTTATTAACTAATTGATCTACTAAGCTACGATGTGCTATGTCATTTTTAGCAACCATTAGTAAACCTGATGTATCTTTATCTATACGGTGAACGATACCTGGTCGTATTTCACCATTAATCCCTGATAAATCTTTCATTTGATACATTAATCCATTCACTAGTGTACCTGTATAATGCCCTGCTGACGGATGTACAACCATACCTTTAGGTTTATAAACAACTGCTACATCTTCATCTTCATAATAAATATCTAAATTTAAATTCTCTGGTTGAATATCTGCCTCAACTATTTCCTTTTCAGTTACGACAATGTGGTCATTCAGTTTTGTTTTATAATTAGATTTAATATCTTTATCATTTACTTTTACAAGGGATGCTTTAATCCAATCTTGAATTTGAGTACGTGACCAATCTGAATTATATTCAGGTAATAATTTATCTATACGTTGACCTGTGTCTTGTGGATCTTCAATCTTAAACTCATGTATATCCATCCAATATCTCTCCTATTCTTCTTTCTTCATATCTGTTAGCAAAGCTATAATAATCAATAAAACGCCTATCGTTAAACTGGAGTCAGCTACATTAAATATCGGAAAATTATATCCAAAGATATATGTATCTACAAAGTCTACTACTTCTCCGTGCAACACACGATCAATAAAGTTACCTAATGCGCCGGCAAATAATAAGCTAATTGCTATTTGCATTAATAAATTGTTTTTTGCTTCTTTGATAAAGAAGACAATTAATATGACAAGTATAATAACTGTAATGATGAAGAAAAAACTCATTTTCCCACTTAAAATGCCCCAAGCTGCACCATCATTGCGATGCGAAGTTATATTTAAAAAGTTGGGAATAACTTCGTATGAATCTCCAACTTTCATTGAACTAGCAACAATAAATTTTGTGATCTGATCTAGTATTAATATAATGATTGTAATGAATAAAGAAATACCAATATAGTACTGACGTTTCATGTCTGTACCTCCTATTCTACGTTCGGTCGCTTTTACAACAACTTACATTATATCCTACTCAAACTTATAAAAAAAGTTACAGTTTAATTATATGTGAAAAAATCGTTTTTCTTATATAACATCCTATAAGTTTTAGTTAACTTGAAAGTCTCAAAATATGCTATTTTACTTTATATCAGAATGAATATGGCTAGATTAAAAAACTTTATAAAAATTAAATCTAAATTGAATCCCGTCTGGTCCAGTTAACCGTTTATGGGTTGTTTCTGGATAATGATAATCTACACATGCTAAACCATATGTCCGTTCATTTTCAATGCGTTTAATACTCGAGTACCAATTATTAACGACAATATGTTGATGATAGCCATTTGATGATAAATATATCGCATGATTCGTTTCTAAAGATGATGTTTCTAACCCAAAAAAATTCTTGTAATATTGTTTAATACGATTTAACTCAATTGTTTTTAAATTAATATAACCAATCATACTTTCTTCTGGCATTCCTTGCCATTTTTCATTAGAAACATAGGTTAATAAGTGTGGAACATTAATGGGGTGGGTTTCTAATACCACCTTCCCATCTTCAAAAGACCAATCTTCAATTGGATTATCTACATAGAATTCGAGTCCATTTCCTTCTGGATCTTCCACAAAGAGTGAAGTAGTAACATCATGCTCTCCACCATTAACAGGTATAGTAAACTCACTCAATTGTACAAGTAAATCAGCTAAATCTGTTTTAGAAGGCAATTTTATAGCTAAGTGAAATAATCCTGCTTCTGAAGTTAAGGGTTCTCTTCCTAAATTGATTTGGTTTAAAGTTATAAAGTGATTCATTTCCCCTATTTCATAATGAATGATGGACAAAGACTCATTCACCACTGCTAAACCTAATATATCATGATAAAAATGTTTCATCGTTTCTTTATCTCTTACATTTAATGTGATGCCATTTACGAAATGAGCGCTTTGATTATGAAACATGATACATACCTTTCCAATGTCTATTTATTTCAATTAAAATGACACTTTACATTTATTTATATCTATTAAAAATGTTGATTTACATACACATTAGCAATGCATTAATTGTTGATAATTCAGCATTTCAATTTTCTATAATATACAATTACTAAATTATAACAACAATAGTTGTAATAAGAAAAGGTTACTCAATTTGCTAAATGCAAATATAAGTAACCTTTGTTATCTTTCAATCATCTTTTATTCATTTACATGCGTACTTAGACAAGCGTTTTTACAACTTCTTGACAACGAGGGCATAAGTTTTCTAATTCACCCACAGAACCTAATTCTTCACTATAATTCCAACAACGTTCACATTTTTCTCCATGAGCGTGTTCGATACGGATATCACCATATTGATAAGCAACACCACCATCAACTTTATCAACAACTTCTGCTTGAGATGTGATAAATAATTGGTGTAAGTCAGCAAATTGTTGTAAAAATGCGGCTGTATCAAAGTTTTCGTTGTTACCAATCACAACTTTAGCTTCAAGTGATTTACCAATTACTTTTTCGCTACGTGCCACTTCTAACGCACGGTTAACATCATCACGTAACTTCATAAATGTATTCCATCTATCAACAAATGCCTGATCAATTTCAACACGTTCAGGCATATTTGTTAAATGAACACTTTCTTCTGCCACGTGTGGGATATGGGACCAAACTTCTTCAGAAGTATGAACTAAGATTGGTGCTAATAATTTTGTCATATCTACTACGATTTGGTATAAAACGGTTTGCATACTGCGACGTTTATGAGAATCGCGTTTTTCAATATACAGAATATCTTTACCGTAATCCAAATAGAAATTACTTAATTCAACGTTAATGAAGTTTTGAACTTCTTGATAAATGTCTAAATAATCATAGTTATCATAATGATCTAACGTGTTGGCAGTAAATTCACGTAATCTATTCAATAAATATTTATCTACTTCTAATAGCTCTTCTTCTGCAATAGCATCTGTTGCTGGATTATAATCACTAACATTTCCTAACATAAATCTTAATGTGTTTCTAATCTTACGATACACATCGGAAGATTG
Organism: Staphylococcus edaphicus; assembly: GCF_002614725.1. Classification (GTDB taxonomy): domain Bacteria; phylum Bacillota; class Bacilli; order Staphylococcales; family Staphylococcaceae; genus Staphylococcus; species Staphylococcus edaphicus. The sequence goes on along the minus strand of NZ_MRZN01000002.1, from coordinate 127,587 downwards.
TTTTAAGATTTCATCAGAAATACGAACATCTGCTAAATAATCAACACTACTCACCCATAAACGTGCAATATCTGCACCTTTTTGTTTAACGATTTGATCAGGAACAATAACGTTACCTAATGATTTACTCATTTTCTTGCCTTCGCCATCCATTACAAAACCGTGTGAAAGCAACATTTTGTATGGTGATAGTCCTCTTGTAGCTACTGAAGTCGTAATTGAAGAGTTGAACCAACCACGGTATTGGTCACTACCTTCGAGATACAAATCTGCAGGATATGATAGTTCGGGACGTGCTTCTAATACACCTCGATGTGAGGAACCTGAATCAAACCATACATCCATGATATCTGTTTCTTTTGTAAATTCACCATTAGGGCTACCTGGATGTGTAAAACCATCTGGAAGTAAATCTTTTGCTTCACGTTCAAACCAAATGTTAGAACCGTTAGCTTCAAATAAATCAGCTACATGATTGACAGTTTCACTTGTCATGATGATGTCACCATTTTCCGCATAAAATACTGGTAATGGTACACCCCAAACACGTTGGCGAGAAATTACCCATTCTCCACGGTCACGAATCATATTATAGATACGTGTTTTACCCCAGTCTACTTTGAACTTAGTATCATCTATTGCGCTTAAGATATCTTCACGTACCTTATCAATCGAAGCAAACCATTGTGGTGTTGCTCTAAAAATAACCGGCTTTTTCGTACGCCAATCATGAGGATAACTGTGTGTAATAAATTCTAAGTTCAATAATGAGCCATTTTCTTTTAATAAATCTGTTATTTCTTTGTTGGCCTTATCGTAGAACATACCTTCAAATTGTCCTGCTTCATCAGTGAATACACCTTTATCATCAACAGGACTGATTACAGGTAATTTATATTTTTGACCAACGATATAGTCATCTTCACCATGTCCTGGAGCAGTGTGTACACAACCTGTACCTGCATCAGTCGTTACATGAAGTCCATTAATCACCAAGGATTCACGATCAAAGAATGGGTGCTGTGCTTCAACATACTCTAACTCACTACCCTTGAATTCCTTTTCTAATTCTAAAGTATCTTCGTCCCAATTTAATGCTTCAACGACATCACTCGCTAAATCTTTACCAATAATATATTTTGTTCCGTTTACATTATATTGGCCATAAGTTAAATCTGGATGTACTGTAATTGCTACATTTGAAGGTAAAGTCCATGGTGTTGTTGTCCATATGATGAATTTTGCATCGTCATCAACAATACCCTTACCATCTTTAACATCAAACGCGACATAAATTGAAGGTGAACGCTTATCTTGATATTCAATTTCGGCTTCTGCTAGTGACGATTCGCTTGATGGTGACCAATAAACAGGTTTTTTCCCTTTATAAATTAAACCTTTATCTGCCATTTCACCAAATAAACGGATTTGAGCTGCCTCATATTCAGGTTGAAGTGTAATATATGGATTATTAAAATCACCTTTGACACCTAAGCGTTTAAAGTCTTTTTTCTGATTGTCGATTTGTTGTAACGCAAATGCTTCACATTTTTTTCTAAATTCAGCAATTGATAATTCTTTACGTTTAACACCTTTTTTAGTCAAAGCTTGTTCAATTGGTAAACCATGCGTATCCCAGCCTGGAACATATGGTGCGTAAAATCCACGCATTGATTTATATCTTGTAATGATATCTTTAAGAATTTTATTTAAAGCATGTCCCAGATGCAAACTACCATTCGCATATGGAGGTCCGTCATGAAGTATAAAAGACGGATTACCTTCATTTTTATCTAATACTTTTTGATAAATATTTTTTGCTTCCCATTCTTCTTGAATTTTTGGTTCTTTGTTAGGTAAGCCTCCACGCATTGGGAAATCTGTTTTTGGCATTAATAACGTATCTTTATAATCCATTTCAAAACACTCCTTCTTTCAATTTTCTGTGTTAGTTCATTTTATGCAATAAAAAGAACCCTAAGTTCAACTAACAGGGACGATTTTAACCGCGTTACCACCCTGATTAACTCAACTTAGAGTTCTCTCATTAATTATATTCTCGTTGTGACAACAGTGATAAATGAAACACACATATGTAAGGCTCTCACTATCCCTAACTCGCTTTGTTATGTGTTTGTGTTTCAAACGTGTCTGTTATCGTTCGTTATGCTTTGTCTGAATCATTTGAATCAGCAGTATTATCTGCTTCTGCTTTGGCTTTCATAGCTTTTTCTTCTTCGGTTAGTTCACTTTCATTCAAATGATTAATATTTTCTTGTGTAACTTGTTCAGAATCAAGATCATAATTTAATAAATAATCCCAGTCTTCATTTTTAAGTAAATCCAATTGTGCTTCTACTAGCATGCGGAAACGTGATCTGAATATCTTTGATTGGCGTTTCATATCTTCTGTTTGGAAAGATAAGCGACGTGCTTTTTCAACACCATCATTAACTATTTTATCAGCTTCTGCTTTAGCTTTGGCAACTGTTGCTTCAGCTTCTTTTGTTGCAGCAGCTTTTGTTTCTTCACCTGCCTGTTTTGCTTGAATTAAAGCATCACTAACAGATTGATGTACGTCTTTATAAGACTGAATATTCGTTTCTTTATCTTCTATCACTTTCTCTAACTGAGCTTTATCTTCTTTTAAACGTTCAATTTCATTACTTAATTGTTCTAAATAATCTTCAACCTCTTTTGGTTCAAACCCACTTTTCACTTGAGTAAATGTTTTGTTTTTAATTTCACTTGGTGTAAAAGGCATACATTATCCTCCTTCTATAATACACTATTTTCCTATTCTATTAAATAAAGGAAATAGTATTTTTCCTACAATGTTCTTTTATAATATATCATTTAGTTAATTGTGCAAAGCGTTTATATCTTTAATCAAATGTTTTACATTATTTAAACAGTGTTTTATATGCAATACGTACTTTATCTTTTTTAGTCTTACCGCCTATATCAGTAATCATCGCTCTTCCAAATCCTTGAATAGACAATAAATCTCCCCTGTCCACCTGGAAATCCGCAGCATCAATGATAGTATGATTCACTTTAACACGCTTTTTATCAATAAGTTGCTTAGCTATCGATCGTGATTTATGAATCATCTCTTTTAATACGACATCTAATCTCAAACCACTTACAGTCGTTTCGTATGATAGCCAGTGCTCTTTTGATTGTATCATATCTTTTAGCTGAATAGAATTAAGTTTAACTGTAGCACCTTTGATTTTAGTTAATTCCAATATAATATAAGATTCTACTTGTTTTGTCAAAGTAAATTGAATTTTATTGTCTACAACAATATCTCCTAATTGGTCTCTTTCAATGCCTAATGACATGATGGTCCCTAATACATGTTGGTGCTGTAGCGTTACAAATTTTTGTGGATATGCGATTTCAATTAATACAATTTCAAATGAATCCTTATCAGGTTGAAGATAGTTGGGTGCAATAATTGCTCTTTTTCGCTCTGCATAGGGTCCACCATAAAAGGTAACTTCTAAATCTTCAAAACTACCGGCCACAACACCCATGATAAACTGACCACGAGGATCTAAAAATGGTGTTAAAACAGGTGCATATTGATCATTAGCTCGATTACACTTATCTATGAGTTGATCTATTAGTTCATGTTCTTCTTTTCTAAAATGCTGATAAATATCGATGTGTCTCACTCCAAATACAAGACAAAGCACCTCGCGTCATTAAACGTTAGGTGCTTATCCTTTATTTTTTCTTAAATTCATTAATCATACTATTTTAAGCGTTTAAACTAAATTACTGATAATTAAATCAAAAATATTTGCTAAACCTCTTTGAAATAACACAAGTACAATGATAGCTACAATTGATGAAATATCAATCATCCCGATAGGTGGAATAATTTTACGAAATTGTTCCAAAAATGGCTCATAAATTTTAGCTAAGAATTGACCAAATTTGTTCTCACGTGCATTCGGAATCCACGACATAAAGAAATAAACAATCATTCCAAAATAATAAATTTGAACCAAGAATAAAATAAAATTAAATATATTTGCTAATAAACCTATATCCATTTATTTATAACCTCTATTCACCTTGGTATTCCATATTCTCTATTTGATCAGTGATACTACCAGCAACTTCAACATTGTCTGGTGTACATAAGAATATATCTGATCCTACACGTTGAATGTCTCCACCAATCGCATATACAGTTCCACTTAAAAAGTCTATGATGCGTTTAGCTGATACTTTGTCAATGCGTTGTAAATTGACTAGTGTCGCGCGACGATTTTTTAATTCGTCAGCAATATCTTGTGTATCTGAAAAAACACGCGGCTCAAATAAACACATTTTAGAACTTTCTTGTGTATAGTCGAAATGATCTTGTTCTTGATTATTCATATTCACAACGTTCCTAGCATTATTTTTTGATGAAGTGTTGTTCATTTGATACTTCCTTTCACCCGATGATTGTTGTAATCTAGTTGACTGTTTTTTGGGCACGGATTGGATAGAGCTTGTTCTTTCTGTATTCTGATTAGTAGATTGTCCAGTAAATTGACTTTGAGACTGCGCTTGTTGATTAGGTCTTTGTCTTTCTTGTTGTGCGTTTTCTTCAGGTGGCGCTTCTAATTCGTCATCTTCCTCTTCAACCACGAAAAATCCGTTAAATAAATCTTTTAAAGCCACGCGGCTCACTCCTCTTTTCCTACAAGTTTAGTCCCAATTCTTACAAATGATGCACCTTCTTCAACAGCTAAATGGAAATCATTACTCATTCCCATTGATAACTCAGTACATGGTGCATAATTTAAATTGAGCGCTTTAATTTCATCTCTTTTTGATTTTAATAATCGAAATAAGCTTTTAATATAGGCCTCATCATCAGTCAATGGAGCCATTGTCATAAGACCTATAATTTCTATGTTTTTGTATTGCTTCAATGCCTCTATAAATGTATTCACTTCTGCTAATGAAACACCATGTTTAGATGATTCACCTGAAACATTTACTTGAACGAAACATTTAATTTTATGTTCAGCTCTTTTATTGATTTCTTTTGCTAATTTTAAACGGTCCAACGCATGAAAATAATCTATGTCATTGATAACATCTTTAACTTTTCGTGTTTGTAGTGAACCGATAAAGTGCATTACTACATCATTAGGTAAAGATGCTTTTTTTTGTTGGAAACCTTCCAAACGGTTTTCTCCGAAGTGTCTAACACCTACATTATATGCATCATTAGCTCGGTCTATTGTAACATACTTTGTCACTGCAATCACGTTTGGCTGTGTTGAAATGCCACCTTTTTTGCAATGTGTTTGGATTTGCTCATTTATTTTTTCTAAATTGTATTGTACATTCAACTTTAAACACCTCTTCACTATTGACCAATAAATGCTAACATTCGACCAGTATTCCCTTTTTCAACTCTATATGAAAAGAACAATGATAAATCTTCAGATGTCGCATAGTTAGTTATATATATATTATCTTTGGGAACGCCTGCATTTTCAAGTAATAATGCGTTAGCAAGTTTCAAATCTATACCATGTCTATTTGTACCTCGAGTGAACACATAACGGTTTATGTCGATAGGTAATGCTTCAAACTTAGCCTTAATATCATCATTGATTTCATAAGATGTCGAAGTGGATGGACCAATGACAACACTTAAATCTTTTAAGTCAAAGTCAACATTTGAGATTAACTCATTAACAATTTGTCCGACGGTACCTCTCCAACCAGCGTGTGCTAATCCGATAAAGTGGTGTTGTTCACTATAGAAATAAATAGGTACACAATCTGCATAACACATAGTCAGTAATATATTAGGTTCATAGGTATATAATCCATCAACACCATGTAAATCACCCGTTAGCGCATCAATGTTCGTCCCTCGATCACTTCCCGCTATTTTAACAACTTTATTTTCATGAGTTTGGATAGGGAAAACCCACTGCTCTCTTGGAAAACCAATTGTAGTTGCAAGATCTTCTTGATGTTTCGTGATATTTTGCTGATGATCATCGATATATCTTGCCATGTTAAAGGCGTTTTTCGGATATGGACTTAAACCGTCTTCTCTAGTTGTAATACCCAATTTAACGTTTTTTAATAACTTATCTTCATATGACAAAATATGACGTTTTTTAATAAATTTATCTTGCATCACTACTAACCTCCAGTAATTTATAATATTAATATCAATATCTAAATCGTTTCATTGTCACATAAATATATTGGATGTTATAGCGGCTTATCTTAATTGTTATAAATGCACGTCGCTAACGTCACAAATACATTATTAATTATAATAAAATACATTTTTTTATACTAGCCTATTTATCATACTTCAATTAAAATCTATTACTTTAGATTTCATGCACTATACTAATAAATTTAAAAAAGTCACCAGATCGTTGGATCTGATGACATCTTATTTATAAAATATGCGTCAAAAAGGTCTAATTTAACGTCTAGTTCTTCTTGAACGTCTTTCTTCTCTGTTTCTGATAAAGCTTGGAATATCATCTTCTTTAGTTGTATGCGTTCTACCTTCACTAGTACTATCTGATGATTGAGATGCATTCACTGAACTTGAAGAAAATGTATCTTCTTTAGTTGTATTACTGCTAGCAGCACTATTACCAAAGCCAGTGTTTGAAGCTTTACGTCCTTGTGATGATGGTTTATCTTCAAAACCAGTTGCGATAACAGTTACAACAATTTCATCTTGTAACTCAGGATTGATTACTGTACCAAAAATCATGTTTACATCTTCATCTGCTGCATCTTGAACAATGTCAGCTGCTTCTTGTGCTTCGAATAAAGATAATGATTCTCCGCCAGTAATATTCATAAGTACGCCTTGTGCACCAACAATTGATGTTTCTAATAATGGTGATGAAATTGCTTTTTTAGCAGCTTCAACAGCACGATTTTCTCCTGACGAAACACCGATACCCATTAATGCAGAACCTTGGTTAGACATGATTGTCTTAACGTCCGCAAAGTCAAGGTTGACTTCACCTGATACAGCGATTAAATCAGATATACCTTGTACACCTTGGCGTAATACGTTATCTGCTTCTTTAAAGGCTTCCATCATTGGTGTTGATTTATCAACGATATCTAATAAACGATCATTAGGTATAACGATAAGTGTATCAACAGCTGCTTTCATAGCTTCAACGCCTGCTGCAGCTTGAGTTTGACGTTTACGGCCTTCAAAACCGAATGGGCGAGTTACAACACCAACTGTTAATGCACCCATTTCTTTTGCAATTTTAGCTACAACAGGTGCTGCACCAGTACCTGTACCGCCACCCATACCAGCAGTTACGAAAACCATGTCTGCACCTTGGATTGCATCTTCAATTTGTTCGCGTGATTCTTCAGCGGCTTTTTTACCAATTTCAGGGTTAGCACCAGCGCCTAAACCACGTGTTAACTTTTCACCAATTTGGATTTTTGACTCAGCTTTAGATAAGTTTAAAGCTTGTCCATCCGTATTAATAGAAATAAACTCAACATTATTCATACCATGATCAATCATACGGTTTACAGCGTTATTACCGCCGCCCCCTACACCGATGACTTTTAACGTCGCTAAATGATTAAATCCTTGTTCAAATTCTAACATTTATATTTCCTCCTAGTTTTAATGGCCAATCAATCGAATAGAGATTTCATAAGTTTTTTAAATTTACTTTCTTCTTTTTCCTGAGGTTTACGTTCTTCATCTTGGTCGACGCTTACTTCATTGTCGTATACCTCTGGCTCTTCTTCAGAACCAACGTACTCTTTTGAATGCGTCTGTTCTGAAGAATTAGCTTGAAGTGCTTCATCTTGCTTGTTCGATTTTTTCTTGAACCAATCAAATCCGCTTGATTTTGTACCGTTTTCTCTTTCATCAGATTCGATGACTTCCTCTTCGAATTCTTCACTGTCATGATTACTAATTGTAACATAATCTAGCAATTCGTCGAAAGTAATGCTACTAGAAATTGTTGAAATTGCTGAAGAGAACTCAGGTTTTCTAATTCCCATTTGTGATGGCGTGTGAATTCTGACTTTCTCACTCACCATATCTTGAAGTAATTCTTTAACGCCTAATAAATTAGCTGAACCACCAGTAACAACGAAACCACCGTTAACTTTTGTAAGGCCTAAGTCTTGTAATACTTCAAATACATTGAAGAAAATGTCTTCAACTCGAGCTTCTATAATGTCTGCTAAATCTTTTTGTGTAAATTGAGCATCCTCTTCACTATCTACTTGTTCTACGCTAAATATATCTTGCTCAGATGCAGATTCGAAGAAAGCATGTCCATATTGATGTTTAATCTTTTCAGCCGTTTCAAATGAAGTATTTAAGCCTTTGGCTATATCTTCAGTAATATCTCGGCCTGCCATTTCTAATGCGTCAGCATCTACTAATTCACCACGTTCATAAAATGCAAGTTGTGTAATGTCTTCACCAATATCAATGACGCAGGCACCTAATTCTTTTTCTGTTGCCGAAAGCACTGAGCCGTAATTATATGCATCAGAATACACATCCAATACATCTACGCCACATGATTCAACGCATTTAATCATATTAATTAAAATTGATTTTTGAATTGCAATGACACCCGCTTCAACTTTCAAACTATGTCTTGCAATAAGTTCTTTTGGATCAGATACTTCATTTTCACCATCAACGATAAATTTAATAGGAAAAGCGTTAATAATTTCTGTTTCAGGTACATCATTTTTGTCTCTAATACTTTCAAGCACACTTTCAATATGTGTACCATCTAATTCAGTATCTTCATAAAATTCTATTTCATTAGATTCATCAAATACTTCTGTTCCAATAATTGGAAGTTTTAAGAACACTTCTTTTATATCTACTCCTGAAGCAATAGAGGCTTTTTTGATAGTATCTTTGATTGCTTGTTTAGCAATATCAAAGTCATCAATAAGACCATTTTTTATCCCACTTGTGTAGGTCTGTCCTGTACCTATCACATTAATACCATTGTGAAATTTTTCGCCCACTATTGTTTTAATACTTGATGAACCAATATCTATACTTACATAATAATGCTCTTCCATAGATAGGCACCTCCTGACAATAACTTATTCAAGTTCACACTATTAACAGTTTACAATAGGTTTTACCGCTTGTGAACTATAAACACATGTATTTGTCTAAATTTTTTAATTATTTTCTTTTGATTTATCTGCAATTCTATTTAGTGCACTTTGCAGCTCATCTTTTGCTTCACTTTCTTCACTCGTTTTTTTCTGTACATTTTGTTCACTTGTGGATTGTGTATCACTACCCCCACTATACGGAATAAATGATGCGCCTACTGACAAATCAATATAGCCTGATTTCTTCAAGTTACCTGATTCGTCACGGTCTAACGATTGTGACATCTGTGGATAATACTTCATTTTATTACCGATCGTATTTAAATTACCTAAAATTTGTATTTCGTCCGTCGTAAATAATTTGATTTGACTTTGTGAATTTTCCTGTGGGTCATATTTAATTTCTGCAATCATACTTCTAACATTTGCTGGCATTTTAGCAAGTTGCTGGATTATCTTTTCCTTTTTATCTTTTTCAAATCCTTCAAGTATCGGGCCATCATCAGTCGCATTACCGTCATTATCATAATCGTCTAATTCGGAACCATCTTCTAAAATGGGCACATAATTATCTTTCTTTTTAACCAATCCAACAATTTGTTTCTCTGTCACTTTAACTGATAACTTATTTGGAAATTGTTTTTTTACATCTGCATTTTTAATTAACTTATTGTCTTCCAATTTATTTTTAGCTTTAGTCGTGCTATACGTATACATCCGAGCGTTGCTATTTACATTTATGGCCTTATTAATTGTATTTTTAGAAACATTATCATTTCCTGTTATTTTCACACTATTAACCTTGCTTAGGGGCGTAAACATATAAATCAGAATTAAAATAATGATAAATAGCAAAACACCAAAAATTGAATATTGAATTTGCTTTTGTTTTTTTCGTCGTTTCTCTCTTTTTTCTTTTAAATAATCAGAATCAAATTCCTTTACATTATCAGCCATTTATTTTCACACCCTTTAAAAAGAAGGTAAATTCGCTTGGAAACTTTTAATGAATTTGTTTCCTCGCTCTTCAAAAGTATTGTATTGATCCCAACTTGCACAAGCTGGTGAAAGTAATACAACATCGTTAGGCTCGATTACTGATTGAATTTTATCAACAGCATCTTGAACATCATTTGCCGTAATCACATATTTACCCTGACTTTCGCCTAATTTCACAAATTTTTCTTTTGTTTCACCGAAAGTGACCATCATTCTAACATTTTTCATATGCGGAATTAATTCATCAAAGTCGTTCCCTCTATCTAATCCGCCGCAAAGCCAAATAATAGGTTGTTTGAATGAATTTAATGCAAACTGTGTCGCTAGCGTATTCGTTGCTTTAGAATCATTGTAATATTTGTTTGTTTTATTTGTGCCAATATATTGCAGTCGATGCTCAATCCCTGAAAATGTAGTCAGACTATCTATGATTGCTTTAACGGATACACCTGAAAGCAGCGCAGCCAACACAGCAGCAAGAATATTTTCTAAGTTGTGTTCACCCGGCAATACCAAATCATCTTTGTGAATAATTCTAAACCCTTTAAATACGATGTAGCCATCTTCGACATATATTCCATCAACTTCTTGATGCGTTGAAAAATAATATGTTTTCGCTTTAAGTGTTTCTGATTCAATCAAATGACGTTGATGATAATTACAAATCAAATAGTCGTTTTCGGTTTGATTTTTATAAATATGTTTTTTTGCATTTTGATAATTTTCTAGAGACTCATGATAGTCTAAATGCGCTGAATAGATATTCGTAATAATAGCAATGTGTGGCTTATATTGATCGATGCCCAATAGTTGGAATGAAGATAATTCAGTGATCAAGTAATCGTCAGCAGTTACTTCTTGTGCTACTTTAGATGCAACATAGCCGATATTACCTGATAATTTTCCAGTCACCCTACTTTTTTGGAACATATCTCCAATTAATGAAGTTACCGTCGTTTTACCATTTGTACCAGTAACACCTATGATAGGTGCTTCTGATATCAAATAGCTTAATTCTACTTCCGTTAAAATAGTTAAACCTTTTTCAACAGCTGCTTCTATTAAAGGAACAGTATATGGAATGCCTGGATTTTTCACGATAATTGGATTGCTATCGAGTAAAGATAAAGGGTGTTCTCCACCAATCACTTTAATGCCTTCATTTTCTAAATCAATTGCATGTGCATCATGACTTAAATCTTTGCCATCATTTACAATCACATTTGCACCAAGTTTATTTAATAATTTAGCTGCTTCATAGCCACTTTTTGCCAAGCCAATGACTAAGACGTTTTTATTTTCTAATCCTCTATATTTAAGCAATCTAACTCACTCCAATCCATAAGCCAATGAGCCCAGTGATTAGGCCAACTGTCCAAAATACAGTTACCACTTTTGTTTCATTCCAACCTACAAGTTCAAAATGATGATGTAAAGGAGACATTTTGAATATACGTTTACCAGTTAATTTAAATGACGTAACTTGTATCATGACTGATAATGTTTCCGCTACAAATACAAATCCGATAAATATTAGCGATAGTTCTTGATTTAACATGATAGAAATCGTCGCAAATATGCCACCTAAAGCTAAACTTCCCGTATCACCCATAAATACTTTTGCTGGATTTAAATTAAATGGTAGGAACCCTAATAATGCAAATATCATAATAATACAAAATAAGCCTATTGAAGTGGCACCTTGGAAATAAGCCATAATAGCATACATGACAAACCCAATAATTGATAAACCAGTAGCTAAACCGTCTAATCCATCTGTTAAATTTACTGCGTTTGAAAAACCAACTTGCCAAAAAACTATGAAAATTACATACGCAATTGACAATGGTATTTCAATATTTATAAATGGTATATGAATACCTGTCGAAAAATCTGTTAAATTAAATAATTGGCTCAATATAAAGAATATAACTGCGATACCAATTTGAGCTAAGAATTTTTGTTTGCTTGTAAGACCTTGATTATTTTTCTTTACAACAATAATATAATCATCGATAAATCCAATTAAGCCAAAGCCAATTGTTACAAATAACAACAAAATTATTGGGTTAGAATTATCTATAAAGATAATCGCTAAGATCGAAGTTATAATGATGCTAATGAGAAATGTAAGTCCACCCATTGTAGGTGTGCCTGTTTTTTTCATGTGGCTTTGAGGCCCTTCTTCTCTTATGCTTTGTCCAAATTTCATTCTTTTTAATGTCGGTATCAAAACCGGGACTAATATAAATGTGACTAAAAGTGCGATGATTGCGAGTAAATAAACCATATTATGCTCCTTTATATATTAAATTGGATTATATCGTCATGCTGAGTAGTTAGAAATTATGTAAAGAGGTCGTAGGCAAGCATTTTTTTAGTTCTAAAAATGTTTGCACTACTGTTAAACACCTCCATTTAATGAAATGGCCTTCTCACATCTAGTTACTGTAATGACCAACAGTTGTTGTGTGACTTTTTAACCTTCATTATCTTTTGAATCTTTTTCTTTTGAGTCCTTGTCGCTATCTTGTTTATCAGCAGATTGTCCATTTACTTGTTCTGAAGATAAAGTAACTTCAATTTTGTCTTTTTTGCTTACTTTTTGACCTTTGGTCGTAGATTGTTCCGAAACAAATCCACTGCCTTTTGTTGTCACTTTCACATTTGTTAGATTTTCAAATGCTACAACTTCTTCTTTCGTCCAACCTGACATATCTGGCATTGTAATATCACCGTCAGTCAGTAATAAGACTTTACTATTCGGTAATACGTTTTTATTGGCAGTTACTGATTGTTTAGTGATTTTTTCACCATTGCCAATAACAATTGGTTTAAGTGATTTACTGTTCATTTTATCTTGTGCTTTTTGAGTTTCTTGACCTTCAACCTCAGGCACCTCACTATACTTAACATCTGATTTATCTTTAGAGTTTTTATCTCCAACATTTAGATATTTCAATGTGTTCTCCATGATTGGTTTAAATGCCTTACTTACACCCATTTCATAAGCTTCTTGGTCGTTTTTCTGAGCTAAACTCATACCAGCATAAACAATAACTTCAGGATCATCTTTTGGTGCATCGCCGATAAAGCTCACAAAATAAGGGTTTTCACCGTTAACATAGCCGCCATTATCTGAATCAGCTACTTGTGCTGTACCTGTCTTACCAGCTATATCGTAACCATCAACTTGATAATTTTTTGCGTGACTATCTTTACTATTTACAACTTTATCTAACTCAGTCCGTACTTTTTTAGCGGTATCCTTAGTAATAGGTTTACCTGCATATTCTTTCTTACCTTTGAAGAATGTATCTTTGCTAACGGGATTAGAAATGCTATCTACATACCAAGGCTTCAGCATATTACCGCCATTAAAGAATGCAGATTGCGCTCTCAACATTTGGACTGGTGTAACAGTTGTAGATTGACCAAATGCAGATGTTTTTTGTTGCGCTTCATTATCCCAAGCGATACCGCCCGAAGCTTCACTATCGAACATACCATTAGTTGATTTACCGAAACCAAATTTCTCGTACCAATCCTTCATTTTATCTGCACCGACTAAATCTTGCAAATGCATCATTAATGTATTGGAAGAATACGTAAAGCCTAGAGACATTGGTATCCTGCCCCAACCTACTTTATTCCAGTCAGAGATTTTTGCACCCATTACTTCTCTTGGTTCTGCTGTATATTTTTTATCCGGGTCAAATTTACCTTCTTCAATAGCTGCCGCTAGTCCATATGACTTGAAAGTAGAGCCAGGTTCATACGTATTTTGATATAAATCATTTGCCCATTTTTTTCCGAAGTCTTTTCCAGTTTCTGGGTTGAATGTCGGTCTTTGGCTATATGCTAATATTTCCCCTGTATGGGCATCCATTACCACCGCAAACAAATCTTTTGGTTTGTAATGTTCAACCATGCCGTCTAAGGCTTCTTCAACGAACACTTGAATATTTGAATCAAGTGTAAGATGAACATCATCACCACGTTTTGGCGTTTGTTCTTTCTTAGTATTTGGTGCAATATAGCCCCAGATATCATGTATATAGGATAATGCTCCTTTTTGACCAGCTAAATAGCTATCGAAAACTTTTTCTACGCCCATAGCACCCTTTAATTCTCCATTATCTGGATTTTTTTGTGCCAAACCTATTAGATGGGACGCAAAGTTTCCATTAGGATAGAATCTTTCAGTTTCAGGATATAAAGTGACACCTGGAAGTTTCATTTTCTCAATTTTCTCTTTTTCTTGGTACGTTAGATCTGTACCTTTTTGTCCAAATTCAACTTGGAACGCTTTTTTATTGTTTAACTTTTCTTCTATCTCTTTGGCTGACATATCAATGATGGTCGCTAATTTTTTAGCAGTTTCTTTTTTATTAGTCACATGTTTAGGTTTGTCACTGCCCTCACTTGCTTTTTTGTCAACAATTGCTACGACTTTATACCGCTCTACATCTTCAGCCAACACTTTACCATTACGATCATAAATCTTTCCTCGCTCAGGTTGTTCCTGTGTATTCACTAAATATTTCTCATTTGCTTTCATTATTAAATCTTCACCAGAAGAATGTCCAGTCAACATGATATAGGAATATCTTAAAACCAACGTAAAAAAGAGCAGTCCGAATCCAAGGATGAGTAGGACTGCCCCTATTTTACTTTGTTTTATTTGAAATTTAGGTTTTTTTAATCTAATTTTTCGCTTCGCCATTATTACGCACTACCTTTACATTGTCGTTCTTAAGGCTCATTCCTTCGTTTTTAGCCTTATCGTAAATGCGTTCATATGAAGAGTTCTTTTTAATTTCAGATTCTATTGCGCTGTTTTCACTTGATTGTTTTTCGATTTTTGTATCTAAATCTGCAATTTTTCCTCGAGTATCATACGCATCCATTTTTAAAGATAGCATATATATACTAATTAAAGCAATTACTGTTATTAGTCCTATGTATAACATTTTCTCAAATTTTGTAAGTTGAACTACTACTTTACGCTTTACGGTTTTCGGCTGGGCCGACGGTGGCGACTCAGGTACCTGTGTTTCAATGTCGTTATAAGGTTGATATATCTTTTCTACTGCCACTCAACATTCACTCCTTATTTTAATATTTCTGCAACACGTAACTTCGCACTACGCGCTCGATTATTTTCTTCAAGATCTCCGTCAGTAGCGATAATTGGTTTACGGTTAACACGTTTCAATTTAGGAGTATATGCTTCAGGTATTACTGGTAATCCCCTTGGTACATCTGGCCCCTTTTCATACTCTTGAAACATTTGTTTGCATAATCGATCTTCTAACGAATGGAACGTTATGACTGAAATTCTCCCATCTACTTTAACTGCATCAATCGCTTGTTCTAATGAGTCTTCAAATGCTGATAATTCATCATTCACAGCAATTCTAATTGCTTGAAATATTCTTTTTGCTGGGTGCCCACCTTTGCGTCTTGCTTTAGCGGGTATCCCTTCTTTAATTACATCTACAAGTTCTAATGTTGTTTCAATTGGTTTTTGTTCTCTATTTTGTTCAATACGTCGTGCAATTTGTTTGGAAAATTTTTCTTCGCCATAGCGATGAAATATTCTGACTAATTTCTCAAACTCCCATTCATTAACTACTTCAAAAGCAGATAATGATTGTGTTTGATCCATCCGCATATCTAGTTTTGCATCGTGATGGTAACTAAAACCACGTTCAGGTACATCCAATTGTGGACTGGAAACCCCAAGGTCATAATATATACCGTCTATTTTTTCAATATTTAAATCATTTAAAATTTCAGTTATTTTTCTAAAGTTGCTATGGACGAAGGTCACTTTATGTAGGTGATTTTTCAAAACTTCTTTTGCGTTTTCTAAGGCTGTCATATCTTGATCTATTGCAATAAGTCTACCTTCGTCACCAAGTTGATTTAATAAATAGAGTGCGTGGCCTGCCCCACCTAATGTACAGTCGACATAAACGCCATCTTCCTTAATATTTAAATAATCAATGGTCTCTTTAAGCATTACACTGACATGATGAAACAAACTAACACCTCCATTTAAAAATCAAAATCAATTAAATCTTCAGCAATATCTTCGAAACTTTCTTCAGATTCTTCATAGAAACTGTTCCATGTTTCTCTATCCCAAATCTCAATTCGATTTGAAACACCTATTACTGTACATTCTTTACTTAAATTCGCGTACTGGCGTAAATTTTGTGGAATATTAATACGCCCTTGTTTGTCTAATTCCACTTCTACGGCACCAGAGAAAAACATACGCATAAATTTACGTGCGTCTTTTTTAGTCATTGGCAATGTTTTCATCTTCTCTTCAATTACTTGCCACTCTTCTAAAGTATAGCCAAACAAGCATTTATCAAGGCCTCGAGTGATTATAAAACGCTCATTTAAGTCATAGCGAAACTTGGATGGAACAATCATACGTCCTTTTGTATCCAATTGATGTTCGTATTCTCCCATGAACATTTATAATCACCTCACCTTCTTATATATATAATTTACCACATCTCACCACTATCCTCCACTAATTATACAAATTTCACCTATTTTTCTTAAAAAACGTAAAAAAATACCCGATTCATCATATTGATGAATCGGGTAAACCCTTTAGTTTCTAGGGTTTAATGATAATGTGATCAAATGTGTAAGAAAGTGGTGGATAGGTGGAGGGACTGAACACATCTATCCCAAAATCATTCATTATTTGTAGTGGATTCCATATTCTTTCTTGCAATCCACCCATTGGATGAAGCGTTTCACTTAACTCTTTAAAATGTTTCATACTGATCTCGTTTTCTCTTTCAATATTCAACAAGTAACGCTTAATTAAATAATCATACTGATTTTGGTGAATATTATTGTTTTTCTCTAACAATAACTGATTATCGTTATTTCCTAAAACTTCTGATTGAAGAGAAGTAAATAATTTTTCTTGTTGTTTCTTCATCTCTTCAACATTATCAAGAAATGTTTGAGAAGCGTTGGCGCGTATAAACCTATCTTTATCTTCTCCTATACCATTTTCTATAATTGAACTTTCATTCAATTGATATTGAGCAAGTAATTTTTCAGTACGTGTGTACATGTAACTGATTCTCAAACGTGGTAAGACGATAGGCATAGATACATCCAATGTATTGAACACATCGCTTAACTCTGTCCAATATTTAATTTCACTTGGACCACCCACAAATGCAACCGTGTTAAACAACCATTCTTCCATTATAGGCCGAGTTACTACATTATTTGAAAAACGTTCTGGTTCTGTTTCAACTATATTTAACAATGCCTTCTCAGATATGTATTTATCTGATTTATTTAAGTAAAATTGATTATCTTTGAACAAGAGCAACTGCCTCATATTATCTTCTTGTAGAAATAAGTGTACATTCGTATCTGTCTGTATCATTTTTTCTAATCCACTTGCAACCGTGTTTATTTGGTTATTCCTAAATGATGCATCTACATCCTTGTGGTTTTTAATTATTTTTTTTATAAAAGGTTGCTCCAACTGGCGTAACTCAGCATCATTCGCATCAATCATTAATAAACCATATGCTTTAAACACTTCATTTAGTAACGCTTTAAACATATCTGTCCAACAATCATATTGATCAATAATCTTTGTACACATGTCTATTAACGGCTTAGAATGCTGCGTTTCGTTCATTTCTTTAAAAAATTGTGTTAATGCATTTTTTAATTGTGATTTATCCGGATAATAGGTTGAGACGCTTGCTTCTGGCGGTGTCATTGTATGATATTTTACTTTTTGCAATTTTGCAATTTGCGCATTGTAGGCATAAGTATGATTCACTTCGTCAAAATCATGGTCTTCACCAGCAATCCAAAATACAGGCACCACATTTGTATTATAGTCGTTTGAAAGCTTCTCGCTTAACGTTATAATAGAAAATATTTTATGAAAAGTATATAATGGACCTCCAAATAAGCCAGCTTGTTGTCCTCCAATAACTACTTTTGCACCTTTACTTAATCGTGTTATATTTTCAGTTTGTTTCTCTGTTAATGTTAAGTCACTCATGTAATTTTTTATGACTTGCGCTAATGCAGCTTCTCTACCATTATTTGGAGCTGATAATCGCTCACTGTAGCTATTTTCACTCATAGCATCGAAATTATAAAATTGTCCTAATGTTGAATCACTAGCTTTAATTTTAGAAATAAATTGGTCTTTATCGTTTAGTTTTGTAATCATACAATCCATGCGTAATTCTCCTTATGTTACTCTATTCCTCATTAGTATAAAGTTTATATCCATTATTGACAATTTAACGGCTTATAATTATTAAATTTTTAATTATTAATCCATTGTATAATGATTTTGAATTTCTTTTCTCTATAATTTGATTTGCTCTAGTTTATAATTTTTTGTAAATAAAATCGCCTATGCAAATAGAAATATGTTTAAGCCGTCATTTTTGTGAAAAAATATTAAAAATAAGGTATAATAGAATATATTATTACAAAGGGGGAAGATGCGATGAGTAGTGTAAAGCGTCTTGATATAAATTATAAAACAGACGAATTATTCGAAGATTTCAGAAACTTCGGTAACAAAGACTTATACTTAGTTGATGAACTTCAAGGAGAAATGATTGATGCAAGCTCAGACTCACCATTCTATGGTATATATGTAGGTGATCGTTTAGGGGCAAGAATGGCACTATATCGCAAAGGAGAAGTAGAAGAAACTCATTTTCCGAATTTTGATGATTACAATATACTTTGGAAATTAGAAGTTTTAAGTGATTTTCAAGATCGTGGTTATGGTAAGTTATTATTAGATTATGCCAAAGATCAAGGCTTGCCAATTAAAGTAATCGCACGTAATCAATCTAAAAACTTTTTCATTAAACAAGGCTTTACAGATTTAGAAGAAACAAATAGAGATGGTCATGATGTATTAGTTTGGACACCATAATTAAGTGATCGGTGGACAGAAAGCTAATCTTATTAAAATATTTCGTTAGCCCGTTCCGTCATGGATTACTTGAGTTCATGCTCATGCATAAGTCCAACAAACTCAATAAATTGAGAAATAGCTTTAAATGATTATTTGAGCTTAAGCTCAAATGCTTACAGACATTATGAAAGTGAGTCTAGAACTTATTTTAAGTTCCAGGCTCACTTTTGATTTAATGCACTCTTTTATGAACCACTATACCAATGAAATCATCTCACTTAAAACATTAATCACATAATCTGGTTTAATTTCAGTATCATTATCTTTATGCCTTGGATTAAACCAACATGTTTCAATGCCTGCATTTTTTCCACCTAAAATATCTGAAGATATAGAATCCCCTATAATCATAGCGTTATTTCGTTTATCCTCACCAATCTCATTAAATACATAATCAAAAAACTCCGGCATCGGTTTTTGGAAGCCGGTTTGTTCTGAAACAAAAACACCTTTAAACCAATGTCCAATCTTCGTCTTTGCAATACGTCTTTCTTGTGTTTCCAATACGCCATTAGTCACTATGTATAAATCATGTTCTTCTTTTAACTGTTTGAGTGTTTCTATTGTAAGATCAAAATGTTTAATCGGTGCATTCGCTAATTCATCTCTAAAGATTTGGTCAGCTAATTTACCATCCACAGTCATTTGATGTAAATGAAAGTACGCCTCAAAACGCTTACTTAAAACTTCGGCTTTCGTTAATTCATTCTGTTGAAATGCATCCCAGTGTGCCTGATTAATTTTCATAAATATCTTTAAATCATTTTCGTTTGTTGTTATTTGAAATTGCTTTGTCATTTTATAAAACGCATATGCTTCTGCATCATGAAAATCCACCAATGTATCATCAAAATCTATCAATAAACTTTTAGTTGTCATATTTCACCCTCAAATACTTTCAATCTATTTATGAATAATATAACACAAAAAATGGCCAAGGTTATCACCCTGACCATTGAATCTAAATATGAACAATACTAGAATCCGAATAATTTTGATAATACGCCTACGCCATTTTCGACGATGCTTACAATACTTGTTCCTAATTTAGCGCCGTCTCCAGCGATTCCTGCTTGTACTGTTTCTTTAATTGCGTTGAATAAGTCTGCCATTATAATGTGCCCCTTTTTATTTTAATTTTTTTATATTTTTGATTTAGAATCCGAAAACTTTTCCTAATAAACCTACACCGCTTGATACGATATCTACGATGCTTGATCCTAGTTCTGATCCGTTACCTGATTTTGCTGCTTGTACTGTGTTTGCAATTGCTTCTGCTAATTTAGTCATAATTTAATTGCTCCTTTTTATTTAAAATTTATCGTTTATATATAGTTTAATTCTAGAATCCGAATAATTTTGATAATACGCCTACGCCATTTTCAACGATGCTTACAATGCTTGTTCCTAATTTAGCGCCGTCTCCAGCGATTCCTGCTTGTACTGTTTCTTTAATTGCGTTGAATAAGTCTGCCATTATAATGTGCCCCTTTTTATTTTAATTATTTTATATTTTTGATTTAGAATCCGAATAATTTTCCTAATAAACCTACACCACTTGATACGATATCTACGATGCTTGATCCTAGTTCTGATCCGTTACCTGATTTTGCCGCTTGTACTGTGTTTGCGATTGCTTCTGCTAATTTAGTCATAATTTAATGCTCCTTTTATTTATAATTTATTGTTTATATATAGTTTAATTCTAAAATCCGAATAATTTTGATAATACGCCTACGCCATTTTCAACGATACTTACAATGCTTGTTCCTAATTTAGCGCCGTCTCCAGCAATTCCTGCTTGTACTGTTTCTTTAATTGCGTTGAATAAGTCTGCCATTATGTTTAGCCCCTTTAAAGTATTATTTTAAAATTTAGATTAAAGTCCTAGTGCCTTACTAATTAATGATGCACCGTTAGAAATAATATCTAATACGCCTGATCCAATTTTTGCGCCGTCTCCAGCAATTCCTGCTTGGACTGTGTTTTTAATTGCTTCGAATAAACCTTCCATTATAAACACCCCTTATTAAAAATTAGATTATTATGACTGTTATTTATGAAGTGAACAATGCTATTCAAATATGGATTTGTCTAGCTATCGTTCGATATATATACTATAAGATATCACGCTATTAAATTGTGTGTTTTTTCTTACTCAATCATAAAATTGCTTTATCTGTTAATTTTTTTATTAATCAAAACAGTTTTGCATGCCTAACTGTATAATGCACAATTTAATTATATGCAATTTAGTGAAACAAACAGTTCTTTATAAGTTCAATCAATATTTTATTTATGATAATAAAATACGAAAACATGTGAATTTACTATTGATGTTATATTCAGGTTATTTGATTATATTCCTTCATCTATTTCACTACATAAATAAACCCCACATTTAAATGGATGTCTAATATATTATTAAATTTAGCTTATTATTACATAAAAAAAGAGACGCTTTACCGTAGCGTCTCTTTTGATTAATATACGTTTTCTGTTTGAAAAATTAAATATCACTTCGATATTTTTACAAAATCACGATTGGCAGTGATAAATGTATCGTTAAAGGTTTTAAGTCTAGGTGTGCCTTTGGGAGATAGTACAATTTTTTTGATATCTACACGTTCACCCATCGTCATGATATTTAATGCTGTCCCTTCAAATTTCCTATTTTGATATTCTTTGCATTTTTTCAAAATAGTTATAGCTTCTGGTCGCTTATTAATATATTGAGCTATTTTAAATCTATTTACCTCTTGTACAAATTGTTTATTCGCTGTTAAATAATAACCATTCACCGTTTGCAGCCTAGGAGTACCTTTATCTGTATACACGAGTGCATGAATATCTATCAATTCTCCAATTTCAATTTCAACATTAGCAGGCTGTTTAAACTCGATATCGTTATACAGCTTAGCCTGTTTAACTAATGACACTGCTTCAGGGTTGTAAGTTAAATATTTACTTGTATCAACCACATTTTGCTTTTGCTTCTGTCTTGGTTTTAAAGTTGATAAAAATTCAGCCTTAAAATTCTGTCTTTTAAGTTTAACGAGATTACTCGCATTCGGCAGAGTTGTATTGATATTTACAAAATTATAATCATCATAAATAATACTAATGTTAAAATCAAAATCACATTGGTTTAATTCATGTGTATCTATATAGATATAATGATGATGCTCTTCAAATTTTACATTTTTAGCATTTATTTCGTTATTAATTTCCGTCAGTTCAACCTTGTTAATTACCCTCTGCTCATCTTTATATATACGAATGACATCTTTCATTTGTTGATCAATGAGCTGGGTTCCTTCATATACAGCGAAAAGTGGTTCCTTTATAGGTAATGCCTCTGTTAAATTTTCAGGCAATAAAAAATATAGTTGGTTATCTTTTACATATCTCTTCGCATTCTGTCCTTGTATGATAATCTCTATAAAGTCACATAGTTGTTGATATGCTCCGTTTTTCAAAAAATGATAAATATTTCTAAATTTATCATTTAATAGATAACTTTCTAAATTTTTCCCGTATTTTTCAAGCGTGCGTTCCATTTGATTAAATAATTCATAAAATGCAGTCTTATTTTCAGCGGTTAAAAAACGCTTGTTACTAAATAAACGCGACATAAAATCCATCTCAACAATCCTACTAATTGCTTGATATTCTGCATATTCAGGAATATCTAATTTCAACACTTCTTCTAAAACTAATAAATTTAGTTGTGTTTTTTCAATGATACTCGTTTGACCAACTAGTGATTGATTATATGAATAGCGGTTAACATGATAAGCAGGGGCTGGATTCATCGATGCAGTTTGACATTTGGAAATTGCTTCTATAAAAAACAATTTGTCTTCTCCATATTTCATATGTTTAAATGTTATATTGTTTTTTAATATAATTTCACGTTTTATTATTTTCCCAGGTGGTCCAACTGCTCTAAATATTCGATCAATCTCATAAGGAACTAAATTATTAGCGACTTTATATGAACTGAATCTGCCCAATTTTTTAATAATTTTTTCAGTGTGTTTAACACTATGGCCAAAAGCAACATCCGATTGATGCGTCGCTGCTTGATTTAGCAACATTGGCAACCCTTCTGCATCCAACCAATCATCCGCATCCAAGAATGTAATATAGTCACCCTGTGCCTGCTTTATCCCCACATTTCTAGGTTCTGACGGGCTCCCAGTATTCTCTGTTAATTTAATCAATTTTATAAAATGATACTTTGCCACAAATTTTTCTAAGATTTCTAATGACTGGTCACTAGAACAATCATCTACAAAAATTGCTTCAATGTTTTCTTTATTCATATTTAACTGATTGATAGACTCAATACAGTCTTCCAAAAATAATGCTTTATTGTATACAGGTACTATGATAGATAGCAATTTTTTCATTGCATGAATCCCCTTTTAAGTAATTTCTATATAATTTATATGATATTCTATATATCTTATTTCTAACCCTTTGTAATTTAATTTATATATCTGTATATATACATACTTTTAAATTTTGAAAAAGGCTTACACTAACGTAACATATAATCCTCTTACACTACACTTAAAATTAACTTATTTGTGTTAAAAGAATAAAATTTATATGCTTTAAAAAGTTTTGAATTTCATTATTATTAGAAGGAAATAGAAGGTGATGTTTACTTTAGCTATTTTAACTTCTCTATAATGCAACATATTCATTTAATAATTAGTATCATTTGCAACATTGCTCTTATTTTTACAGGTATGAGATGTTGAAGAGCAACTAATGAAAAAGGTTGATTTTTACAAAACAAACCCTACTTTCGCAAAGACGTTTCTACTACAACAGTGTAGTACCAGTTTCAAAAAGCAATATGCTTTATTCAGATAATTTACAAAATAAAAAGAACCTCGCTCGAACAAGATTCTTAAATGAATGATATATAATTATTCCGTTAAAGTCTTGGTAATTTTAAATACATATATAACATGTTACCTAGGTTATTATATATTGGCCACTGCTTGACCAAATGCTTTACATATAGCATTTTAAGGTAAAATAAAAAGAACGCTGATTTATCAACGTTCTTGCTATGAGATAAGTTACACAATATCATGTATTATCACGTATTAGTGTCCTGGGAGGACTGCTATACAGCCCTTATTATCAGCGTTTATAGCGTTTTAGTGCCATGTCAGTGCCATAAAAATAAAACTTAACAATGATTACACATTATAATGGTAGAAACTCGTCTTTCAGTACTTTTATTAGTCTATTATTACAAAATTATATTTCTCCATAGATTTACTCTTAAAATTCCATCTATATTATTAAAGTTTAAGTGGTTTTGAATCTGAAATAAAATTTATACACCATAGCCCACCTTATTTCTACCCATCCTTGTAATGATACTTAATCTCACACTTGTATGATATAATGTTTTTTACAAAATAAGAAAGGTAGAGATACGATTAATGGATATTACATTTTTCATAGGTAACGGTTTTGATTTGTCAAGACAATTAGAAACTAGTTATATAGATTTTTATAAATTTCTAGTAGATGATCAAAAAATTAAAAAGAGGATTAAAAAAGATAATTACTTTTTGGAAGCAATTAAAAAGTTTATGATTGATACCAAAGATATAAATGTTACTGAGGATGATGCATCCGATGTGGATTGGGCAGATTTTGAAAAAGCTTTGGGTCAATATACAATCAACTTGAAAAATGAGACAGAAAGCGAGAAATATTTAAATGATTTAGATGATTTTAGATTTGATTTTATTGAATACATAGATTCACAACAAAACAATTACACTGTAACAGAAGATATGGCTAAAAAAATGTTTGAAAAACTAAGGTTAAATTTCTATATTGGAATAGAAAAACAGAATGAAATTAGAATTAAAAATCTTTTGAAAAGTACTAATAATCCCACATACTACTTCAATTTCGTTAATTTTAATTACACAGATACTTTGAATAATATCATAAAATTTACTAAACAAATTAATGACTCTAACAATGGAAGATTCATATGTAGAGAGCCTATACACGTTCATAGAAAATTAAGAACCGGAGCATTTTTAGGTGTAAATGATATAAGTCAAATTTCTAATCCAGATGTTTTTAAAGAACGTTCTTTAAGAGATATAATAAAACCAGAACTACAAAATTATGACGATGGAACAATACCCAAAACTATTAATTCTTTGATAAATAAAACTCAAATATACTTTATTTTCGGGATGTCTATGGGCGTCACCGATAAATTATGGTGGGAAAAAATCGCGACCCAAGTAATTTCAAATAGTAATAAGTTTCTAATTATAAATAAATATTTAAATGACGAAGACAAAGGTGAAGCTGAATTACTTCCTCGTCAGAAAAGAATTTTTAAGGATAAAGTTATAGATGAATTTTTAAATAATTTAGAGTTGAGTAAAGATCAACAAACTGCACTTTTAGATAGAACTTTTGTAATATTAGGATCAAAAAATATATTTGAACTGTAATCCAACAAAACAAATATTGAAGCACATCTTAAAAACCTTTCTTTTAATCAAATTATAACTTAATTAAATAATTTCGCGTTACTCTCAGACTTATAAAAAACAGGGTAAGTGCATAACGCTATTTACCCTCAATATAACGATGATATCATGCTATTACCACAAGTTATTAATAGCTATATTTTCACCTTGTTTATATTATATATTCAGAGGATATTTTACAACGAGCTAAAGCTATATATTATGCTATCTAACTTCTAATTTACCCCATAATGCTTTTTCTTTTAATAACCTCTCTTCTTTATCAGTAATCTTACCTATAGGCATGAAAAAAATTATCTTTTTTGTTTGCTCCAAATGCCTGATATTTAAACCTAATCCACCACAAACCATTTTTCTTATCTTTAATAACTTGATCGAATTTCACATATTCTCCTGGATAAATCCAAGAACCTCTATCTACTTGCGCTTTATCTAATCCCGTTGCACGTCTAACAACAATTGGTTCCGTATTATTTTTACTAGATGTGAATATATCATTCCACGCCCAAACTATACGAGGTGGTTTTGCTTTTATTGGTTCTTTTACGTCTTTTGCTACTTTTCGTATTGGTGAATCACCTTTCATATGCTTGAGTACTAAATTATCAAGTACACTTATATCATTTCTTCCATAACCTGCTGCTGCTAATAAATTACCTGGGTCTTGTTTATCATATTGTATTTGTTGGTGTCCAGGCATCTCATTACGTGGGTTGATTTCCCATGAATTACATAATGCTTCCATAATACGACATGGATTATCTAGTGATTTAAGTGTGCGTGAACGCTCAGAGAAATAACATGATTCAAGTCCAAATGCGATATCATTTGCATCATCACTATACCAGTTATTATCGATAGGTATATCATATAAAACATGCCATGCTTTCTCCGTAACTGGTATACAAATGATACATTCTTTATCATCTACAAAAATATGTGCTGATGCTGAACTAGCCCAATCAATATTATAAGTATTTCTATAATAATTAACATTTTGTTGTGCTGTGGAATCACGATTTCCTGCATCGTGAAATACCGCAAACCGAGGTTTACCGCTATCTAATCGTTGCCCTGTTCGACGCGTACCAATTGGTAAAAAATCAGTATAAACGGATACGCCTTTCCATGTACCTATTCTCTATTTGCCCATACTTTCTCATCCTTTTTTAAGTCATCAAAAAAAGGGAGTCGTATGACTCCCCAAAATCCATTACTATCATAATCATGTTGAATGCCTGTGCGTGAATTAACATATTTTAATGCTTCATTTTTCTTTGCCACTACGCATCACTACTTTTTCATACTTATTTTGCGTTTTTAATTCTTTCATCATTTTATTACTTTCTTTAGCAGCGCTAGTAAACGGATTATCTTTCCATGTTGTACTTAATGCGACTGCAATAGTCATTAACGTTGACTCATCAACTGGAATTGGACTAACTCCTTTATTTGATAACCACTGTTTCACTAACACCAAAATTAAACTTTATACCCTTACGATTACCGTTACTTTTACGTCCATATTATTTTTCTCCTCATAATAATAAGCCGACATGACTATGCCGACTCAAAAAATTGATAATTTTTTTATATTGTGTTAATTTATAGATAGAAAAAAGGGCAACACACACCATAAGTGCATCGCCCAAGTGAGCCCGT
The DNA here is from genome assembly GCF_002614725.1 of Staphylococcus edaphicus. GTDB lineage: Bacteria > Bacillota > Bacilli > Staphylococcales > Staphylococcaceae > Staphylococcus > Staphylococcus edaphicus. The sequence goes on along the minus strand of NZ_MRZN01000002.1, from coordinate 100,209 downwards.
TAAAAAGACGGTGACTTTTATAAATGATTGTATAACCATCTACAACTCGCCAAAGCTAGAGATGGTTATTTTTTATGGTCATTTTTACTAACTAATACTAGGCCAATGATTGTCAAAACAATCATCAACATTTCATAATCAGTCAATGTTACTCCTTTCTAGGAGTCAAACCATATCTCATAGGCATCACCCCTTAATTAAAGAGATTAGCCACCATCTATCCAACTTACTCACATTAATATTTTACCACATACACTAATATTCTTTCTTCAATTCTTGTTTAATTTCATCCATCATTTTAAGCATTATATCACTATGTGTATTAAGTTTATAAAGTAACTTCAAAACTTCATTTTGACTTTTAAAATCTTCTATTATCTTTCAAATCATCATCATGATTGCATATTTTACTTTCAATTACCGTCACCCTATTTTCATTCTCTCGCTTATCTTTATTAATTCTTATCCAAAATGTAGAAATATTTATAAAAAAATGGAATTAATACACTAAAATTCCAATATATGAGACTAGTTTCATCCATTATTTACCTCCTTATTAGCTTTCAATGATTCATCTTGTTTCTCATCCCATACATAGTTATATATTTCATCTTTGAACAACTTAACTTTCTCCTTAATAATAAATAACATATTAAATTTGAATCCTCTAGCAACTACTTCTATACCAGATAAAACCGATTTATCAGCATACCTAGCTTTAATTCCTTCTTACCAAATCAGCTTATGTGTTCAGTTCGAGCTGTATCATAATAAAATAAGATATTGCCATGTCGCTCTATAACACCTTTTGCGATTTCAACCCAATCATCTATTTCTTTATGATGATAAGCATGTTCTTCAATTAGGTATCGCTTGCCTTCTATATCTTCTGCAATCACAACAATTGATCCGTGATGTTCATATCCCCAGTCGACACCAGCATACTTCTTTTTAATTTGTTTTTGATTATAATATTCTTCTGTGATGTAATGTATTTCTTCGTTGAAATCCTTATATACAACGCCTTCAGCTGCTACCCATTTACCGTATATATCTCTATCAGTAAACATTCCTGTTGGCGTACTAGCAATAATTGACTCAACATATTCACTATCTAAAAAAGTATTATCAAATAGAGTGAATTGAAATGCTTTAATGTTTAGTCTGCCATTGGATAGTTTTTGGCCAAAATTATCAATATAATCTTTTTTAACTGGATGCATCGGGTTTTCAGAGTTTGTGTCAACTAATATTCTTACGCCTTTATAACTACAACGTGTCAATACTTCTTTAATAAATGTGTCATGTAATGCTGTACCTTCATTGAGAAATGCTCCAGCTGAAGTAAAACCACGCGCTTTTTTCTACGAATCTGCGTTTTGACCATCAAATACATAAACTTTATTGCCGAATATTTTAACTGCATTTGATTTATCTAATTTAAGCTCTTTCCCAAGTATCAATTCAATATCATCTAGCACATTACGACGGATGAAAATTTGAGTTGCACCACCAATAATAAAGTTCAGTTCTTTATTCTCATAACCAGCTATGTGCATTAAAAAAGCAGTATAAACACATACGTTTTACCTGCTCGCTTAGCTCCGCTTGCTATTAAAATTTTAGGTTTTTTGTTTATAAAACAATTCCAAACTTCTTGTTGTTTTGAATTCAATACTTTATCAATCATCAGAACCACCAGCTAATTTAATAAGTGCTTTAGCAATCTGTGATTCTTGATTATTGCCTTCTGCTTTATCCATTTGTTCAATTTTCTTCTGCAATATTTGTATTTCTTTTTCAAGCTTTTCATTAGCTAAACGACCGTTTAAAATACCATGAACTTTCAATATATGTTCAATAGATCTTTGACGTTCTTCGATTCTATGTGTAATGGTTTACGTAACTTCTTTATCAACTTCATCCTTTAAATTGTTATATATCTTTGTATAAGACTGTTGATGTTCACCTCGAGCTATTGATGCAGAAATCATTAATGCTTCCTCCACACTCATTAACCGCTCTTCTTTTAGTTCGCTAAGTCGCTTATTTATATATTCCTTAATGTATGGTTTTGTTAAGTTTTCAGCCCCAACTGACCTAGCTGTTTTCTTACTATAACCAGCTTTTATAGCGACTTCTGTAGCATTGCCACCAATAATATATTCATCAGCAAATCTTTGTTGTTTTACTGTTAATTTCATGTAATCGAATCACCTTCTTATGCTAATTGAAAAAATAAATACGTCATCTATTCATTAGATGACATTAATAAATTTTCTTTATTTAAATATCTTAATATTAGATTTGAAGCTCTATTTTTCATATATTCCTTATCAACCAAAGGCGAAGTATATAATGAGCTATAGACTAATTCAATTTTGTCGCTGTAAAATTTAACTTTTACAAATTTAAATTCACTTAATATTTTAATTATTTCATCTTCTTGTAATAAACTTAACTCTTTATTAATATGTATAGTTCTAAATACAGAAGAGAACCAACTTTCAGAATAATAATTAGTTGCTATAGATGGTGTAGAATTGTCTTTGTTTTTTTCATCTTTTTCTATATCAGAGTCTCCATCAGATTTCTCTCTTACAAAATTTATATCTTTCAAATTTCTTTCAAAGGCATTGTTCAACATATCATCAACATTATTTATGTTTTCTACATGCTTTTGAATCAATAATTTTTGTTTGCTAATTGTTTCTTTTAATTCTTCAGAACTTTTAAAAATTTCATTTACTTGTTGCTTTTGACCTGCTACATCAATTAATGTAATTAAGATAGCAATCACTGATAATACAATCGATAATGAAACTCCTGCAAATGATAAAAATTGCCACGCTCCATTCTTATCAAAAAATACATATGATAATATAAGTGTTGTAAATAGTATAAAAATAATGCCTACGTATTTAAAATGCAATTTTATTCTCTTAAAATCTTTTTCATCGTAATATTTTAAATTTTCTTTATTATCCATTATTTATCTCCCTTGTTTTCATTACACAACACATTTATTATATCCTATAAATTAAAAAAGACACACCACATTATGTGATATGCCTTAATATAATATAGTATAGTGAACACTTAACAATTACAGTTCACACTATTAATGTAACACATGGAACTCAAAATATTGTTCGCATTTCATTCGCAAATAGTTCACGTTTTATTATTTATAAAATTCTAAGTTAAGATGAATACCCATTTTATTTACAGCTCTTTTCTTCATCTTATAATACTTAGTTTTACCTAAATGCATTTCTGTATATATTTGATAATCTGTATCATTATTTTTTACTAAATATCTTCTACCTATGATAATACTTTCTTCTGCACTTAACGTATTTAATCCATCATCTAATAGTTGAGATATACTATTCAATTCATCTTCTAATTTTTGTCATTCTATCTTTTATTAGCAATAGATTCAATACCATTTAATGTTTGCTTAGTCGAAGGAGGAATAAAGCTAAAGTTCTGCGTAAGTCTTGGTGATACTTCTAAAGGCAATAATTCTATAAGATATCTATAACGCTCAAATAGTTTGTATACCTTCTTTCTTGTTTTTCTATAATCAACTTCAACTGAACTAAATAACTTTTGCATAATATTCCTCCTTAGCTTTATTGCTTGTATCTTTTATTACCTTCAATAATTCCCTCTACATAACCTAGCTTAAGTTGTAGTTTCTTTATCTCATCGTCTTTGATACTATTTGTAATTAAAGTTATTAAAGCTATGATTGCTAATATAAATGCTATTGCTATCCACATTACTTATTCACCTCAAACTTTTCTGCACCCTTTTCTTCAAAAAAACATCACTATTCATGATTTGAACACGTTTACCATAAATATTAATTACTAATACTCCACCTTCATTATATTTAGTCCTTACATTATCCCCCTTATATTTCTTCAAAATTTCTCCAGTTTTGCTGTATACGGTAACAGTTCTTTTCAATCCTTTAGTATCACTCTCATGGTCTTTTTTAACATTATCAAACCAAGTACAACCTACTAATAAAAAAGTTAATGCCACTAATGGAATTAATAATAGTTTTCATAGTTGTATTCTCCTTTAATATTAGTATAAAACCTTAAAAAATAAATATGCGTATTAGACATTGCATTGTTATCACTCCTAAATTCATGTAGAATATTATTTTGTAAATTAATTTTTTAGGAGATAAAAATGAAAAAAAGACTTAAAAGATTTATTTCTAACTGATTTAGGTAATAAAATCGAAAAAATCACAAAATCATTTCTAGTTATTACTATCGTAGTTTGCTTTTTATACGTATGCGTTTCAACCTATACCAAGTTTCCACAGATACTCATGAAAACTGAAGGTAGTAATTTAGGTTTACTTTTAAAATCTCTTCAAGAAAATTGGTTTTTATCATTTTTACTATCATTTCTAGTTACATATTTAATTTTTATTTTCTGGATGTTATTCATCTTAATTCTTAATTTCAATCACACCATAAAAATTTTAAAAATTAGTTTACTATGCTCGTTAGGTGTATTCTTGATAACATTCATTTTTGTATTTATATTAGCTTCTACAAACCCCTCAAATAACACGATTGTTTTCAGTGCTTTATCAGCTATTGGCGCATCTATAAGCTTTTGTTATACTGTTTTCAATAATAACAAGGGGTAGTTTAAATTATCTCTTGTTATTTTATTTAGAAATTCTCCATCTACACTTAATATATTAAGTGTGAATGTCATTTGCTTTAGCTCCATTAAATAACCATATCTATGAATTTATTGCCTTAATATCATTTAAATTAAATTTCTTATTCCAAGGAGCCCTACTATTGATTAAACATACAAAAGCAACTTCAAACAAGTATTATAATTTAAAGAATAAAGAAAAAATAATTTTAAATAGTGATCAAAACCAATATTCAAGCATCAATTCCACAAAAGAAAATACTAATATCTTAGAAAAAATTCAAAAACCCTATAGATATAGTAAATGGTCTATGTTTTTAATATGCATTTTATTATTTGTACTTAATGTTAGTGTTTTATTTAATTCTATTGTCAACAGTAAAAGTACTTTGCCCATTGATTATATAGCAATTTCATTAACTACTATTACTTTAATTAATGGTAATCTTATCCCTAAGTTATATAACTATTTCGTCAATGTAAGTAAAGAACAATATTATAATACATTTAAAGATTATGAAGAGACAGAACTAATTAAAATTAAACTTTGGGAGAGTGAAATTCAACTTTTTTCTTATATGACAATCTTTTTTTCTTCTTTTCCTTTTTTATATTTTGTTATAGGAAGCTATGTTTCTCAATTCTTAACACAAACTATGACTTTTTTAGCGTTATTATTTTTAATAATATGGTTTTTTTACAAATTTAAAAAAGCAAAATTTAATTTCTTAATGTCAATTCTTCACTTTTCAAAACGAAATAAATGATTCATTTTATTACATTTAGTCAATCGTTTTCATAGTTACTTACATTTTTAGATATATATCATTTACCATCATATCTTGCACATATTGGCTTCTTGGATGTATTTGAGGCGTGCCATCGTATAACCATGGTTTCCTTTCTCTCTTTTGTTTTTCTTCTAAAAGCAATATGTGCAATTTCTTGTTATGTTCTACGCAATTTAATTTTCGCTTTTGTTCATTTTCTCTAAACTCTTTTATCTTCATACCAACTGGTACATTTACCGATTCATATAATGACCGACCCAACTCAATTCTTCTGCACAATAGTGCCATTTGAAATATATTAAAAAAAGTATAGCTAACCATCCAAGAAGAATTGATGGAAATTTATTCAGTCTATCTCATAATGCAGTTTCGAAAGTTTTTAAAAAGGCCAAGGAAAAACTTAATATCGCAGATGAGATAACACCGTATTCATTAAGACATACACACGCAAGTTATCTTATAAGTAAAGGGATATCAATTGAATATATTAGTAAAAGATTAGGACATGCTAGCATATCAATTACTCTTGATGTTTACACACATTTACTTGATGAACATAAAAAAGAGCAAGGCCAACGTGTCAGAGAATTATTCTCTTGACACATATTTGACACTTACTCATTAGAAACGTTGATATATCAACGGGTATAGTGTCCTGGGAGGGATTCGAACCCCCGACCGATGGCTTAGAAGGCCATTGCTCTATCCAGCTGAGCTACCAGGACATGTTGTTTTTGAACACAAGAATAATTATATCTAACTTAGCGCTATAAAGCAATACTTCAAGTATTAAAAATAAATATGATTTTTCACTTTAATGGACTTTTTATCATCTTTTCTTAAAATACTTTAAAACAATTATAAAACGTTAAGTCTGCTCACTTTAATTAAAACGCTAGATAAGAAAACAAATATTTTAAAATTGGGTTCTCTCACCTAGCCGTATCATATATCACTAGTTCACCGATAACCCAATAAATCCAAACAATAATTTATCAGATGTTAAACTATCACTGTTATATGCATGCTATCTTTAGATTTCAAATTGCTCACTATCAATGTTTTTATGATCACGATTATAAAGATTCAATGTTGCTTGCTTCTTATCTTCATCAACTAGCAATTCAGCATACGTTTCTTCAATATCGCTTCTCGATTGAGATATGCTACCAGGATTAATAACATGTACATCTCCGATATGCTCGTGTTTTGCTACGTGTGTATGTCCATAAAAAGCAAACTGACAACCTATTGATTGTGCATGTTCCGCAAGTAGCATACGGTTACGGTTAACCTGATATAAATGACCATGTGTATAAAATGCTTTAATACCTTTAACTTCGACAGTTTCTTCATTTGGAAATTCAGGATAAAAATCTGTATTGCCTTTAACTCTATGGAAATGACTTAACTCACTATCATCATATGCAAATTCAGAATCACCTAAATGAATCGCTACATCGATATGTTCATGATGATTGATGATATCAAAAAGAATGCCTTGCTCTGTATGATTATCACTGACTATAATCCACTTTGTCACGATTCATCACCTTCTAAATATTGTTGTAATTTTTCAATTGCTTTCCCTCTATGACTTATCTCACTTTTTTCTTCAGCTGTAAGTTGAGCCATTGTTTTGTTTTTATCATCTATGTAAAGATTGGATCATAGCCAAACCCATGCTCGCCAATTTTACTCAATGTAATGTCCCCTTGCACAGTCCCTTTAAATTGTACGGTCGGTTCTCCTGGGGCACTCATACTAATCACACATACAAACTGAGCACTTCTATCCGTTTCATCACCTAACTTAGTCAATAATTTCTGGATATTAGCGTCATCGTCTTTTTCAGTACCAGCGTAACGTGCTGAATAAATGCCTGGTTCTCCATTCAATGCAAATACTTCTAAACCACTGTCATCTGCAATCACGCGTTTATTCAAAGCTTTCGCAGCTGCTTCTGATTTCAATCTTGCGTTTGCTTCAAATGTATCTCCTGTTTCTTCGACATCAAAACCTTCTATAATTTCTGAAATACCAATGACATTAAAATCTGGGAATATAACTTTAAAATCATTAATCTTCCCTTTATTATTCGATGCAATAACAATATCTTCCATGGTCATGTCTCCTATTCATGTAAGTCTATTTTTTCAACGGTAACGCTCATATGTAACCACTCAGCAATGATACGTTCGATGTGCTCTGTTTCACCTGTAACGAAAAACCTATGTTTGGGTTGGCGTTGATAACCTGCATGTTCATTACTAAATGTTAACAATGCGCTTACTTCTCTAGCAGTTTCTAATCCCGAAGATATAACTACCTTTTCACCGCCAAAATAATCATTAATTGGTTGATATAATAATGGATAGTGTGTGCAACCTAATATAACCGTGTCCGCATTACTATTTCTCCAATGTTTTAATGTTTGATGAATGATTATACTTGTAATTGTTGGATCCTTATAGCGCATTTGTTCTACTAAAGGTACAAAGCCCGGACAGGCAATACCAGAAACTTCAACATTGGGATTGATATTCTTTATATGATGCCTATAGGCTTCTGATTTAATTGTACCTTCTGTTCCTAATATTAAAACATCATTATTTTTGGTTGTCATAATTGCTGTTCTTGCACCTGGTTCAATAACGCCTATAACTGGAATCGGTAAAATACTTTGTAAATGTTCTAGTGCAACGGCAGTAGCAGTATTACAAGCAATGACCAACATTTTGATATCAAAATTCATTAGTTTTTGCGCTAACTCCGTAGTAAATTGTCTTACTTCAGAACCTTCTCTTGGTCCATATGGACAACGTTCAATGTCGCCTAAATAATATATTGTTTCATTCGGTAGTTGACGCATAATTTCTTTTGCAACTGTTAAACCACCAACACCTGAATCGATTACACCTATTGGTTTTTCCATTTTCATTTTCATCCTTATTATTTATCATCTTGTATTTTATTGTAGCATAGACATGTTTTTAAAATCATTTAACAACACTAGCATTTTAAATAATTTTTTGTACTTATTTTTAATCTGTTGTCGTATGTATAAATTACGCTTAATATAAAGAAGGACTTAACACTTGTTAAACACAAATGCTAAGCCCTTATTATAAAATATATTCTATTATTGTACTTGGTGATCTGAACCGAAGAATGACTTGAACATATGGAATGAAGTTTCTCTATTTAATGCAGCAATTGACGTTGTTAAAGGAATGCCTTTAGGACAAGCATTGACACAGTTTTGTGAGTTACCACATGCTTGTAAACCGCCTCCGCCCATCAATGCTTCAAGTCTTTCATCTTTAGTCATGGAACCTGTAGGATGTAAGTTGAACAGTCTCACTTGAGAAATCGCTTGCGCACCAACGAAATCATTATTCTGCGTTACATTAGGACAAACTTCTAAACAAACACCACACGTCATACATTTAGATAATTCATATGCCGTTTGACGTTTTTTCTCTGGCATACGTGGTCCTGGACCTAAATCGTAAGTACCATCAATCGGAACCCATGCTTTCATACGTTTTAAGTTATCAAACATTCTAGTACGATCGACTTGTAAGTCACGAATGACTGGGAACGTACTCATTGGTTCTAATTTGATAGGTTGTTCTAGTTGGTCGACAATCGCAGAACATGATTGTCTCGCTTGACCATTGATAACCATTGAACAAGCACCACATACTTCTTCCAAACAGTTCATATCCCAAATAACAGGCGTTGTTTTTTCACCTTTGCTATTTACTGGGTTACGTCTAATTTCCATTAAACAGGCAATCACGTTAAGGTTTTCTCTATATGGAATTTCAAATTCTTCCATATAAGGTGTTGATTTATCCGTGTCTTGACGTTTAATGATTAATTTAATTGTTTTTTGACTAGGTTGTTGATTCTGTTCGTTTTGTGCAGGAGTATCATGTACTTCTTGTGTATCTGCCATAATTATTTACCTCCTTTTGACGCACTAGAATAATCACGTTTACGTGGTGGTATCAAGCTGATATCCACAGGTTCATAAGTAAACTTAGGCGCCTCTGTTTTACCTTGATAAGTAGCTAGTGTCGTTTTCAACCATTCTTCATCGTTTCTGTCAGGGAATTCTGGTTTATAATGTGCACCACGAGATTCATTTCTGTTATATGCACCGATTGTAATTACGCGTGCCAACACTAACATATTCCATAATTGGCGTGTAAAGAACACGGCTTGGTTACTCCAAGTTTGCGTATCCTCTATATCAATATCTTGATAACGTTCCATCAATTCTACAATTTTTTTGTCTGTTTCTAATAATGATTTGTTTTCACGAACAACCGTCACGTTGGCTGTCATAATTTCGCCAAGTTCTCTGTGGAGTTTATAAGCATTTTCTGATCCCTTCATATTAAGTAAGTGATCAAATCTTTCTTGTTCTTCTTGAACTCGTCTTTCGTAAAAGCTATCATCCAAATCTGTGTATGAATCTTCAATATTTGAGATGTATTCCACTGCATTAGGTCCTGCAACTGTACCACCATATATAGCTGATAACAATGAGTTAGCACCGAGTCGGTTACCGCCATGTTGTGAATAATCACATTCACCAGCTGCAAATAAACCTTTGATATTTGTCATTTGATCATAGTCAACGTATAAACCACCCATTGAGTAATGAACTGCTGGGAAGATCTTCATTGGAACTTTACGAGGATCATCACCTGTGAATTTTTCATAAATTTCTATAATTCCACCAAGTTTAATATCTAACTCATGTGGATCTTTATGTGATAAGTCTAGGTATACCATGTTTTCACCGTTAATACCTAATTTTTGGTTAACACATACATCAAAGATTTCACGTGTTGCAATATCACGAGGTACTAAGTTACCATAATCTGGATATTTTTCTTCTAGGAAATACCATGGCTTACCATCTTTATAAGTCCAAATACGGCCACCTTCACCACGTGCTGACTCACTCATTAATCTAAGTTTGTCATCACCAGGAATAGCAGTTGGATGAATTTGAATAAATTCACCATTGGCATACATTGCGCCTTGTTGATATACGATAGAAGCTGCTGAACCTGTGTTAATCATTGAATTAGTCGTTTTACCAAAGATAATACCAGGGCCACCAGTTGCCATAATAACTGCATCTGAACCAAATGATTCAATTTCTGATGTCGTCATGTTTTGTGCAACGATACCTCTTGCCATGTTGTCATCATCTTTAACGATACCTAAGAATTCCCAACCTTCATACTTAGTAACTAAACCATCGACTTCAAAGCTACGAACTTGTTCGTCTAAAGCATAAAGTAATTGTTGACCTGTCGTAGCACCCGCATAAGCTGTTCTGTGATACATCGTACCACCAAAACGTCTAAAGTCTAACAAACCTTCTTTAGTTCTATTAAACATAACACCCATACGATCAAGTAAATGAATAATCTTAGGTGCAGCTTCCGTCATAGCTTGAACTGGTGGTTGGTTTGCCAAAAAGTCTCCGCCATATACAGTATCATCTAAATGCACTGATGGTGAGTCCCCTTCACCTTTTGTATTTACCGCTCCGTTTATACCGCCTTGAGCACAAACAGAGTGTGATCGTTTAACAGGAACAAGTGAGAACAAGTCAACATGTGCGCCTTGTTCTGCTGCTTTAATTGTTGACATCAGACCGGCAAGTCCTCCACCGACAACAATAATTTTCTTCTCTGCCATATATGTCACTCCCTCAAATATATATGAAACTTTGTTTTAATACTTTATAAAAACGCTAAAATTGCACTAACTCCAATATATGAAACAACTAGGAAAACAATAAGTGAAACCCATGTGAAAATTTGTTGAGATTTTTTAGATTGTAATACACCCCAAGTAACTAAGAATGACCATAGACCATTCGCAAAGTGGAATGTTACTGCTAATACACAGACAATGTAAAAAATTAACCATAATGGATTAGATACAATGTCATGAACCATGTCAAAGTTCACTTCATGTCCTAGCGCACGTTGGATACGTGTTTGCCAAAGGTGAATTGCTACGAATATAAATGTTAAAACACCTGTAGCACGTTGTAGTAAAAACATCCAGTTTCTAAATGTAGAATAGTGCCCCACATTTTCCTTTGCCGTAAAGGCAATATGTACACCGTATACCGCATGATACAGAATTGGAATATAGATAACGATAAATTCCACTGCAATTAAAAAAGGTATAGATTCCATAAATCCAGCTGCCTTGTTAAACGCGGCTTCACCTTGTGTTGCCTGATGGTTAACAAGTAAATGAACTAACAAGAATCCACCTATTGGTATTACGCCTAGCAAAGAATGTAAGCGTCTTAAATAGAATTGATTTTTCGAATATGCCAAAAGGAAGTCCCCCCTGTGAAACAGTTAATTTTTTTGGATTTCTTTTTTACTGTACAAAGTATTTGCTATTTTCATATAAACTTTATAGGCAATAATTTTTTTGTGCTATATATTTGTTACAACACAATAACATTGCATAACTTTTAAACATCGTTGAGAATATCAAGACTTAGTCATACCAGTTTAAAAATAAAAGTTAGTGAGAACATTCTCAATTAGAAAACGCTTCCATATACATGTAAAAAAAGAATTCCTGTTATTTATTATTGTAACACTAATTAAATAAAAATTGGGCATGAGAATGATTCTCATGCCACAAAGTTAAATCTATGATTCGCTAGATAAGGCGCGATGAAGATTCTCAGCCACATTTTGAGGAAGGCCAGCATTTTTTAAATCTTCTACACTTGCTTCTTTCATTCGCTTAATTGAACCAAATGTACGTAATAATGTTGTCTTGCGTTTGGCACCAATACCATCTACGGTATCAAGTACTGACTGCAATCCAGTCTTTTGTCTTGTTTGTCTATGGAATGTAATGGCAAACCGATGTACTTCATCTTGAATTCTTTGCAATAAATAAAATGGCTGACTATTTTTTTTCATAGGTACAACTTCTGCTTGTTCACCGTATAATATTTCTGAAGTTTGGTGTTTATCATTCTTTCTTAAACCAGCAACAGGTATGTCTAAGCCTAATTCATTTTCCAAAACATCGATGACACCGCTCATATGCCCCTTACCACCATCTACAATAATTAAATCTGGGAGTGGGCTACCTTCATTCAACACGCGGGTGTAGCGTCTACGTATTACTTCGCGCATTGATTTATAATCATCTGGGCCTTCAACTGTCTTAATCTTATACTTCCGATAACCTTTTTTATTTGGTTTACCATCAATAAAAGAAACCATTGCTGAAACAGGGTTTACACCTTGTATATTAGAATTATCAAAAGCTTCTATTCTTATTGGTGTTTGAATGCCCATCACATCGCCTAACTCCTCAATTGCTTTAACTGTACGAGATTCATCCTTAGCAATGAGTTCAAATTTGTGTTCAAGCGTGACTTCAGCATTATGATTTGCTAAATCAACCATGTCTTTCTTTTTACCTTTTAACGGTTGAACAATTTTCGTATCGACTACAGATTGAATTATCTCTTTATTTAAATGTTTAGGCACATGTACCTCTTTTGGCAAAATATGCTGGTTTAAATCATAGAATTGACCAATAAACGTGTAGAATTCTTCTTCTTCCGTCTGCTGAAGTGGAATCATAGTTGCATCACGTTTAATCATATTGCCTTGTCTAATAAAGAACACTTGAATACACATCCATCCTTTTGAAATACTATAGCCAAACACATCTCTTATCGTATTATCTGAAGACGTGATTTTTTGTTTTTTATTTAGGTTATGGATATGTTGTATTAAATCTCTATATTCTTTAGCTTGTTCAAAATCTAATGATTCACTAGATTCTTGCATTTTTTGTTCTAAATTATGCAAAATCGTTTTATCTTCACCATTTAAAAAATCTGTTATTTCTTTTGTCATCTCAGCATATTTTTCTAAATCAACTGGGTATACACATGGGCCTAAACATTGTCCAATATGATAATAAAGACACAATTTATCCGGCATTTTATCGCATTTTCTAAATGGATAAATACGATCTAATAACTTTTTGGTCTCTTGTGCTGAATACGCATTGGGATATGGTCCAAAATATTTACCACTACCCTTTTTCACTGTACGGGTTACAATTAATCTAGGATATTTTTCTTTAGTTATTTTAATAAAGGGATAACTCTTATCATCCTTTAATAGAATATTATAACGTGGTTGATACTGTTTAATTAGATTTAGTTCTAATAACAACGATTCCGTTTCACTAGACGTTACAATAAATTCAAAGTTTCTAATCTCACCGACTAGTCTCGTTGTTTTTGCGTCATGTGCACCTGTAAAATAAGACCTTAATCTATTTCTAAGTTTCTTCGCTTTACCTACATATATAATTTGGTCATTACGATCTTTCATTAGATAGCAACCTGGCTCTGTTGGTACGACAGTCAGCTTTTGTTTGATTTTTTCTTGGTATGCTTCCATGATGTGCCGCCTCCTTTCATTAATATTTTTAAATTCCAATACTTTATTAAACGACCTTTCCGTTTATGATATCAAAATAAATTTCATTTGCGCTTATTTATATTATAAAATAGCATCGCTATGTTTCACAATGGATTGATTATTGCAGAAATTGAAAAGAGACTGGGACATAATAAATTCGTCCCAGCCTCTTTTTCAATTCTAGTTATCCTTAAAAGGGTGGGACAACAAAATCTTTTGAGTATCATCAGATTTCTGTCTCACTCTCGAAGGAGCTTAATTTATTATAAGTGTTTTTCGATTACTTCAGCTAAGTTTTCTTTAGGTTGGAAACCTACTACTTTGTCTACTGGTTCGCCATCTTTAAATACGATTAAAGTTGGGATACTCATAACTTCAAATTTAGCAGCTGTTGATGGATTTTCATCTACATCTAGTTTTAAAATATTAGCTTTGCCATCATAGTCGCCAGCTAGTTCTTCTAATACTGGAGCAATCATTTTACATGGGCCACACCATGTTGCCCAAAAATCTACTAAATTGACCCCTGATTGAATATTTTCATCAAAGTTTGAATCTGTTACTTTTACGATTGCCATAACTGCCAATCCTCCTTAAATTTCAAATGATGAAGAAATTATAACAGACTTTATGCAAATCTGCATACCTCTTGCTCACGATTATTTTAATTCTACAACGGTTACACCAAATCCACCTTCACTTGGCATACCGTTTCTATATGATGCCACACTTTTATGTCGTTTTAAATGATTTTGCACACCTTTTTGTAATGCACCTGTTCCTTTACCATGTATAATGTAAACTTGCTCATAATTACTTAGAACAGCTTGATCCAAATATTGATCAACTGCAACCATTGCTTCATCATAACGATAACCACGTAAATCTAATTCCATTTTTATACTTTGACGATTTTCACGTTTAATCATTTTCGTTGGCTCTGTTTTGGTTTTTTTCGTTTTTTCTAAATCTTCTAGAGGCAATTTCATTTTAATAATTCCCATTTGAACAACAGCTTCATTTTTATCAATCAATTCTATGACTTCACCTTTTTGGCCGTAAGTAAGTACTTTCACTTCGTCACCAGCTTTGATTTCATCCCATTTTTTCTTTTGAACATTTTGTTTCAGAGATTTGGCTTCATATTGATCGTCAAGTTGTTTTTTCTTATCAATGAGCTCGTGTTCTTTTACGTCGGCACCCTTTTGATCTCTCAATTCACGCAGTTCTTTTAATATATCATCCGCTTCTTTAGTAGCAGACTTCACACGTTGATTTGCTTTTTCTTTTGCTTCATTCAACAACTGTTTCTCATGATTTTGATATTGTTCATATTGTTTCGCCAATGCATCATGCGTATCCTGAGCTTCTCTTAATAAGTAATCCAATTCAATGCGTTGTTCGTCTACGCGTTTGGAATTGGATTCTAAGGAGGCAATCATTTCATTAATTTCCTGCTCATCTTGACCAATCATAGATTTGGCTTTCTGAATTATTTTCATATTTAAGCCTAGTTTTTTTGAGATATCAAATGCATTTGAACGACCTGGCACACCCATTAATAATTTGTATGTTGGGCTTAATGTATTTACATCAAATTCAACGCTTGCATTCATCACACCATCTCTATTATAGCTATAAGCTTTTAGCTCAGGATAGTGTGTTGTAGCCATTACTAATGAACCTATGTCATGAACATAATCTAAAATACTCATCGCCAATGCTGCGCCTTCACTTGGATCAGTACCTGCACCTAATTCATCAAATAATATTAAACTGTTTTTAGTTGTATCTTGCAATATTTCAACAATATTTTTCATGTGTGATGAAAATGTTGAGAGTGACTGTTCTATTGATTGCTCGTCACCAATATCACAATATACATTTTCAAAAATACTTAGTTTACTGCCATCTAGCGTTGGAATAAGTATGCCTGATTGAGCCATCGCAATAATTAAACCTAACGTTTTCAATGTTACCGTTTTACCGCCTGTGTTAGGCCCTGTGATTATAACCGTTTCAATATCTTCTGCAAATTCGATTGTATTAGCAACGACTGTACGTTTATCAAGTAAAGGGTGAAATGCTTTTGGTAAATAAACCGTTCTATCCTTTGTGAATTGAGGTTTCGTACCTTTAATTGAACGTGCATAACGCGCTTTAGCTGTTAAGAAATCAATTTGGCCCATAATCGTTTCCGAAACCAAACATGCTTCTGCTTCTTCAGCCACTTCTACCGTTAGTTCAGTTAAAATACGTTCTCGTTCAATCGCCTCATCATTTTTCAAGCGACTAATTTGGTTACTCATTTCTACAATAGATGATGGTTCCACATATAAGGTTTGTCCTGAAGCAGACTGGTCATGAACAATACCATTAAAGTCTTGTCTGTATTCTGCTTTGACTGGTATGACATTACGCTCATTACGCACTGTGACAATGGCATCAGAAAGTTTCTTTTGATTGCCTTGGCTTTTAACAATCTTGTCTAAATTTTGTTTGATTCTTTGATTTGTGCTAGAGATTTTACTTCTGATACCTTGCAACTCATAACTTGCATTATCGTATAAATCATATGCATCACATTTTTGATGTATACTTTGATATAAATCAGTTAATACCGGCAATTGCTCCATTCTATCGTTCAATATTGGATAGTTAATTGTTTCTTCTTCATTTATCAAATTATTATAAAATGTTTTGTATTGATTTTGAATTTGTATTAATCGTTTAATGATATTTAATTCATTAACACTTAGAACGCCACCTATAGTTGCTCTGTGAACATAGGTTGATATTTTAGCTAACCCACTCAAGCTAGGCATTCGCTGTTTATTATAAATTTGTGAAATTTCATCTGTTTCATTCATTTGAAATTCAACCGTATTAAAATCAGTCGCAGGTGACATGTCTACGACTTTTTCTTTACCTAAATCACTGATTGTTTCATTTTCTATTAACGCTTTTATTTTATCGAATTCTAAGACATTTAAAGATTTCTGTCTCATCTAATCCCTCTATTTCTTCAATTTAATATTATTCTCAATTAATGACTTAAATTCCTCTCGAGACATTGTATTAACAACTCTATCCTTTGTAACAAACCCTTTTTGTGCCGTTGCAACACCATATTTCATAAATTCTAAATGGTCTATGTGATGTGCGTCAGTATTAATTGCGAGTTGTATATTTGGATATTTTTTAACCGTTTCAGCATTTAAATCTAACCGTTTTGGATTGGCATTTATTTCTAAAATCGTATGCGTTTCTTCTGCAAGTTGACATAATCTATCTATATCTGGTTCATAACCAGGACGTTTTCCTATAATGCGACCAGTGGGATGTGCAATATGACGTACATATGGATTACGACAAGCATGCTCTAATCGACGCATAATTTCTTCTTGTGACTGATTAAAACTTTGATGTATCGCAGCAATAACATAGTCTAATTGTTCCAGTACCTCGTCATCATAGTCTAATTGCCCATCCGGTAAAATATCCATTTCTATACCGGAGTAAATGTCAATCTCTTTATACTTTTTATTTAAGGCTTTAATTTCTTCATTTTGACGTAATAAACGTTCTACTGATAAGCCATTCGCAACTTTCAGACTTTGAGAATGGTCAGTAATTACCATAAATTGATAGCCTTTAGCAATGTTTGCTTTCACCATATCCTCTATACTAAATGCACCATCGCTATATGTCGTATGCATGTGCATATCGCCCTGAATATCTGATAATTGAATAATTTGAGATAAATCTTTATCAAATTCGCTTCCGTCTTCTCTTAGAGCTGGCTCAATCCAATGCACGCCAAAATGTTCATAAATTGCTTGCTCACTCTGGTATTGAATCATTTTGCCGTTATTTTGTTCAATACCATACTCACTTACTTTCTCATCTTGTTCTTTAGCTAATTGACGAATTCTAATATTATGATCTTTTGAGCCTGTAAAATGTTGTAATGTATGATAAAAAGCCGACGGTTCTATTAATCTAAAATCAACGCCTATCGTTTCATCATCATATGCCAATTCAAGTGATACTTTTGTCTGACCAACTGCTACTTCTTTAACTATATTCGGCATTTTCAATAAAGCTTGTTGTACTGCATGAGGACTGTCTGTACTCACAAT
Source organism: Staphylococcus edaphicus (assembly GCF_002614725.1). Taxonomy (GTDB): domain Bacteria; phylum Bacillota; class Bacilli; order Staphylococcales; family Staphylococcaceae; genus Staphylococcus; species Staphylococcus edaphicus. The sequence continues at coordinate 82,056 of NZ_MRZN01000002.1, read as the reverse complement.
ATAATCTAAGTCTTTACTCATTTCTTTATATCTTCTATAACTTCCAGCAACTTCGTATTTGTCTATATTTTCCACGTTGGCTAAATAGTCATTAATTTTACCATTTAATCCACGCATTTGATCAATTGGGTATTTTTCTTTTTTAGCACCTAATGCTTTTACTGCTTCAAGTATATTTTGTTCAGTTTTTTTAGCAAATCCACTTAACTCGCTTACTTTGCCTTGTTCACAAGCAATTTGCAATGCTTCTTTGCCATCTATGTTTAATTCTTTATACAATTTAGCTATTTTTTTACTTCCAAGCCCTTGTATTTTTAATAAAGGAATTAGCCCTTCCGGTACTTCTTGCTGTAAAGCATCTAAGGTTGTAGACGTACCTGATTGACGATATTCATTAATCACCTCGCCAACACCTTTACCAATACCTTTTAATTCGGTAACATCTTCTATGTCATCTAGTGGACGTTCATCAATTTCAAGACTTTGTGCAGCTTTTCTATAAGCAGAAACTTTAAACGTATTTTCACCTTTTAACTCCATGTAAGTTGCTATTTTTTCTAACAGCTGAATAATATCTTTTTTAGTCATTATTTTCACTCCATAAAAAAAGGTCAAGACAGATTACTGCAACACTACTTCAGTAAATTAATGATGTCCTGACCTCCTATATTTTATAAAACCATACTAACTCATCACCCATACCACGTTAAATATTCAGTATGTAAGTTGATATATAGGGCATATGTAATATTAAAAATTCTGAGATTTCCCCATTTATGAATTGATTCTGCACTATTTCTAAAGGATACAATGCAATAGCATATAATAACGTAGCACTGATAATAATTGAAGAAACCAAGCTCATCACTGTACCAATCATACGGCTCAAGAAATTAGGTCTTTTAAATTTTAAAATATTATCAAAAACAACTATTATGCCATAACAAATAATTTTAGTAAGCGTCGCAATGATTAAAAATGCAATAATATGATCAAAGCGTTGATGTATATTATCAAAATGAATCGCATAATTCAAATCAAATGCACGTGTTTTTGGAAATGGTATAAATAATTCTAAACGCTGTGCTATTTGGTGATAGAACTTTTGAGCTACCCAAACTGAAAATATTGTTGATCCTAAATGTAATGCCCCCAGCCAAGCGCCTCTTCTAAAACCAATCATTCCAATATAAAGAAAAATGATTACGACCAGCAAATCTAAAATCATTTATCTTCACTATTTTTTAACTGTTTTATTTCTTGTTGCAGACGATAGTTTTCCTCTTCCAGTTGTACTTTTTCATGCATAATATTGACAGCAGTCAATATTGCCTTTCTCGTCGTATCTAGACCAGCACTTTTACTGGCTAACATTTTGAGTCTTTCGTCTACTAAATGTGCTACATAACGGATATGCTCAGGATTGTCCTCTCCAACAATAGTGTAATGTTGATCATTAATTGTTACGTTAATCCGATTTTTAAACTCACCCATATAATAACTCCTGACTTTTAATATATATTTCCGAACTTATTTTCTAATTGTTTCAATTAAGTATGTAATTTAGTCTTTTAGATTATTTATCACGAACCATTATACACGACATAATATTATTTTGTAAGAGGTGAGAATTGTTATATAAGAAATATTTGTTATTTATTCCATTTTTGTCAATAATAATAAATATTTTGTGCTATCGCTTATAAAGATGTAAGTTTATCACCTAACACCACGTCTTACATATGGTATGATGTTCAATGTCTTGATACATAAGTTATACATATATAAAGTGAGGTCTCGTACATGACAAACGTTGTACATCAATTAACGCATTCAGAAATCAACCAATTAATATCAAAAATACCTTTTGATACTTCAAATCTATCACAAGGTATGAAGGCAAAAACAAAATACAAAAGTACATCCATCTCAATATATAATTCGAATAAGGTCATGTTCCAAGGTAAAGATGCAGAACGTATTGCTTCACAATTAATACCTAACAAAGTGAAGTCACAATCATCACCTAAAGCAACCTCAACATCAAAACAAACAATTTCATACAATAATTTCCAATGCATTGGCAGTGATGAAGCAGGAAGTGGTGATTATTTCGGTCCGCTCACTGTATGTGCTGCCTATGTCTCACAGAAAAATGTGCAAATATTAAAAACGTTAGGCGTCGATGATTCTAAGAAATTAACAGATGCAAAAATTGTAGCCATAGCAGAACAACTCGTTACGTTTATTCCTCATTCATTACTCGTCATGGATAATGAGAAATATAACGACAAACAAAAGGCAGGATGGTCACAAGTTAAAATGAAAGCTGTATTGCATAATGAAGCTATCAAGAACGTGACTCAAAAAATCGACACTAGTGCTTTAGATTATATCGTCATAGATCAATTTGCCAAGGCAGATGTTTATAAACGTTATGCTCTAAGTGATTTACCATTTATTAGTAAAACTAAATTTGAAACTAAAGGCGAATCAAAATCCATTGCTATAGCTGCAGCAAGTATTATTTCACGATATGCCTTCGTAAAACATATGGATCGTTTATCACGCTCAGTTAACATGGAAATCCCAAAAGGTGCGAGCAATAAAGTGGATTTAACTGCAGCAAAAATAATCGAACGTAGTGGCATAGATTATCTTGATTCTATTTCAAAAAAACATTTTGCCAATCGTACAAAGGCTGAAGCTTTAGTTCATAAGAAGCGTCATAAATAAAAAAACAGCTATCATCCCTCAAAGGATGATAGCTGTTTTTATTAAGAATTAGAAATCAAAAATTCATATTGTAATTTATATTATGCTATTTTAAATAACAGTTTTGGTAATTTATCTAATCGTTGCACCTTCAGCTTTCAATGCATCTAAGATTGCTTCATGTACAGCGTTCACTTTATCATCTGTTAGTGTTTGTTCAGTGTCTAAATAAGCTAAACGTATTGCGATTGATTTTTCATCGTCTGCCATATGTTCACCTTCATAAACATCGAAAACCTCTGCATCTTGTAAAATATTGCCACCATGCTCATGAATCGTATCTACTAATTTGGCTGACGGTGTAGCTCGATTTACTACTAAAGCGATATCCCTTGAAACACCAGGGAACCTTGGGATTGGTTGATAGTTAATATACCCAACAGATACAGACATTAATTTATCATAGTTTAATTCAAATACATAGGTACGTTTTAAGTCATTATCTTTTTCAATTTTTGGATGCAATTCACCTACGAAACCTACAATATCTCCATTCAACTTAACATATGCTGTTCTACCTGGGTGTAGTCCATTTATTTCTCCTGCTTCATATTCAAATTGGATATCTAATTTTTCAGCTACTCTGTCAACCATACCTTTAGCAATGAAGAAATCAATTTCTTCTTTTTTACCTTGCCACTGATTAACTGTATAATCACCTGTTAAAATACCACTTAAATATTCTACTTCGTCTGGCAGTTCATCTTCACCATTGGCAAAGAAAACTCTGCCTAGTTCATATAAACGCACATGATTATTTTTGCGTGCAACATTATAAGTAACTGCATCAATTAAATGCGGAATCAAACTTTGTCGTAATGTTGCGTGCGCCTCACTCATAGGCATTAATAAGTCGATGGTTTCACGTTCTTGCAGTGCGAAATCTTTGGCTCTCTCTTTATCGACAAGCGAATAATTGATGGCTTGGTTTAAACCTGCACCCTCTAATGTTGCTTTCACTATTCTGGATTTAGCTTGTCTGTCCGTTAAAGCACCGTGTGTCACATGATTGAATACAGGTAATGTTGAAGGAATTTCATCATAGCCATATATACGTGCAATTTCTTCAATTAAATCTTCTTTAATTGAAATATCTTTACGACGTGAAGGGACCATAACTGTCAGAACATCTCCATTGCTCGTTGTAGCAAAACCTAATTGTACAAAAATGGCTTCAATGTCTTCAGCGCCAAGTTCAAATCCAATGGTTTGATTAACTTTTGTAACTGAAATATCGATTGGTGTCACAAAGTCTCCTAAATCACCTTGTGATACGCGTCCTTGTGTCACTGAACCACTTGCATAGGTTTGTAATAAATAACATGCCCTATCAACCGCTTCGTCTACAAATTCTGTTGCGATACCTTTTTCAAAACGACTCGATGCTTCACTTCTTAGATTTAATCGGCGTGAAGTGTGTCTGATTGATACTGGATCAAAGATTGCGCCTTCTATTACAACATCCTTCGTTGTTTCTGTGACTTCAGAGAAATCTCCACCCATTATACCAGCAATAGCTATAGGTGCTTCACCGTTCGTTATTACGATGTCATTCTCTTTTAGTTGACGTGTTTGAGCATCTAAGGTCGTCATTTTTTCATCTGCTTTAGCTTGTCGTACCGTGATTTGATTCGAACCAATTTGTTCTTGATCAAACATGTGTAATGGTTGGCCATATTCAATTAAAACGTAATTAGAAATATCGACAACATTATTAATTGGACGAATACCTGCTTTGATCAGACGCATTTGCATCCACTCTGGTGATGGTGCAATTGTGACATCTTTTACTACACGTACACTATAGTATGGTACCTTGCTTTCATTTTGAATTTCGACACTAATTTCATCTGCTGTTTGACCACTGATTTCTTTGCTCTGTGTTTCTGGTTTCGTCATTGGCACATTGTATAATGCAGCAGTCTCATATGCTGTACCAATCATACTTAACGCATCTGCTCTATTTGGAGTTAAATCAAATTCCATCACTTGATCATTTAGGTATAAAGCACTTAATGCATCTGTACCTGGTTTAACATCAGTTGAGAATACAAAAATACCATCTTCAAATTGTTTTGGTACCAAATTACTAGGCACACCAATTTCTTGTAATGAACAAATCATACCTTCAGAGCGCTCACCACGCAATTTAGCACGTTTGATTTTCACTCCTCCTGGTAATCGACCTCCAACTGTAGCGACGATGACAGTTTGACCAGCATCAACATTCGGGGCACCACAGACGATTTGTACAGGTTCCGCTTCTCCAATGTCAACTTGACATATATTAAGTTTATCTGCATCCGGATGTGCTGCTTTAGATTCAATATAACCAACGACAAGGTTTTTAATCTCTTTTGTATAATCTATAATATCATCTACTTCAATGCCGGTACGTGTAATACGTTCTGCAAGTACATTGATGGGTTGATTAATTTCTACATAAGACTCTAACCATTCTTTAGAAATAAACATTATTTTTCACCTCTGTCTTCTACTGCTTTAAATTGGCTTAAGAAACGCACATCATTTGTATAGAAATGACGTATATCTTCAATACCATATTTCAACATTGCAATTCGGTCAGGTCCCATACCAAACGCGAAGCCTGTGTATTTATTTGAATCGAAACCTGCCATTTCAAGTACATTTGGATGAACCATACCAGCACCTAGTATTTCTATCCACCCAGTGTGTTTACACACATTACAACCTTCACCTTTACATTTAAAACAAGATACATCTACTTCAACTGAAGGTTCAGTAAATGGGAAATAACTTGGACGTAATCGAATTTCTCTATCTTCACCAAATAATTGCTTAGCTAATAATTCTAAAGTCCCTTTTAAATCACTCATCTTGATATTTTCATCAACGACTAAGCCTTCAATTTGTGTGAATTGGTGACTATGTGTCGCATCATCTGAATCTCGACGATAAACTTTACCAGGGCACAAAATTTTAACTGGACCTTGACCTTTACGTGTTTCCATAGTTCTAGCTTGCACCGGCGATGTATGTGTACGCATTAAAATTTCATCAGTGATATAAAAACTATCTTGCATATCTCTCGCAGGATGTGATTTAGGTAAGTTTAATGCTTCAAAGTTATAATAATCTTGTTCAACTTCAAAACCATCAACGATTTCATAACCTAAACCTAAGAACAAATCTTCAATCTCTTCTATTGTTCTTGTCAGTGGATGTTTGGCGCCAATTGCTATTTTGCGACTAGGTAAGGTAACGTCAATTTTTTCTTCTGTCAATTGCTGTTCCAATTGTTCATTAGCCAATAATTCATGACGCACTTCAATTTCTTTTTCTATCGTTTGTCTCACTTCGTTCACTTGTTGACCATATGCAGGTTTTTCTTCATTTGGTAAATCCTTCATATGTTTCATTAATCCAGTTACTGAACCTTTTTTTCCTAAGTATTTAACTTTTACATCTTGTAACGCTTTTTCATTTTGAGCTTCATTTATATCAACTAACGCCTGTTGTTTAATCTCGGCCATTGCTTCTGTTTGTACCATACTTAGCCCTCCTACTCGTATTTTTTAAATAGTTATTTTCTAATTTTAAAATTGTACAAAAAAAGACTTCCATCCCTTGAAACTGGGACGAAAGCCTTCCGTGGTACCACCCAAATTTATGCCTTAGCATACACTTGTTGTCATTGATAACGGACATGATTTCCGACTTAAATTTCTTTAAGTAACCAAAAAGGTGAAAAAACTAACTACAGCGGATTATCTTTCAGTCATGGATAATCTCCCTTCTACTGCTGTATTCATTTAGTTTACGTCTTTTTATCGGTTAGTATTTTAAATATCATTAATTTCATTATATACGATATTTTACAGTAGGGTCAACCTTTCAAGTGATACATTACAATACTACCAGCAATTGCAACATTTAAACTTTCCGCTTTACCGTAAATTGGGATAGTTAAATTTTGTGTTGTTTGGCTAAGTAATTTGGTATTTACACCTTCTCCTTCATTGCCTAAAAGTAATGCAAACGTCTCTTGACTTGGTATTTCCTTATATTCTACTGCATCATCTAATGCTGTACCATAAACGTTGCCTTCGAAACCATTGATAAAGTCACTTAAGTCTGTAGTTAAGATCGGTATATGAAACACACTACCCTGACTTGCTCGCATAACCTTATCTTGATAAGGGTCTGCTGTTCCCTTTTCTAGAACGATTAAATCTAAACCTGCAGCATCTGCTGTACGAATCAGTGTACCTAGGTTTCCCGGGTCTTGTATACAATCTATCAGTAAAACCTGTTTCGCATTTGAAGTTTCATAGTGGGGTTTTTCAATAACCGCAAAGAATCCTTGCGGCGTCACAGTGCCTGATAATACCTCTGCCACTTTTAAGTTAATTTCAAATGCTTCATCAGCATAACTTAACATATCATCATTTATTCTATCCGTATCAACGACATATAACTGTTGAATGTTTATATTACTTTTATATGCTTCTTCTATAAGATGATATCCTTCTATTAGTGCAAGACCAGTTTTATCTCGTTCACGCTTTTTCTTCAATTTATTCGCATTTTTCACTTTATTATTTTGTGCCGAAGTTATTATTTCCATAACATAGCCTCTTTATATATTTATTTTCAACTTTTGAATAGGTGTGTAATGTTCGAACGTATGCCTTTGGTCAATTTGGACGGTTCACGCTTTTCGTTCACCATAATTTGATCACCCGTATAAGTTACTATATCACCTTTCACAGGCGCTGTAACATTCTGAAATTGAATTTTTAACGTTTGTGCAACTTGAATATTTTTATCCTTCATCACTTGAAAATGTATATGTGGTTCAGGTGTATTACCTGAATTACCAACATTTGCAATATGCTGTCCTCGCAACAGTGTATCTCCTTTTTCAATTTTAAAAGAATTTGCTTTGATATGTGCAATCATACTATATTCATTACGCGCATGTTTGATAATAATATAGTTACCTTCTGGATGTACAGTATTAATATCACCAGGTGTATTATCTGGTATACCATCAACAATTGCTTCTACCACACCATTTGCTGGCGCTACAATCGGCAATCCATAGCTATAATAATTTGCACATTCATTTGAATTACCTTTATATGTATAGCCATCTTTAATTTTCACTAAATCTAAAGCATGACGTTGTTGTTTAAATCGATAATGAAAATTAATTAATTCATTGTCTCCACCCCAATAAACAAGACACGATGTTTTTATAGGAATGGTGTATTGATATTTAGATTGTTTCACATTATGTTTATGGCTAATTGGCAACAATGACATACCTATAATTTCTTGGTATTTATTTAACGTAACGCTTGCTCCTGTAGCCATTTTATTATCAAACCAAATATATTCATCGTGTCGATTAATGTTCAGATGTCTGAATAAAACATTTTCACTTCTGAGTGTATTATATCGATTCAACAACTTCTCAAGTTCTTCAAAAGATGAGATATCTTGAAATGATTCGCTAAAATGATCATAAAGCCAGCGTGCATCGTTCTGCTCAATTTTATTTATAATTTTTTGTGCATTTATTATTTCCATACCTTTTTACACAACCTATCAGTTGAATATATAGCATCACTATCTCTAACATAAAAAATCGTTCAAAAATTATCAAGTGAATAATTAATGAACGATTAGATTAGGCTATTACTTAGCCTTTCAATTAAATGAAATTATTTTGATACAACGTCTTCGCCTTTGTATGAACCACAGTTCTTACATACGCGGTGAGATAATTTGTATTCTCCACAATTTGGGCATTCAGTCATACCAGGTACTGAAATTTTAAAATGCGTACGACGTTTATTTTTTCTTGTTTTTGACGTTCTTCTTTTTGGTACTGCCATGATAATCCTCCTTATATTCAAACACTAAATAGATATTTTCAGATTCAATAATCTATTATACTATAGATTATCTAAATCCGCTATTGCTCTTCGTCATATAATTGTTGTAGTTTTTGAAGCCTTGGATCGATTTGCTCTGATTCAGATGACGCTTTATCTTTCGCAATTTCGATCGCTTGTTCTTCGTCAATAACTTCCCAACCATTACCTTCTCGTAACATCTGATCGCTTTCTTTTGAAAAAACGCGCATTGGTTTTTCAATAATAACAAGTTCTTCAGCAATATCTTTTAGATTTATCATACCGTCTGTTGCGTCATGATAATGTTCATCATCGTCTACATCATCGTCAAACTGCTCGTATCCTTCTAAATCAAAAATTTCTTGAGACTTGATATCAATAGGAACTTCAACTGGAACTAAAGTACGTGCACAAGACATTGTATAAGTTCCAGTTATATGCATATCTGCAATGACTTCATTTGATTTGACGGTTAATTCACCCTCAACATCAATATCAGATAGATCTATTAAATCTAATGATTTTACTAAATGATCAAAATTAACCGTTTGATGGAATTCAAAAGGTTTATCTTGGAATTTTCTTAATTGTGTTATTGACCATTTCATATGGCTTCACCTCTAACAAGCACAAAATTTATTTTAACTTTATAGATATAAGTTGTCAAGATTTTTTCTTAACACAGTTACATCTGTTACAATATCTATAATGAATTCTGAAAGGAAGAATTGCAAATGAAAAGCGTTGCACTAGTCACTGAATATAATCCCTTCCACAATGGTCACTTATACCATGCACAGCAATCAAAGTCAATTACAGATTCTGAAATATCCATAGCCATCATGAGTGGAAACTTTGTGATGAGAGGGCAGCCCGCTATTTATAATAAATTTACACGCACTCGCATGGCGTTGAGTGCAGTTGATCTCGTCGTCGAGCTCCCAGCCTATGCATCGATATCTGCCGGTCAGTATTTTGCAGAAACAGCTGTGAAAATAGCAGATTATTTAAATGTTTCTCATTTATCATTTGGTAGTGAGTCTGGTGAAATTACAGATTTTTTATCATTAGCTGATCGCATTAGTGACGTGGAACAGTCTCCTCAATTTTTGGCAAAATCAAAAGAAGGCAAAAGTTTTCCCAGAATATTAAGTGAATTAGTTCCTGATAATGATTTACTTTCATCGCCTAATAATACGTTAGGCATATCTTATGTGAGGGCAATACAAAAATACGCGCCATCGATTCAGCCTTGGACTATTGCACGATCACAAAGCGCCCATCATGATGGTGAAATCTCAAATCAAAAATTTGCTAGTGGTACATCTATCCGAAAATCCTTACTGAACAAAAATGATCAGTGGAAGAAAGTCGTACCAAATACGATACAAAGTCATTATGAATCACCTCAAATATCTGTTGAGGATACATTTAACTATTTGAAATATGCAATTTTAACTCATGATGCGCTATCATTAAGTCAAATCTATACAATGAGTGAAGGCATTGAAAATAGAATACTTCAAAACATTTCACAAGCGACTAATTTTGAACATTTAATGACAATATTAAAAACGAAACGGTATACCTATACACATATACAACGTTTACTTATGAATATACTTTTAAATTTCAAAAAACAAAACAAACCTACATCCGTTCATGCTGTTCGAATATTAGGCATGTCCGAAAAAGGGCAACAATATATAAAACAACTTAAAAAATTATATCCAGATAAAAATTTCATAACACAAATTAACAAACAAACTGCTGATTTCTTTATTGATGAGATACATGCAACTCAAATTTACAATCTTATCTCAGGACAAACTGCAAATGACTTTAACACACCCGTTATACGTGCTTAAACAATCTATAGATGATTAGTCATAAGGGAGCGAGACAGAAATCTTTTTGATTTCGTTTTCTCTCCTCCACAAGGCTGATTAGGAATCTAAAAAATCATGCTACTTGTGCATTTAGATTTCAGTCAGCTACTGTGTATCCACTAACCAACAAGTTGGTAAGTCTCTTGGTTTACAATTGCTTTGCAATTGCATAAGGGAGCGAGACAGAAATCTTTTTGATTTCGTTTTCTCGCCCCCACAAGGTCGACTAGGAATCTAAAAAATCACGCTACTTGTGCATTTAGATTTCAGTCAGCTACTGTGTATCCACTAACCAACAAGTTGGTAAGTATTTTGGTTTACAATTGCTTTGCAATTGCATAAGAACCACTAACCAACAAGTTGGTAAGTGGTTCTTTATCATTTTTTAAATTTTTCGTTTAGTGCTTTTTCAACGTGGACGGGCACAAAGTCTGAAACGTTAGCTTTGTATGCTGCAACTTCTTTGACAACACTTGAACTAATAAACGAATAATTTGTACTTGTCATCATATACATTGTTTCAACATTGCTGTTTAATTTTTTATTCATTGATGTAAGTCTTAATTCATATTCGAAGTCACTCACAGCTCTCAATCCTCTTATAATCGTTTGTGCACCAATTTTGTCACAAAAATCAACTAACAATCCATTAAAATGATGAACTGTTACATTATTCAAATGTTTCACTGATTCTTCAATCAGTGCAATACGTTCCTCAATTGAAAACGTTCCTGACTTACCACTATTTTTTAAGACACAAATATGTAGCTCATCAAAACGATCCGCACTTCTATCTATAATATCAATGTGGCCGTATGTAATTGGATCGAAACTTCCTGGAATGACTGCTTTAGTTGTAGACATTTTAATCTCCTTTTTCTAATAACAAAGTGTCTGTCATGCCATAATGATAACGTTTTATCACATGGAATGGCTCAGTTTTTATTTTTTCATGATGTTTGAACTCACAAACGATAATACCATTTTCTTTTAATAAATTAAACTTTGCAACACCTTCTAACGCTTCATCAATCAACCCTTTTTCATATGGTGGATCTAAAAATATTACATCAAATTGTATTTCACGTTTAGCTAATGCCTTCAAAGCACGGTCAGCATTGTTCTTATAAACTTCAGCTTGTGTTTCAATACCAAGATTATTCAAATTCGCTTTAATTACTTTTACCGCTTTAAAATTCTGATCCACAAATATCATTTGTTCAATGCCACGAGATAAAGCTTCAATACCAAGCGCCCCACTACCTGCAAACAAATCTAAACCAATACCAGATACTTCATGCAGACTATTAAATATGCCTTCTTTCACTTTATCCATTGTGGGTCTAGTGTTACGCCCTTCTAAACTCTCAAGTGCTTTACTCTTATGTATACCGGAAATTACTCTCATGTGATTTACACTTCCATTCTCAAAATAATTTTTATATAATGCATATTGTAGACAAGGAGAGATATGATTCATGAAACAATCATTTATAAAACTCGGAGAAGGCCTTACAGATTTATTTGAATTCAATACGTTAATTGAATTCAACTATCAACGGATAGCCCACATTGTTTATTTTCATTCTTCAAAATATGAAAATCAACGTTCATCCGTTGCAATTATAATGGAACCTACTCGTGAACGCCATTTTCAGGCAATGTATATTATGATCAATGCGATTAAATATCCCTACCCTGATTCCAATAAAAAATTTGAACTCATAAACGATCAAGCTGCAAAATATCATGTTGATGTAAAAGCAATCGATGTCCAACCGCCAGATTTCTTTCCTGATAATGAATTGTACTTTAATTATTTAACGAGTGTCTTGCGCTTACAAAGGTGGATTCCGCCGTTGCAATAATGAAACAAATAAGCCACCGTAGTCAAATTTTGTACTATTGTGGCTTTTTAGAATTAATCATTATATTTAAATACTTGTATAGTTTAAAGTGCGTAATGCCATGAATTTTAAATTATATAAATTCATGTTGTTCTTTCTCATAGGTTTTTTTCAAATATTTATATGGAGAACCTTCAACATGTTTCACATATTTTAACCTCATTAATTTATCAACAATTTGGTCAGCTTCATTTTCATTAATATACATAACAACAAATCGTTCTTGTCTATTTGTATTTACGATATGACCAAATTTACGTACTTGTCTTTCATGCTTCATATGTTTTAAATATATAATTAAACTTGTTCTCGGTATCATATTCATTTATTTATCACTCCATTTATTAGCCATTATATAATATCACGACTTTTTCATTTTATAAATAACAATTATTTTGAAGTAACTTTAACTTTTGCTATATTACTCTATATACACAAAAATAAAGGAGGATGGCTCGTGGCAAAATTCAATAAAATGATTAAAGGTAGTTTTTTAGGTACAGTCGGCTTGGTTGGCAGTTTATTTTTTATTACTAAATATAAAGCGCAACCACGTAATCAAAGTATACCACCTTTCTTTTCTAAAAAAGCGCCATATATTTTCGCTCACCGAGGTGGTATGGCTGTCAGACCAGAGCATACCAAACTTGCCTTTGATAATGCAGTCACACATGATATAGATGGTTTTGAAATTGATGTAAGACTCACTAAAGATCATCAACTTGTAGTGTTTCATGACGCTACTGTCGACCGCACTACAAATGGGTCTGGTAAAGTAGCTGAACATACATTAGCAGAATTGAAACAACTAGACGCCGCCTTTCAATACATTGATATAAATGGCGTTAGGCCTTTCCGTGGACATAAAGATGCCAAAATACTTTCGTTTGATGAGCTATTAGAATTATATCCAAAGCAACTTATTAATGTTGATTTGAAAGATACGCCTGATAACATAGAAGGCCAATTAGCTCCAGAAATTATTTATAATCTCATTGTTGCGCAACAAGCCCAAAAGCGTATTCTAGTTACAAGTTTCCATGATAAACAAATTGAACGCTTTAATTTAATAAGTCAGGGCACTGTAGCTATTGGTGCAAGTCAAAAAGAAGTAGCTGAAGGCGTTTTAAAATTTTTCACAGGGCTTGGCCACACGTTTCAACCTAAAGCTAATACTTTTCAGATGCCCGTTTCTTTTAAAGGCATCAAATTAACATCACCAAGATTTATACAATGGTTAAATGAACGAAATATCATACCTGGCTATTATGGTATTAACAATCTAGATATGATGACTGATCTAATATTTTATGGCGCCCATACCTTGGTTACCGATAGACCAGATTTAGCACAAAGATTTAAACAAACGCATCGTAAATAACATTGAGAACAGCAACATTTTTTTGAAGTGAAATTTACTTTTACAATAACTCATTTTAAAACCATACTCATATTGATATAAAGTAAGTTATTTTATAGCAAAAGGGAGTGGGACTGAAATCTTATTATATTAAAAAGATTTCCTCGTCTCACCCCGGCAAGTATGATAGAAGGCTGGGACGTATTAATTATGTCCCAGCCTCTTTGATTAGATCATTTTTAACGTCTTATAATGAACAACTGCATGAACCGCCAGTCGCACAGCCACCTGTTTCCTTTTGGAAAAACGGGTTACCCGCTTCGATCTTTACATTTTCAGATACTGCATATGCAATCTTCACAATGACCTGATCAATGAGTTCTTGTAATGCAACTTCTTTTTGTTTATAATCCATCACTACATCAAGCATCTCATAAGCACGTTTACGTTTACGCGTATCTAACATCACACTTTGATAATCAGGATGATATTTCCCAAACCGCATAATCTCATCGTATTTATCTTTAGATTTCAAAAAAGATTGATATAGTAGATGTGCTTCATCATCATCTGCCAATGCTTGTTCAGCTGCTTTATACGCCTTATATAATCGAGATTCCAATATTTTATCACTAAGTGTTTCGATTTCATCAAGCACTGATAAAGTTTCTTCTGTAATCATCGCTATCAATCACCTTTCTATTTATCTTCTACAAAAATGAGTGTGTAATAACCGTTAGTTACCTCACCACCCATTTCATTATATTTCGAATTGAGCATTCTTGATCTATGAATATCAGAGTTTAACCAACTATGTATTAACGTTGGCACATCGTTAAAATCATATCCTACATTTTGACTTGTAGATAAAAATGGTATGTCTTGATCATTTAGCTGTTGTTTTAAAGCATCTTCAGTAAACTCCACGCTATCAGTACCTGTTGCTTCATACAAGTTAAATGATGCGATGTGAGCTATATCGTTATTTACAGTAAGCGGCTTAGCATCTTTTAGCTTTCTCATCTCGTTGGTAATTTCATATAAAGTCATTAATTGATTAGCATTTTGTTCGTAAGGTAAATCATCGTGATTACTTTGAACTTCTTTGTCTCCTTTAGAGCTTAACATTTGATACGGTTTAAATGCTGCCAATGCTTCATTGTCTAAAAATCGAACAGCCACAATTTCATTGGACTGTTGATCAATATAAACCTGCGCATAAACATCTTTGAATTTTATAAGTGTTTGCGTCTTCATATCTGAATCAGATAATTCTAATTCATATTGCTTACCGTCAACTTTAATTGTCGGTTCAGGATTAATACTGTATTTTTCAAATACATGTGATGCATTATCAGAAATTTTTAATGGGTTTACCTTTGCTGCTTTGCCCGTTGCATACACTGATCTAATAATATTATGTTTTGTAGTAACAAGATAATATTGGTTATGTTTTTTAAAAATGTAATTTTTAAAATCACCTTTATATGAATAAACCCTTTCAGCTTGTCCATACGTATCTGTAAGTTTTTTAAGATTTTGACCTACCCAGGTCCCTATACCTTCTTTGGGCATAGAATTTTCAACTGATTCCTCATTCGTATTGGGCACTTTATTTTGAGTTGTCTTTGTCGCATCTTTATTGGGATTTTCCAGAACATCAAACTTTAATCGAGGTGAGTAAAAAAGATAAATCAAGAAACATATTAATAACAACACACCTATAATTTTAATTATTAATTTTTTCATCGCTCACCCACCTATTATTCTCTTTCATTTATTGTACATGTTTCAATATATCACAAGCAAGGCATGTCGTTACAATTTTAAGTGTATATGGTTAAATATGACATGCAATATTCATCTTCATACTTTTTCTAAACCTTAGTCATACACAACTTAATTTTGGGTATAGTAATAATAGAGGTGAAAATGAATGTCAATGATACGTATACACGGTGCAAATCAAAATAATTTAAAAAATATTTCTGTTGATATACCCAAACATCAAATAACTGTATTCACGGGGCGTTCTGGCTCAGGTAAATCTTCATTAGTATTTAATACGATTGCGGCTGAGTCTGAACGTCTCTTAAATGAAACTTATTCAACATACATACAGCATCAATTAGCTCAATTTTCAAAGCCAAATGTCGACTTAATAGAGCATTTACCAGTTGCAATGATTATAAATCAAAAAAGGTTAGGAGGAAATTCGCGCTCAACGGTTGGTACAATCTCTGATATTTACGCATCAGTTAGATTACTTTGGTCACGAATTGGTGAACCCTTTGTTGGATACTCTGATATATTTTCTTTCAACAATCCTAAAGGTATGTGCGAAACGTGCTCAGGACTTGGCTATGTTGAAGATATTGATTTAAATGAGTTATTAGATTTTAATAAATCACTCAATGAAGATGCCATTCGTTTCCCATCTTTCAGGCCCGATAGTTGGCGAGGTAAACGTTACTTATATTCTGGTTTGTTTGATAATGATAAAAAGTTAAAAGACTATACTAAAGAAGAACTAGATACGTTGCTATATACCAAACCAACTAAAATAAAGCATCCACCAGATAACTGGCCTAGAACTGCAAAGTTTGAGGGGCTTATCCATAGATTTAGACGTTCATTTTTATTAAATGACAACTTTGAGAAAAATAAATTCAGAGATGCAATTGATAGAGTGGTAACTTCTAAAAAATGTCCAGATTGTCATGGTAAAAGACTTAACCCTTCTGTCTTAACATGTAAAATTAATAACTTAGATATTGCTGATTTCACAAATTTATCCATCGATGATGCTTTAAAATTCATAGCAGACATTGATTCACCAAAGGCAAATGTCATTATTGAGCCGTTACAACAACAATTAGAAGCTCTGAGTTATATTGGATTAAATTACTTAACTTTATCCCGAGAAACGACCACTTTATCAGGTGGTGAATCACAAAGAATTAAATTAATTAGACATTTAAACAGTGCTTTAAGTGATTTGGTATATATCATTGATGAACCAAGTATTGGCCTCCATCCAGATGATATCCAACGAATCAATGAAATCATTCAATCTTTGAAAGATAAAGGAAATACTGTGTTAGTTGTTGAACATGACCCAGACGTTATCAAAATAGCTGACCACATTATAGATTTAGGACCATTAGCTGGTAAACATGGTGGTGAAATTACTTTTACTGGTACTTATAATGATTTATTAAACTCGGACACACATACTGGAGATGCATTAGGTCGAACACATCACTTGAAATCACCTAATTTAAGCGATTTAAATTATATGCACTTATCACATATTTCATGTAATAATATTAAAGATGTTTCTGTAAAAATCCCTCAACATGCAATGACTGTCGTTACTGGTGTTGCAGGATCTGGTAAAAGTTCATTGGTTCATTCAGGTTTAAAGCAAGTAGAAGATACTATTTTTATAAATCAAAAACCTGCACATGCTTCGAGCCGTTCTAATTTACTTACTTATTTAAACATATTTGATGATGTACGGTCTTATTTTAGTGAAGCAACCGGCCTAAAAAAATCATTATTCAGTTACAATTCTGAAGGGGCATGCCCCGAATGTCATGGTAAGGGAATCATCAAAACAGAATTAGCCTTTATGCCAGATTTCACACAAATATGTGATATTTGTCATGGTAAACGATACAATCCAGAAGTATTGGATGCTAAAATAGATGGTTTGAATATAGCAGATATATTAGCTTTAACCGTTGATGAATCAATCACTTTTTTCAAAAAAAATGATTTTATCGCTCAACCACTCCAAGCACTGAAATCTACGGGTTTAAACTATATGACTTTAGGACAGACCTTGGATACATTATCGGGTGGTGAGATACAAAGAGTCAAATTAAGTAAATACTTAACTAAAACTGTGCAGCATCATACCTTTGTTTTTGATGAACCTACTACGGGTTTACATGAAGACGATATTCCTATATTAATGGATTGTTTTAAGCGTCTCATTGAAGCACACAACACTGTAATTATAATAGAACACAATCTAACGATGATGACACATGCCGATTGGCTTATTGATATTGGACCTTTTGCTGGTGAAAAAGGTGGGAAATTACTTTATCAAGGCGAACCACGTGGCTTATTAAAGGTAAAATCGTCCATCACTGCAAAATATTTAAAAAGATATGTGTCGTCTTCATCTTAACCTATACTTTATAAACTAAAAGGTGAGCAATCTTTATAAAGATTGCTCACCTTCGCTATATGCCTTTTATTTAGGTAAAAACTAACGCTTTATTTTTGATTTTTTATAATCCAAATGTCGCTTTGATGAGCGAAGTCGTATCGCCACCTGGATAAAATACATAAAGTAATAGATAGACAGCCACACCTGTGATGGCTGTGAAGAACCATATGATTGACGCAATAGGTCCAACAAATCTATGTACTTTAAATTTATCTTTAAAAGCAGTAACGATTTGTACAATGCCTAATATTCCACCGATTGTTGCTAAATTAATATGGAAGACTAAGAATATTGTATAATAAATTTTAATTGAATCTGGACCACCAAAAGCAGTATTACCTATAAAAATTGTTCTCGAAGCATAAATAATAAAGAATGCTAGTGCAAAAAATGCAGCGCAAAGCATTACTTTTTTATGACTTTCAATTTTTCTTTTCCAAATTTGGCGCCACCCTATTGCAACAAGGATTGCACTAATCACAATAAAGCTTGTACTGATTGTAGGTAAAATTGGTAAGTTCATTTAATACATCCTTATCATAAATTATTAAAACATTTGAATTAGCGATATGACAACAACTAGAACGAAAAAAACAACTAAATAGTTTAGTGAATATATAAACATTTTTGTTGCCCATTTAGTTTGGTCTGTATCCTTTTTGAAACTTGTCAATCCTAGATATAACCAGCCTAAATTTAATAAAGTAGCTAACACAATAAATGTGGTACCTAAGCTACTCAATAAAAAAGGTAATGGTAATAAAATGACTAACCATATAAACATACTTACTCTCGTACGGTTATATCCTTTAACTGATGGTAACATCGGAATATTTGCTAATGCATATTCATCTTTACGCTTAATAGCTAACGCATAAAAATGAATTGGTTGCCAACAGAAAATAACTAAGAATAGTGCAACTGCAACTAGACTAATGTTTCCTTCTATTGCCGTCCAACCAATTAACGGTGGCACTGCCCCAGGAAAACTACCGATTACTGTATTCCAAACTGTGTGTCTTTTAGACCAAATAGAGTAAAATGATACATATCCCACAATACCTAACAAGCCAATAACACCTGATGGTATGTTTAGTGCAAATAGTAATGCTTCCCCTATAAGCATCATTCCAAAGCTGAGAATTAATAAATTTCTATTTGAAATTCTTTCATTAACTGTAGGTCTCTGTTGTTTACTTGGCATGATACTGTCAATATCTTGATCATAGTAATTATTTAAAGCACATGCGCCCCCCATAATTAACGTAGAGCCCACTAACATCATTAAGATTTGTGGTATTGACGAGAGGAAGGAATGATTTGCCAACACAATTGCTAACCATGATCCAGCAAATGCAGGGATGAGATTGCCTTGAACTAATCCCATTTTAATAATTTGCTGCAACTCTTTAAAAGTGATGCGGCTAGAATTATGTGCCAAAGTTTGTTCTTTGTTCATAATTTCCCTCCTATTTTTTCATATAATTCAATGATATATTAATTTTGTTCGATTGACTACATTAATGCGAAGATATTTGTGACACTTTATCGACATTAATAAAAAGTCATTTTTGTGACACATTTTATTTGGCATTTATTGTTATAATTAAATTTAAGATTTATGAACATAAAATATATTAATGAGATTTATAACTACTATTATGTGGCTTAATTAATAATATGTGGTCATTGAATTTCTCAAACGCTATATATTTAAAGTGGGGGGTTACTTCTTGTTTAGCAAAAAAAACCTAAAATGGTTATCTGTGATAGCAACAGTCATTATGGCTTTTGTTCAACTTGGTGGCGCATTGGTAACAAAGACCGGTTCGGCAGATGGTTGTGGATCTGACTGGCCTCTTTGTCATGGTGCTTTCTTACCTCAAAATTTACCAATTCAAACTATAATTGAATTAAGTCATCGGGCCGTATCAGGTTTATCCTTAATCATTGTATTATGGCTCGTTATCGTATCTTGGAAACATATTGGTTACATTAAAGAAGTTAAACCACTATGTTGTATCAGTATTGGCTTCTTACTAATACAAGCATTAGTAGGTGCTGCAGCAGTTATGTGGCAACAAAATGCATATGTATTAGCACTTCACTTTGGTATATCTTTAATTTCTTTTTCATCTGTATTCGTGCTTACTTTAATCATATATGAGATTGATCGTAAATATGAAGCTGATGAATTATTTATCAGAAAACCATTGAGAATTTACACATGGATTATGGCACTCATTGTTTACATGACAATTTATACCGGTGCACTTGTGAGACACAAAGAAGCTAGTTTAGCTTATGGACAATGGCCTTTACCATTTAACGATTTGATGCCACACAACGTTCAAGATTGGGTGAACTTCACACACAGAGGTATGGCTTTAATCGCTTTTATTTGGATTATGATTACATTTATCCATGCAATAAACAATTATGCAGATAATCGTACCATTCGTTATGGTTATACTGCAGCATTTATTTTAGTTATCTTACAAGTAACAACAGGCGCATTATCTATTATTACTGAAGTTAACTTATTCATCGCATTATTACATGCGCTATTTATTACGTTACTCTTTGGATTAATCGCATACTTTATTGTATTAATGTTACGAACAATTCGCAGTGGCGGATAATAACTTCATCCTCATCATCAAAAAAAGTACCTTCATTTCAATTTGAAGGTACTTTTTTTATGTTAAATGTTAATTTCAACTTAATTTAGTCAACTGGCTCTTTTTCTATTTCAATAAGCAAATCGCCTGTCTCAATAGCTTCACCACTTTGTACTGTCAATTTCTTAACCACGCCATCGAATGGTGCTTGAATTGTTGTCTCCATCTTCATCGCTTCAGTAATCAATAATGCTTGACCACTCGTTACAGACTCACCTTCGGAAATTTTAACTTCTGTAACCGAACCTGGCATTTGTGCACCAATATGATTAGGATTTAATTTATCCGCTTTAGGTTTAACACTTTCATTTGCCTTAACATTTTCATCTTGAATAAAGATTCGTCGTGCTTGACCATTCATATCATAAAATATTGTTCGTATACCTTTTTCGTCTGGTTCTGTTATTGTTTTGAGTGTAATAATTAATCGTTTACCTGTATCTATTTCAATTTCAACTGTTTCATTAGAACGCATACCGAAGAAGAATGTCGGTGTATCTAATAACGATACATTACCAAATTGTTCTTGTGTTGCTATAAATTGCTCGTACACTTTTGGATATAATACGTAACTAATGATGTCTTGTTCTGTCACTTCACTTTGTTGTTTTTCTTCTAATTCACTTCTTACTGCTTCAAAATCCACAGGCTCCAAGTACTCACCTGGTCTATCTGTTATAGCAGGTTGACCTTTGAGTATGACTTTTTGTAAATCTTTGTTAAACCCATTTACAGGCTGTCCAATGTCCCCTTTAAAGAACGATACTACAGACTCAGGAAAATCTAATTTATAACCATCTTTCAAGATAGACGCCTCGTCTAAATCGTTTTGTACCATGTATAATGCCATGTCACCGACTACTTTTGAAGATGGTGTTACCTTAACGATATCACCAAACAAGAAGTTAACTCGTTTGTACATTTCCTTCACTTCGTTAAATCGATTACCTAAACCTAAACTTTTAGCTTGTTGACTGAGGTTTGAATACTGACCACCTGGCATTTCATGTTTATAGATTTCCGTATTTGGTGATTTGATATCACTTTCGAAATCACTGTAATATTGACGTACTGTACCCCAATAGTGTGATAGCTCTTCCATACCATCTACATCTGCACGCATATTTCTTTCAAATCCATTTAATGCATAATATAGCGAGTTACCACTAGGTTGACTTGTTAAGCCACTCATCGAAGCAACGGCAGTATCAATTACGTCCACACCTGCATCGATAGCTTGTTTATACACTAATAAGCCATTCCCACTTGTATCATGCGTGTGTAAGTGAATAGGTAAATCAACGGCAGCTTTCAATTCACCAATTAATTCATTGGCAGCCTTAGGTTTCAATAAACCTGCCATATCTTTAATTGCTAAGATATGGAATCCTTCACGTTCAAGTGTTTTAGCCATATCAACATAGTATTTTAATGTATAGATATCCGAACGATTTGGGTTTAAGATATCGCCTGTGTAACAAATCGCCCCTTCTGATATTTTTCCAGCTTCTTGTACGGCTTCATTGGCTACTTTCATTTGATCCACCCAATTTAATGAGTCGAAAATACGGAATACATCTATACCCGCTTCTGCACTTTCTTTAACGAATTTTTTAATTACGTTGTCTGGATAATTTTTATAACCTACAGCATTAGATGCACGTAACAACATTTGGAATAACACATTAGGTATTTCTTTTCTCAATCTTTCCAATCGTTGCCATGGATTCTCTTTCAGGAAATTATAGGCAACATCAAATGTCGCGCCTCCCCACATCTCAAGTGAAAAGCTATCTTTCATTACTTCAGCCGTCTTCGAAGCAATGTTCATCATATCTTTAGTTCTCACACGTGTAGCTAATAATGACTGATGCGCATCTCTAAATGTTGTGTCAGTAATTAACACATCGTCTTGCTGTTTTAACCAGTCCGCTACTGCCCTTGGCCCTTTTGCATCCAGTAATTGCTTTGTTCCTTCTAATTGAGCTATTTCCTTTTTAGAAATTTGTGGTATAGGTGATGTTTCATAAATTGGTTTTGGACGTTTTTCCACATTTGGAAATCCATTGATTGAAACGTTTCCGATATATTCTAGTGTTTTCGTTCCTCTATCTAGTGTTGGTTCTATATCGAATAAATTGGGTGTTTGCTCAATAAATTTAGTAGTATAGTCGCCCGTTTTAAATTGTTCATTTCTCATTACATTAATTAAAAATGGAACATTCGTTTTAACACCACGAATTCTCATTTCTTGCAATGAACGGTCCATTTTTTCATTCGCTTGTTTATAAGACATCGCATGCGTTGATAATTTCACTAATAATGAATCATAGTATGGCGAAATTTCTGCACCTTGGAATCCATCACCCGCATCTAATCTCACACCAAATCCACCACTTGAACGATAGGCGATGATACGTCCTGTATCCGGCATAAAATCATTTGTCGGATCTTCTGTCGTAATACGGCATTGTATAGCATAACCTAGTGTTCTGATATCATCCTGTCTAGGCATACTAATTTCTTCATCAAACAGGTTTTCACCATCAGCTATAAGTATTTGAGTTTTCACTATATCTACGCCTGTGACCATCTCGGTAATAGTATGTTCTACTTGGACACGTGGGTTAACCTCAATGAAATAAAATTCATCACCTGATACGAGAAATTCAACAGTGCCGGCATTGACGTAGTCAATATTTTCCATCAATTGAATTGCAGCATTACAGATACGTTCTCTTAAATCGTCTGACAAAGCAACTGAAGGCGCTACTTCTACTACTTTTTGATGTCGTCTTTGTACAGAGCAATCACGTTCATATAAATGTACAATGTTGCCATGTTCATCACCAATCACTTGTACTTCAATATGCTTTGGATTATCAATATATTTTTCAATATAAACTTCGCTGTTACCAAATGATTTCTCAGCTTCAGATTTAGCTCGGTGGAAAGCATCTTCTAATTCATTTTCTGATTGTACAATACGCATACCTTTACCGCCGCCACCACTTGTTGCTTTAATCATAAGCGGATAACCTGCTTCATTCGCAAATGCTACAGCATCTTTTTGATTATCAATTGGACCGTCAGTTCCAGGAATTACGGTTAAATTAGCATTAATCGCGGTTGTTCTCGCTTTAACCTTATCACCAAACATATCTAAATGTTCCACACGCGGGCCAATAAACTTAATCCCTTCTTCTTGGCATCTGCGGGCAAATGTTTCATTTTCACTTAAAAAACCATAACCTGGATGTATCGCATCTACATCTGCACGTTTTGCAACTTCAATGATTCTTTCTATATCTAAATATGACTCAGCAGGTCCTATATCTTTCCCTACTAAATAGGATTCATCTGCTTTATATCTATGTAAAGATCCCTTATCTTCATTTGAATAAATTGCAACTGTTTTAATATCTAATTCTGTCGCTGCTCTAAAAATTCTTATTGCTATTTCACCACGATTGGCTACCAAAAGCTTGTTTATTTGTTTCACATCATGGTCCCCCTTATTTTTTGAATTTTCTAAAAAGTTAGATATGTACTCCATTATAGCAAAATACGAACAATGTATACAATAATAAACAATTCACGCTTAACTCAAAACGCTTTTTAATAAGTTGTATTTTAATTTTTTGTATAACAACACTAATTCTAAACTTGTATCGTAAATCTTAATATCACAAGCTTAGAACAAAATTATACCATTTATTTTTATTAATAAAAAGTTATTATTATCGATAACTTTTTGTTATTATATGTCTATTTGGTTAAAAGTAATTCAAAATCACTACCTAATTGTAAAAAAATAAGCAAACAATTCAACTTTAAACAGTTGAATTGTTTGCCTTTACACTAAATCATCTTCATTTATATGAATCAATTGCGATTTTAATTACTACCGTTTTGCAATACCGATATGTGTTTTTTTCTTAGCCGCTTGTTTTTTTCTATATGCTTCAATTCTTATTTGTTTACCAGTAATAAGTAATAAACCTAGTGCAATACTCAAACTAATCATTGAAGAGCCACCAAAGCTAATAAAAGGCAACGGCACTCCCGTTAATGGAATCGTACCTGAAATACCACCTAAGTTAACGAAGGTTTGACTTCCAATATAACTTGCTACACCAACACATACGAGTTTATAGAAATACGAGTTTGTTTTGTTTGCCAACTCAAACGCTCTATATACAATGAAGAATAGTAAACAGATAACTACAAGCCCACCTACTAAACCTAATTCCTCACAGATTATAGAAAAGATAAAGTCAGTATGTGGCTCTGGTAAGTAACCTAATTTCATAATACTATTTCCTAAGCCTCTACCTAGTAATCCACCATTACCAATTGCGATGAGAGAATTAGAGATATGGTATCCTGTACCTGATTCTTGACTAAATGGATTGGTCAAAGTACTAAATCTCGCTGTTAAATAGTCTGGCACCAAACCAATAATTAAGAAGAGCGAACCAATGATCACAACACCAACGAAGATTAACAATCCATACTTAATGGATTTTTGGACACCAATCCCAGCATAGAAAAGTATTGAAAAGAATATAATCAATATCAATAGCGTTTGCCCAACATCTCGCTGTAATAATACTAAAGCGATACATAGGCCAGCAAGAATAATTGGTGAAGTCATTAGTTTCGGTTGTTTAAATACTTTAGGCCGCTTCTTTTCAATCATATAAGGAATGTATAAGATGATTGCAATTTTCAATAATTCTGATGCTTGCAAGTTCATAAAACCTAAATTAATCCAACTCTTTGATCCATTGATATTACTTCCTACAAGTAGAGTTGCAGCAAGCAAAATAATAATACCAAGCATCATCCATTTTTGAAATCTTATTGTCTCTAAAAATTTAACATTCATGAAAAATGCCATGAAAAATACTATAACTAAACTCATTATCACGTACATTAATTGCCTTGTATAAAAGTATGTACCTGGAACTGATATACCGCCCGTCAATGATCCCTTTGTAGCAGCAACCATACTTGCACTATACACCATAACCAAACCAATTAGACATAATAATAAATATGTAACTACTAGCGGATAATCGATATACTTAGCATTTTTACCAATATACCGAAAAAATCGTTTTATGTTATTCATATGACATATCATCCAATTCTAATTTTTAATATTATATTTGTTAACGCCTCAAATGCATTCACTAAATTATTACCTAAATCCTAAGTGATTTTAGTTATGTTAATTGATTTATATAATAAACTACACTTTTAACATTATATCAAACATTGTAACAATTTCTCGAGTAAATATGGCACTAATATACATAATTTTATTGTTTTACAAAAATTTGTGTTTTCAAAGCACGACAAAAATGGCTAAGATATATCAACAAATGATTGATGTCCCAGCCACTCTCATACGATTTATGTAGTTTTAATGAAAAATTGTCCTATATAAGCCATTCGTATTTCAATTTTGGAATACTGTGTTTCCAAAAATAAATCTATCTCATTAACCAAATTAAACATTAGTAAATGCATCATGCAATTTAGAAAGTTCTTTTTCTAAACGAAGCATCAAATCTTTGCCCACTTCTCTGTCAACTAGGCCTAGTTGTACAGCAAAGTCCACTTCTTTTTGTAAACCAAACATTTGTGTATCAAGTACTTCTTCATATAATGGGCATTGAGGTAATGTTAGATTATCCATTTGTACTTTAATAAGTTGGAGAATCCTATCAGCATCTTTATTCAATTGGTCATATGCCGCATTATTCATTTGTTGATTTTTTTCCAAGACATACTCCCCCTAACAATTGTAACTTTATAAGAAGAGTGTATCTTACTAAATTGTAAAAAGCAAGTGAATTCAAGAATATACGCAATCGTCTATTATGTGATAATATTGTTATTAACGATAATTTATTTTGCTAATATTTATAATCATTAGAGTGTTACACAGGCCTTCACCTGAAAACGGTTAAGATTTCCCTGTTTTTAATAGTTGATAAATTTGGATTAATTTCAATGTATACATGTGGTTTGTTCACAAAAAAGTCATTTTTTAACCACTTAAATTATAAATGACTTTGTCACTTTTAATATTATAGATATATGCAAATTAAGCCAATAGGAGTGGGATTATGATTCAAATTAAGGGCGCAGTTAAATTTCCAATTACATTAGATAGTACAACTTGGATTTTTGATGACAGAAAAGTACAAATTGAAGATTTAGAGCAAGGTGTTTTCGATGGCACTAAACCAATCAACTTTGATGATAATCGAGAATGGAATAGAGCAATTTTAGAAGGTCAAACGAATCCGCCAACATTAAATTCTGAAATTAAATATAAACGACGTGCTGTTTTAGAAAAATCTTTCGTTATAAATATGACCCCATTTTTCAAAAATGCGGAACCATATGATACAGCAACAACTATACGTCTTTTTAATGATAAGGATGCAATTGACATACCAATAGAATTATTACCATACCTCTTTTTCCAATTTGCCAAAGATGGAAAGAGATTATATGAAGATTATTCTGTAGATAGTTTTGTCTATATTCCCGAAAAAGGTTATTCTCATCAGTTTCAATATGTTACTGGTATAGAGGTGCGCTAATATGAAGAAAGTTCAATGTATCATTTGTGATACAGAAGTATTTATTGATCAAAATACACTAGAAGCAAAAAGATTACGTAACGATCCAATGCATACCTTTATGTGTGATGAATGTAAAAGTAGACTTGATACGCCAAAACAACGCCGCCAAGATGCTACATTCAATCACCGGTAATCGGTCTTTTAAGTGATAAGCAAATTACCTTCAATCATACGCTATGCGTTTTATATTATGAATTATCAGTCCAATAAAAATGCTATAAACTTATGGCGCTTTTATTGGGCTTTTTATTTAGATGCATAGATTATAAGAACAAGCTTCATAGATAGTGTCTTACTGATTTATATATTAATTTAGCATCATTGCAATACAAACAAGCCTAAGACGTATCGACGTCTTAGGCTTGTTTGTCAGTCTGGACAGAGATTGCCCATGTATTAATTTTTAAATTAATACAAGTATTTATTCATCTTCTTGCATTAATTGTTTAATACGTTTTGCTTCTTTTTCACGTGCATTTTTTTCTAATACTGTTTTTCTAATACGAATGTTTTCAGGTGTAGCTTCTACAAGTTCATCGTCATTAATAAATTGTAACGCTTCTTCAAGCGTTAAAATTCTTGGACGTTTCATCGTTACAGTTTGGTCTTTATTAGATGAACGTACGTTAGTTTGGTTTTTTTCTTTCGTAACATTGACAGTTAAGTCATTTTCACGATTATGTTCACCAACAACCATACCTTCATATACTTCAGTACCAGGTTCCATAAAGTTTACACCACGGTCCTCTAAGCCCATAAGTGCATAAGAACTTGCTTTACCTTGATCTAATGATACTAATGCACCATTTCTTCTACCACCGATACGGCCTTTCACACGTGGTTTAAATTCTTCAAATGTATGGTTAATAATACCATATCCACGTGTTTGAGACATAAATTCAGTAGTATAACCAATTAAACCACGTGCTGGCACCATGAAGATAATACGTGTTAAACCATTATCTGTAGTTACCATATCTAACATTTCACCTTTACGTTGGCCTAATGATTCAATTACTGCACCTGTGTATTCTTGTGGTACTTCACATTGAACACGTTCAAATGGCTCACATTTTACACCATCAATTTCTCTTAAAATAACTTGAGGTTTAGAAACTTGTAATTCGAATCCTTCACGTCTCATATTTTCAATCAAGATAGATAAGTGTAATTCACCACGACCAGCAACAATCCATTTATCTGGTGATTCAGTCTGTGTAACTTTTAAAGAAACATCCGTTTCTAATTGTTGATCTAAACGTTCTTGAATTTGACGAGACGTTACATAATCGCCTTCTCGTCCAGCAAATGGAGAATTGTTCACTCTGAAAGTCATTTCTAATGTAGGCTCATCAATTCTTAATACTGGTAATGCTTCTTGGTTATCAGTTGGCGTCACTGTTTCACCGACGTTAATGTCTTCCATTCCTGATACAGCAATTAAGTCGCCAGCATATGCTTCGTTAACTTCTTCACGTTTTAATCCAAAGAAACCAAAGATTTTTGTTACTCGGAAGTTTTTAATTGTACCATCTAATTTAATTAATGATACATTATCTCCGACACGCATTGTTCCTCTAAATACTCGACCAACACCGATACGTCCTAAATAGTCACTATAGTCTAATAATGCTGTTTGGAATTGAAGTGGTTCATCTCTATTATCTATTGGCGCAGGAACATAATCAATGATTGTTTCATACAATGATTGCATGTTTTCGTCTTGTTTTTCTGAATCTAAACTTGCAGTACCATTAACAGCTGAAGCATAAACAACTGGGAAATCAAGTTGCTCATCATTAGCTTCTAATTCAATAAATAAGTCTAACACTTCATCAACTACACCTTCTGGTCTAGCTTCAGGCTTATCAATTTTATTTACAACTACAACTGGTTTCAAGTTTTGTTCTAGTGCTTTTTTTAATACGAAACGTGTTTGAGGCATTGTACCTTCATAAGCGTCCACTACTAAGACAACACCATCAACCATTTTCATAATACGTTCTACTTCTCCACCGAAATCGGCATGTCCCGGAGTATCTAATATATTAATTCGATTATCTTTATAATTTACAGCTGTGTTTTTCGCAAGGATTGTGATACCGCGTTCTCTTTCAATATCATTTGAATCCATAGCTCTTTCGTCAACATGCTCATTCTCACGGAAAATTCCTGATTGTTTCAATAGTTCATCCACAAGTGTTGTTTTACCGTGGTCAACGTGAGCAATAATTGCTATGTTACGAACATCTTCTCTTATTTTAGTCATTTTTATACAATTTCCTTTCTCGAGTAAATTCCCACTTTTCTTTGCAACTTTTTTATTATATCATATAATTGGTTAAAGAAAACTATAAAGGTGTGGTAGGGATGCAACAAAAAAAATCAAAAGCAATATTCTGGGTACTCGCTGTGGTTGCTATAGTATTTTTACTTTTATTTAGCTTCAGTTTAGCTGCTACAAATGTTCCATTCATGATTTTAACATTTATATTATTCATTGCAACATTTGGTTACGGTTTCACTTTAAAAAAGAAATATCGTGAAAATGATTGGTTATAATATAGTATTTATTGAGAACACATTATTTATATACGTCTCTTTCCTAATATCGGGATTGAGGCGCTTTTTTATTTTCACGAACACATATGGCTAATCTTTTTTAGCTTTTAATTTTTGTTGTAATAATTGGACAATTTCATAATTTTTTCGGAAATGACCTTCTGTGAGCTCTGCATGTAATCCTGGATTAGCCATTACAATAGAACTAGGCTCATATATAGATAAAGTTTCTCCCAATAAGTTAGTACCAACGCCACCTACTTCATTTAAAATAATTAATCCACCTGCAAAATCCCACGGTTGTAATCTTGGTGTTATATAGGCACCTAATTTTCCAGTTGCTCGTGTATGATTTCTAACGCTGCCGAACCATATGCACGGGCGCTTCTTGCTTCATCTACAATAGGCTTAAACATCTCACCCAAACGCGGTTTGGTCAACCAATTCGGATTTATACCAATAATGCTTGTTTTTAATTGTGTAGACTGGATTTCTGGCAATCGATTACCATTTTCATATGCGCCTTCACCTGTTTTAGCATGGTATAGTACATCATTCATGACATCATAAACAAAACCTGCATAAGGTTTACCTTCATTATAAATACCTATTGAAATTGCAAAATTTTCTCGTTGGTGTACAAAATTCAAAGTACCATCAATTGGATCAATGACCCATACCACACCCTGCACATCTTTCAAATCATGTCCATGACCTTCCTCACCTATAACTAAATGATTAGGGTATATTTCCTTAATATTATCAAAGAGATATTTTTCCGTAGCTTTATCCACATTTGTTACCAAATCATTGGGATTCGATTTCGTTTCAATCTTTATATCTTGTTTCATTATTTTTTTTACATTTATGCCGGCTTCTAATATGAGGCCTTTTGCAAATTCATAAACAGTCATTGTATCAGCTCCTACTTCACTATTTATTATACATTAATTAATATCCAAAAAGATATTAGACAATATTTAATTTTGATGCATCTATACCTATTAACTTAATTTATTAGTTACATCTTAATCATTTACCCTTTTTCATATTTATATACACGCAATCCTTGTCACTTCTTCTATCTCGTGATGTAAAGCAAAGCAAATGTTTCAATGCGCAGATTATGCTACAATACAAACGAATATAGTGATTATAGGAGGATTAAATGACTAAATATACATTCAAACCTACAGATTTTAAAGCATTTACTGTTGATGGTCTTAATGCAAGAATGGAAGCATTAAACGAACACGTAAGACCACAATTAAATAATTTAGGTGACTACTTTGCACAGTACTTAGAAACTGCTACAGGTGAAATCTTCTATCCACATGTAGCTAAGCACGCACGTAGAAGTGTTAACCCACCAAAAGATACTTGGGTTGCTTTTGCGACAAATAATCGTGGCTATAAAATGCAGCCCCATTTTCAAATAGGATTATTTGAAAATCAATTATTCGTTATGTACGGTGTTATGCATGAAGCTAAAGATAAAGCACAACAAGTTCAAGTATTTGAAGATCATTTCGAGACATTGAAACTTTTACCATCCGACTATAGTGTGAGCTTAGATCATATGAGTCAAGAAAAAACTTATATACATGACATGACAGATGAAGATTTATTAAAAGCTTTTAAACGTGTTAAAAATGTTAAAAAAGGTGAGTTTTTTGTAGCACGCACGTTAGCACCAAATTCAGAACACCTCAAAAGCGATAAAGTATTTCTCGCTTATTTGGAAGACACATTTGAACAATTGCTAAAATTTTATAAATAATAATGAAATTTTAGCAACGGCATTGTCATTTTTAATATTCATACCAAAACAAATGCGTGTAGTATCAACGGGAGCTACCAAAGAACAATACTAGTCAAATGATACGGGGTAAAATAGCTCCCCCTACGGAAAGCATGCAAAAAAACTGCTGATAAAATCAAATATTTTATCAGCAGTTTTTTGTAACGGTCATCTCTATATTTAAGTGAAGGTTCGCTACTTTTTCTCATATATATGTCATTAACATAATCTTGATTCACCTAATGATATTTACATTCCGTAACCATTTAATAGATGTAAGGGTCATCGTCTTTCTTTTGCTTCATTTCGCGATCTAGATTCATGTCACTTTGTTGATTGCGGTTATGTGTTGGCCCATCGTTTAAAGTTCTTCCTTGGGTATCAACCGATTGTTTATCTTTTTTAACGAATAACATAATTCCAACAATGAGCCATAAAACAAGCGCTACAAAATTCCCTGAAAATATACTTGTTATGGCAGCAATTATAAAAACACAACCAGCTAATACACGGTTACCTTTGATAATTAACGTCCCTATGATACCAAGTATCGTCGAAATAATTAATAAAATACCTTGAAATATAATAGTCGTTTTAAACGTGTCCATTGACATTTCTATACCTTGTTGCTGATTCATTTGATTAAATGCTTCTTTAAATTCAGGGACGTTCATAAATGAAAATACTAAAGCCATTAATAATATAAATAATATACTAAGACCATTTGCAATCCATGCCATGATACGTTCGGCTTTCCTCTTCATAAGTTTCCTCCTATTTCTATACTTTTTCCATCATACCAAACTTGCTTTTAATTAAAAATTATCACGTTCATTATTCAGACTATTTAAATGATATATAACCTATTCAATAATTAATTTAACAAAATATCGACGCTTCATTCTTTTATTTTTAGGTTGACCTAATAATTATTTTGGAGTAATCTATAAAATATTAGTAATTGGATATGGAGGTGGGGTTATTGACAAATCAAGTTAAAACCCATAATAAGAGTTTGGATGAAATCAATAATACGGTTTCCATTAATACTCATGGTAAATTCAGTCAAAAATTATTCTCTTTTTTAGGACCAGGTTTGTTAGTAGCAGTAGGCTACATGGATCCAGGAAACTGGATTACATCTATGCAAGGTGGTGCACAGTTCGGTTACATTTTACTATTCGTGATTTTACTTTCAAGTCTGTCAGCCATGTTATTACAAAGTATGACAGTGAGGTTAGGAATAGCAACAGGTATGGACTTAGCACAAGCAACCAAACATTATTTAAACAAACCTATAGCCTTTGTATTTTGGATTATTGCCGAATTAGCTATTATTGCTACAGATATTGCCGAAGTTATCGGTAGTGCTATTGCTTTAGATTTATTATTCGGTATACCGCTTCTTGTCGGTGCCCTCATTACTGTGTTTGATGTTTTCTTCTTATTATTCATCATGCGCTTTGGATTCAGAAAAATTGAAGCTATCGTTGGGACACTCATCTTCACAGTACTTGTGATTTTTATTTTCGAAGTGTTTATTGCATCGCCTCACATCACAGAAGTGTTAAATGGCTTTGTGCCTAGCAAAACAATCGTCACAGATAATGGCGCACTGTTCATCGCTTTAGGTATTATTGGTGCAACCATTATGCCACATAATTTATATTTACATTCATCGATTGTTCAATCACGTATGTATGATCGCAATAATACACAATCAAAGGCCCAAGCAATAAAATATGCAACTTTAGATTCAAACATACAATTATCAATTGCTTTCGTCGTAAATTGTTTATTACTTGTATTAGGTGCTGCACTATTCTTTGGTGTAAATACTGACCAATTAGGTGGATTCTATGATTTATATCATGCCTTACAAAATCAGCCACTATTAGGTGCTTCAATGGGTGCTATAATGAGTACTTTATTCGCAATTGCCTTACTTGCATCAGGTCAAAACTCAACAATCACTGGGACCATGGCTGGTCAAATTGTTATGGAAGGTTTTATAAATTTAAGTATACCTAACTGGTTACGCAGATTGATTACACGTTTAATAGCAATA
This sequence comes from Staphylococcus edaphicus, assembly GCF_002614725.1. GTDB lineage: Bacteria > Bacillota > Bacilli > Staphylococcales > Staphylococcaceae > Staphylococcus > Staphylococcus edaphicus. The sequence continues at coordinate 48,199 of NZ_MRZN01000002.1, read as the reverse complement.
CTACCAATTATCTTCTGCTTAATTATCTTTAATAGTAATGAAGCAAAAATGGAACAATTATTAGTATTTTCTCAAGTATTTTTAAGTTTAGCTTTACCGTTTTCCCTTATACCACTGCAATTATCTACTAATGATAAACGTTTAATGGGACAATTTAAAAATAAACGATGGGTCAATATCATCTCATGGTTCTTAATCATTATACTCAGTATTTTAAATATTTACCTCATCGTTCAAACCTTCCAAGAATTATAACGCATATATTACTTTTGCGTGGCACATATTATCTTCACTGAGCGGATAAACAAAAAAGATGAACAAGGTACAATTTGAACCGTACCTTGCTCATCTTTTTACTTTGTCAGTTAGACCTTTTTAAGATTTATCTTCATCTTGATGTTTTATTTCAGTTTCTTTTTTTGAATCATCGGGTGTTTCTGTTTCATGTGACGTTATTTTTTTCCGCTCTTCAAAGTTTTGTCTGCGTTGGCTTACGGCACTTGGCTGTTGTTTACGTCTCTCTTTTTCACGTTTTCTACGTTCTTTCTTTTCTTGCTTAACACGCATTTTCTCTTCAGCTTTTTGTTCTTTTAGTCTTGCTGCTTCCTCAGCTTCTGCTTGTTGGCGGCGTTGTTGTTCTTCATACTCTGCTTGTTGACGTCGCTGTTCAGCTTCATGTTCTTCTTGTCTGCGTTGGGCTGCAACTGTATCATCTTCTGTATTATGATTAGCTACATATTCACCTGACGCATCATACACATCACTCACATTACCAAATTCATCTTCTGTACTTTGTTCTTCTTCTTGCATATCATTTTGTTTTTTATGTTTATAGTTATATTTCGCTTGTCTTGAAAGTACTTGAGGTTCATCTTCTTTGGCGCTGCTTTCAGCATTTACTTTTTCAGCAACTTCTGATGAATATCCACCTCTTCTTAATTGTTCATCATCATTAGTAGGTTGTTTAACGTCAGCAGTTTGTTCTTTCTCAAAATATTGTGGTGTTGGCTCTGATGATTGTTCATATGGTGTATAACGACCTTGATAACCTTCTGCGTAATAAGCAGGTATTGTTTCTATTTTATCTTTACGAGCAAACATCATGATTGCAACGATTAAAAATAGAATCGGTATGATAAGTGGTACAAATAATAATACTAACGGTAAGGTCACAACCGTAGCCAATAAGAATAAGAATCCTGATAATATTCTAATATTCATAGAGATAAGTGCTAAGAAAGATAACAGTAAACATACAATAAAGTATACAATTACTGCCCATACACCGTTTTGTAGCCAAATTACGAACTGAGTCGTATTCAAACTATTATTTGCTAAAATTTGTTGAACAAAATCATTACCATTCAGCGTTGTTTCTAAATTTTGTATTGATGCCTCACTACTAAAAGATACTAGTGCAATAAACATCGTAATAACGGTTAGCAGTAATAGGAATACCCAACTTAACCAACCTAATACTTTTTCTGCTAGACGACTCACTGGACGTCTAACTTGAGTATATTGCTCTCCTGACATGTTTTTACAACTCCTTATATTGCTTGTCAAACTATTATAGCGAATTAACGGCAAAATAACTACTAACTAGACATTATTTCAAGGACATTTTAAAATTTAAAAACCTTTCATTATATTCGCTTAATGTTTCTTTACCTAAATCTTTATATACTTCTAACTTTTCTTGGTCTTCCTGCGTAGGGTAAAAGCGTGTGTCATTCTTCACTTCATTTGGAAGTTTTGCTCTTGCAGCTTTATTCGGAGTAGCATAACCAACCCATTCAGTATTTTGTTTACTTATATCTTCGTCCAATAAGAAGTTCATAAATTTATATGCCCCCTCCTTATTTTGAGCAGTTCTCGGAATTACCATATTATCAAACCAAAGATTAGATCCCTCTTCAGGTACAACATAGTCAAATTCATCACTGCCTTGAACCATAGGCGCTGCAACACCACTCCACACAACAGCGATATTAGCTTCATGTTGCTCTAGCATCATCGTTATTTCATCACCTACGACACCTTTAACGTTTGGTCCTAAATGCGATAACGTATTTTCAGCTTCTGCTAAATGTTTTGAATTTGTATCATTTAGACTGTAACCTAATTTATTCAATGCTAAACCTATCACTTCTCTGGCTCCATCAACTAATAATACATCATCTTTATATTTTTTTTCATATAACTGGCTCCAAGAAGTGAAATTATCATTTGGATAGGCATTTTTATTATATAGAATACCTACTGTGCCAAAAAAGTAGGGTATCGAGTACTGATTTCCATGGTCGAAGGACATATTCATATAATCTGAATCTAAGTTCTTTAAATTAGGCAGTCTATCATGGTTTAGTCGTAATAATAAATTTTCCTTTTTTAATTTCTGAACTGTATATTCACTTGGAAAAGCAACATCGTAATTTGTGCCACCATTACGAATTTTAGCTTCCATTGCTTCATTAGAATCAAAAGTCTCATATACTACTTCAATGCCTGTTTCTTTTTGAAATTTTTTTATCAAACTCGGATCAATATACTCTCCCCAGTTATATACATATATTTTCTCACCACTTGCCGAATGATCTTTAGATGTGAATTTTTGACTTATGAGTAAACATATTATGCCAACAACAATGGAAATGATAATTAATTGTAAAAAACGTTTCATTGTTGTACACCTCGTTTGTTATGCTTTTTATGTTTCAATGTATTCTGAATTAAATAATAACCTAATACACCAAGCATGATAACTGCAAATAATATCGTAGAAATTGCATTGATTTCCATACTTATACCTTTTCTTGCCATAGCATATACTTCTACAGAGAGCACACTGAAACCATTACCAGTAACAAAGAAACTTACCGTAAAATCGTCAAGTGAATAAGTAAGTGCCATAAAGAAACCACCTATCACTGCTGGCATCAAATGAGGTAACATCACTTTATTTAAAACTTGTAATTCCGTTGCACCAAGATCACGTGCTGCATTCAACGTATGATCATTCATTTCATAAAGTTTTGGCAAGACGATAATCACAACAATTGGTATACAAAATGCAATATGAGAAATTAGTACAGTTAAAAATCCTAATCCTAAACCAGTAAAATGCCCAATAGCTGTAAACATTATCAAAAATGAAGCACCAATTACAACATCCGACGATACCATCAAAACATTATTTAACGTCAATAATGAAACTTTCAACTTCTTGTTTCTTAAATGATATAAGCCAATTGCTCCCATTGTGCCAATGACTGTAGCAATAGCTGCTGCTAGTAATGCTACAGCAATCGTATTAAAAATCACTGACATTAAACGGTCGTTGTTAAATAACGATTGATAATGTGCTAATGTAAAACCTTCAAAATGGATCATATTTCCAGCAGAATTAAATGAATATACCATTAAAAATAAAATAGGTATATACAATATTGCAGTCAGTATACCGAGATATACTTTACCGTACCATTTCATATAATTCACCCTTTTCCATTTGTAGATTTAGTATTCGTTATAACTAAGACAAGTGCCATAAAGAGGATTAAACACAATGCAATGGTTGAGCCCATGCCATAGTTTTGAATTACTAAAAATTGTTCCTCTATCGCTGTCCCTATATTTATAACTTTATTACCAGCAATTAACCTTGTTATCATAAATAATGAAAGTGCTGGAATAAATGTCACTTGAATTCCCGTTAACACACCTTGTTTTGTAAGTGGCAAGATGACTTTTCGAAAAGTTGTAAACGGACTAGCACCTAAATCACTAGAAGCTTGTAAAATATTATTAGGGATGTCCTTCATACTATTGAAAATGGGTAATATCATAAATGGTATATAAATGTAACAAGCAACGAGTAAAAATGCCGGTACAGTGAATAACAAATCCATTTTTGGCAAATGAAATAAATTTAACATTTGGTTGATCATACCATCATGACTCAATAAACCTATAAATGCATAGGTCTTTAGAAGTAAATTTATCCACGTAGGAATAATAAGTATCATTAACCATAGATTTTGAAATTTTGAACTGCGTATAAAATATGCAGCTGGATAACTAATGAATAATGTAATGATTGTAATGATTCCAGCAAAAATAACAGAATCCCAAATCATACTAAAATATTTCCACGAGAACATTTGTTTATAATTTTGCAGACTAAAATGACCTTGAATATCAAACATTGAAAAATAAACGAGTAATAATACAGGTACAATAATAAAAAGTATCATCCATAATACATAAGGAATAAACAAAAATCGATTTAGTTTACGCATTTTCTTGATCCTCGTAACTTTCAATTCGCTTATCAAATTCTTCTTCTGTCTCACCCGGAACCATAATATGAATCGCTTCAGGATCAAAGTATAGTCCTACTTTACTACCTACGTCAGCTTTTTTAGTCGAATGAATCATCCATTCATAACCTTTTCTATCAATACAATTTATTTCATAATGAACGCCTCTAAATAGCATTGAATCAACTGTGACTTCAAATAACCCACTTGTAGCATCTACCAATGATATATCTTCAGGACGAATAACTATTTCTACTTTCTGATGTGGAGGAATACCCATATCTACACATTCAAAATCTTGTCCGTAAATATTAACTAAATAATCTTCTATCATTTCACCTTCTACAATATTCGATTCACCAATAAAATCAGCTACAAAACGATTTACCGGCTCATCGTATATATCAATAGGTGTACCAAATTGCTGGATTTTACCATCTTTCATCACAAATATATAATCGCTAAGTGCTAATGCTTCTTCTTGATCATGTGTAACAAAAATAAATGTAATACCTAATCGAGATTGTATTTCTCTAAGCTCATATTGCATTTCTGTTCTTAGTTTTAAATCTAAGGCAGAAAGAGATTCATCTAACAACAAAATTTCAGGTTCATTTACAATTGCTCTTGCTATCGCAATGCGCTGCTTTTGTCCCCCACTCATACCATCTATAGTTCTTGTCTCATATCCATTCAATTTCACTAATTTCAGTGCCTCTTGTACTTTTCTATCAATTTCTGACTTATGTAATTTTTTTAGCTTCAAACCAAAAGCAATATTATCATAGACATTTAAATGAGGAAATAGTGCATAATCTTGGAAGACAGTATTAACCTTTCGTTTATTTGCAGGTATATGATTAATTGATTGCCCTTGATAGATGATGTCCCCACTATCTGACGCTTCAAAACCTGCTATTAATTTTAAAATAGTTGTCTTACCGCAACCAGATGGTCCTAATAATGTATAAAAGTGTCCTGACTCAATATCGATATCTATTTTGTCTAATATCTGTAAGTCATCGTATTGTTTACTAACCGATTTGAAAGATAATAATGGCGCCATTTGTATCTCCTCCTATAAATATGAAGCTGTAACGACTATCATTACCTGTACTTCACTAGTTGTTTGATTCGCTAATCTATGTAATTGATTGGCTTTAAAATAAAGTGCATCCCCAGCTTCAGCATAATAATGTTTGTCACCTAATAAAAGTGCCACTTCACCTTTTAAACAATATATGAATGTATCAGATTCAGATGGTTCAAAATGTTTGTACGAAGCATGTGCCTTTAAAGTTAATATCAAAGGTTCCATTTCAAATTCATTAGATTGTGTTACCGGCCAATTTAGAATATAACCTTTATCATATTCATCGTAAGTTGCTTGTGATTCTTTTTTATATAATATCTTTTCAGAACTTGGCTCCTTAAAAAAATCACTTGGGCTAGTTCCTAAAACCTCCAATAAATTTAGAAATGTTTCCATACTAGGAGAAGCATGCTGGCTTTCAATTTGCGATATATAGCCTTTTGAAAGATCCGTTCGCTCAGCCAATTCTTCTTGCGTTAATTTTTTCATAGTTCTTAAATTCCTAATTTTCTTACCTATGTCCATGAAGTCACCTTTAACACATTTGTTTTAGTTTTAGCTTTAAATTTATCAATTCAATCCCAAAATATAAAGCTACATTTTGTTTACAATTATCAAACATTTTGTTTAATGCTTAATAAAAATATCAAAATATAGCCTTAAAAACAATACTTATTTAGTTTTTGCTGAAAAATATTTTTGTTCAGTCGAAGATTGAACGGCTTTAACTGCATGATAGCTACTGTATCCACTGCTATTTTCAAACTCTTTAAAAATTTGTTTTTCTTCAGCCTTTCCTGGAACAATATTTTTAAATTGCTTATATTTTTCCAATAACTTTTTTCCATCTACACTAGATTCATAATATGCTTCTACAGCGTTAAAAAAAGAAACAACTTGCATCATTTCTTCATTAGTCCAATCTAAATCAATTGGATATTGATATTCCATTTTATATACCACCTTTCACTATTAACCTATAAATTATATACCCTTGTAAAATTAAAATATCAAAAAAATGAGTCCGGACAAAATAATTGTCTCGGACTCATAAGCTAATCAGCAATAGCTGACTGGAATAAAATGCAAAGTATAGCTATAAATTACATTGTGTGAATAGGTAATCCTAATGCTTTCTCAGCAGCTTCCATAGACATTTCACCTAATGTTGGGTGAGCATGTATAGTTAATGCTAAATCTTCAGCATTCATTCCTGATTCAATTGCTAAACCTAATTCAGAAATAATATCAGAAGCACCAGTACCTACTACTTGAGCACCTACTAATGTATTATCTTCTTTAAGTGTTAACAATTTAACAAATCCAGTAGTATCATCTAATGATAACGCACGACCATTAGCTGCATATGGGAACTTAGATGCAGTTACTGCTAAACCTTCTTCTTTAGCTTGAGCTTCTGTATAACCAACTGTAGCTAATTCAGGTTCTGTGAAACATACAGCAGGCATACCAATGTAGTCAACTTCAGATGCTTCTCCAGCAATAACTTCTGCAGCTACTTTAGCTTCATAGCTTGCTTTATGTGCAAGTGGTAAACCTGGTACGATATCGCCAATTGCAAAAATGTTTTCAGCAGAAGTACGGCTTTGTTTATCTACTTCTAATAAACCGCGATCGGCGAATTTAAGACCTAATTCTTCTAAGCCTAATTCGTCAGTGTTTGGACGACGTCCAACTGTAACTAATACGTAATCAGCGTCGATAGTTTGTTCTTCACCTTTAACTTCATATGTTACTTTAACACCATTGTCTGTTTCTTCAGCAGATTTAGCCATCGCTTCTGTTACAATTTCAACGCCTTTTTCTTTCATACCTTTTTTAACAGGTTGCGTCATTTGTTTTTCGAAACCGCCTAAGATATCTTTAGCGCCTTCTAAAATTGTAACTTCTGAACCAAAGTTAGCAAAAGCAGTTCCTAATTCAGAACCAATATAACCGCCACCAACTACTACTAATTTTTCTGGTACATCTTGTAAATTTAATGCGCCAGTAGAATCGATTACACGGTTACCAAATTTGAAGTTAGGGATTTCAATTGGTCTAGAACCAGTTGCAATAATCGCGTGTTTGAAGTTATATGTTTGAGCACTTTTCTCATCCATAACACGTAGGCTATTATTATCAACAAAATAAGCCTCACCTTTTACGATTTCAACTTTATTACCTTTTAATAGTCCTTCAACGCCACCAGTTAATTTTTTAACAACTGATTGTTTGAATTCTTGAACTTTGTCAAATTTAAGTGAAACACTTTCAGCAATAACACCTAAATTTTCAGAGTTTTTAGTTTCATCATAACGATGAGAAGCGTGTAGTAAAGCTTTTGAAGGAATACATCCAACATTTAGACATACACCGCCAAGTTCACCTTTTTCTACGATTGTTACTTTTTGACCTAATTGTGCTGCACGAATTGCTGCAACATAGCCACCAGGTCCTGCTCCGATTACAATAGTATCTGTTTCAATTGGGAAATCTCCAACTACCATGTTTTACCCCTCCATTAATAATAATTCTGGATTATTTAATAAACGTTTAATATGATTCATAGCATTTTGACCAGTAGCACCATCAATTTGTCTGTGGTCAAAGCTTAATGATAATGATAATACTGGTGCTGCAATAATTTCGCCATCTTTAACGATAGGTTTTTGAGCAATACGGCCAATACCTAAGATAGCAACTTCTGGATGATTAATTACTGGTGTAAACCATTGACCACCAGCAGAACCGATGTTACTAATTGTACAAGTAGCACCTTTCATTTCATCAGCAGTTAATTTACCATCACGTGCTTTAACAGCTAGTTCATTAATTTCATCTGAAATTGCAAACATAGACTTGCGGTCAGCATTTTTAACAACTGGCACTAATAAGCCTCTGTCTGTGTCAGCAGCAATACCAACATTCCAATAATGTTTATGCACAATTTCGCCAGCTTCTTCGTTGAATGAAGTATTAAGTGCTGGGTATTTTTTAAGTGCAGAAACAAGTGCTTTTACAACGTAAGGTAAGAAAGTTAATTTAGTACCTTGCTCAGCTGCAACTTCTTTGAATTTTTTACGGTGATCCCATAATTCTTGAACATCAATTTCATCCATTAATGTTACGTGTGGTGCAGTGTGTTTAGAGTTAACCATTGCTTTAGCAATTGCTTTACGCATTGCTGGTATTTTTTCAGTAGTTTCTGGGTATTCATCCTCTGTTGAAACTGCTGCTGGTTGTGCAGAACTTGAAGGTTCTTCACTCGTTGTTGCTGCAGCACTTTCATTTGTTGTTGAAGCTTGTCCACCATTTAAGTATGCATCGACATCTTCTTTAGTAGTACGTCCATTCTTACCTGAACCTGAAACAGCTTTAATGTTAACGCCATTTTCACGAGCATATTTACGAACTGAAGGCATCGCTTTCACACGTTTGCTTTCGTCTACTTCTTCATCACTTGAAGATTGAGCAGGTGCTGCTTCTTCTTTAGCACTTTCTTCAGCAGGAGCTTCTGCAGATTCACTTGAAGAATCATCACTTTCACTACCTTTAAACTGCATATCTTCTGCATCAGGTGCATCAATTTTAACAATTGTATCACCAACAACTGCTACAGTACCTTCATCTACTAATACTTCTTCGATAGTACCTGAAACAGGTGATGGAATTTCAACAACTGATTTGTCATTTTGAACTTCAGCTAATACATCGTCTTCTTCAATTGTATCTCCAGCTTTAACAAACCACTTTACAATTTCACCTTCGTGGATACCTTCACCAATGTCGGGTAATTTAAATTCAAATGCCACGTTATTATCCTCCTAAAAATTCATATTAAGTCAAAAATTAGAAATTGAGGATGAGATCAATCGCTCATACCTCATGTTGTATATATAAACCTGAATGAAGTAGGTATATTGAAGTTTCATATACGCTACTTCGCTTCAGTGATTATTAAAATTCTAATGTTGCTTTTGCTTTTTCAACGATATCGTTTTTGTTTGGTAACCAAACATTTTCAGCTTGTGTAAACGGATAAACCGTATCTGCTGCTGCGACACGAGCGATTGGTGCGTCTAATGAAAGGATTGCACGTTCAGCTAATTCTGATGCTACAGCTGCACCTACGCCAGCTTGACGTTGCGCTTCTTGAACAACTACTGCACGTCCTGTTTTTTCAACTGAAGCAACAAGTGTTTCGATGTCAATTGGTTGTACAGTACGTAAGTCAATAACTTCTACTGAGTAGCCATCTTTTTCTAATTCTTCTGCTGCTTTTAATGATTCTTGTACCATTGCACCATAAGCAATAAGGGTAATATCATTACCTTCTTGTTTTACGTTAGCTTTACCAATTTCGATAGTGTACTCTTCTTCAGGTACTTCATCTCGGAATGAACGATATAATTTCATATGTTCTAAATATACGACAGGATCGTTACTTCTGATAGCAGAAATTAATAAACCTTTAGCATCGTAAGGGTTAGAAGGGATTACAACATGTAATCCAGGTGATTGCGCTAAGATACCTTCTAAATTATCGGCATGTAGTTCTGGTGTATGCACACCGCCACCAAAAGGAGCACGAATAGTAACTGGCGCTTGTTTAGAGTTACCAGAACGGAAACGCGTACGCGCAATTTGTCCTGCTACAGAGTCGAATACTTCAAATACGAATCCTAAGAATTGTATTTCCATAACTGGACGGTATCCTTGTGTAGTTAAACCTAACGCTAAACCACCAATACCAGATTCCGCTAAAGGTGTATCAAATACACGATCTTCACCGAATTCTTTTTGTAAACCTTCAGTTACACGGAAAACACCACCGTTAACACCAACGTCTTCACCGAAAAGTAAAACATTTTCGTCGTTTTGTAATTCGGTTTTAAGCGCGTTGTTAATCGCTTGAACCATTGTCATTTGTGCCATCGGTTACTTCGACTCCTTCTCTTTATAAATTTCATATTGCTCTGCTAAATTTTGAGGCATATCTTCATACATATTTTCCATCAAATCAATAACAGTTTGCTTTTCAGTATTGTCAGCTTCTTTGATAGCAGCTTTAATTTCTGATTTCGCGCGTTCAATTACTTCGTTTTCTTTTTCTTCAGTCCATAAGCCTTTGCCTTCAAGGAATTTTCTAAAACGAACTAACGGATCTTTTTTCTCCCATTCAGAATCTTCATCTGAAGTTCTGTATTTCGTTGGATCGTCACCAGCCATTGTATGTGGACCATAACGATAAGTAATTGTTTCGATTAATGTTGGGCCTTCACCATTAACGGCACGGTCGCGTGCTTCTTTTGTTGCTTGATATACAGCTAAAGCATCCATACCATCTACTTGTAAACCAGGAATACCACAAGCAATTGCTTTTTGAGCTAACGTTGTTGCAGCCGTTTGTTTACTACGAGGTGTAGAAATAGCGTAGTTGTTATTTTGGATTACAAAAATTGCAGGTGCTTTATATGCAGAAGCAAAGTTAATACCTTCGTAGAAATCACCTTGTGAAGAACCACCATCACCAGTATAAGTAATTGCTACAGCTTGTTTACCACGTTTTTTTATACCTAAAGCAACACCAGCAGTTTGAACATACTGTGCACCGATAATAATTTGTGGACTTAAAGCATTAACGCCTTCAGGCATTCTGTTACCTTTAAAGTGTCCTCTTGAGAATAAGAAGGCCTCTGTTAAAGGTAAACCTTGCCAGATTAATTGTGGTACATCACGATAACCTGGTAAAATAAAATCTTCTTGTTCTAAAGCGTATTGTGAAGCTAATTGTGAAGCTTCTTGTCCTGCCGTTGGAGCATAGAAACCTAATCTACCTTGTCTATTTAATGAAATAGAACGTTGATCGAGGATACGTGTCCAAACCATTCTCTCCATTAATTCAACTAACTGCTCGTCAGATAAATCTGGTAATAAATCATTATTAACGACGTTACCATCTTCATCCAAAATTTGAATCATTTCAAATTGAGATTGAGTATCATTCAATACTTTCTCTGCATCGAATTGGGCTTTTAATTTCGGAGCCATTCAATTCACCAAACCTTTCCCGTATAATAGAAATTCATTTTATCCTTAAACATTGTACCACAAAACTGTTTCACTGTTAAACAATTTGAAAAAGTTCTGTAGTAGTTAAAGTAGGTACAGTTCCGGAGCTGTACTAATTATTTCACTATGACTGTACCACTAACAAAACAGTACTCTATTACATAGTATTCCCATCAAATGTAAGCGCAATCAATTATAATGGTATATCTTCTATACTTTAATTTCAAATGACTTGCCTCCATCGTTTGTCTTTAGGCTAAACTATCTACATCTTCTTTTTCTTTATTCACTTTATTCATTGCATCTGAATATTTCTTGAAAGCTTTATTCATCTCTTTATATGATTTTGATACTTCTTCGGATTTTTTATCAATTTGAGATTGTTCTACTTGATTTCCAGCAGTATATTCAAACATATCCTTTTCTTTATTCATAATGTTTTTATATGCTTTTGCATATGCATCATGCGCCTTATATTTATCTTGTAGCGCATCATTTAATTGTTTAACTTCTTTTTTCTTTTGTTTGTCATTTATGTTATCTAAATGTTGTTCCGCTTTTTTGAATTTTTCTTCAGAATTATTTATGGCCTTTTCTTCTTTTTTAAATTCTTTTTCTCTTTGTTCAATATTATCAACAACTTTTTTAGATGTATCTTGCACTTCTTGCTGATTTTTACCGTTAATTTTTTTCACTAGTTTTTGTTTATCTTGTTCTAAACTATTTAATTTCTTACCAACAGATGATACTGGTTTTTCTGCATCAAAAGCCTTTTGTACTTGTTCATTATAATCTTTAATTTCGCCTTTATCTGTTGTACACCCAGCAACTAAGACTGTAGAAGCAAGGACTGCACTGATGCCATATTTTAATTTCATTTTTGAAAAATCCTCCTTTATGTGCTTGTTATGTTATATAATATTTTATGATAAATCAAATCTAACTACTGTATTTTATCTATTCAACTTTGGTATATTTTATATTAAGGAAGGTGTATGAACAAATGTTAACTATGAAAGATATTATCCGGGATGGACACCCTACACTTCGGGCGAAAGCAAAAGACGTTACTTTACCGCTTTCCGAAGAGGATCGTAATACGTTATTAGCTATGCGTGAATTTTTAATTAATAGTCAAGATGAAGATATGGCTAGCAAATATGGATTACGGTCAGGTGTTGGGCTTGCTGCTCCACAAATCAATATTTCTAAAAAAATGATTGCCGTTTATTTACCAGATGATGGAAATGGTAAGTCATATGATTTAATGTTAGTAAACCCAAAAATCATGAGCCACAGTATCCAAGAAGCCTATCTTCCCACAGGTGAAGGTTGCCTAAGTGTAGACGAAAACATTCCAGGATTAGTCCATCGTAAAAACAGAATTACGGTTAAAGCTACCGACATTGATGGAAAAGAAGTGAAATTACGTTTGAAAGGTTATCCTGCTGTTGTACTTCAACATGAAATTGATCACATCAACGGCATAATGTTCTATGATCATATAGATTCAAACAACCCACTTCAGCCACATGATGATGCCGTAGAAGTCTAACCAACTAGGTTAATTAATAACAAGCTAGGCCGAGCCATATAGTCATGGCTCGGCCTAGCTTGCTATATTGTCAAAAGTTGACTCAGTATGTACCTAGTGATAGCTAACTAAACGCTAAAACGCTTGTAATATCCACAAATGTTCTCTACGCTTAAGCGCTTTGAAATTTTTGGAAAATAAAATTTTGCCACATCTCCGTTCAATTACATAAAATCATCTCTTCGTTCATGATATGGAATGTTCAGTTCCTTAAATTCTGATTTCAGCTCTGTTAATTGCTGCATATCAATAAATTCCGGGTCATGATTATGCTTAACATAATTTTGATCTTCATTAACCGTATCAATAATTTCATTATAATTAAAAAACATGATTACTTGCTCAGCACGCACTTCAAAAGTTACACCTTTAAATATTTTATCTGTACGTGATTTTTCTTTCTTTACGTCTTCAATAATTGTCTTTACCTTATTCAAATGAATCACCTCAATATTTACCATATTTCATTGTAATTTATGTTTTACTATACTTCCCTCAGTCACTTCTTTATCTTAATTAATTTTTATATACTACTCAAGTTTTTTATTATATTTTTCAAAATTTTCTGTAATTGTTACTTAGTCAATTTACATAAGTATTTTAAATAAGAAGTAACTTGATCTATTAAATACTACTTCTCAAGATAAAACTGCTTTATTTATTCCACTACATCATGTAAAATGAGAAATAACTGAAAACATACAAATCAAAGTATTTGTGTTTTTCTAATCGAACGAACTGAAGATTACCCTAGAAACATACTGGGCAAAAACTAGTATGTTCTATTTATATATGGTAGCAATTCACATTGTTCTGAAATAAGTGCCTTATCAAGTAATAGAGGCATTGCATTTTCATACCTAAATAAAGCACTAGGGTTTTTACAATTAAAATAATTATAAATCAATACATGATTTTTAGGAGGAAATATATAAAATGGCAGTATTTAAAGTCTTTTATCAACATACTAAAGAAGAAGTAATCGTACGTGAACACACACAAACAACTTATGTTGAAGCACAAACTGAAGAACAAGTAAGAAGATATTTAAAGGATCGTAATTTCAATATAGAATTTATCACTAAATTAGAGGGCGCACATTTAGAATATGAAAAACAATCTGATCACTTTAACGTGGAGCAAGCTGAATAATGAAACAAATCCATAAAAATGAAGTTGCGGTCTACGCACTTGGTGGTCTAGGTGAAATTGGTAAAAATACTTATGCCGTTGAGTATCAAGATGAAATCGTTATTATTGACGCAGGTATTAAGTTCCCAGATGATAATTTATTAGGTATCGATTATGTTATTCCTGACATCACTTACCTAGAGCAAAACCAAGATAAAATTGTTGGTCTGTTTATTACTCATGGACATGAAGACCATATAGGTGGTGTGCCCTACCTATTAAAACAAATTAACGTGCCTATTTATGGTGGTCCATTAGCATTAGGTTTAATTAGAAATAAATTAGAAGAACATCATCTACTAAGAACTACAGAACTTATTGAAATAGATGAAAGCAGTGTTATTAAATCAAAACATTTTGAAGTGTCATTCTATTTAACAACACATAGTATTCCAGAAGCATATGGTGTGATTGTCAATACACCTGAAGGTAATATTGTGCATACAGGTGACTTCAAATTCGATTTCACTCCTGTCGGGGAACCAGCTAATATGGCAAAAATGGCAAAACTCGGTGAAGAAGGCGTTCTTTGTCTACTTTCAGACTCAACAAATGCCTTAGTTCCAGATTTCACTTTGAGTGAGCGTGAAGTAGGACAAAATGTTGAAAAGATATTCCGTAATTGTAGCGGACGTATTATATTTGCAACATTTGCTTCAAATATTTACCGAGTTCAACAAGCTGTTGAAGCTGCAATTAAGCACAATCGTAAAATTGTTACATTCGGTCGTTCGATGGAAAATAATATTAAAATTGGTATGGAATTAGGTTATATCAAAGCACCACCTGAAACATTTGTCGAACCAAATAAAATAAATACAGTACCAAAGCATGAATTATTGATTCTATGCACCGGTTCACAAGGCGAGCCAATGGCGGCATTATCAAGAATTGCCAATGGTACGCATAAACAAATCAAAATCATACCTGAAGATACTGTCGTGTTTAGTTCTTCACCTATTCCAGGTAATACTAAGAGTATTAACCGCACTATTAATTCACTATATCGTGCAGGTGCAGAAGTTATTCATAATAAAGTATCTAATATTCATACTTCCGGTCACGGTTCTAAAGGTGATCAGCAATTAATGCTTCGCTTACTACGTCCTAAGTTTTTCTTACCGATTCACGGCGAATATCGTATGTTAAAAGCACACGGCCAATCAGGAATTGAATGTGGCGTAGATCCAGACAATGTCTTTATTTTTGATATTGGTGATGTGTTAGCATTAACGCATGATTCCGCACGTAAAGCAGGTAGAATTCCTTCAGGTAATGTTTTAGTTGATGGTAGTGGTATCGGTGATATTGGTAATGTAGTTATCCGTGATAGAAAGCTTCTTTCTGAAGAAGGTTTAGTAATTGTAGTCGTTAGCATAGACTTCAAAACAAATAAACTGCTTTCTGGACCAGACATAATTTCTCGCGGCTTCGTGTATATGCGTGAATCTGGCCAATTAATTTACGATGCACAACGCAGAATCAAAACGGATGTAATAGGTAAATTGAATCAAAATCAAGATATTCAATGGCATCAAATCAAATCTTCAATTATCGAAACATTACAACCTTATTTATTCGAAAAAACTGCTCGTAAACCGATGATATTACCCGTTATCATGAAAGTGAATGAAGACAACAATCAATCATTCATTAAAAAGCCAAATAATAAAAATACGAACACAAAGAAAAACAACTCAAAGGCACCATCAAAAAATCAACAAACGACAGATAAAACAAGTAATAAAAATGGTTCTAATAACCAAAACAAACCAAATAAGCCAGAGCAAAAAACAAATCAAGATCAAGATTCTGAATCATAAAAAAAGAACGGCCACTATTACAAATATGAGTGGCCGTTCTTTTTTTATTATAGGAATCCTCAAAAACTCAAAAGTTTTTGAGGATATATTATTAATTGTTTATCTTACAACTTTTTTCTCAAAACGATTAAGGTCATTGTCATGGCCTATCATGATTAAGATATCACCTATCTCTATGCTTATGTTTGGATCTGGTGACACTAATATTTCTCTACCTCGTTTAATCGCTATAATACTAATTCCAAATTGCGCACGAATATCTAATTGAATGATTGTTTGACCAGCCATTTTCTCACTAGCTTTTATTTCTACTATAGAATGCTCATCCGCAAGCTCTAAATAATCCAATACACTAGCACTCGCTACATTATGTGCAATTCTTCTACCCATGTCTCTTTCTGGATGTACTACGGTATCGGCTCCAATCTTATTTAAAATTTTAGCATGATAATCATTTTGAGCTTTTGCTGTAACTTTTTTAACACCTAATTCTTTCAATATTAAGGTCGTTAAGGTACTTGACTGAATATTTTCACCAATAGCGACAATTACATGATCAAAATTTCTAATACCTAAACTCTTCATAACTGCCTCATCTGTGGTATCAGCTACTACAGCATGCGTTGCAATATCACTATACTCATTCACGCGCGCTTCATTCATATCAATAGCCATTACATCCATATCAAGTGCATTTAATTCTCTTACAATACTTCCACCAAATCGCCCTAAACCAATTACAACATACTCTTTATCCATGTGTATCCTCCAATTTAAAAATCGTGGCATGGTTATTTATAACAATACTTTCTTAGAGTATTCTTAACCATAGCCATAACCACTTTTGAAAATTTAAATTATTTTTTGCCTTCTACATATTTCTTATCGAAAACAAATAATCTTAACAATAATATTAACGATGGAATGAGTAAAAGTAAACCTAAAATAAAGACAATGATTAGCGCGATTGCCATACTACTGTTAACAATATGCTCATCTATACGAATAAACGGATAAAGTAAATATGGTAATTTACTTGCACCATACCCATAAAATGCAAATCCCATTTGCAAAATAACAAGCACAAACGCATAACCATGCGCTCTTTTCATGATTGTTAATAGCATTGCACCAATGAAGCAAATAAAGCTTAACAAGAACATCCACCAATAATTGGATACTGCATTTAAGAAATGTGCTTCATTTTGTAAACGTAATGATAAAAATACAAATAATGAAATTGCTATCATAGGTGGTCCCCAAATTAAGAACCAATATCTTAACAAGTTATAAGCAGGTTTGTCTTTTGCTTTTGATGCGTAATATGTTAGGAAACCTGATGATATATATAGGACTGAAATAATCGCTAAGAATACGACTGACCAAGAATATGGACTCAATAACAATTCTGTCCAATTGAGATCTAAATGTTTTTCAGTGCCAGTGATATATCCGCCTTCTGAAATTGTTAAAGTGGTAGCTAGTGATGCTGGTATCAGTAGTCCAGCTATACCATACATAGCTAACCAAACTAATTTCGTATCTGGGCCATAGTTTTCAAAAGCATAAAACGCGCCTCTAATTGACAATAATATCAATGCTATGGATGCAGGTAAAAGCAACACCGTTCCAAAGTACATCGCCGTATCTGGGAAAAAACCCACCATACCAACAAAGAAAAATACAAAAAATACATTCGTTACTTCCCAAACTGGATTTAAATAACGTGCTATTAAATGATTTATCTTCTTATCTTGCTTTGTAATTTTGGCGTGTAGCGTAAAGAAACCCGCTCCGAAATCTATGGATGCAATAATGATATAACAGAATAAGAAAATCCAAAGTACTGAAATTCCAATATACGCGAGAATCATGATGCATCACCTCTTTCTGAAGCTAGTGCTTCAACTTCTTTATATGCTGGTTTCTCTTTAAACATGCGAATCAATACATAGGCAGATGTAAACATCAGTACAAAATAGAGAAGTCCAAATAAAATTGTTACTAATGTTAATCCCCCTGCTTGCGTCGCAGCATCTGCTACTTTAAGGTAACCACGAACTATCCATGGCTGACGACCTTGTTCTGTTAAGAACCACCCAAACTCGATTGCTAGCATCGCGGCTGGACCTGTTAATAAAGCACCATATAGCATCGGTTTTGAATACGTATATTTCTGTAACTTTTTAAATATAAGTGTAAGTATATACGCGCCAGAAACAACTAAACAAAATACGCCCATTGAAACCATGAGATCAAAATAATAATGTACAATCATTGGTGGTTGTAGTTCTTTTGGAAATTCATTCAAACCTTTGACCTCTGTATTTGTATTATTGTCAGCTAAAAAGCTCAATATGCCTGGAATTTTAATTGCTCCGTTTACTTCTTGTGTCTTTTCATCCAATGAACCAAATAATACTAAATCTGCGTTAGATTCTGTATCAAAATGCCATTCATATGCTGCTAATTTTTCTGGTTGTTCTTGATATAAGAATTTAGCAGATAAGTCACCGGCTAACATAGATCCTAATGTGAATATAACGCCTAAGCACATAGTTAATTTTAGTGCTTTTTTATGGTATTCTGTATCTTTTTTAAATTTATTTTTCAACAATTTGAATGCAGCAATAGCCGCCAGTACAAATGCCATAGTCATTAGTGCAGTAGCAACTACATGAAATGATCTTATTAAAAACGAATCATTAAACATAGCAGCTAACGGTTTAACATTAACCATTTTCCCGTTTTTCATTTCAAAACCAGCTGGTGTATTCATAAATGAGTTTACGGCAGTAATAAAGAATGCCGAGAATGACCCACCAATGATAACTGGAATACTAATTAGAAAATGTGTCCATTTACTTTTAAATCGATCCCAAGTGTATAAATAGATACTCAAGAATATTGCTTCAAAGAAAAAAGCAAAGGTTTCCATGAACAATGGTAATGCTATAACATGTCCACCCATTTGCATAAATGTTGGCCATAGTAGAGACAACTGAAGACCTATAATTGTTCCTGTTACGACACCTACAGCAACTGTTATTGTATATCCCTTAGACCATCTTTTAGCTAATGTTGTGTATAGTGGATTGTTTTTCTTAATGCCTATAAATTCGGCAACTGCAAACATGACTGGCATGCCCACACCAATTGTCGCGAAAATAATATGCACTGCGAGTGTCATCGCAGTCAAAAAACGAGCTAATTCAACTGAATCCATAATATCACCTTTTTTATTTATTTGTGACATAAATCACAACGTCTGTTCATTATAAACCGCTTTACATAATTTTTAAATTTATTTCGCTTAAAATAAAGTGACAAATTAATGACTACTTTCATACAATTTAAAAGCTTGAATTATAATCTAAAGTTTCTTATATTAAAGTAAATTGATTTAAGAAAGGATAAACTAATTATGACCGAAATCATTATATATACTCAAAATGATTGTCCACCTTGTACTTTCATCAAAAACTATTTATCTGATAAAGGTATTAATTATAGTGAAAAAAATATAAGCAATTCAAACTATAGAAATGAAATGATTGACTACGATGCATTTGCAACACCCTTTATACTATTAAACGGTGAACCAATGTATCAAATTGATATGGACAAAATTAATAACACATTAAATATCAAATAACATTTGTATTTATCATTTTAGTGCTTTCAATTCCTCCAGATACACAAACAACTTCTAACTACAAAGTAACGCATTAAGCTATTTTTTACAAAGTTTAAGATGATTCATCTACTTGATATAAGGGCAACTTTAAACATATCACTTAAAATTCCAAAGACAAAAAGAGCTGTTCATAAAGCATAAACTTTATGAACAGCTCTTTCATTTTATATAACAAATGATATTTATTTAGCGTATTGATTTACTAAATCCTGAACTTCTTCAGAAGTAGCACAATTAATAGCTCTTTGAGCTAATTCTTCCATTTCATTTTGACTTAAACCTTTGATTTGACGACGTGCTTTAAGTACTGAAGTCGCACTCATTGAGAACTCGTCTAATCCTAAGCCTAATAATAATGGAATTGCAACTTCATCGCCAGCCATCTCACCACACATACCGGTCCATTTACCTTCTTTGTGTGAAGCTTCAATTACTTGTTTTACCAAACGTAATATTGAAGGGTTATATGGTTGATACAAGTATGAAACACGCTCTGACATTCTATCTGCAGCCATTGTATATTGAATTAAATCATTCGTTCCAATACTGAAGAAATCAACTTCTTTAGCAAACACATCTGCTAAAGCGGCAGTAGAAGGGATTTCTACCATAATACCTAGTTCGATATCATCTGAAACTTCAACACCTTCATTTGTTAAGTTTTCTTTTTCTTCAAGTAATAATGCTTTTGCATCACGGAACTCTTTAATTGTAGCTACCATAGGGAACATGATATTTAACTTACCAAAAGCAGAGGCGCGTAATAATGCACGTAATTGTGGTCTGAATATATCAGGTTGATCTAAACATAAACGAATTGCACGATAACCTAAGAATGGGTTCATCTCTTCTGGTAGATTTAAGTATGGTAACTCCTTATCTCCACCAATATCTAATGTACGCACAACCACACGTTTATCTTCCATCGTTTCTAATACTTTTTTGTATGCCTCGAATTGCTCATCTTCAGTTGGCATTTCGTCTCTACCCATATATAAAAACTCTGTACGGTATAATCCTATGCCTTCTGCACCATTTTCGATAACACCTTTCAAATCATTCGGTGTACCGATATTTGCAGCAAGTTCGGCATGTCTACCATCCGTTGTCGTCGTTTCTTCATCACGTAATTTTTGTAATTCTTGCTTATCTGCAAAGAAACGTTCACGTTTGTTTTGGTAAGCAATGACTTCATCTTCAGTAGGGTCAATAATAACTTCCCCTGTTAAGCCATCAACAATAATCATGTCTCCTTGCTTAACTTCTTTGGTAATTGATTTAGTACCTACAACTGCAGCAATTTCTAATGAGCGACTCATAATTGCTGAATGCGAAGTTCTACCACCTATATTAGTTACAAATCCTTGTACAAATTCTTTGTTTAACTGAGCAGTATCTGAAGGTGTTAAATCATTACCGATTATAACAACGCTTTCATCAATCATACTAGGATTTGGTAATTCTACGCCTAAAATATGCGCTAACACACGTTTTGAAACATCACGGATATCGGCAGCACGTTCCTTCATGTACTCATTATCCATTGATTCGAAAATAGTAATGAATTGTCCAGTAACATCAGATAATGCAGTTGGTGCGTTAACTTGTTCATTCTTAATTTTTTCTTCAATTGGTTGAATTAATTCAGGGTCATCCAAAACAAGTAAATGCGCATCAAAAATCGCTGCTTTATCAGCACCTAAATTTTGTTCTGCATTATTTCTAATTTTAGTTAATTCAACTTTGGATGTTTCGATAGCATGATTAAATTTTGCAATTTCAGCATCAACATCTGAAACCTTTTCACTATCAAATGATAAATCTGGTTCAACTAATAAATATGCTTTAGCAATTGCTACGCCATCTGAAGCAGCTATACCATTAATATAATTAGACATAATTATTTAGTTAATCCTTCTTTAGATAAGATTTCAGTGATTGCTTCAATTGCATCTTTTTCGTCGCTACCGTCAGCGTAGATTGTAATTTCAGCATCTTTACCTACACCTAAGCTCATAACACCCATAATTGATTTCAAGTTAACTTTTTTACCGTTATATTCTAATTGAATATCAGAATCAAATTTTGAGGCAGTTTGAACAAGCATTGTCGCTGGACGAGCGTGAATACCTGTTTCGTCGATAATTACATATGATTTTTGTTCCATAAAATGATTTCTCCTTCGTATAGTTAGAATCGTTAGTTTATTATAAAACCTAGCATAGTTTTATATAATAACATTACCAAATTATTCTTATAAATTCAATTCGTTGCACCCATGATATGACAATATTCATGGAATTTTAGCTAATTTGTGAAAACGCTATAGTATTAGACGAGTGTTTTAACAACTTTTTCACATTTTTGAATGTGCTCATCACCAATTTTTTTCATGAAATAATAACTAATTGAGGCTGAAATAGCTTGTCCAACAATTGGAAACCATTTCGTTTGTTTGGCTGCCACACGTTTAGCAACATCTCTAACAACAACTTTTAAAATAGCATTAGATATTTTTTTACCTATAAATTGACTACCTTGAATTGCTGCTGCTGCTAATACACGCTCTTTCATATCATCGCCCATGTTATTAACTTGTTTATGATCTAAGCCATAAATTTTATTGACATCTTCAATGATATCTCTCATTAATTTAATATCAACACCAAAATCTAATCCTGGAATCGGAACAACACTTATGCTTGAAGATAAAACTGATTTCTTTCTCACTAATGCTTGTGCACGTTTACGTCGTTCCTCTATTTCAATATTTGATGTAGGTATGTTGCTTTTTTGTTTAATATCTTCAATGTTCAATACCTTGTTACCAACTTTTTGCGTAACATTATTTGTAATTTTATTTTTAAAACCCATCTAATTTCACTCCTTCGTAAATTGCTTGATACATAATGAATACCCTATTTCTACCATTTTATTTTATTTTCACAAAAATAGCCTTCAAATACTTAGATGGTTTATAGTGTGGATGTGTTTTGAAATCCTTCGGTAAGCCCATTACATCTACAATTTCAAAGTCTACGTCTGCTTCTTCAAGTGTATTATTGATAACGTTTTTAAAAGCTTTTAAAGAGAATGTGCTATTATTTGTACATAACAGTAACGTACCGTCCGGCCCTAGTATTTCAAGTGCACCTTTAATTAATTTATCGTAATCTTTTGTTACAGAAAAAGTCTTCTTATTATTTCGAGCAAAACTTGGTGGATCAATAACGATTGTATCGTAAAATAAATCATGGCGTCGTGCATAATTAAAGTAATCAAATGTGTCCATCACATAAATATACTGAGATTTAGGATCGATACTATTTAAGCCAAAATTTTCTTCTGTAAGTGCACGTGAACGATTAGCTAAATCAACACTTGTTGTCATCGTAGCATTTTCAGCTGCAATAACAGAAAATGCACCTGTGTAGCTAAATACATTTAGTATTTCTTTATCTTTAGCATAATGATCTTTTAATTTTTTTCTTACTTCCTTTTGATCTAAAAAGATACCTGTCATTGGACCGTCATTTAAATCCACATTATAAAAAGTAAAATTCTCCTCAATTACAATTGGAAATTCCGGTGCGTCTCCATCAACAAATCCGCCCTGTGTTTCTGAGTCTTTAAATCTCATTTTTTCAAAAACAGACGTATATTCAAATACAGATGCTAATGCAGATAAGACATTATATCGGAATTTATAGATACCTTTTGAATACCATTGAATTAAGAAATGTCCATCGTAATTATCTATAGTTAAACCACCTACGCCATCACCTTCACCATTAAAAACACGAAATGCATTGGTTCCATCTATGTTATAAAAATAGTCACGTTCATCTTTAGCATTTTTAAATAAAGTTTCAAAAAATTGAGTATTAATGACCTCGTCTTTATCGTAGCTTAATACCCAACCAACACCTTTATGTTGTCTCCCTACATAAGCTGTTGCAATATACGCTTCCTTATCGTTCACTAAATAAAATAGGTCTCCCTCTTTTAAATGATCGTGTGCATAAATGTCTTCTTCGTCTACTAATGGATATTCATTTAAATATTTCGTTTCTTTTCCTCTATTTAACGTGGCAATTTTCATAATATTATGTCAGCCTTTCTACTTTATATTTGTTATTCGCTTATTCATTTTATCATCTCATTCACTTCGTAACATCAATTATCTGCAATTCACTGAAATATAATATCTAAAATACACAGAAAGCTGAGACAAAAATATTGCCTCAGCCTCCCGTCATATTGTATTGATAGTTTTAAAGACCCACTTCTCAATTTATTGAGTTAGTGGGTCTTATACATGAGCCAAAGCTCAGGTATTCCTTAAAACCACTTCTCAATTTATTGAGTTAGTGGGTCTTATGCATGAGCCAAAGCTCAGGTATTCCTCTAAAACCACTTCTCAATTTATTGAGTTAGTAGGTCTTATGCATGAGCCAAAGCTCAGGTAAACCTCTAATATTTAGATGGTTCACGTAACTTCATAATAAATGCAACAAAGATTGCAAAGAGCATAATGATTAAAATAGGTGTAATGAAAATGGATAATAATAATCCATGAACCATTATATTCATAAACTCAGTAAGTAATTTGAAGAATAATAAACTAACCATAAACATTTGTAAATAATAGAATCTATCTTTCAAGAAATTCGTTAAAGTCGTCAATATATATATAATGATGATAATCATTAAGAAAAATAGTGTAATCCATTCTATAACATATTGCGTTTGCGAAATTTCCCAGTTACCTGAAACAAATAGCGAGTTTCTATTATTGAATTCAATTAACGTAAAGAATAATAAAATTGCACCACAGAATAATTCTACATACGCAGGTTTAATCCATTTTGGCTTTTTCATCCAGTTCGGAACATCGTCCTCTTGAATATCAATAATTTCTTTCCATTTTGCAATAAACTTATCTTTTTTGTCTCTAACTTTTTGAATATCAACACTTCTACGTGTTTTTCGTGTGAATTCAGTTGTTTTATCTTGTAGTGTTTTCCATGTTTCTTTTGTTTGATTTGTTACTGATTCTTTGCTAGTTCTTGATAATTCTGGTTCTTCTTCCCCTAGTTCTTGCTTTGTTAAAGGAAGTGATCTTCTTAAGAATAAAAAGTTCCAAATAGACATTTGTCCAAGTAACCACATGATAATGAAGAATGTGTTAACACTCAAAATATCAATTGGTATGATTTCATCACTTTCAATTCTTCCATATAAAACAATTTGTGTTATTAAGTAACTTATTCCATAACTGAAAATAATCCATAAATAATGGTATTTTCTATGTTCTGTATTTAACTCGTCTTTATAAACGATATAACCAATATGAATTGCAAATGGTATTACGAAAATAATAGCAAAAAAGCTATAAACCTGAGTCATTAATATCAGTGTTATGATAAAGAAAAGAATACCAATAACTAAAAAGAATACTGAAATATCATAGTCATATCTTGTCGTTCTAAATAAAGTAAAGCCAATCATGATAACACCAATACCAAACAAGATAATGATAATGGCGCTAATTATCGGAAAATTACCTATGTAATTACTCATTACTCTAATTATTTCACCAAAAAATGCGTTTATAAAATCCCATACATTATGGATATGCAACTCCATTTTACCTTTACCATTTAATTTATTTATTAACGGCAAATTAATTAAAATGATGAGACCTGTGAAAAGCGAAACGATGCCTATCATATAACTATATAATATCTCAGCGTGTTTCTTTAAAAAAGACATACCATTCACCTCAAAAGTTATTATATATTAACATTTAGTTCTTGTCTTTAATTATCTAATAAATAAGTCCATAGTATGATATAAAATCATTCATAGTCAAATTTCCACTTATTATTTGTGGTCAAACAATTTTTTCTCATTGCATACTATTTAATTTTAAAACATCTCTGAATAACCTACAGCTATTAATTATACCTAAGTTACCAACGTGCTAATCATCGATTATTCAATTCGCTTCAAAGCTCACAGTTTAAATGAGGCGTTTATATTTTGTTAAATTGTGGTAGATAATAAATGTAACTAATCATAAACTTTAAAGGAGTGCTTTTATTTATGAGTAAAGAAGAACTAAACAAACAGGCGGCTGAAAAAGCAAAAGAAGCTGAAGATAAATTAAAAAAAGAAAAAGAAGCTGCTGATAATAGTACAGAAGAAACGAAACAAAATATTCAAGACACTTTAGATTAATTGAATGCTCGTATTAGATACAAATCAATATAAATGTAAATCCGATATGGGAGTGAGACTATGAAATCTATTTTTAAATCAGATTTCTGTCTCCTCCCTTTTTTGGATTAGCTATACTATAGCAATGAATATTTTATTTAATTCTATTAGTAAACGTTGATTACTTTATCTAAATTGCCATCTATTAATTTCTGTACTGACCTTGACATAATCCTATAAAAGTCATACATTATAATTAAAATTAAATAAACCATTCGCACTAGGGGTGTTTTGTGACTGAGATGAGGTATACCCTCAAACCCTTTGAACCTGATCTAGATTAAACTAGCGTAGGAAAGTGTACTGCGATATCATTGTTTATCATTGGTATCCGTATGCCTATATTTTAACGCGCAACTTTCTAGAAGGTTGTGCGTTTTTATATTAGGAGGAACATTTATGTCAAAAGGTTTAAAACTTTCCGAAATTCTTGTAACTGTATTGATAGCAGTTGTCTTTGCAATCATTTATAATTTATGGAATTTCGTATATAAAGCCGTACAAGTAACTGGGCTTCATTTTGAAGAACTTACATATGGCGCTTGGTTTATGGCAGCAATCGTAGCTTATCTCATAATCCCAAAAGCAGGCATTGCAATACTTGCAGAATTTGCTGCAGGTGCTGGTGAAACAATCGTAATGGGACGTTTTGATATAGCCACTATGGTCTACGCTTTGTTACAAGGGTTGGCTTGTGAAATTGTATTTGCCATTTTCCGCTATAAGTCACGTTCGGCAATGGTCGCAATGCTTGCTGGATTTTTAGCTTCGGTTGCAACGTTACCTTTAGATTTCGCATATGGTTATCTGGGAGAAATTGCCGGTTGGAATCTTACTTTATACGTTGTATTCAGATTAATTAGCGGTATCGTAGTTGCCGGTCTATTATCTTATTACATCGTAAAAGCACTTGATCAAACTGGAGTGACCAAATTGTTTAGACCAGCAAGCCAGAGTGATTACGACAACTTATAAGGAGCAATAACGTTGATAGCTACTAAAAATTTACGCTTGAAATATCCAAATGGCCAGAAAAAAATATTTGATAATTTATCTATACAAATTAAAGATAAAGAAAAAGTGTTGTTATTAGGCCCTTCTGGTTCCGGTAAAAGCACATTATTAAATGTGTTAAGTGGTATCGTACCAAACTTGATTGATTTACCTATAAAATATGATGAACTTGAAATTGATTCCGCAAGTGGTGTGATATTTCAAGACCCAGATAGTCAATTTTGTATGCCTAAGGTTTATGAAGAACTTGCATTTGTGTTAGAGAATCAACAAGTTCCACAAGAGGAAATGCATAATCGTATTAATGAAGCACTGAATACTGTTGGGTTAAATGTTGATACAAATCAATATATAAACGAATTAAGCGGGGGTATGAAACAAAAGCTTGCAATTGCTGAAACGATCTTACAGCAGGCAACGACTTTATTTTTAGATGAACCTACCGCAATGTTGGATGTTGAGTCAACTGCTGATTTATGGCAAAAAATTCAATCATTGTGGCAAGATCAAACCGTACTTATTGTAGAACATAAGGTTGAGCATATTTGGCAACATGTAGATCGTGTCATTTTAATGAATTATGACGGAGCAATCATTGCAGATGCAACCCCTTCTCACATTTTAACTCATTATGAAACATTATTAACCGAATACGGCGTATGGCATCCAAACGCTTGGGCATCTGCACCACAAACAATACAATTTCCGAATCCAGACACAGCTCGTTTTAATGTTCAGATTCAAAATACAGTTATTAAACGTGGTAAAAACAAACTCATCGAAATCCCTCACCTAGAAATCAGCGCGGGTGAATGGATATCAGTTACTGGCTCAAATGGATCAGGCAAAACATCTTTACTTGAATCTATTATGCAATTGATTAACTATGACGGCAAAATGTATATCAATCATCATCTTTACAGCAAAATTAAAACTGCAGCAAAACATATGTATCTGGTATATCAAAACCCTGAATTACAATTTATTACAAATTCCGTATACGATGAAATTCATATTCAAAATAACAATAAATTTAATTCCACGGATGAAGCCAAACAACATACAGTATCATTATTAAAAACACTGAATCTCACCTCTGTACAAACGCAACACCCTTATGAATTATCCATGGGGCAAAAACGACGTTTAAGTGTTGCAATAGCTTTAAGTGCTGAGTCAGACTTAATACTCTTGGATGAACCAACATTTGGTCTTGATAGTCATAATACGTTTAACCTTATCAAATTATTCCAACAACGAGTTACACAAGGCCAAACAATTATTATGGTTACACACGATCCAGAAATTATTGCGCGTTATCCAACACGAAGACTACACCTCGAACATCACCATTTAGTAGAAAAGACAGGTGATACATATGTTTGAAAAATGGAAAAAACATTGTTCTTTCATCGATGATGTTAATATCATCACTAAATTAGTAATAGCTGTCATATTATTTTTCTTTGTGATCTTTGTTCACCAATTTGATTACATGCTCTATATTACTTGTTTAATACTTGTATTATTATTAATATTCAATGGACTACAGTTCAAAGTCACATTTATCTTTATTGTATTTACTATTTTATTCAGTTTAGTGTCAGCCTTATTCATGATTTTTTATGGCGATGGTACACACGTACTTTTCAAATTAGGTTTTATTCAAATCACAACTGAAAGTCTGTTTCGAGGCTTACATTTAGCTATGCGTACGACAACGGTTTCGTTTTTTGGAATTTTAATCGCCTTCACTTCACAAATTGTTCTTGTATTTTACAGTTTAATGCAGCACTTAAAGGTCAAACCCAAAGTGGCATATGCCTTTATGGCAGCAATTCGAATGGTTCCATTAATGATCATCTCTTTTTTACAATTAAGAAAATCATTAAAGATTCGCTATCAATTAATAAACGCTCAAAATTATCGCGGTATAAAAAGACTAAAACACCTAATCATACCCTTATTGAGTCAAAATATTAAAAAAGCACACCAGCTTTCAGTAGCAATGGAGAAAAAAGGCTTCAAAGATGGGCCTAGAACATATTATTATCATGCACCTTTCTCGTATAAAGATTTTCTATTAATTATCGTCGTAGGGTTTATTTTAATTAGTGCCTATTACTTGGCATTATATTTCCCAATAACAGGGATTGACGACGTTCGTATAACAAGTATTTATTAAATAGTTCAACTCACTTTTCAAAATCATTTTTATCCAAAATAAAAGCGATGAAACAAAACCTAAACCAGTTTGTTTCATCGTTCTTTATTTTTCTTAATCAAATTATAATTTTTGTATTGCTTTATCACTGATATCATTCCGATAAAATAAAGCATCACTATTCATTTGCTTTACCGCTTCGTATGCATTCACTTTAGCTTCTCTAATATCGCTACCTTCACCTAAAGCAAGAATTACGCGTCCACCAGACGTTACATAGCGTCCATCTATTTTATTTAATCCACTCACAAAATATTGACCGTCTAATGTAAATCCTGAAACCTCAGCCCCTTTATTATAAGCGCCCGGGTATCCTTTTGAAGCAAGCATCACACCAACAACTGCATTTTTCTTCCATTTAAATTGGATCGGTTGTTTTGCCTCTAAATCTAAAATATGCTGCATTAAATCGCTTTCCATTCGTGTCAACAAGACTTGTGCTTCAGGGTCCCCAAATCGTGCGTTAAATTCTATAACTTTTGGCCCGTCCTTTGTTATAATCGCACCTATATATAGTACACCAAAAAATGAATAACCTTCATTCACCATTGCTTTCGCAATAGGCTGTGCAATATCTCTATTCGTACGTTCAATCATTGCTTCATCTATATGGGGAACTGGACAGTACGCACCCATACCACCTGTGTTAGGACCCAGGTCATAATCAAATGCACGTTTATGATCTTGTGCAATACAATCAAATGGTACAGCATAATCCCCATTAACGAATGTCATTAGCGAAAATTCTTCTCCCTCAAGAAATTGTTCAAATACAACTGTGCTATTTTCTTCAGGATATAAAATTTCTATACCATCTTGTGCTTCTTCAAAATTATTGGCAATAATTACACCTTTTCCTGCTGCCAGGCCATCTTTTTTTAATACAACTGGAAAATCACATGTCTGAATGTAGTCTAGCGCCTCTGTTTTGCTATTTATCTCTTTATAAGCTGCTGTAGGAATGTCATATTTTTCCATCAATTGTTTGGCAAACAGCTTTGAACCTTCAATTTGTGCTGCAGCTTTATTTGGTCCAAACACATTAATATTTTCTGTTTGCAATTTATCAGTTAAGCCCTCCGTTAATGGTTGTTCAGGACCGATAATTACCCACGCTATGTCATGCGCTTTAGCAAATGCCACTATCTTGTCATGGTTAGTTTCTTTTATATCTGTGTGCACAGTAGCGACGTTTATCATTGCATCATTACCAGGTATCACGTGTATTTCATTAATGAGTGGTGATTGTTTCAACTTGTATGCAATTGCGTGTTCTCTACCACCTGCACCAATTACGAGTACTTTCATAGATTACATTTCCTCCAATTTGATTAATGTTTAAAATGTCTAACACCTGTTGTAACCATCGCAATGCCATGTTTATTAGCCATATCGATTGATTCTTGATCTTTGATGGAACCTCCAGGTTGTATTATTGCCTTAATGCCGGAATTTGCAGCTAATTCTACTGTGTCATCCATTGGGAAGAAACCATCGGAAACCATAGCAACATCATCATTTATTTCAATTGCTCTTTCAATTGCAATTTGTGCAGAACCTACCCTGTTCATTTGACCTGCCCCAATACCAACAGTTTGCTTTGCATTGCTCAATATAACAGCATTACTTTTAACTGATGCAACGACTTTCCATCCAAGCAACATCGCATCCCATTGTGCCTCTGTAGGTTCAACATCCGTTACTACAGTCATATCTTCGCGACTTAATTTCACATTATCTTTGTCTTGTACTAAGTAACCACCTGAAACTGATACAAGTTCTTGTTCACTATTATCAATCGTCATATCAATTTCTAATAATCTAATATTTTTCTTTTGGCCTAAAACATCTAAAGCTTCTTGCGTGAATTTTGGTGCAATAATAACTTCTAGAAAAATAGCATGCAATTTTTCAGCTAATGATTTTTCAACTGTTCTATTTAAAGCTACAATACCACCAAAGATAGATTGACTGTCAGCCTCAAAGGCATGTTGATAAGCTTCATCAATTGAACTAGCAACGCCAACGCCACAAGGATTCATATGTTTCACAGCAACTGCTGCTGGTTGGTCAAACTGTTTAACAAGTGATAAAGTAGCGTCAGCATCTTTAATATTATTATAACTTAATTGTTTACCGTGTAATTGCTTAGCACCGGCAAGTGTATGTGATGCATCCGAAGTACGTACAAAATATGCAGACTGCTGTGGGTTTTCACCATAACGTAAACTTTCTTTATTATCTTTAAAATAATCGACTATTGCAGCATCATATTCATTTGTATGTTCAAATACTTTAATCATTAATGATTTACGATAATCTTCATCTAATTGGTCTTCTTTTAATCTATTTATGATTTCATTATAATCAGCAGGATGAACTACTGTTGTTACATGTTTATAGTTCTTAGCTGCTGCACGTAACATTGTAGGACCACCAATATCAATATTTTCAATCGCGTCATCTTCTGTAACATTTGGATTAGCAACCGTTTCTTTAAATGGGTAAAGATTCACCACGACCATATCTATTAATTCAATTTGTTGTTCTTTTAATTGTTCTAAATGTTCAGGTTTATCACGATCTGCTAAAATACCACCATGCACAGATGGATGTAATGTCTTAACTCTGCCATCCATAATTTCTTCAAATTGCGTTAAGTCAGAAATAGATTTTACAGGTACGCCCGCTTCTGCGATTGCACGCATCGTTCCACCTGTTGAATATAATTCATAACCATTTTCTGTAAGTGATTGCGCAAATGCTACAATCCCTGTTTTGTTAGACACACTTAAAATTGCTTTCTTCATTATTACTTGCACCTCTTATTGAATGATTTTTGAAATGACTGCTGGGTATAATTCATGTTCTAATGCTTTTATTCGCTCTTCTAAATCAGCTTTAGTATCGTCCGGGTATATATCACATGTTCTTTGTTCGATAATTTCTCCTGTATCCATCCCACTATCAACATAATGTACCGTTGTACCCGTTATGTCATCACCATTTGCTAATGCTTGACCTATAGCATCCTTACCTTTGTATTTTGGTAATAAAGAAGGGTGAATATTTAATATGCGTTTGTCATAGGCTTTCAAAATATTTTCGCCAATTAATTTCATATAGCCTGCTAAGACTATCCATTCAACTTTTTCTGAAGTAAGCCACTCTATAATTTTCCGTTCGTAGTCTGCTTTAGAATCAAAGTTTTTCAATTCGTTAATATGTACATCTAGATTGTATTTCCTAGCACGTTCAATACAATGTGCACTCACTTGATCTGTGTACAATGCTGTTACTTCAATATGAGGAAGATTACCTTGCTCAATTTGTGTCATTATACTTTCAAAATTACTACCTGACCCTGACGCAAAAATAGCTATTTTGGTCACTTTTATACCCCCGTTAATTGAATTGGTTCTTCGCCTTCAACGATTTCTCCAATTGCA
The DNA here is from genome assembly GCF_002614725.1 of Staphylococcus edaphicus. Classification (GTDB taxonomy): domain Bacteria; phylum Bacillota; class Bacilli; order Staphylococcales; family Staphylococcaceae; genus Staphylococcus; species Staphylococcus edaphicus. Next base: position 15,435 of record NZ_MRZN01000002.1, on the reverse strand, counting down.
TAAGCATTTACATTTTGTTTTTTTAGTATATCTAAAGTCGTTTGTACTTGGGCCTCATCTACTACGATTGTAAAACCTATACCCATATTAAAAATATTGTACATTTCTTCAGTTTCAATATCTCCTTGTTGTTGCAACCAATCAAAAATTGGTAATGTCGGGAATTTAGTTACGTCTATTTTGGCAGTGACACCCTCCGGTAATGCTCTAGGAATATTTTCATAAAATCCACCGCCTGTAATGTGTGTCATAGTATGAATATTAACAGCTTCTTTAACAGCTAATACTGGAGTAACATATAATCTTGTTGGTTCTAAAAACGCTTCTAAAAATGTTTGTTCATCATTGTAGTTATCTTGTAAATCAATTTTAGATTTTTCGATTAATTTTCTCACTAAGCTGTAACCATTTGAATGAATACCACTAGATTCAAGTCCTATGATAACTTGACCAGGCTTTACGGAAGAACCATCAATATATTCACTTTTTTCAACAGCACCTACAGCAAATCCTGCCAAATCATATTCACCTTCGTGATACATTTCACCCATCTCTGCAGTTTCTCCACCAATTAAAGCAGTATGTGTCTCTTCACAACCGTCACTTACCCCTTTGACAATTTGTTCGATGACTTCTGGGACAACTTTATGTGTTGCAATATAATCTAAGAAATACAGTGGCTCAGCACCTGTAGTTAAAATATCATTGACGCACATTGCAACGGCATCAATACCAATTGTGTCATGTTTACCGTTATCTATTGCTAATTTCAGTTTTGTACCTACTCCGTCTGTACCTGAAACAAGTAATGGTTCTTTCATGTTTAATTGTGATAGGTCAAATGTTGCCCCAAAACCACCTAAACCACCAAGTACTTCTTTACGCATCGTTCTCTTAACGTGACTAGACATACGATTTACTGCTTCATAACCTGCATTAATATCTACACCGGCTTGTTGATATGCTTTAGACATTTAAATTACCCTCTCTATCAAAGAATTGTTTATGATCTGCTATATATGCTTTTTGGCGGTCACTTAGATGTGCTATATAATCTTCTTCATAGTCATAAAGTCCTGCTGGATAGTCACCAGTAAAACTTTCTACACATAATCCACTGTATGGTGCATCTACTTCAAGTCCGATGGAATCGATCAATCCATCAACCGATAGATAAGCTAACGAATCTGCACCAATATGTTCGCTTATTTCTTCTGGTGATTTGTTGGCAGAAATAAGTTCAGCTGTTGTCGAAACGTCGATACCATAAAAGCTCGGGAACATAAACTCAGGCGACGCGATGCGTACATGTACTTCTCTTGCTCCAGCATCTTTCAACATTTGCACGATGCGTCTACTCGTTGTACCTCGAACAATTGAATCATCTACAAGTACGATATTTTTATCTTGAACAATATCTTTAACAGCCGATAATTTAACTCGAACGCCTTGTTCACGCAATTCTTGCGTAGGTTGAATAAATGTTCTTGCAACATATTGATTTTTCACTAATCCCATTTCATATGGAAGTCCACTTGCTTCAGCATAGCCAGATGCTGCGGATAATGATGAATTAGGAACACCGATGACCATATCTGCAGTTGGTGCTGGACTTTCTTTAGCCAATTGTTTGCCGGATTGCTTTCTTACGGCATGTACATTTTTTCCTGCAATGGTTGAATCCGGTCTTGCAAAGTAAATATATTCCATAGCTGAAATAGCCGTTGTTGTATGCTTCGTATAAGATTCTACTCTAATGCCCTCATCTGTAATAACTACGTATTCTCCAGCATGAATATCTCGTACAAATTCAGCACCTAGTACATCAATCGCACATGTTTCACTCGCAATAATATAGGATCCATTTTGCATTTTACCAACAGCTAAAGGTCTAATTGCATTTGGATCAACTGCGCCATATAATGCATCTTTAGTTAATACAGCAAAGGTGAACCCGCCTTTTATTTTTCTTAAGCTTTCTTGAAAAGCATCTTCAAATGTAGGTGCTTTACTTTTGCGGATTAAGTGCATAATCACTTCTGTATCCGATGATGAATGAAAAATAGACCCCTGATGTTCTAATGAACGCTTTAAACTTTGTGCATTTATGAGATTGCCATTATGACAAACTGCAACACTCATATCATAAAAGTGGTATAAAAATGGTTGGATATTTTCAATACCTTTATTACCAGATGTTGCGTATCTCACATGACCAATAGCATGTTGATAGGATTTGAAAGTTTCAAGTTGAATATCAGAAATTGCTTCTGTTAACAAACCTAGACCACGTTCACCAATTAACGTTTCTCCATTAGAACACACGATTCCAGCACCTTCCTGACCTCGATGCTGTAAACTGTGTAACCCCATGTAAGTTAGTTGGGCTGATTCAGGATGATTCCAAATGCCAAATACACCACATTCTTCATTTAATCCTTTGCTGTCATACATTTAGGTATTGCTCCTTCCCATATTTCAGTAAGGTTTTGAACATCACGTATCACTTGAATTTCTCCGTTAGACACTTTAAATTGATCGTCGTTTGTTAATTGACCAATTTCCACAGCATTTTCAATTTCTAATGTTTGTCCTTTTTTTACTGCAACGATATAACGCCCTTGAGTTTCACTAAATAATTGTGCATTCGTTAGGTTTAATTGTGCGTTCAAACCAAGTTGGTAATGTGAACTCATACGTGCTAACGTTAACAACAAACCGCCCTTTCCAACAGTTTGAACATGTGATGCAACACCATTACGAATCACTTGTTTAATAGATTCACCCTTTTGTACTTCATCAGATAAATCAATCGCTTCAAATTCATGATTTACTTTCTTATAAAGTAACTTTTCAACTTGGCTACCACCAAAGTCATCTTTTGTGTCACCTACTACATATAAAGTGTCGCCAGCACTTGGTTGGAAATCATTTAAATAATCGATGTCTTCGATTAATCCAACCATGCCTACAACTGGCGTAGGGAAGATAGATGTCTCTCTAGTTTCATTATAAAGTGATACGTTACCTGATACGACTGGCGTACTTAATACTTCACACGCTTCTGCCATGCCTTTCGTTGAATCCGCTAGCTGTTGATAAATTTCTTTCTTTTCTGGTGAGCCATAGTTTAGGCAGTCAGTCATTGCTAAAGGCGTAGCACCTACAGAAATCAAATTACGGTATGCTTCTGCTACAACCATTTTCCCACCCTCATAAGGATTGTTAAATACATAACGTGCTTCACCATCGATCGTAGAAGCAATCGCTTTATTCGTACCTTCTACTCGAACTACAGATGATTGTAACCCTGGTTTCACAATTGTATTAGCACCAACTTGTTGATCATATTGTTCATATAAATAACGTTTAGATGCAATAGTTGGATGTTGTAATAGTTCATCAAACACAGACTCTACATCCACTTTGCTATAATCATTTTTACTCTCATTATAGTTTGGCGCTTCACCTTCTAATACATAAACAGGCGCTTCATCTGATAAAGGCTGTACAGGAATATCTGCAAACACTTCATCTTCGTACGTTAATACAAAGCGATCTGTATCCGTTACTTCACCTATCACAGCACTATCTAATTCGTGTTTATCAAATAAGTTTAAGAATTTTTGCTCTGTTCCTTTTTCGACTACTAGTAACATTCGCTCTTGTGTTTCTGACAACATCATTTCATAAGGTGATATACCTTGTTCTCTAGTAGGCACTTGTTCTAATCGCAAATGTAAACCACTTCCACCTTTTGCAGCCATTTCTGAAGAAGATGAAGTTAGACCAGCAGCTCCCATATCTTGTATGCCAACAAGTTCATCAAACGTAATTGCTTCTAACGTCGCTTCCATAAGTTTTTTACCTACAAATGGGTCACCAATTTGTACTGATGGACGTTTACTTTCACTATCTTCGCTTAGTTCTTCTGAAGCAAAAGTAGCGCCATGAATACCATCACGACCAGTCTTTAATCCTACGTAAATAACTGAATTGCCAACACCTTTTGCAGTCCCTTTTTGAACCATATCATGGTCGATAATACCTACGCACATTGCATTCACTAAAGGATTACCATCATATCTGTCATCAAACTCAATCTCACCGGCAGTAGTTGGGATACCTATACAATTGCCGTAACCACCGATACCAGCAACCACACCACGTAATAAGCGGCGATTTTGTTTTTCTGTTAATTCTCCAAAACGTAAACTATTTAATAAATTAATAGGTCTTGCTCCAATGGATACGATATCTCTAATAATACCGCCGACACCTGTTGCCGCACCTTGATAAGGTTCTACTGCTGATGGATGGTTATGTGATTCAACTTTAAATACAACAGCTTGATTATCACCAATGTCAACAACACCTGCACCTTCTCCTGGTCCCATTAATACATGCTCTCCAGAAGTTGGGAACTGTGTTAAGAATGGTTTAGAATGTTTATAAGAACAATGTTCACTCCACATTACAGAGAATATGCCTATTTCTGTAAAATTAGGTTCTTTACCTAAAATGTCGCAAACCTTTTCATATTCTTGATCACTTAAGCCCATATCTTTATACAATTGTTCTAATTTAATTTCTTCTGCACTTGGTTCAATAAACTTAGACATTTTGTTCCCTCCAACTATTTACCATTGCTTCAAATAACTTCACACCACTGTTACTACCTAAAATAGATTCAATTGCACGTTCTGGATGAGGCATCATTCCACAGACATTACCTTGTTCATTTACAATGCCGGCAATATCATTGAACGAACCATTGGGGTTATCGACATATTTTAAAATAATTTGGTTGTTTTGATCTAAAGCTGCATAAATTTCCGGTGTACAGTAATAATGACCTTCACCATGTGCGACAGGGTATACTACAGTTTCATCTACATCATATAAATTTGTGTATGGCGTTTGATTATTAACAACTTTTAAAGATTCATTACGACTGACGAATAAGTGCGAATCATTATGTAACAATGCGCCAGGTAATAGTCCTATTTCTGTTAAAATTTGAAAACCATTGCAAACACCTAATACTGGTTTGCCTTCTGTTGCAAATCTCTTCACTTCTTCAGTAATAGGCGCGACACTTGCCATTGCACCTGAGCGTAGATAATCTCCAAACGAAAATCCGCCTGGAATTAATACACCATCAAAACCTTCTAAAGACGTTTTACGATAATCAACATATTCGGCTTGTACACCAGATTTTATGGCCGCATTATACATATCTCTATCACAATTGGATCCTGGAAATTTTAGCACTGCAAATTTCATTATGCTTTCTCTCCTTCTTCCAATACTTTATAGCTGTATTCTTCAATGACAGTATTAGCAAATAGCTTTTCACTCAATGTCGTAACCACATTGTGTACTTCAGCATCTGTAGCTTCGTCTACTGTCATATATAATACTTTACCGACACGAATATCATTAACTTGTTTGTAGCCTAAGTCATGAACAGCGCGATTTAATGCTTGCCCTTGTGTATCTAATACTTGTGGTTGTAATGTGATGTGTAATTCTATTGTTTTCATTATTAACGTGCCTCCAGTTTATTTAAAAAAGTTTGGTATGTTTCAATGATTGATCCTCTATCTTCTCTATAAACATCTTTATCAAAATTTATATCGCTTTGTTTATCCCAAATACGGCATGTATCTGGAGAAATTTCATCAGCTAATAAAATTTGTCCATCACTCGTACGACCAAACTCAATTTTGAAATCTACGAGTCTTAGATTCATTTCATTCATCAATTCAACTAATACTGCATTAACTTCCATTGCCGCTTCTTTTAATGCATTAATTTCATTATCATCAGCTAAATGTAGTAGCTTGATATGATTTTCTGTGATAAGTGGATCATTTAAGTCATCGTTTTTGTAAAAAAATTCTACTAAAGGTTCTTCAAATTGATATCCCTTTTCAAACCCAAGCCTTTTAGTAATAGAGCCTGCAGCAATATTTCTAACCACTACTTCTAACGGAATAATTTCAACAGACTTAACAAGTTGTTCAGTTTCAGAAATTTGTTCAATAAAATGACTATTCAAACCTTCAGTTTTTAAAAAATTAAAAATATGAGAAGTAATCTGATTGTTTAAGCGTCCTTTACCTTCAATAAAATCTTTTTTTGCACCATTACCTGCCGTTACTTCATCCTTATACTCAACTCGGAGAACATCAGAAGCTCCTGTTGAAAAAATCCTTTTAGCCTTCCCTTCATATAACAAAGTCATATATTTATCTCCTTTCAAATTGTTTTAGTATACTTTGCTCAGTTTCATTTACATCATCCGTTAGAATAGTTAAATGTCCCATCTTACGGTTCTTTTTACGTGCTGTTTTACCATAAATATGAATATGCCACTCAGGATGTTCAGCAAATTGATCTTCTAATACATCTAAATCTCTGCCTAATAAGTTCATCATAATCGCAGGTTTCAATAGTTCAACTTGGCATGGTAATTTCTGTCCAGTTATTGCCAAAATATGTGTATCAAACTGTGAATAGTCACAAGCTTCTATAGAATAATGTCCGGAATTATGAGGTCTAGGTGCGATTTCATTTACATATAATTGATTTGTATCATCTATAAAAAATTCAACCGTAAACGTACCTATAAAATGAATATGCTTAATTATTTTATTTACTTCGTTACGTGCTTCTTGCGACGTATTATGCTCTGTACGTGCTGGTACAATTGTTTTAAAGAGGATTTGATTTTGGTGTTCATTTTCTTGTAGAGGAAAATAAGTAATTTGATTATTCAAGCCAATCGTCACTGTCATAGAAACTTCTTTGCTTAAGTTAAGATACTGTTCTGCCAAACATGCTTGGTTTTGAATAAGTTTACGTGCTTCGTCTAAATTGGTTGTGTCTTTAACGAGGATTTGTCCTTTACCGTCATAGCCTCCGAATCGTGTTTTAACAATGAATGGATAACCTAATGAATGAATCGCTTTATCTAAATCATCACAGTCATTTAATTGAATGAAAGGTACAATATGACTGCCTGATGCTTGTAAAGTTTGTTTCTCCATTAAACGGTCTTGGAGTACTTGTATGGCTTGATAGCCTTGAGGAATATTATACTTTGATACTAATGCTTGTAATTGGCTAGCTGAGATATTTTCAAATTCGTACGTTATTACATCTGTTTTTTGACCAAGTTGATTTAATGCATTTGGATCATCATAATCAGCATTGATAAACTCATGAGCAACATATCGGCATGGGCATGCTATATCAGGATCTAATACAATCACTTTAAATCCCATTTTTTGTGCAGATTGTGCCATCATTTTGCCTAACTGACCTCCGCCTATAATACCTATGGTTGAGCCGAATTTTAATTTACTGAAGTTCATGTTGCATTTCACTCACTTTCTCAACTAAAGATTTTTCATAATTTTCCAAATTCATTTGGACTGCTTGATTACCTATGCTTAACATTCTTGCTGCTAGGACCCCTGCATTTTTAGCACCCGCTTTACCAATTGCTGTTGTTGCTACTGGTATACCACCAGGCATTTGTACTATGGATAATAGGGAATCTATGCCTTTCAAACTTTTAGATTCAATAGGTACACCAATGACTGGTAATGTAGTCATGGATGCTACCATACCAGGTAAATGAGCCGCCCCACCAGCGCCTGCAATAATCACATCATAACCTGTGTCTCTGGCTTCTTTTGAAAAATCAAACATGAGTTGAGGCGTACGATGTGCTGAAATTACTTTTTTATCATAAGGAATTTCAAATTGGTCTAACATCAAACAACTTTCTTTCATTGTTTCCCAATCGGAAGAACTTCCCATAATGACTGCTACTTTCAAAATGAACACCCTTTCAGAAATTTGAAATGTTACTACTAAGAGATGTATATTACAGATATAGCATAACAAGTAAATTGCACATTTTCAACCAAAAATCGAACTTTATCTATATTTTTCTTTTTAATCTACGTCTTTTGACTGTTAATTGGTGCGATTATTATGTTAATGTTAAGTAAAGTTCAAACATTCAAGGAGGATTTTTCATGGTCGCAAAAATTTTAGACGGAAAACAAATTGCTAAAGAATACAGACAAGGACTTAAAGATCAAGTTGAAGCTTTACAATCTAAGGGGTATACACCAAAACTATCTGTCATACTTGTCGGTAATGATGGTGCAAGTCAAAGTTATGTCAATTCTAAAAAGAAAGCCGCAGAAAAAATTGGCATGATATCAGAAATTGTACATCTAGATGAAACAACTTCTGAAGAAGAAGTTTTAAATGAGCTAAAACGTTTAAATGAAGATGATAGTGTTAGTGGTATATTAGTTCAGGTCCCTCTACCAGATCAAGTAAGTGAACAAAAGGTATTGGAATCTATCAACCCTGCAAAAGATGTTGATGGCTTCCATCCTGAAAATATAGGTAAACTTTATATTGACCAACAAACTTTTGTACCATGTACACCATTAGGTATCATGGAACTGTTAAATCATGCTGATATTGATTTAGAAGGCAAGGATGCTGTTGTTATCGGTCGTAGTCATATTGTCGGACAACCAGTTTCTAAATTATTACTACAAAAAAATGCGACAGTTACGATTCTTCATTCAAGAACAAAAGACATGCATAGTCATTTAAAAAATGCTGATGTTATTATAAGTGCGGTTGGTCGTCCTGGTTTAGTGACCAAGGATGATGTTAAAGAAGGCGCCGTTGTCATCGATGTCGGTAATACTCCTGATGAGAACGGGAAATTAAAAGGCGATATTGAATATGATGAAGTAAAAGAAGTAGCAGGTGCCATCACACCGGTTCCTGGTGGCGTAGGTCCAATGACCATCACAATGGTATTAAATAATACACTTATAGCAGAAAAAATGCGCAGAGGTATCAAATAAATCCTATAGTTAAACATTTAAATTGTTTCATTTTATTGCAAGGTAAATTCATTGTTTTATGAGTAAAATAAAAGACACGTATAGTTATCGAACTATACGTGTCTTTTTAGGTAATTTTTACGATCTTAACGCTTCAACCTTTTAACCATATTAAACCCCAATACTTAATTTAGGGATAAATGATTCAAAATGAATTTTCGTTTCATCAATTCCCATATTTTTTAATGTAGTTATTATAGATTTCAAGAAATTAGCGCCACCACAAACATATATTTCCGTATCTGCTGTTACAAATTGTTTTAAATAAGCTGCATCTATATATCCCAATTTATGCTTATCATAAATAATATAATCGACATTATTTTTACTTTCTGCAATTGTCTCTAATTTATTTGAGAACGGAATATCAGCAACATTATTAACATTTTGTATAAATTGAATCGGTGCATCTGACTTAGTTGCTTGTTTAAACATCGGAATTAAAGGTGTTACGCCAATACCAGATCCAATAAACAACTGTGGTGATGTAACGTTCACAATAGCAAATTCTCCTACCGGTGCTGACAAATTAATCATATCTCCAACTTGATATTCATCATGAAGAATCGTTGATACTTCCCCTTCATGTATGGTCGTTACATCTCTTTTAACTGCAAAAGTAAGTGAATTACGATTACCTTCTACAATAGAGTAGTGCCGTTTAGCACGATATGGTAATTTTTCACTTTCTACATCAACCGTAATATATTGACCTGGCTTAAATTGACTCATATCTATTCCGTCAGATTTAATTGTAAATGTTTTAATATCTGAAGCCACATTTGAAATGTCGATAATTTCAAATGGTTTAAAGCCATTCCAAGCCATCTTTTCATAAATTTCTTTTTCAACTTCTATAAATACCTTCGCGATTTCTCCATAAGCTTTGCCCCATGTTTGCAAGATCACGTCATCTTCTGTTAAATCTAAAACATTTTTGATAGCAGCTAACAAGTTTTCACCAACAATGTCATAACCAGCTGGTGGCACTTGTAATGCACAATGCTTATACGCTATTTCTTTAACAACAGGTAAAATACGCGTCAAATCATCTATATTCATTGCTGCCACTAACACACTTTGTGCTAATGCTGTCGATTGTAATCCTCTTTTTTGATTCGTTTGATTAAACATATTTTTTAATTCAGGATGTTCATTAAACATTCTATTGTAGAAAAACGAGGTGATTTCTACCCCTTTTTCTTGTAATACAGGAACTGTTTCTTTAATTATCGCTTTCTCTTTTTCGCTCAACATCATATACACTCCCATTTTTTTATTACTTAATTATTTCATTTTTAGTCTATTACAATTTAGTGTAATTCAAAAGGTTTTTGTGATATAATTCACAAAAAGTTCATTTACTTAATTTTAACTAAAAATTATGATGCACTTTAAATAAATAAGTTATATTAGGACTATAGTATGATGTATTAAACAACTCATTGCAGTATAGTAAAGTTAAATAAATTAAAGTCTCTGTTTGGAGGTCAAAAGAATGAATAAACTCATACAATCATTATCAGCAATTGGCGTTTCTGCGACACTTGTATCACCTAACCTAAGCGCAGAAGCAACAGACAATGCAATTCCAGAACTGAAAGGTGTAAATGATACAATCATCGATAAAGGTGAAGCCTATAATCTCTTAAATGGCGTACGCGCTTATGACAAAGAGGACGGTGACTTAACACATAAAATTACAGTTGACGGCAACGTGAATACGAACAAAACTGGGAAATATAAAATTGAATATAATGTAGAAGATTCTGATGGTGCCTCAAATAAATCAATACGTTATATAGAAGTGAAATAAACTAATCCTTCACATACATAGTTTAAAATCCAGCTAAACGATAACTATTATCACACATTAAGGGTGAAAATTACCCTTCCGCCTTAAATATGACACTTTTCACAAAATGTACACATAATTTTAACAAATCTTTGAATGCCCACCAGACGTTGAGTTTGTTGGGTTTCTTTTAATTTTACAATAATTTTTTTCTCACAAACACTTGTAAATATCGTGTAATATCTTAAAATTGATGGTAAGCCCTACATTTGTAGTATTAGGAGGTCAAAAAAGTGTCAAAATTTAAGTCTTTGCTTCTACTCTTTGGCTCACTCATTTTGCTTAGTGGCTGTTCAAACGTAGAAGTTTTAAACCCAAAAGGGCCGATGGCAAGCGATTCGAAGTTTTTGATTATGTATTCAATCATCTTCATGCTTGTTATTATTGCCGCTGTTGTTACTCTATTCACAGTCTTTCTATATAAATATAGAATAGGAAACACTGATGAATCGGGTAAAATGCACCACAATTCTTTATTAGAAACAATTTGGTTTATTATTCCAATAATCATTGTAATTGCATTAGCCATTCCAACGGTTAATTCACTTTATGATTACGAGGAAAAACCACAGAAAGAAGACGATCCACTTGTTGTTTATGCTACAAGCGCTGGTTATAAGTGGTTCTTCAGTTATCCTGAACAAAAGATCGAAACAGTTAATCATTTAACTATTCCGAAAGATCGCCCTGTTGTCTTTAAACTCCAATCAATGGATATGATGACAAGTTTCTGGATTCCACAATTAGGTGGCCAAAAATATGCGATGACAGGTATGACTATGGACTGGACACTAACAGCTAGTGAAGAAGGCAAGTTCCGTGGACGAAACTCAAACTTCAATGGTGAAGGCTTCGAACGTCAAACATTTGATGTTAACTCTGTAAGCCAAAGTAAATTCGAGGATTGGGTAAAAGATGCTAAAAACCAAAAAGTGTTGGATCAAGATACTTTTGACAAGCAACTTTTACCAACTACTGAAAACAAAAATTTAACTTTCAGTGGTACGCATTTAGCATTTGTTGATCCTGCCGCTGATCCTGAGTATATTTTCTATGCTTATGATCGTTATAATTACGTACAGAAAGATCCAAACTTTAACACTGAAGAAGAACGTAAAGCTGATGTGTTAGATAAACCTGATCAACCTGCACGTAAACCGCAAATCACAAATGCTAACTACGAACGTCATGGAATGAAAGCCATGATTTTAGGCAATAATGAACCATATGATAGTGAATTCAAAGACGAAGAATCACATAATATGGATGAAATGGAAAAAATCTCTGAAGGTGCTAAAGATAAAAAAGCATCTAAAATTGAGAAAAAAGACCATGAAAATGGAGGTGGACATTAATGAATTTTCCATGGGATCAATTACTTGTTCAAGGTAACTGGATGATAACGATGGCACAAATTGGTGCACCGTTTGCAGTCATTGCCGTGATCGCAGTAATTAGCTATTTCAAATTATGGAAATATCTATACAGAGAATGGTTCACATCTATTGACCATAAGAAAATTGGTGCAATGTACTTAATCTGTGCGGTATTAATGTTCGTACGTGGTGGTATAGATGCGTTGATGATGCGTGTTCAATTAGCAATTCCAGAGAATACATTTTTAGAAGGAAACCATTATAATGAAGTCTTTAGTACGCATGGCGTAATAATGATTATCTTTATGGCTATGCCTTTTATCTTTGGATTATGGAACGTCATCATACCATTACAAATTGGTGCTCGCGACGTTGCATTCCCTGTATTAAATAACGTAAGTTTCTGGTTATTCTTCTCAGGTATGATTTTATTCAACCTTTCATTTATAATCGGAGGCTCACCTGCGGCTGGTTGGACAAACTACGCACCACTCGCAGGAGAGTTCAGCCCAGGACCTGGTGTTAACTATTACTTAATAGCAATACAAATCTCCGGTATCGGGACACTGATGACTGGTATTAACTTCTTTGTTACGATACTTAGATGTAAAACACCAACAATGAAATTTATGGAAATGCCGATGTTCACGGTTACTACTTTTATTACAGCTTTAATCGTTATCTTGGCTTTCCCAGTATTAACAGTTACATTAGCTCTGTTTACAACTGATAGAATATTCGACACTGCTTTCTTCTCAGTTGCAAATGGTGGTATGCCGATGCTTTGGGCTAACTTCTTCTGGGTATGGGGGCACCCTGAAGTGTACATTGTTATCTTACCGGCATTCGGTATCTATTCTGAAATTATTCCGACATTTGCACGTAAACGCCTATTCGGTCATCAAAGTATGGTTTGGGCAACTGCAGGTATCGCGTTCTTAAGTTTCTTAGTTTGGGTTCACCATTTCTTTACTATGGGTAATGGTGCATTAATTAACTCATTCTTCTCAATTTCAACCATGCTGATTGGTATACCAACTGGTGTTAAAATCTTTAACTGGTTGTTCACGCTTTACAAAGGCCGTATTACCTTCGAATCTCCAATGCTTTTCGCATTAGGATTCATACCGAACTTCTTAATCGGTGGGGTAACAGGCATTATGCTTTCAATGGCAGCAGCAGATTATCAATATCACAATACTTACTTCCTAGTAGCGCATTTCCACTACACGTTAGTAACTGGTGTTGTATTCGCCTGTCTTGGTGGTTTAATTTTCTGGTGGCCTAAGATGACTGGATTCAAATTAAACGAAACATTAAACAAATGGTGTTTCTGGTTATTCATGATTGGATTTAACGTTTGTTTCATACCGCAATTCATTCTTGGATTAGATGGTATGCCACGTCGTTTATACACTTACATGCCAGAAGACGGTTGGTGGTTACTAAATGCAATCTCAACTGTTGGTGCCCTATTAATGGCATTAGGCTTTATGTTCTTAGTTGCTAGTATCGTATACAGCTTCTTCAAAGCACCACGTGAAGCTACTGGCGATAACTGGGATGGCTTAGGTCGTACTTTAGAATGGGCAACTGCTGGTGCAATGCCACCTAAATACAACTTTGCTGTCACTCCTGATTGGAATGACTACGATACATTTGTAGATATGAAAGAACATGGTCGTCACTATTTAGATAACCATAATTATACTGATATCCATATGCCAAATAACACACCTGTTGGTTTCTGGATGGGAATTCTCTTCACTATCGGTGGATTCTTCCTTATCTTTGAAACGCTCGTTCCAGCTATTATTTGTTTAATTGGTATCTTTGCTACAATGATTTACCGCAGTTTCCAAATCGACCACGGTTATCATATACCAGCGTCTGAAGTTGCTGAAACTGAAAAACGTTTACGTGATGCACGTATAAAAGAAAGGGAGGCTGTAAGTCATGAGTCATGATGCAAACACAATTGATCAACGTTCGCATGAAGGTAATTTAAATAGACTTGGCTTTTGGATTTTCCTTACAGCAGAATTCTCATTATTCGGTACGTTATTTGCAGCATTATTAACGCTCCAACACGGTGGCGATTATGCTGGCAAAATGACTACTGAGTTATTTGAATTACCACTAGTTTTGATTATGACATTTGCATTATTAATTAGTTCTTATACATGTGGTATCGCAATTTACTACATGAGACAAGAAAAAGAAAAATTAATGATGATTTGGATGATTATCACTGTTTTACTCGGTATGGTATTCGTAGGCTTTGAGATTTATGAGTTTGCGCATTACGTACATGAAGGTGTTAATCTAACTATCGGTTCTTATTGGTCTAGTTTCTTTATTCTATTAGGAACACATGGTGCCCACGTGTCATTAGGTATTGTTTGGATTATTTGCCTATTAATTCAAGTAGCTATGCGTGGATTAAATAAAGACAATGCTCCTAAATTATTTATAGTTAGTTTATACTGGCACTTTTTAGATGTTGTATGGATTTTCATCTTCACTGCCGTATATATGATAGGGATGGTGTTTAGCGGATGAATACAATAGTAAAACATACTGTAGGTTTTATCGCTTCAATCGTTTTAACGATCTTAGCAGTATTTGTAACTTTATACACATCTATGGCACTTAATGCTAAGATTACCATCATCTTTGGTTTTGCTTTTATTCAAGCAGCAGTTCAATTATTAATGTTCATGCATTTAACTGAAGGTAAAGATGGAAATTTACAAGCGTTTAAAGTATTATTTGCGATTATCATTACTTTAATTACCGTTATTGGTACTTTCTGGGTAATGCAAGGTGGACACTCAAGTCACTTATAATCCTAAAAAGACTTCTCTTCGGAGAAGTCTCAGACTGTCGACAAAGTCTACGACTTTGTTGGCAGTTTTTTTATGCACGCTTTCCGCGGGCACTGCCTTAGCCTGTAGTCTTCGGCTAGTGCTATTCCCGCAGGAGTCGGCATAAATCACTGCCAATATTACACAAAAAATATTATAATATATGTAAATTAAACAGTGGTGGTGTTTATTATGTTGAATAAATCAATTGATAAAAGAGATCAATATGAAATGATTTCTATCTCTGAATTAGTCCCTAATAATCATTTATTACGTAAAGTCGATACGATATTAGATTTAAATTTTGTGTATGAACTTGTCGAAGACAAATATTGCCTTGATAATGGTAGACCATCTATAGATCCTGTTATTTTAGTAAAAATATT